>JAQBHI010000033.1:0-4672 GCA_032127875.1 Acidobacteriota bacterium
ATTGGAGCAGTGTGGAGCGTCACTTTCAGCCTCCCTGAGACATCATGCGGTCATGCCGCGTCTTGACCTGTGCGCATAACACCCTGGATTGAGCCGCGAAGGCCGCGCTTCCTCGCCAGCGCGGACTTCGTCAGCTCCAAAGCCAGGTCTGTTCATCCCCGTGGCGGGAGAAGGGACGCGAAGCCGCAGTGGCTGACTTGTTTCGGGTGACGTTGACACGCGCGCCTGGCCGCACACGAGACAACGTGTGCGTCAGAGGCTGCGCAGTTCCCGGACGCGTGCGGTGTGCTTGTCGTCGTGATTGCCGAGGTGCTCGGCGAGCTGTTCGACGCTCAGCTCGCCCCGCTTCGGATGCAGTCCCGTGCGTTGCCAGGCGCTGGCCGGCAACGCCTTGAGCAACGTCAGCGTTTCCAGCCGCAGTTCCTTGAAGCTCTTGAGCGCCGCGCTCATGTCGGCTTCGCGGTACTTCTTGGCGATGGCGGTGCGCTCGTTGTCGAGCATCCAGAAGGCGGGCCGTTCGGAAAAGGCCATCTTGGTGAAGCGTTCGACGAACACCAGCTCGATGTCGCGCATGTGGCAGACGTTCTCGACGATCGACCACTTGCCGTCGGGGCCGCGGCGCGCCCCGGTCGCGGCGTCTTGTCCCTTCACGGCCTCCGCCAGCGCGCCGGGTGCTGCGGCGAGCCGGGCGAGCGTCGCAAAGCGGCGCAGCGCGGCCTCGATCTGCCCCAGGTGCGCCTCGTCGTTGCCGACGGCGTGCCGCTGCACGAAAGCGGCGACGGAGAAGGGTCCCGCCGTCTCGTGGGTGCCGATGCGCTCCCATTGCCCGCCCCTGACCTTCTTGAGGAGCTTGAGGCTCTCCTTGCGCAGCTTGGACCACTCGCGCACGACGCCGGCGAGCGACTGCGAGCGATAGTCGCGCTCGATCGCGATCGCGTCTCCGTCGATGTCGGGCAGGCTGGGGTTGTCCTCGGCCAGCATGCGGCGGTAACGACCCAGGTAGGCCTCGGCCTCCATGTCGCGCATGTGGCAGACGATCTCGAGGATCGACCACTTGCCGGGCGCGGGCCGCGTTGTCGCGATCTTCTTCGAGACGCCCTTGAGCGCGGCCTTGAGGCGGGCCGGGGTGTCGGCGAGCGTCTGCAGGTGTCCAGTGCGTTCGGTTTCGTCCACGTTCGCCTCCCTCGAACTGCGGCTGATCTGCAGGCTAGCGGCCTTCGAGGGCCGCGATGCGAAGCTCGAGCGGCGGGTGGGTCGCGAACAGCTGCAGCCAACTGCGGCCGCCCGCGATCTTGAAGCTCGCGAGCGCGCTGTTCGAGACGTCGACGCGCTCCTGTGTGGCGAGCAGCCGCCTCAGGGCGCCCACCATGGCGCCTCGGCCGGCCAGCGCCGCGCCACCGGCATCGGCGCGAAATTCGCGTCGCCGCGAGTACCACGCGACCACCAGCGAGCCCAGCGCGCCGAGCACGATCTGGAGCGCGATCATCACCAGGAACGCGACGATGTCCGCCGCCCGTGAATCCATCGTCTGCCTGACGGCATGGGCCACGATGCGGGCGAGGAACATCACGAAGGCGTTGATCACGCCCTGGAGCAAGGCCATCGTGACCATGTCGCCGTTGGCGATATGCGTGACCTCGTGGGCCAGGACACCTTGCACCTCGTCACGGGTCATGCTGTGGAGCAGGCCGCTCGAGCAGGCCACCAGGCTGCGCCGCTTGCTCGGGCCCGTGGCAAAGGCGTTCACCTCGGGCGAATCGTAGACGCCGACCTCGGGCATCGGCAGGTTGGCCTGCTGCGTCAGGTGCCCGATCGTGTTGTAGAGCCAGTCGAGATCCTGGTTTCCGGTCTGGCCGTTCACCAGCTTCACGCCCATCGCCCGCTTCGCCATCCAACGCGAGATCTGAAGCGAGATGAAGGCGCCGCCCATGCCCCAGACGAAGCAGAAGACCGCCAGCTGCGCGTAGTCGAGGCGACCGTCGGGGCTGACGTAACGGCCGGCCCCGAGCAGGCTCAGGATGATGGAAAGGGTAAAGACGATTGCGATGTTCGTGACGACGAACAGGAAAATGCGTTTGGCCATCGTATGCCTCCAATCAACATGTATTCTAGTTGCCGCTGCTGGTCAACCTCGACGGGCCTCCAAAGGCCCGCCCGTCGCGCGCCCTTGTGCCTCGGACGCGAGGCTGCCGCTAGAATGGGCTCGCCATGAAACTCCCCAGGACCTGCGTCTTTGCCTTGGCCCTCGCGGCCCCGAGCCTCGCCCTTGCGGACGATTCCGCCCGTCTGGCAGCGGCCCTGCTCGGCGACACGCCGCTCGTGCGCGACCTGCGCTCGCTCACCGACGAGATCGGCGGACGTCCCACCGGCTCCGAAGCAAACCGCCGTGCCATCGAATGGGGCCTTGCGCGCTTCCGTGAAGCCGGCGTCGAAGCGCGCAGCGAGGCGTTCTCGATGCCAGCGCTGTGGCTCGAGCGGTCCGCGTCGGCCCGCGTCGGAGGCGACTTCTCGTTCGAGCTTCGCGCGGCCGCGATGCCGTTCTCGGCGGAAACGCCGGGCGCTGGCCTCACGGCGCCGCTCGTGTATGGCGGGTCAGGTTCGGAGGCCGACTTCACGCGCCTCGGAGCCTCCGCCAGGGGCGCTTTTGTGCTGATCGAGACCGAGGAGCTCGTGGATCTGGAGGGACTCTTCCGGGAGTACGCCGAGGCCGCGGAGGTGGAACGCCGGGCGTTCGCCGCCGACGTGGCCGGTGTCACGTACATGGCCTCGCGGCCAAAGGGCCTTTTGTATCGTCACAACGTCTCGATCGGGCGCAGGAACACGCGGCCGATGCTGATCCTGGAACGCGAAGCGGCGCAGCGTGCGCTGCGCCTGCTCCGCTCGGGACGCCGCCTCACCCTGACGGCGTCGATCGACGTGGAGGGCGGCAAGCCATACCAAAGCGCCAACGTGATCGGCGAGATCCGGGGCAGCGAGAAGCCCGAAGAGATCGTCATCGTCGGCGCCCATCTCGACTCGTGGGACCTGGGGACCGGGGCCCTCGACAACGGCTGCAACGTGGCGCTGATCCTCGACATCGCCCGGCAGATCCACGCCCTGGGCCTGCGCCCGCGCCGCACCCTCCGTTTCGCGTTGTGGAACGGCGAGGAACAGGGCATGAACGGCTCGTGGGAATACGCGAAGGCCCACGCCGCCGAGCTCGACCGCCACGTGATGGCCGGGTCCTTCGACATCGGCAGCGGCCGTATCACCGGTTTCTTCACGAACGGCCGTCCCGAGCTCCACGGCGTGGTCGCGAAATCGCTGGCACCGGTGGCCGGCCTCGGCCCGTTCACGCAGCTCAGCGAGCCGGTCGTCGGCACCGACAACTACGACTTCATGATGGAGGGCGTCGCCAACCTGGTCGCAAACCAGGAGTCAGCCAACTACGGCCCGAACTACCATGCGCGCTCGGACACCTTCGACAAGGTCGACCTGCGTCAACTCAAGCAGAACGCCGCGATTGCCGCGGCGGTGACGTGGGGCTTCGCCAGCCACGACGTGAGCTGGAGCCGGCAGAGCCGCAGGGAGATCGAAGCCATCGTCGAGGGCACGACGCTCAAGCCTCAGATGATCGGCATGGATCTGTGGGACGACTGGGTCGCCGGCCGCCGCGGTAGAAAGCCGTAGTCAACCAGGGCGGACCCCCGGCGCCGCGTCAAGCCCCTTCGCTGGGAAAGCCCGCTGCGAGCCAGGCGCTGGTGCCGCCGACGACGTTGTACAGCTCGCGGAAGCCGCGGCGCTGCAGCACCGACGTGCCCGCGCTCGAGCGATAGCCGCCTGCGCAGATCACAGCCGTCGGCTTGGCCGGATCCAGGCGCGCGGCCTCAGCCTCGAGACGGTCGAGCGGCAGGTTCTGCGCGCCGGGCACGTGGCCCGTCGCGTACTCCGCTGGCCGGCGCACGTCGAGAAGCTGAAGACCGCGCTTCGACTCGAGTTCGCCGCGCAACGCATCCACGGGCCACTGCGGCACGCGCGCGAGCGTAAGTCCCACCCGATCCCAGGCCGCGACGCCGCCAGCCAGATACCCGACGACGTGTTCGAAGCCGACCCGCGCCAGGCGCGTGGCGGCGTGGCGCACCTGCTCTTCGTCCTCCGTGACGAGCACGATGCCGCGCGAGGCCTCGAGCAGCGTCCCGCACCACGACGCGAACTGTCCGTCGAGGCCGACGTGGACCGAGCCTGGAACGTGGCCGGTGCCGAAAGCGGCGGACGAGCGCACGTCCAGGCTCACGATTCCGGTCTGGAGCGCGGCTGAAACCTCGCCAGGTGACAGCGCCGCAGGCAGCGGCCGATGGGCGAGCGGGGCAGCGCCTTCCCGATTGAGCTCCACGTCCAGCGCGAAATAGCGCGGTACTTCGGGCAGGTCGGCGGTGGTCATCTCGATGAAGCGCGCCCTCGGCATCGGCTGGAGCGCATAGTTCGTCCGCCGCTGCTCCCCAATCGTGGAGGAGGTCTCCTTCGAGATGTTGCGGCCGCACAGCGATCCCGCCCCATGGGCCGGGTAGACCTCGGTCGCATCCGGCAGCGTCAGCAGCTTGTCGTGGAGCGAGTCGTACAGCATCCCCGCCATCTGCTCCGGCGTGCATCCCGTGGCGCCCGCGAGATCGGGCCGACCCACGTCGCCGATGAA
>JAQBHI010000034.1:0-6914 GCA_032127875.1 Acidobacteriota bacterium
CGCCGCCGGCCGGGACCAGGCCGACGCCGACCTCGACGAGCCCCATGTAGGTCTCGGCGGACGCGCGCACGCGGGCGCCGTGGAGCGCGATCTCGCAGCCGCCGCCCAGCGTCATGCCGAAGGGCGCGACGACGACCGGCAGCTCGGCGTACTTGAGCGCCATGTTGGCGTTCTGGAACTGGCGGATCGAGAGGTCCAGCTCGTCCCACTCTTCCTCCTGGACGGCGAGCAGGGCGAGCATGAGATTCGCGCCGACGGTGAAGTTCTCGCCCTGGTTGCCCACCACGAGGGCGTCGAAGTGCTGGCGGCCCTCCTTGACGGCGGCGCCGAGCATCGCGAAGGTGTCGGTGCCGAGGGCGTTCATCTTGGTGTGGAACTCGACGAGGCCGCAGCCGTCGCCCAGGTCCACGAGCGACGCGCCCGGGTTCTTCTTCTTGATGCCGCCCCGGGCCTTGACCTGCGCGATGGAGATGACGCCCTTGCGCTCGGCCACCGGCACGACACCTGAGGGTCCGAAAGCCGTCTCGCCACCGTCGACCGCCTCGTAGAAGCTCTTGCGGCCGGACGCGAGCAGCTGCTCGACCAGAGTGGGAACGGCGCGGCCCTCCGCCTTCGCGCGTGCGACGCTGTCGGCGACGCCCAGGGCGTCCAGGGTCCGGAACGGGCCCATGCCCCAGCCGTAGCCCCACTCCATCGCCCGGTCGATCGAAACGACATCGTCCGAGATCTCGCCCACGCGCGCCGCGGCGTACAGCGACACGGCGGAGAGCACCTGCCACAGGAACTGGCCCGCCTTGTCCTTGCCCGCGACCAGCTGCCGCAGGCGAGCCGCCATGTCGGCCGTGTTCTGAGCGGCCTCGACGGAGGCGAACTTCGCCTTCTTCCGCTCGCGATACTCGAGCGTCTTCCAGTCGAGAGTGCGGATCTCCGGGCCTTCCTTCTTGTAGAAGCCCGCGCCGGTCTTCTCACCCAGCCAGCGGCGCTCGAGCATCGTCTGCATGAAGCCGGGAACCTCGAAGACCGCCCGCTCGGGATCGTCGGGAACGGCGTCGTAGAGGTTGCTCGCGACCTTCACGCACACGTCGACGCCGGCGATGTCGGCGGTGCGGAACGTGGCGCTCCTGGCGCGGCCGATGGCGGCGCCCGTGAGCGCGTCCACCTCCTCGATGCTCAGCTCGAGGTCCTGCATCGCCTGCAGCACGACGCCGAAAGCGTACGAACCGATCCGGTTGCCGATGAAGTTGGGCGTGTCCTTGCAGCGCACGACAGCCTTGCCCACGACTTCTTCGCAGAAGCTCTCCATGGCCGCGAGCAGCGCCTGGTCGGTTTCAGGGCCGGGGATCGTTTCGAGCAGCTTCAGGTAGCGCGGCGGGTTGAAGAAGTGCGTCCCGAAGAAGCGCTTCTTGAAGTCGGCGGGGAGCGCCGACGACATCGCCGCGATGCCGAGGCCCGAGGTGTTGCTGGTGACGACGGCGGTCTTCTTGACGATCGTGGCGACCTTCGCGAAGAGCTGGCGTTTGATCTCCAGGTCCTCCACGACGGCCTCGAAGACCCAGTCGGCGTCCTTCAGCTCCTTCCAGTCGTCCTCGAAATTGCCGGGACGCAATAGCATCGCGTGCTCGGGCAGGTGGAGCGGGCTCGGCTTCAGCTTCTTGAGACCTGAGATCGCCTTCCGGGCCAGGCCGCTGCGGTCCTCCGCGCCGGGGGGCACGATGTCGAGCAGCGCCACGTCGATGCCGCGGGCCACCAGCTGGGCCGCCACCTGGGCGCCCATCGTTCCCGCGCCCAGCACGACGGCCTTCTGAACCGAGACCCTCACGCGGGCGACTCGCCCCCGTAAAGAGCGTCGATCCTGTCCTTGTACTTCTGTTCCACGACGCGGCGCTTGACCTTGAGCGTGGGTGTCAGCTCGCCCGCCTCCACGCTGAACTCGCGCGGCAGCACTGCCACCTTCTTGATCTTCTCGAACTGGGCCAGGTCGCTCGTGAGCTCGGCGACCAGTTGCCTGTAGTGCTCCGCGACTTCGGCCTTGGCCGCGAGCTCCTCGCGCGTCGCGTAGGCGAGGCGTTTCTCCTGGGCCCACTTCTCCAGGGTCTCGAAGTTCGGGACGACGAGCGCCGCGGCGTACTTGCGCTGGTTGCCGATCATCACGATCTCGGCGAAGAACTTGTTGGTCTTGAGCCTGTTCTCGATCGGCTGGGGGGCGATGTTCTTGCCGCCCGAGGTGACCAGGATGTCTTTCTTGCGGTCGGTGATGATCAGGAAACCCTGAGCGTCGAGGATCCCGATGTCACCGGTGTGGAAGTAGCCATCCTTGTCGATGGCCTCGGCGGTGGCGTCAGGCTTCTCGTAGTAGCCCTGCATCACGTGCGGGCCGCGGGTCAGGATCTCGCCGTCCGCGGCGATCTTCACCTCGACGCCCGGGATCGGCTGGCCGACGCTGCCGGGCCGCAGCGCCAGCGGCGTGTTGACGCTGATCACCGGGCTGGTCTCAGTGAGACCGTAGCCCTCGAGGATCAACAGGCCGGCGGAGCCGAAGAACTCGGCGATCTCGCGGGCGAGGGGCGCACCCCCGGATACGAAGAGCTGCAAACGCCCGCCCGTCCGCTCGCGGATCTTCGCGAAGACCAGCCTGTCGGCGAGCTTGTGCTTGAGCGACAGCAGCAGGCCGGGCGTCGTCTTCTCGCAGCGATGGCGGAAGACTTCGCGTCCGGTGGCGAGCGCCCAACGGAAGATCTTCTGGCGCAGCGGGGAATCGCCCGCGACCTTTTCGTTGATCTTCGCGTACATCTTCTCGTAGAGGCGCGGCACCGAAAGCATCAGGGTCGGCCGCACCTCGAGCATGTTCTGAGGCACCTTGTCGACAGCCTCCGCGTAGGCGATCGTGGCGCCGACGTAGAGCATCAGGTAGTGGCCGCCCATGCGCTCGAAGACGTGGCACAAGGGCAGGAACGACAAGGCCGTGTCGCGAGCACCGATGCCGCTGAAGGCCGCCAGGCTGCCGAGCAGGTTCGAGACCAGGTTGCCGTGCGTCAGCATCACGCCCTTGGGATCGCCCGTGGTGCCGGAGGTGTAGATGAGCGTCGCGAGGTCGCCCGCTTTCACCTCCGCAGCTCGGGAGCGCACGGCCTGCGGGTCTTTCTGGAGCGGGGGCCGGCCCAGGGCGCGGACGTCGTCCAGGGACCGGGTGCCCTCGATCACCGTCTCGTCCATGCGGATGACGTGCTCCAGGTGCTTCGCCTCGGCGCGCACCTCGATGACCTTGGCCGCCTGCGCGGCGTTCGAGACGAAGATCGCCCTGGCCTTGCTGTCGTTCAGGATGTAGAGGACCTGTTGCGGCGTGAGCGTCGAATAGATTGGCACATCCACGGCGCCGGCCGCGAGGCTGGCGAGATCGGCATAAGCCCACTCGGGCCGGTTCTCGGAGAGGATTGCGACCTTGTCGCCCTTCTGGATGCCGAGGGCCCGCAGGCCCGATGAGAGCTCCTCCACGCTCTTCCGGAACTCGTCGGAGCTGATCGCCCGCCAGGCGCCATCCTTCTTACGGAGTAGGTGATCCGGCTTCCGATAAGTGTCGACCGAGCGGTAGAAGATCTCGCAGAGCGTCCGGACTTCCATCACCTGCCCCCTCTCCCGGAGGCGACGGCCCGCAGCGCGGGTCGGGCCTTCGGCAGCTTCGCCGGGGAGGCGGCCCCACGCAGGAAGAGCTCCACCACGGGCCCCGCGAGGTCGCCGACAGAATATTCCTTGGCGCCGAGGATCCACGACGTGACCATCTGGTCGAGGACGCCGAAGAAGGCCTTGGTGGCGAGTTTCTTCGGCATGTCGGCGCGCAGCACGCCCTGGCGCTGGCCCTCGCCGATCACCTCCCCGAGCAGCGCGAAGTAGTCCTGGAGCCAGCTGGCCGTGAAGCGCTCCATGAACTTGGTCGAGCGGCGCAACTCCACCTGGAAGACGACCGCGAGGTCCTGATTGCCCGAGAACAGCCGCAGGTGGTGGCTGGCGATCGCGTGCAGCTTGGCCTGGGCGCCTGACAGCGACTTGGATTCTTGACGGGCCCGGGCGATGTGCTCGGCCATCACCTCGTCGAAGAGCGACACGAGGATGTCTTCCTTGCTGCGGAAGTAGAGGTAGATGGTGCCGTCGGCCACGCCGGCCTTCTTGGCGATCTCCGCGACGCGGGCCCCGAAATAGCCCTTGCGCGCGAAGACCTTGACCGCGGCCTCCAGGATCCGCTCGCGCTTGTCGTCGCTCCTGCGTCGCGCCATTCTGAATGAACCGCCATTCAGTATTGGCGGCAGCCGGAAGCCGTGTCAAGTGAAACGGGGCGGCGGCTTCCTGGCTGAAGCGCGCCGCCCCGGGACGGACCGGTTGGCTGAAACTAGTTGCTGTCGCTGTCGTCGTCTCCGCCGCTGTCGTCATCGCCACCGTCGTCTCCGTCGTCATCGCCGGAGCCACCGTCGTCGTCGCCGTCATCGTCGCCACTGTCCTCGAGGCTGATCTTCTTGGCGAGGACGCTGCCGTCGGCGAGCGTCTGGCCTTCGACCTCGACCACGTTGCCAACCGCGAGCGTCGAGAACGGGATCGAGTCACCATGGCTCTTGATCCGCGTCGTGGTGTCGGTCACCACCAGACGGCCGGCTACCGTCAGGTTGGGGGCGTTGATCGACTCGATCGTGCCGGTGAACTCGGCCTCGTTCTCCGCGTCGTCGCCGGGCGAAGGGCTGGGAGACGGCGTGGGAGAGGGGTCGGGCGACGGCGACGGGCTCGGGCTCGGCGAAGGATCGTCGGAGCCTAGCAGCTGTACATTCGAGCCTGAGACCTGGACGTTGACGCGCAGCACCTGCCCCGGCGTGAGGCCGCTGATCTCGACCCGGGCGTCGATGCCGTGGCCTTCGAAGCGCAGCGTGACGCTCTGGCCCGCCGGCACGCCGCTGAGCGTGAACTGACCGGAGCCGTCGGTGGTCGTCGAGACGCCGGTCCCGACCACGCTGACGCGAAGACCGGCGGAGCTAGCGTGCGACTGGGAGGAGACGCTGGAACTGCTGGCGCCCGCGTCCACCGTTCCGGAGATCGTCGCGGTGGTCTCGACAGGCGAGGACGAAAGCAGGGAACCGCTCTTGGAATTGGAACCGCAGGCCGCGCTGCCCAGGACGAGCAACACGGAGAGGAACGTGAAGTAAGCCGACCGAGTGATACGACCCATGAAAAGCCTCCGAATAAATGAACGACAAGGATGAAACGACCATCAGGAAAACGGCAAGTACGAACCTCGAAAGTGGCGCGTCCCCGGAAACGAGAATGAACAGAACGAGGACGAGCGCCAAGGCACGGCTGATCACGAGGAAGAAGGTATCCTCGACAGGAGCCAATGTCTGTGACGGGTGTCACCTGCTACTTAGGTACTACTGACCACCGCTGAAGGCGAAAACAATGCGTTCGCCGGGTCGGCCCGCAAGGCGAAACACGATGGCCTCGGCGGTGACGAGTTGAAGCTCCCCGGCAACGACCCGCAGGCTGCCGGGTCGGAACGCTCCGGCCAGCTCGAAGCGCCAGGTGCCCGGTTGGCCCCGGCCTTCGACGAGTGTGGCCTCGAAGCGGTTGTCGCCCCGTCGAGCCTCTCCGGATCCCTGAGAGCGACCAGGCCCCTGGTGCGCGCCGCTCGCGCCATTCAGGATCAGCTGCCCGCTCCCGCCGGCCACCTGCAGGTCGCTGGCCCAGGTGACGACAGCGGCTGTGAGGCGGAGGTTGTCTTCGCCCCGCTGGACCACCTCGCAGCGGATCTCCTTGTTCTGGAGCAGCCGGATGCGGCCCTTGCGCTCGCGTCCCTCGTTCTGCGTGGCGCTGAAACGCACGCTGCCATTGCCGGTTCCGGACTGGCCGGAGCTGATCGTCAGCCAATTCTCCGTGCTCTCGGCCGTCCAGCGGCAGGTGGAAAGACTCGGCCGAACCTGGCACGTGCCCGAACCCCCGTCCTTGTCCAGCGTCGTGCTCGCCGGAGTGAGCGAGTAACTGCACGAGGCCGGCGGAAGCGTGGTGGTCGTTGTTGTCGTGGTCGTCGCCACCGGCTGAGTCGTGGTGGTCGTCGTCGTCGCCGCGGAACTGCCGCCGCCTGCCCCTGCCGCGAGGGCGACCCCCGCCGCCGCAGCGCCACCGCCGACCAGCAGAAACGCGAGCGAGGAGCGCTTCTTGCGCTCAGGCGGCAGTGTCGTCGCCGGCGGCTCGGAAGGCAGCGACTCGCGCGTGGCCTCGAAGACGCGGATCACCTGGGCGGAGAACTGCCCCGCATCGAGCCGAAGGCCCGCCGCAACGCCGAGCGCCTCACGAAACTTGGCCCTTGCCAGCAGCTCCTGATCGAGCTCGAGATACGCGATCCCCAGGTACAGGTAGGCTACCGGCAGATCGGGATCTGGCTGGGGGGCGACGGAAAGGCGGCGCACGGCCTCGTCGAGGCTGGCTAGCGCGGCTTCGAAGTCGCCCTCTCGAACCAGGGCGATGCCGGAGCGCACCGCAGGGTCTTGCGCCGTGGCGAGGTCCTGGGGGACTTCGCCCGCGACCAGCGTGGCGGCGAGCAGCAGGGCAACAAGACGTGGCATCGATCCGATCGTGAGACTATGCCCTGAGGGCACGCGGTTTCAAGCGCCGTCCCGCC
This sequence comes from Acidobacteriota bacterium, assembly GCA_032127875.1. Classification (GTDB taxonomy): domain Bacteria; phylum Acidobacteriota; class Vicinamibacteria; order Fen-336; family Fen-336; genus CADEEV01. The sequence goes on from JAQBHI010000034.1 coordinate 6,653, forward strand.
TTTTCCATGATCGGTCCTAGGGCCGACGGCGAATCGCCTTCTCGGCAAGATCCAGCACGAGCCTTGCCTCGACCCCGTTGCGGACCGTGATCTTCCGCTGCAGCGGCGCGTAGTCCGGATGCAGGACCCGAACGACGTGGACGCCAAGGGCGAGAGGCAGCTGGCGCGAGGCGACGACGCCGAGCGACTTGCCGTCGAGAACGACCTCGGCTTCGGGAACGATCATCAGGGAAAGCAAACCAAGCTCCGCTGGCGTGGTCGT
>JAQBHI010000035.1:0-46494 GCA_032127875.1 Acidobacteriota bacterium
GTACGAGGCCGCCAGCCCGCGCTCGACCAAACCCCGCGTCCATTGCCGATACAGCAGGAGGTCGCTCATCTGGTCGGGAATGGCAGCGAGCGTTGCGTGTACCAGGCCCGAGGCGACTACGATGAGCGCGAGGCGTTTCAAACGAGGCAGGGCACGGTACCACAGTGGCGGGGAGCGTCGGTCGACGCCTTGGAAGCGTTAGCTCCCGCCCCGGCCATCCTGTTCTGCGACCCAGGCTTCCAGGCTTACGCCGAGGCCGTCCGCGATGCGGTTGACGAAGGCGTAGTAGGCGGCGACCTCGGCGATCGCGAGCACGTCCGCGTCCGCGAAACCGACGGCACGCAAGGCCAGGACGTCGCCTTCGTTCACTGCCGCAGGGCTGCGCGTCAGCTTCTCGACATAGGCCAGCATGGCGCTGCGCCGTGGCTCCAGGCCGGCGCTGCGCCAGTCCGTCTCGATGCGCGACAGCAGCACGTCGTCACGCAGCAGCCGGCGCAGCCCGCGCCGGTGGTGGCTCGTTCAGTAGTGACAGCCGTTGAGCCGGCTCACCACGAGCGCAATCAGCTCGCGCTCGAGTTTGGGCAGGCTCGGCGTGCTGCGCATCACGGCCCGGTACAGCTCGAAGTGCGCGCGCAGGCCGGACGGGTGCAGCGCGTGGAGCTTGAGGACGTTGTCCACGCGGCCGGACTCGGGATCGAGCATGGCTCGATTACAGTTCACCCAGCTCGCCAGCCGCGTCCCGCTCATCGATCGTCTCGATCCAGGCCATTGGCCCTGCCTCGTTTCTGCGTCGGAGTATAGCTGGCCAGGTCGTCCTCGCGACGACCACGTTCGCGCTCGCGGTGTGGCGCCCTTGACAAACACTTTAGTTATAACTAAAGTGTCAGAATGATGCCGCTGCAGGTGCTTGCCGCGCCGCGCCGCCGGCAGATCCTGCGCCTGATCTGGGACGCGGAGCGCAGCGCCGGCGAGGTCTGCCGCGCCATGCCCGAGATCAGCTTCGGGGCCGTCTCGCAGCACCTGGGAATCCTGGAGCAGGCTGGCTTCGTGAAGCGCCGGGAGGCGGGCCGCTTCCATTACTACGCCGCCCACAAGGCGGGGCTGGGGCCTTTGCGCAAGTGGCTCGAGGCTGCCTGGGACGACGCGCTTGCCCGGCTGCGCCTGCATGCGGAGCTGGAAGAGGCGCGGCGCGGCCCCCGGCCCGGGCGCGGCGGGCGGCCACGCGAGCGCAAACCAAGGAGAAAAATGCCATGACAGAGCCCGGCTTCTGCGTCGAGCGGACGCTGCTGATAAGGGCCAGCCGGGAAGACTTCGCGCCGGACGGCCGGATCCGTCGGGTCGTCGGGCTCTGGGCCGGGTAGGGGAGTGCTCGCGTCGTCCCGAAGACGCCGCTGGCTCTGGACCGGGCTGGCCCTGGCGCTGGCCGTCGTCATGGGCGGGGGCGTGCTCGAACCAACCCTGCGGGCGCTGCTGGCCGACCAGGCGAGCGCTACGCTCGGGACGCCCGTCAGCCTGGGCCGCGCTCGGCTTGGCCTCCCGCCGGGGCTGGCGCTTCGGGGTTTGCGCGTGAGCAACCCGCCGGGCTTTGGCGGCGCGCCCTTGCTCGCCGTGGAGCGGCTCACGCTGCGGGTGGAGTTGGGATCGCTGCTGCGGGGCGCGATCCTCGTACCGGAGGTGATCGTCGACGGATTCGAGATGCGGGTAGAGCGGACCGCCGGCCGCACCAACGTCGAGGCGCTCCGAGATCGCCTGCGAAAGGCAACCACCCGGGCAGTCCCGATGTCCCGGCGTGTCGTGATCGGCCGGCTCGCGGTGCGCGGCGGCCGAGTGAGCGCTCCCGCGCTCCTGGGGCGGCGGGTCAGCGTGGCGATCAAGGACTTCGAGCTGCACGACATCGGCGAGGACCAGGGCGGGATCCTGCCAGCGGAGCTGGCGGAGTTGATCCTGAAGCTGATGGACCCCAGTTTCCGCAACGCGCTGCGCAACGTGGATCTCGGTGCGGCGGCCAAGGGTCTGCTGCTGCGACGCTAGCCTGACATGAGATCCGGGCAGACGCTTTGGGGCGCAGTTCGAAGCCGCCCGCCGCTGATCGAGAAAGGCGCCGACGTGAACGCCAAGGACGACGAAGTCAAGACGCGCCTCGCGATCGCCCTGGAGAACCGCAACCGGTACGGCGCGGCGCAATAGCCATCAGCGGCGGTTCCGTGGCGTTGTCGCCTTGTCAGGGAGTTCCAGAATGGCCAAGGTACTGGAGTGACCCGGCGAAGCCGGCTGAAAGGGGGCCGATCGTGCGGCATGCGGGCATCCTGGCGCACAGCGCCGAAGGCGCGTCGTTGTGTTTCTTGAGCTTTTGCCACGAAGGCTCTTCGCGACTCGGGCCCCACGCGCACCCCGACGTGACGCTCGACTGCATCGCCATGGGCCGCAGCATGGAGGGCTGGCTGGCGGGGCGGCATGCGCAGATACGGCAGACGCTGGCCCAGAGCATCGAGCGCCTGGCGCTGGCCGGTGCCGAGTTCTTCGTCTGCCCCGACAACACGGCGCATATCGCGCTCGAGTTGGCCGGCCGCGACCTGGCGCTGCCGGGCCTCAACATCGCGGATGTCGTCGCCGCCGAGGCGGCCCGAACGGGCAGGCGTCGCATAGCGGTGCTCGGAACGCGCTATACGATGGATGGCCCGGTCTACAGGCGTGCACTCGCCGACCAAGGCATAGGGCACGAGCTGCCTGCGCCTGACGAGAGCGCGCTCATCGACCGCGTGATCTTCGAGGAGCTGGTCGAGGGGCGCTTCGAAGCCGCATCACGCCACGCGTACGTAGAGATCATCGCGCGCATGAAGCAGCGAGGCTGTGACGCAGCCGCGCTCGTCTGCACCGAGATCCCGCTGCTCGTCACCCCGGATCTCTCGCCCCTCCCCATTCTCGACTCCACGAGGCTGCTGGCTCGCGCCGCGCTCGAGGTCGCCATCGAGGAGCGGCCGTTGCCCACATGGCGCGGTGGTCCCCTTCGACGCAGCGCCGTCTGAGCGCCGTTGCTGGCTATTCGCTCTAGCGGATGAGGGCCGCTGCCTGGCTGGCCGCGTGCAGGACCTTGAAGGCAGTGAGCCCGGCCAGCGCTGACGTCGGCCCGGATCGCGAGGGCTGTTCCGCCCGCGGCCTGGATCTCGGCCAAGACCTTCTGAGCGCGCTTTTCGCCAGCCACGCAGTTCACGACCACGTTGGCGCCGGCGGCGGCGAGCGCCTTGGCGACGCCCTCACCGATTCCGGAATTGGCGCTACGCAGGGGGCAACGTAGCACGGTCCCCGCGCATTCCCCGGCCGGCGCGTGGGAATAGGCCTCGCCGGCGGCGCGTTCAGCCCGACATGAACGTCCCGAGCCACGCCTTCCTGAGCTTGCGCCCGGAGGGGTCCTTGCCACGGCGCACGCCGCCCGCCCTCGGTTCGAAAGTCTCCGGCGTTGAATCACGAAAGGCAGCCTGACACCATGGCGACGACAGTGAAGAAAGCCAATGCTGAGCTGACAGCGTCCGGCGTTCCGGCCGAAAAGCTCCGCCTCGAGGAAGACGCGCGCCGCGAGAAGAACTGGAAGCGCTGGGGCCCGTACCTTTCCGAGCGGCAATGGGGTACGGTGCGCGAGGACTATTCGCCGGGCGGCTCCTGCTGGGACTACCTGCCGCACGACCACGCCCGCAGCCGCGCCTATCGCTGGGGAGAAGACGGCCTGCTTGGGATCAGCGATCGAGAGGCCCGGCTGTGTTTCGCGCTGGCGCTGTGGAACGGCAAGGACCCGATCCTGAAGGAGCGTCTCTTCGGCCTGACGGGGCCCGAGGGCAATCACGGAGAAGACGTCAAGGAGCAGTATTTCTACCTCGACTCGACGCCCACACATTCGTACATGAAGGCACTCTACAAATACCCGCAGGCTGAATACCCCTACGCGCGCCTGGTGAGCGAAAGCCGCCAGCGCGGCTACGGGCAACCCGAGTTCGAACTGAGTGATTCCGGCGTCTTCGACGGCGACCGCTACTTCGACGTCTCCGCCGAGTATGCAAAGGCCTCGCCCAACGACATCCTGATCAAGCTGCAGATCGCCAACCGCGGGCCGGAGGCGGCATCGCTCCAGGTCCTGCCCACGCTGTGGTTCCGCAACACCTGGTCATGGGGTCGCGCGGGAGAGGGCCACTGGGCCAAGCCGCGCATCGGCGCCGACAAGGATGGGACGCTGCTCGCGGAGCACGAGACGCTGGGCCGCATGCGGCTCGCCGCCGCGCCGGGACCCGACGGCAACGCGCCCGAGTTCCTGTTCACCGACAACGAAACCAACGGCGCGCGGCTGTACGGCTCCGGCAACCCCAACCCGTACGTGAAGGACGCCTTCCACGAGTACGTGGTGCGCGGCCAGACGGACGCCGTCAACCCGGACAGGATCGGAACCAAGGCAGCGGCGCTCTACAAGCTCGAAGTGCCCGCGGGCGGCAAAGTCACGCTGATGCTGCGGCTGTTCGCGGCGGACGAGTCACCCGGGGTCCCCTTCGGCCAAGCCTTCAACTGGGTGTTCGAAACCCGGCTTCGGGAAGCCGACGAGTTCTACGCCTCGCGCAGCGCTCACCTCACCGAGGACGAACGCCGCGTCGCGCGCCAGGGCTACGCGGGCCTGCTGTGGTCGAAGCAGTTCTTCCACTACGTGGTGAAGGAGTGGCTCGAAGGCGATCCGGCCCAACCCCGGCCGCCGGAGTCGCGCCGCCAGGGTCGCAACGCCGACTGGGGACACCTGTACAACCGCGACATCATCTCCATGCCGGACAAGTGGGAGTACCCCTGGTACGCCGCGTGGGACCTCGCATTCCACATGATCCCCTTCGCGGCCATCGACCCGCACTTTGCGAAGGAACAGCTCGTGCTGTTCACGCGCGAGTGGTACATGCACCCGAACGGGCAGCTCCCGGCCTACGAGTTCGCCTTCGGCGACGTCAACCCGCCGGTCCATGCCTGGGCCTGCTGGCGCGTTTACAAAATGACCGGGCCGCGCGGCAAGCGCGACCGGCTGTTCCTGGCTCGCGTGTTCCAGAAGCTGCTGATCAACTTCACGTGGTGGGTGAACCGCAAGGACGAGGAGGGCAAGAACCTGTTCGCCGGCGGTTTCCTGGGCCTCGACAACATCGGCGTCTTCGACCGCTCCAAGCCGCTGCCAACGGGCGGCCATCTCGAGCAGGCCGACGGCACGGCCTGGATGGCCTTTTTCTGCTCCACGATGCTGTCGATGGCCCTGGAACTCGCGAGCGAGGACGCGGCCTACGAGGACCTGGCGTCGAAGTTCTTCGAGCACTTCATCGCCATCACCGATGCCATGAACAACCTCGGAGGCACGGGGCTCTGGGACGAGCAGGACGGCTTCTACTACGACCAGCTTCACGTCGGCGGCCAGGGCGTGCCCCTGCGTACCCGTTCCATGGTCGGTCTGATCCCGCTCTTCGCGGCCGAGATCCTGGAGGACGAAGTCATCGACAAGCTGCCCGGATTCAAGAAGCGGATGCGCTGGTTCCTCGAGAACCGCAAGGACCTGTCGCGGCACATCGCATACATGCAGGAGCCCGGTAGCGAGGGCCACCACGGCCATCGACTCCTGGCGATCCCTTCGAAGGAGCGCCTCACGCGGGTGCTGCGCTACTTGCTGGACGAGACGGAGTTCCTCTCGCCTCACGGGATTCGTGCGCTCTCGCGCTACCACAAGGACCATCCCTTCGTGTTCCAGGTCGGAAGCGACGAGCACCGCGTCGACTACGTCCCGGCGGAGGGCTCGAGCGGGCTGTTCGGGGGGAACTCGAACTGGCGCGGCCCGGTCTGGTTCCCGGTGAATTTCCTGCTGTTGGAAGCGCTGGAGCGCTACCATCACTTCTACGGCGATTCGCTCAAGGTCGAGTGCCCCGTGGGCTCGGGCCGGATGCTGAACCTGGCCGACGTGGCCGACGAGATCTCGGGTCGGCTGGCGCGGATCTTCATCGCCGACAAGGACGGCCGCCGCCCCTGCCACGGTGACGAGCGGCGTTTCGCCGAAGATCCGCACTGGAAAGACCTGGTGCTGTTCCACGAGTACTTCCACGGCGACAACGGCCGTGGCGTCGGGGCCTCGCACCAGACCGGCTGGACCGCACTCGTGGTGCGCTGCGTCGAGGAGCTCGGTAAACAGCGCAGCGGTGAGCACAGCCATCACGTTCATGCCCACGCTCCCGGGCAGGCGGCGCCGGCCGAGGTGCAGCGATGACGCTGCCCGCGCGCGATGCCGAGTGGCTCGAAGCGGACGGTCTGGGTGGCTTCAGTTCCGGCACCGTGAGTGGTCCCCGCACGCGCCGCTACCACGCGCTCCTGCTCACGGCCGTGACCCCACCCACGGGTCGCCATGTGCTCGTGAACGGCCTGGACGCGTTCGTCGAGACGGAGCAGGGGCGCTACGCGCTCTCGGCACAGCGCTACTCGCCCGACGCAGTGAGCCCCGACGGTGACAAGCGGGTGTCTGCCTTCGTTCCGGATCCATGGCCACGATTCTCCCTGACGCTCGAAGACGGCACGCGCCTCGAGCACGAGGTGTTCGTACCGAAGGGCCTGTCGATCGTGGCGCTGTCGTGGCGTCTTCTGGGCGACAAGATGCCGGCCACGCTGAGCGTTCGGCCGTTCCTCTCGGGCCGGGACTACCACTCCTTGCACCACGAGAACCCCGACTTCCGCTTCGACGCGGAGTCGCAAGGCGACAGCGTCACCTGGAAGATGTACGGATCGGTGCCGGGCGTGACGGCATTGGCAAACGGCGGCTATTTCGCCGAGCCGACCTGGTACCGCAACTTCCTGTACGAAAAGGAGCGCCGCCGTGGCCTCGACGATGTCGAGGACCTGGCGGCGCCCGGAAGCTTCCGGTTCGACCTGGAGCGCGGCGAAGCGGTGTTGCTGTTCGGCGCCGAGGGCGAGGCTGCCGGGAAGCTGCTCTCCGCCGCGTCCGCCGCGGCACTGCTCGCCGAGTTGCGAAGCTCGGAGCGCCGCCGCCGGTCGTCCTTCCCGTCGCGCCTCGATCGAGCAGCCGACGCCTACCTGGTCAAGCGGGGCGGCGGGCAGAGCGTCGTCGCGGGCTACCCGTGGTTCACCGACTGGGGCCGCGACACGTTCATCGCGCTGCGCGGGCTGACGCTCGCCACGGGTCGCTTCGACGAAGCCCGCGACATCCTGATGGAGTGGTCGCACGCGGTTTCGGACGGCATGCTTCCCAACCGCTTCCAGGACGCAGCTGACGCGCCGGAGTTCAACGCGGTCGATGCCGCGCTGTGGTACGTGATCTCGGTCCACGAGTACCTGAAGGCGACGGCGGGGCGGCGCGGCGCCGAGAAGTGCAAGCAGTGCGGGGCCAAAGGCGAATGTCTGCAAGGCGCCGTGCTGGCGATCCTCGAAGGCTACGCGAAAGGCACCCGCCACGGCATCCGGATGGATGACGACGGGCTGCTGGCGGCGGGGGAGCCCGGCGTTCAACTCACCTGGATGGATGCCAAGGTGGGCGACTGGGTCGTGACACCACGCATCGGCAAGCCGGTGGAGATCGAGGCGCTCTGGATCAACGCTCTCGAGATCGGTGCGTCTCTCGACGTGAAATGGAGGGAACCCCTGCAGCGCGCCCGCAAAGCGTTCGCGGAGCGCTTCTGGAGCGAGAGCCACGGCTTCCTGGCCGACGTCGTGGACGCCGACCACGAGGCGGGCAAGGTGGATCGCAGTTTCCGCCCGAATCAGATCCTGGCAGTCGGCGGCCTGCCCTTTTCGCTGCTCGACGGCGAGCGTGCGAGGCGCGTCGTCGACGCGGTCGAAGAACGGTTGCTCACCCCGCTCGGGCTGCGCTCGCTCGCGCCGGACGATCCGAGCTACACGGGACGCTACGCGGGCGGCCCGCGCGAGCGCGACGGCGCCTACCACCAGGGCACGGTGTGGCCATGGTTGATCGGGCCCTTCGCCGAGGCCTGGGTCCGCGTGCGGGGCGGGTCCGTGGGAGCTCGTGCAGAGGCCCGCGCTCGCTTCCTGAAGCCGCTGCTCCGGCACCTCGACGAGGCCGGCATCGGCCACGTCTCCGAGATCGCCGACGGCGACGCGCCGCATCGCCCCGCGGGCTGTCCGTTCCAGGCCTGGTCGGTCAGCGAGGCGCTGCGCCTGCAGCGCGTGGTCCTGGCGCGGTAACGGACCCGCCGGCCGCGGCATCGAAGCGAGCAGGGGGACGAGCCCATGTCGAGAAGCTGGTCGGACATGCCGTGGATCCTGATGCAGTTGGCACTGGTGGCGAGCACGGAGTTCGTCGAGGCCTTCGAGCCATGGCCTTCGGCGCCCGGCTGGCAGCGCAGCTGGCACCGCGCGGCGCTGCGCGCGGCGGGGCGACGCCGGATCGCCTGATGTTGGGTGCGCTGCGGCGGCACTGGCCGGAATACTTGATGGAGGCCTTTGGCCTGGGAGCCTTCATGGTCTCGGCCTGTTTTTTCGGGACGCTCTTGTGGCACCCGGCCTCGCCGGTCGCGCAAGCGATCCCCAACGGTCTCGGTCGGCGCGCCCTGATGGGCACGGCCATGGGCCTGACGGCCGTGGCCCTGATCTACTCGCCCTGGGGCAAGCAGTCCGGCGCGCACCTGAACCCGGCGGTGACGCTCACGTTCCTCCGGCTCGGCAAGGTGAAGTTGTGGGACGCGCTGTTCTACTGGAGCGCACAACTCGCCGGCGGCGTCGCCGGGGTGCTGCTGTCGCGACTGCTGCTAGGCTCCCGGCTCGCGGCGCCGTCAGTGCACTACGTCGTCACGACTCCCCATGCGGGCGCCGCGCTTGCCTTCGCGTCCGAGTTGGCGATCGCGTTCCTGATGATGCTCACGGTCCTGACGGTCTCGAGCAGTTCCTTCGAGCGCTTCACGGGGCTGTGCGCGGGCTTCCTGGTCGCGAGCTACATCACCTTCGAGGAGCCGCTGTCGGGGATGAGCCTGAACCCGGCCCGCACGCTGGCCTCGGCGATCCCGGCCATGGATTTCACGGGCCTGTGGCTCTACCTCGTCGCGCCGCCACTCGGCATGCTGCTGGCCGGCCAGGTCTTCGCGCAGCTGACCGAAGGCCGCGCGAAGCACTGCGCCAAGCTCCATCACAGCAACGACCGCCGCTGCATCTTCTGCCAGGCGGTCTAGGCGGGCTACTGCCCGGAATCGTCGGCAGACGGGCCGTAGATCGAGGGCACCTTGCCGCCCATCGGTCGCAGGTAGGTGCTGAGCTGGCCACGGTGGTGGATGGCATCGAAGAGCATGCCCCAGAACATGTTGGCCACGGTGTCCTTCCACACCTCGGCGCCCCCCATCAGGAAGCGGCCCTGCTTCTCCCAGCCGGCCGCGTCGAGGCGCGCCAGCCGTTCGTTGACCGTGGCGGCGTTCTTCTCGTAGGCGGCCACGATCTGCTCGACGCTGGCTGCCGGCGGCTCGTCCTTCCAGTCGATCGTGCCCGTCTCGAGCAGGGCCAGCAGCGCGACTTCCTCGGTGGCGAGCAGGAAGCCCAGTTCCCCGGCGGTGCGGGATTTCGGGTCCGGCCGATAGTCGAGCCGACCCGGCGGCATGGCCTTCAACACGCGCACGAACGCCGGCAGCTCGGCCTTGCGCTTTTCGAGAAAGAATTCGAGGTTGCTCATCAGATCTCCTTGACCAAAGCCCCGCGCAACCGTAAGCGAATAAAAGGCGAATGTCAAGGTGATTTTGTTGCGGCGGCCATGGGATCGCCTTGATCGCGGGAATGTGCTGTGCCGCGGCGGCGATCCCACCACCGGAGGCATCCCTTGGGTACTAGCGGCCGCTACGACGTGATCATCATCGGGACCGGGGCGGGAGGCGGCACGCTGCTGCACCGGCTGGCCCCGACCGGCAAGAAGATCCTGGTCCTGGAACGCGGCGACTTCGTCCCGCGCGAGCGCGAGAACTGGGACTCCAAGGCGGTCAACGTCGACGCCCGTTACAACACCAAGGAGGTGTGGTCCGACAGCAAGGGCAGGCCGCTGCACCCGCACACGAACTACTACGTCGGCGGCAACACCAAGTTCTACGGGGCGGCGCTGTTCCGGCTGCGCAAGGAGGACTTCGGAGAGCTGCGTCACCACGGCGGAGTCTCGCCGGCCTGGCCAATCCGCTACGACGACCTCGAGGCGTACTACACGCAGGCCGAGCAGCTCTATCACGTCCACGGCACGCGCGGCGAAGACCCGACCGATCCGTGGGCCAGCGCACCCTATCCGCACCCGGCGGTGAGCCATGAGCCCCGCATCCACGCCCTCGCCGAGGACTTCGCGCGCCAGGGGACCAAGCCGTTCCACGTGCCCTTGGGCATTCGGCTCACCGAGAACGACCCCCGCAAGAGCCTGTGCATTCGCTGCGCCACCTGCGACGGCTACCCGTGTCTGGTGGGCGCCAAGGCGGACTCGCACACGATCGGCGTCGAGCCGTCCCTCGAGTACCCGAACGTCACGCTGCTCACGAACGCCTACGTGGCCCGCCTCGAGACGAGTGCCTCGGGCCGCGAGGTCACGGGCGTCGTCGTCGAGCGCAACGGCGCCACGGAGAGCTACTCCGCCGCAGTGGTCGCAGTCTCGGCGGGGGCCATCAACTCGGCCGCGCTGCTGCTGCGCTCGGCGAACGACAAGCACCCGAACGGCCTGGCGAATTCCTCCGACATGGTGGGCCGGCACTACATGGGCCACATCAACTCGGTGCTGCTCGCCGTGTCCAAGTGCCCGAACCCCACGATCTTCCAGAAGACCCTCGCGGTCAACGATTTCTACTTCGCCTCGAAGGCCTGGGAGTTCCCGATGGGACACATCTCGTTCGTCGGCAAGCTCGACGGCGTGGCGCTGAGCGCCGGGGCGCCGCCACTCACACCCGGCTTCACGCTCGACCTGATGGGAAAGCACTCGCTCGACTTCTGGATGACCTCGGAAGACCTTCCGGATCCGAACAACCGCGTCAGCCTGGACAAGAAGGGCAACATCGTCCTCTCATACACGCCCAACAACGAAGAGGGCCACAAGCGGCTGCGGGCCAAGCTCGAAGAGCTGATGAAGGGCCAGACCGAGTGCGACGTTCACGGCCACAAGTGCCACCAGGGCCTGTTCGGGCGCAGCCTGTTCCTGGGCGAGAAGATCCCGCTCGCGGGCGTCGCGCACCAGAACGGCACGATCCGCTTCGGCACCGACCCGAAGCAGTCGGCCCTCGACGTGAACTGCAAGGCGCACGACGTGGACAACCTGTACGTCGTGGACGGCAGCTTCTTCGTCTCCAGCGCCGCCGTGAACCCGGCGCTCACGATCATGGCCAATGCATTGCGCGTCGGCGATCACCTGAAAGCCCGGCTGTGATCCGATTTCTGCTCGTCCTTACCGCTTCCCTCACCGCCTTCCCCGCAGCGGCCGAGACACCGCGCGTCAGCGCCGTCCACGCCGTGGCCCTCACGGTCTCCGACGCGGATCGCTCCGTGGACTTCTTCACCCGTGTCTTGAGTTTCGAAAAAGTCTCCGACGTCGAGGTGGCCGGCGCCGATTACGAGCGGCTGCAGGGAGTCTTCGGGCTGCGTATGCGGGTCGTGAGGTTGAAGCTGGGCGACGAGCAACTCGAATTGCACGAGTACCTGGCGCCGCGCGGCCGTGAGGTCCCGGTCGATGCCCGCAGCAACGACCGGAGCTTTCAGCACGTCGCGATCATCGTGAGTGACATGGCCAGGGCCTACGGGCGGCTGCGCGAGTTCGAGGTCACCCACGCCTCGACCGGTCCCCAGAAGCTGCCGGCCTACATTACGGCCGCCGCAGGCATCGAGGCTTTCTATTTCAAGGACCCGGACAACCACGCGCTCGAGATCCTCGCCTTCCCGCCCGACAAGGGGCCGGAGAAGTGGCATCGCAAGGAGAAGCTGTTCCTCGGCATCGACCACACGGCCATCGTCGTGAGCGACACCGACGCGAGCCTGCGCTTTTACCGGGACCTGCTCGGGCTGCAGGTGAAGGGGCAGAGCGAAAACTACGGGCCGGAGCAGGAGCACCTCAACAACGTGTTCGGAGCGCGGCTCCACATTACCGGTCTGCGCGCAGCCGCCGGTCCGGGCATCGAATTCCTCGAATACCTGGCGCCGCGCGATGGCCGGCCGACGCCGCTCGACCTGAAGGCGAACGACCTGGCTCACTGGCAAACGGTGTTGGATGCGACCGATGCCTCGATCGGCGCCGCGGCGCTAAGGCTGGCGGGGGCGTTCTTCGTGTCGCCCGGGACCGTGACGCTTCCGGGCCGCGAGCTCGGCTTCGGGCGCGGTCTGTTGCTGCGCGACCCCGACGGTCATGGCGTCGAGCTCGTCGAGCGGTGAGCCGCTCCGGCCGCAGCCGCAGACGCGCCCGCCGGCTCGCCCCTGTTTTGCACGCGCCTCAGCAGCTCGATGAAACGCCGATCCTCGCGCAGCGCGTCGAAGGCGGGCTCGACGCTCAGGAACAGCATCCAGCCCGAGCGCTGCCGGAAGGCCTCCTCGAGGGAGGCGAAGGCTGCCTCCTGATCGCCCAGGCCGGTCTGCACCATGGCGGGATAGACGGGGGAGACGTAGCGCGTCTTCGCCGCGTTCGCGAGCTTCACCAGGACTTCCTGACCCTTCGCCGTCGCCTGAAGCAGACCAGGCGTAGCCGAGCCAGCCGAGCACCCAGGGGCTCCGCGCCGAGTCCCCGTAGGCCCGCTCCGCCTCGACAACCACCAGTGAGCCCCGTTTTACTTGCCGTGCATTGAGTCGCTGGCCCGCCTGGCGCTGCGCGGCCTGCTCGCGGGCTTCTTCGAGCGCGAACAGGCGTAACCTCCCGCCGCCGCTCACATCCAAGGATCATGGCCGCCACTGAAACCCTCTCCAGCTGCCCGACGTGCGGCCACAGCGTGCCCGTTGCGCTTCTGGCCGAGGCTGCCTGGATGACCGAGGAGGCGGAAGCGCGCCTGGCGCAGAAGAAAGCACTCTGGCGGCGTGCCGATGGCGCCTGCCCGGCCTGCGTGCAGCAGACCCTGCTCGAGTTGCTGCTCGAGAAGGGCGAGGACGCGCTTCACGAGGGCGTGCAGAAGTCCTGGCCGCTCGACGCCGAGGCGGCGTTCGGAGCGCTGCCCACACCGCTACGGCTGCACTCCGATCCGCGCTTCACGGGTATCGGCATCACGCTGGCGCTGGTCGATGCTGCCTTTTATCCGCACGCCGACCTGATCGAGCCCAGGAACCGGATCAAGGCCTGGGTCGATGCCAGCCGGGAGCCCGTGCGGGTGCGTCGCTTCGAGCCTGACGTGGCGCCTGCCTGGCCGGGCTGGGACGCCCTCGACGCGGGCCAATGGCATGGCCTGATGACGAGCGCCGTCTCCGCAGGCAACGGCCACCGGAGCCACGGTTTGTATCGCGGCCTGGCTCCCGAGGCCGAGTTGGTGCTGTTGCAAGTCCGCGGCGCGGCGGGCCACATCGGCAACGCTGCAATCGCTCGCGCCCTGGATTGGCTGCGCTGGGAAGGCCCCGGCCTCGGCGTGGGCGTCGTGAACCTGTCGCTCGGCGGCGATCCCGTCTCGAACCTCGCGAAAAATCCCGTCGATCAAGCTGTCGCCGCGCTGGTCTCGAAGGGCGTCAGCGTCGTGGTCGCCGCGGGCAACGATGGCGAGCGGCGGCTCGTGCCGCCAGGCACCGCTCCCATGGCGATCACCGTCGGCGGGCTCGACGATCGCAACACCTTCGATCACGCCGATCGCCAACTCTGGCACAGCAACTACGGCGAGACGGCGGGCGGTTTGCCGAAGCCTGAACTGGTCGCACCGAGCTTGTGGGTGGTGGCGCCGGTGTTGCCCGGCACGCCCCTGGCCGCCGAAGCAGGCGTCCTCTTCACGCGACGTGCCGAGGGCGACTCGGGGGCGGAAGCGCGACTGGCGGAGCTCAAGCTCGTGACCCCGCACTATCAGCACGTCGAAGGCACCAGCTTCGCCGCACCGACGGTCGCCGGTGTCGTGGCGTGCATGCTCGAGGCCAACCCGAAGCTCGCGCCTGGGCAGGTCAAGGCGCTGCTGATGTCTTCGGCGCACGCGGTTGCCGGAGCGCCACCTGAGCGTCAGGGTCGTGGCGTCCTCGATGCCGGCCAGGCCGTCAGGCTGGCCCTGGCGCACGTCCACGCCGACTGATCGCCTCGCCGCGCCGCTCGGCACGAAGGCCCGTCAGTTGCCGAGGGGTAGCGGCCGATGCAGGGCCCAGTCCGTCAACAGCTCCAGCCACTCGGGCCGCGGTGCGTAAAAGAGGCCATGGTCGAGACCTTTGTGAAGCACCATCTCGCGCTTCTCCACGAGCGTCGCCTTAGCGAAGAGCGACGCGCACGACGGCTGCAAGCGAATCGCCCTCGTCGAAGAGCGAGAGCACGCGGCCTCTGACCTTGGGGGCCCAGTTCTCGACCCACTCTCCGCTGGAGCAGCCCGCCATCGTGACAAAGCTGAGCTTGGGTTCCTGCAGGGCGCCGGCGACGGCGATGGCCAGGTGGCCGCCTTTCGAGAAGCCCGTCACGGTAACGTTCTCCGCCGGGACCTTCGCGACGAGCAGCGCTCGTATCTGAGCGACGACGCGCGCGACGCTGCCGTCCTCGTCGCCGCCCTTGCGCAGTGAGCTGATGAACGTTCAGAGATCCGGCTCTGGACGGACCATGCAAGAGAAGGCGCTGGTTGCGGCGGCATCCCCCCATTCCAGGCATGGAGGTGTGTGACGTCCCCCGCCGGAACGTTCCCGGGCGCGCGGCCCTGAGGCACGCCGCCAGTGTAGGGCCGGCCGAAGGCGAGGGTCAAAGAGTAGTACGATCCGGCGACTTGCGCGACGAAAATTGGCAACGCGTCCTGAACATCGCCGACCTGCGGCGGCTCGCCAGACACCGGCTCCCCAGGGTCGTGTTCGACTACATCGACGGTGGCGCGGACGGCGAGGTCACGCTGCGGGAGAACTGCCGGATCTTCGACGACGTGACCTTCCGGCCGCGGAACGCCGTGGCGATCCCGGTCTGCGACGTGCGCACCACCGTGCTCGGTCTCCCGCTCGAGCTGCCCTTGTTGCTCGCGCCCGTGGGGAGCAGCCGGATGTTCTATCCCCGCGGGGAAGAGGTCGCCGCGCGCGCGGCGGGCGCAGCCGGCGTCGGGTACACGCTCTCGACGCTCTCGGGCTGCCGGCTCGAGGATGTGAAGGCGGCCTCCCGGGGCCCGGCCTGGTACCAGCTCTACCTCGTGGGAGGGCACGACGCCGCACGGGCCGCAATCCAACGCGCTCGTGATGCCGGCTACTCGGCCCTCGTCGTCACCATCGACACCGCCGTCGCCGGCCAGCGGGAGCGCGACGCGCGGAACGGCGCCAAGGAGCTGCTCGGGGGCCGACCGTGGTCGATGCTCCCCTACCTGCCCCAGCTCCTGGCGCGCCCGCGCTGGCTCGCCGGCTACTTGTCCGACGGGGGGCTGATGAAGTTCGCGAACGTCGTGGTGCCGGGCCAGGGCCCGATGCCCTACGCGGACATAGCCGCCGCCCTGGAGCAGTCCACCGTGTGCTGGGAAGACCTGCGCTGGATCCGGGACGCCTGGAACGGTCCCCTCGTCATCAAGGGTGTGCTCACGGGGGAGGACGCGCGCCGCGCCGTGGACCAGGGAGCCGAGGCCGTCGTGGTTTCCAACCACGGCGGCCGCCAGCTCGACGGGGTGGCGCCCACACTGCGGGCCCTGCCCGAGGTGGTGGCCGCGGTGGGTGGACGGACCGAGGTGCTCCTGGACGGCGGCATACGCCGTGGCGGCGACGTCGTCAAGGCGTTGTGCCTGGGAGCGCGGGCCGTCCTCGTCGGCCGCGCCTACGCCTACGGCCTGGGCGCCGGCGGCGAGGCCGGCGTCGCCCGGGCCATCCAAATCCTCCGCACCGACCTGCTTCGCACCCTGAAGCTTCTGGGCTGCCCCTCGGTCAGGGAGCTGGACAGGTCCTACGTGGACGTACCCGCGGCCTGGGGGCGTTCTTGAGCCAGGTCGTGACGAGGCCGCCGCCCCGTCTTCGTCGTCCCGACCGCGTCCGCGAAGGCCACCTACTGGATGGTCTCTCCCGCCGGCAGGTGGGGTGGCGTGCAGATCAGTGCGCGGGTGTACCGACCGCGGCGGGCGCGGGAGTCCCCGCTTTTCCGTCTCGTGGAGCAGCACCTCGAGGAGTTTCTGCGCGTTTACCCGGCGCGCTTCGGCAGGGCGCACGTGCCCCGCGTTTTGGTGCAGATCCCGGACAGCAGGGCATCATCAAGTAAGGCCGACCCCAAGTAAGTCAGACACCCTGAAGTTCGTAGCCCCTGAATTGCCCAAATCATTAAGACTTAGGTAATTATCTGATAACACTAGCGCCATGCACTCATGAACGTGAAGCCGCGGCTGGCGAGCGCTTCGAGGATCTTTCGATACTCGTAGCGGCCGAAATCGGGGCTCACCGCCTCGGCTCCCCGCAGCTCGACGATGCGGCCGTGGAGGTAGAACAGGTCGCGGGCAGCAGGATCGATCGGGTTCGGCAGATCCGTTCGCACGCCTCCGGCTGCGGCAGGCCCCGCGCTGACAAGGACCATCAAGGCTGCGGCGAGGATTCGTCGAGACTTCATGCGCTGCCCGGCACTTCGGACATGAGCGCCAGGACGTTCTGGTCGGGATCCCGGAAGAAGGCCATCCACACCTCGACGGCACCCAGCTTTGCGATCCGGTGCGGTTCGCGGAGGAACAAGGCGCCGCGCGCGAGCAGCGTCTCATGGGCCTCCCGGATATCGTCCACCGAGTAATAGATCACGGATGCCGGATGATCAAAGGCGGCGTCCTGGGGCTTGTCGAGCAGCAGCCGCACGCCGTTGCAATCGAAAAACGCCAAGCCGGGCGGCGCCTGGAACAGAAAGCGCATGCCCAGCACGTCGCGATAGAAGGCGATGGCGCGTTCGAGATCGCGCACGCGCACCGCGATCTGGCCGATCCGTGACAGGCGGAACTCTGCCGGAGTGGTCATGTGCGGCTCGCCATCGGCAAGCCCCGGGGCGGAGCGCCGAAACCGATGGTCAAGCGTAGCAGACTCCGCCGACGGTCGTCACCGTGAGCGTCGTCGCCCCGGAGCATGAATCTGGCAGGGGTCAGCGGCGGGACAACTCGTCCCGGTATACGATACCGCCCTTCATCACGAAGCCGACACGCTCGGTGAGGGTGATGTCCTGCAACGGGTCGCCAGGGACCGCCACGAGATCAGCCCACTTGCCCGGCTCCACGGTTCCCACGCGGTCCGACCAGGCCAGGATCTCCGCGTTGACTCGCGTGGCCGACACGAGGGCACTCAGCGGGCTCTCGCCGAGCGAGACGCGGAAGGACATCTCCTTGGCGTTCTGGCCGTGGGGCATCACGGGGACGTCGGTCGCGAGGCCGATCGAGAGGCCGGCGGCGAGCGCGTCCTTGAAGGACTGCAGTTGCCGCTCCCGCAGTTGCCGTCCCCGCTCCCGCTCGGACGCCGGCACTTTGGGGTCGCTCGGCACGACCTGACTGATGTAGAGGGTAGGGACGTAGTAGCTCGGCGCTCGCTTCAGCATCGCGATGGCCTCGGCGTCGAGCATGGAGCCGTGGTCGACGGTGCGCACACCCGCCCGGATCGCGGCCTTGATGCCCTCGGTACCGTGGGCGTGGGCGGCCACCGTTCGGCCCCAGCGCTTCGCCTCCATGACCGCCGCCTGGAGCTCCTCGTCGGAGTACGACTGCTGCCCCGGGGGAATGCCTTTCGAGAGCACAGCCCCGGTGGCCAGGATCTTGATGAAGTCGGCGCCGTGCTTGAAGTTGGTGCGCACGGCCTTGACGATCTCGTCGGGACCGTCGGCGAGGTTCCGGACCGAGGGCACCTCGACGAACAGCGAGAATTGACGCGCGTCCCCCGCTCCGCCGGTAGGGGAGACGTAGTTGCCGGCCACCAGCATGCGCGGGCCGGGGATCGCACCCTGTTCGATGGCATCGCGCAGGTCGACGTCCACGTAGGGCCACGTCGGCCCCATGTCGCGACAGGTGGTGAAGCCCGCCTCCAACGTGATGCGGGCGTTGCGGGCGCCCCAGAGCACCGCCTGCGATGGCGTCGTCTTGAGCAGAGCCTCCTCCCAGTGGACGTCGTCCTTGTCCGTCAGGTGGGTGTGGAGGTCGATGAACCCGGGCAGCAGCGTGGCCGCGCCGAGGTCCAGGACGCGCGTTCCCGGTGGGATGGCGAGGCGCACTCCCACTTCAACGATGCGATCGCCCTCGAGCCTTACCATGGCGGGGACGAGTGGGGGGCCCCCGCGCCCGTCGATCAGGCGTCCAGCCCTGAGCACGACGCTCTCGGCACCGGCGGCGGTGGCGGAGCAAGCCAGAACGCAGCCCAGCAGACTCGTGCGCATCGGTTCCTACCTCGTGAGTCTGGATACTACCGGAAGTTCGCCGCGACGACCGGGGGCTCAGTGCCCCGCGAACCCGCGCCGCCCGTGCAGGAACTCCCGCACGCGCAGTTCCAGCCCCGGGGGCAGCTCGGGCTCCGGCAAAGCCTTGAGGCGCCCCTTGAGGTCGATCTCACCCGCGGCCTGCGACAAGCACGACGGACAATCGGCCAGATGCTCCTCGGCCAGCGTCCGCCGCCGCAGCTTCAGCCCGTCATCCAGCCACGCCGTGACGCTTTCGGGCGCACAGGCCATCGAAACACCGCCTCAAAGGCCGTATCGTCCCCACCGCAGCTGGAATTCCAAGAGGCGCTCACGCCGACGCAGCGAAGCGCTGGATGCACTCCAGCGCGGAGCGGTTGGGGGGCACGAAGGGCGCCGGGGGGTGCGTCGTGTCAGTACCCCCCGACTTGTCTACGCCCGCTCGACCTTCCACTCCACCATCGAGTAGGCGAGTCCCGAGCGCACGAGGGTGGCGCGGTCGCCCCGCGACAGCTCGAAGCCCTGCGCTTTGCCGCCGTCCACGGTCTCGTAGTCGTAGACTTTCTCGCCGCCCCGGCCCAACACCGTCTGGCCATCGTTCGGGACGATCACAGCGACGCTCCACAGCGACCCCGGCCGCACCACCAGCAAACCGGCCCCTGCATACGCGCCGGGATCGTGCGGCGTCAGCAGGTTGCGTCCGCCGACGAAGCTCTCCGTTCTCACGAGCGGGCCATCCCGGAAAGCGCGTTGCGCAGCAGCGAGCGGCCGCGATGGATGCGGGACATCACCGTTCCGATCGGGACGTCGAGGATCGTGGCGATCTCGTCGTAGCTGAACTCCTGGATGTCGCGGAGCACCACGGCCGCACGGAAGCACTCCGGCAAGGCGGCGAGCGAGCGGGCGACTTGTTCCTGGCCCTGGGCTAGCTGCTCCTGCGGCGCAGGCGTCGCCGGTCCCTCGTCGACGAGCTCCACCGTCTGCGGCGAGCGGCTCATGCGGCGGTAGTGATCGGCGCGCACGCGATACAGGATCGTGTAGAGCCAGGCGCGGATGTTCGTCTCGGGCGTGTAGCCCGCGAAGGCCCGGTAGGCTCGCAGGAAGGTTTCCTGCACCAGGTCCTCGGCATCGGCAGCGTTGCGTACCAGGCGGTAGGCCGTGCCATACAAGGAGCGCATGTGCGGGATCGCTTCAGCCTCGAAGCGCTGCTCCAGGGTCTGGCTCGCCGTGGGGCTCCCCAGCGTCGTTTCGACCATCGGGCTTCCGAACATCGTGGCTTCGAGCATCGTCGGCATCCTTCCTGGTTTGCACGTTCTTGCACGCTACGGAGCTTGGATGCCGCGCTCGGCCGCCGGTTACGTGTCGCTGTTCACGGCCGCCAGGATCGCCCGCACCAACTCCTCGGGCACTCCGGACACGGGCTCGTCGTCGCACGCAAATGCCCGGCGTGAGAGCGCCAGCGTCTCGCGATACGTCTTCGTGTAGGCCGCACAGGATGGGCAGCGGGCGAGGTGGTCGTTGAAGCGAGCCACGACCTCGGCTGGGAGCCCTCCTGAGAGATACCCATCCAAAAAATCCACGAAATCGCGGCACGTCAAACGGGGCTCCACGCGCGTCCTCCAGCACTTTAGATGCCGGGGCCGGGGCCTGGTTACACGCAGCGAAGCGCCCGATTTGCCTTCTTTCAGCTGCGGGTCCTGGCGAGCAAGATCGCCTGGACCAGGTCCTCAGGCACATCGGCGGGGAGCGGATCCTCGGAGGGCGGGAGGGCGGCCTTGCCGAGGCGGACGGCCTCCTGATACGTCTTCATGTAGGCCACGCAGGACGGGCAGGCCGCGAGGTGGTCGTTGAAGGTGACGAGGCGATCCCCGGCGAGGGCTCCCGCAAGGTAGTCGTCGAGGAACTCCACGAACTCGCGGCAGCTCACCTGGCCGTCGATCATCAGCAGCTGCCTCGCTGGAAGTGCGGTTCCAGCAGCGCCCGCAAGGCCTGCCGGGCCCGGTGCAGGCGCACCTTGACCAGATTTTCGGTCATTCCGAGCAGCTGGGCGACTTCCGCCGTGTCCAGCGCTTCGATATCGCGCAGCAGCAGCACCGTCCGGTAGTCCTCGGGCAAGCGGTCGATCTCCGCGCGCACCAGTTCGCGGACCTCGCGCCGTTCCAGGAGCACGTCGGCGGGCGCCATCCATTCCGAAGGATGCCGGGCATGGTGCCCGTCCTCGAGGAAGCTGGGCAGCAGCTCCTCGATCGAGTCTTCGGCGAGCCGCTTGCGTGTCCGCAACCGCTGCAGGGCCGCGTTCAGCGCGATCTTGTGCAGCCAGGTCGAGAGTTGCGAGCCGCCCTGGAAGCGGCCGATCGCCTTGAATGCCGAGAGGAACGCCTCCTGCAGCGCATCGTGAGCGTCGGAATCGTTGCGCAGCAGGCGCCGGGTCACGGACAGCATGCGTGGGCCGTGCGAGCGCACGAGGTCCTCGTAGGCGGTGGCGTCGCCCCGGCGCAGCCGATCGAGGAGCGGCATCTCGACGGCGATTTGGCCTTCGGCCTCTGGCAAAGCTATGCTCCCGCGTCTGTAAACGCTCGAGGTCCCTGTGAATCTTCCCACACTCCGTCGCTTTGCGCTTCCGCTGGTCCTGCTGGCCGGCTTCGGCCGCCTCGAGGCGGCCGCGGACGACCAGCCTAGGGACAAGGGCCCGCTCGGCAGGCTCGAGTTCCGATTGGTTGGCCCGTTCATCGGCGGGCGCGTCTCGCGAGTCGCGGGCGTGCCGGGCGACCCGCTCGTCTACTACGCCGCTACCGCGTCAGGCGGCGTCTGGAAATCCGCGGACGGCGGTCACGAGTGGAAGCCGATCTTCGACGATCAGGAGACGGCGTCGATCGGTTCGATCGCCGTGGCGGCTTCGGATCCAAGCGTCGTCTACGTGGGCTCCGGCGAGGCCAACATCCGTGGCAACGTGGCCGCCGGAAACGGCATCTACAAGTCGACCGATGCGGGCAAGACGTGGAGCCGGGTCTGGAAACAGGAAGGCCAGATCGGCACGATCGCCGTTCACCCGAAGAACGCAGACATCGCCTTCGCTGCGGTTCTGGGGCACGCCTTCGGCCCCAACCCGGAGCGTGGCATTTATCGGACGAAGGACGGCGGCAAGACCTGGCAGCAGGTGCTGAAGAAGGACGCTGACACCGGCGCTTCCGACGTTTCGATCGACCAGGGGAGCCCGAGCGTGGTGTTCGCAGGCCTGTGGCAGGCTCGGCGCCTGCCCTGGGATCTGACCAGCGGCGGACCCGGCAGCGGCCTGTACGTCTCGCGCGACGGCGGCGACACCTGGAAGGTGCTGGGCGTCGACGCGGGCCTGCCCAAGGGGCCGTGGGGCAAGGTCGGCGTGGCGGTGGCGCCCTCCGATGGGCGGCGTGTGTATGCCTCGATCGAGGCCGAGGACGGCGGCATCTACCGCTCCGACGACGGCGGCGAGAGCTGGGCCCTCGCCAGCGGCAACCGCGCCCTGCGCCAGCGCGCCTGGTACTACTCGACGCTGAGCGTAGACCCCACCAACCCGGACCTGATCTGGGCGCCACAGGTGCCGATGTTGCGCAGCGTCGACGCCGGCAAGACCTGGAAGCGCGTGCAGGGGATCCATCACGGCGACCACCACGACGTGTGGATCGACCCGAAGAACCCAGAGCGGATCATCACCGCGAACGACGGCGGCGTCGACCTCACGTCGAATGCCGGCGAGACCTGGTTTTTCCCGCGCCTGCCGATCGGCCAGTGTTATCACGTTGCGGTCGACAACCAGACGCCGTACCGGGTCTCCTGCGCGCTGCAGGACCTGGGCACCGCCTCCGGGCCCAGCAACAGCCTGTCCGACGATGGCATCAACTTCGGAGACTGGTACGATGTCGGCGGCGGCGAGGCCGGCCACACGGCGCACGACCCCTCGAACCCGAACATAGTCTATGCGGGCGAGTATCTGGGCTACTTCACTCGCTACGATCAGCGCACCCGTCAAGCACGGCACGTTGGCGCGTGGCCGGACAACCAGTCCGGTCACGGCGCCCTTGACTCGAAGTACCGCTTCCAGTGGACGGCGCCCATCCACATCTCCCCACACGACCCCAAGGTGGTCTACCACGGCGCCAACGTCCTGTTCCGCACCGACGACGGCGGCCAGAGCTGGAAGGCGATCAGCGACGACCTCACCACGAGCGACAAGTCGAAACAGCAATGGGCCGGCGGTCCGATCACCGGAGACAACACCGGCGTCGAGCACTACTGCACGATCTTCGCGATCGCCGAGTCGCCACTCGCGAAGGGGCTGATCTGGGTCGGCAGCGACGACGGCCTGGTCCACGTGACTCGTGACGGGGGAGCCAGCTGGACCAACGTCACGGCCAACATTCGCGGGATGCCGGCCTTTGGCACAGTCTCGCTGATCGAGCCGTCTCCGTTCGATGCAGGCACGGCCTACCTCGTCGTCGACGCTCACCGCCTCGACGACATGAAACCGTATCTGTGGAAGACGACGGACTACGGCAAGACCTGGAAGAGCCTGAGCGCTGGCCTCGCCAGCGACATCTACCTGCACGCGGTGCGCGAGGATCCAAAGCAGAAGGGGACCCTGTACCTCGGCACGGAGCGCGGCGTGATGCTCTCGCGCGACGGCGGGGCGAGCTTTGAGCCGCTCAAGCTCAACCTGCCGACGGTCGCGGTCTCCGACCTGCTCGTGAAGGGGGACGATCTGGTGCTGGGAACAAATGGCCGCTCGATCTGGATCCTCGACGACCTGACGCCGGTGCGCCAACTCACGAAGCAGGTGCAGGCCGAGGCGCTTCACGTGTTTCCGGTGCCTCCGGTGACGGCCTGGCGCTACCGTGGCTCGTTTCACGAGGAAGGGCCGGCCGACAACCCGCCGCAGGGGTTGACGGTGCAGTACTGGCTGCAGAGCCAGCCCACGGACCCCGTCACGCTCGAGATCCATGACGCCCAGGGCGCGCTGGTGCGCTCGCTGAGCAGCAAGGCCGAGCAGCAGGACTGGGGCGAGGACGACGCCGATTCCTGGGGCAAGAAAAAGAAGGCGCCGCTCACGGCCGAAGCCGGGGTCAATCGCGGCACCTGGAACCTTCGTTACGGCGGCGCGACCCGGATCAACAAGGCCCGCATCGATTGGGGCAGCATCGACGACGGGCCATTCGTGCTGCCAGGCACCTACACGCTGAAGCTCCAGGCCGGCGCGGAGACGGCGGCCACCACGGTCGAGGTGAAGCCGGACCCGCGCGTGCCGATGACGCAGGCCGAGCGCGCCGAGCAGCTCGAGTTCGCGCTGGATATTCGCGAAGCCGTGAGTCGGGTGTCGAGCATGGTCGAGGCATTGCGTAGCGTGCGCAAGCAGATCCTCTCGCGCAGCGAGCTGCTGCGCGGCCGCGCCAGCGCCGAGGCGTGGAACAAGGCTGCCGACTCGCTGGCGGCGAAGCTGGATGCCTTCGAAGCCAGTTTGCACAACCCGAAGGCCCAGGTCACCTACGACATCCTGGCGATGCGGGGAGGCGCCCAGTTCTACTCGCAGCTGATTGCGCTCTACGGCTTCGCGTCCGAAACTGACGGTGTTCCCACGCAGGGCATGCGAGAGCTGTTCGGGGAGCGCGCAAAGCAACTGGCGACGTACGAGGCCGAGTGGCAGGAGCTACTGACCAACGGTCTCGACCCGCTCAACGCCAGCGCCAAGCAGCTCGACCTGGCTTTCGTCACGACTCCGAAGTAGCTCCTGGATCTCGCCGAACGGCGCTCCCGAGGACGCGAAGTGAGGTTCGCGAAGCGCGTCGCGTGAAGAACGAGGGGCGTCCGGATGGAACCGGACGCCCCGGCCATCGCTTCAGGAACTGTGCGCTGTTACGCCCGCTTCGCGACCTTCTTCTTGTTCTGCTCGGTGATGACGAAGCCAGCGTCGGCCTTGCACTGCTCGGCGCTCGTCGGCACCCAGTTCAGGATGTTCGCCGAGGCGCCGCACTTCGCGTGAGCGCCGCACGAGTGGGCCTCTGACTTGCCGAACTTCGTCCCGTACTCCTTGTCGCCCAGCAGCGTCTTCAGAGCCGCCAGGTCGTCGGCCGAGACCGAGCACTTGGCGTGCGAGCCGCAGCCGTTGACGCCGTAGCACTTCACTTCGCTTGCGGCCGTTTCCGCCCGCCCGCCCTGCGGCGCTACGACGCCCAGAGTGATGCCCGCGACCGCGGCCACGAGCAGCTTGTCCTTCTTCATCGATTCCTCCTCCTTGGCTCTCCACGGTGATCGCTCGCAAGCGGAGCAGCATTCCAGGGTGAGCCCCCCGCAGCTTCCCGGAATAGTCGGGCCACGGCGGCCGTTCTGGCTCGCGAGGCAAGAGGAGGAGATCTGATATGTCGATCCGGAATCTGACCCTGGCGGCGCTGGGCCTGACGCTGACGGCGACGAGCGGCTCCGCGCAGGTGGCCACCAAGAAGGCGCTCACGCTCGAGGGCGCGCGCATCGCCATCGATGCTGCAGTTGCCGAGGCGCGCAAGGCGAACGCCACGGGCGTGATCGCCGTGGTCGACGAGGGCGGCAACCTGATGGCGGTGGAACGCATCGACGGCACCTTCGCCGCGGGCGCCAACATCTCGATCGGCAAGGCCCGCACGGCGGCCCTCTTCAAGAAGCCGACGCGGGTCTTCGAAGAGATCATCGGCAAGGGGCGTACGGCGATGGTGGCGGTCGACTTCACGCCGCTCCAGGGTGGCATCCCGATCGTCGTGGATGGGCAGGTGATCGGCGGCGTCGGCGTGAGCGGCGCCTCGAGCGCCGCGCAGGACGAGGCGTTCGCGATCGCCGGTGCGAACGCGGTGGCGGCCGGTCCGGGTGCGACGGCTGCGGTGACCTATCTGCCTTCCGAGCAGGTGGCCGCGGGCTTCGTCAAGGGCATGCCACTGCTGGAGGTCGGCGCCTACAAGGTCCACGCGAGCCGGCGCGAAGCGGCCGGGCAGGTCGAGATCCACACCAAGGACACCGACATCATCCACGTCCTCACCGGTTCCGCGACGCTCGTCACCGGCGGCCAGATCGAGGGCGGCAAGGAAGTCGCTCCGGAGGAAATCCGCGGCACGAGCGTTGAGGGTGGCGAGACCCGGACCCTCAGGCCCGGGGACCTGATCGTGGTCCCGAACGGGGTGCCGCACTGGTTCAAGGCCGTGCCCGCCGCGATGACCTACTACGTCGTCAAGGTGCGGGCGGGAGCCGGCCAGTGAGGCACCGTGTCTTAGCCGCGACTCTCGCGCTGTTCGCGCCGGGCTTCGCGTTCGCCCAGGCGCTGACCGAGCCGGCCGAACCCACGGGCGCCCCGGACGCGGTGGTCGATCTGAGCACGCGCGCCGGCGTCGACAGCGTCAAGGGTACCTGGCGCTACTCCGATGCGCGCCTGATCGAGGTTGACTTCAAGGCGGTGGGTCCCGAGGGCCAGCCCACGGGAGCGCCGATCCGTACGCACGAGATCGAGCCCCACGCCGGCGTGGCCGGCTTCGACGACTCGGCCTGGGAGAGCCTCGACCCCGCGACGCTCTCGGCGCGCCGCGGCAGCGGCCGCGTCAGCTTCAACTGGTACCGCATCGCGATCACCATCCCGGAACGCATCGGCGACTTCGAGACCCGTGGCGCGACAGCGGTCTTCGAAACGTCGCTGGACGACTACGCCGAGGTCTGGGTCGACGGCGAGCTGCCGCGGCGGGCCGCGCAGAGCGGTGGTTCCGTCGTGAAGGGTTGGAACGCCGTGAACCGGCTGGTGATCGGCCGAGGCGTCAAACCCGGCCTGCGCATCGAGCTCAGCGTGTTTGGCGCGAACGGCCCGCTCTCGAACCCGCCGACGAACTACATCTGGATGCGCCTGGCGAAGCTGTCGTTCTATCGCGGCGCCGCGACGGGACCGTACGCGGTTTCGCCGCACGAGGTGAACGTCGAAGTGCTGCGCCTCGATCCCGGGATCGATGCGATGGTTCCGCCCAATCCGAAGATCCACAAGCTGGCCGAGGGCTTCCAGTTCACCGAGGGGCCGATCTGGGTGGGCAGCGGGGGCTACTTGCTGTTCAGCGACCCGAACGCGAACCGCATCTACCGGTACAGCGCTGCCAGCGGCGAGCTGTCGGTGTTCCGCGAGAAGTCCGGCTACGACGCCCCGGACATCGCGGAGTACGGCCAGCCGGGTTCGAATGGCATGACCCTCGACCCCCAGGGCCGGCTCACCATCGACCAGCACGGCAACCACCGCGTGATCCGCGTCGAGCGCGACGGCCGCGACAGCGTGCTCGCCGATCGCTACCAGGGCAAGCGCCTCAACAGCCCCAACGACCTGGTGTATCGCTCCGACGGCACGCTCTTCATCACCGACCCGCCTTTCGGGCTGCCGAAATTCTTCGACGATCCGCGCAAGCAACTGCCCTGGAGCGGCGTCTACGCGATCGTCAAAGGCAAGTTGAAGCTGCTGACGAAGGAGCTCCGCGGCCCCAACGGCATCGCCTTCTCGCCCGACGAGAAGTACCTTTACGTGGGCAACTGGGACGAGAAGAAAAAGGTCGTGATGCGCTACGCAGTCGCCGCCGACGCGACGCTGTCGGATGGACGCGTGTTCTTCGACATGACGAGCGCCCCGGGCGAGGATGCCATCGACGGGATCAAGGTCGACCAGCAGGGCAACCTCTACGTGTCCGGCCCGGGCGGTCTGTGGGTGCTCTCGGCGGGGGGCAAGCACCTGGGCACGATCCTGGCGCCGCGCCATCCCCACAACTTCGCATGGGGCGACGAGGATGGCCGGACGCTGTATCTGTGCGCGCGCAACAGCCTGTATCGGATGCGGCTCGACGTGCCCGGCATCCGGCCCTAGCGAGGAGATTGGAGAGACCCATGACAAGCTGCCCGATGTGCGGAGTCCCGGCGCCCAGCCTGGCGCACCTGGACGTCGAGAAGATCAACATGGAACTGATCGCCCGCGATCATCCGGAATGGAAGCTGGAGGACGGGACTTGCCCGGCCTGCCAGTCCTACTACGAAGACCTGGGCCCCGACGTGGGTGTCGAGGACATGGCGTGACGCCCACCAGAATCGTGGTCCTCGGCGGCGGCTTCGGCGGCGCTTTCACCGCCAAGAGATTGCGCCAGCGCTTCCGGAGCGACGCCTCCGTCGAGATCAGCCTGGTCAACCGCGAGAACTACTTCGTGTTCCAGCCGATGCTGCCCGAAGTGGCGGCTGGCTCCATCGAGCCGAGCCAGATCGCGAACCCGTTGCGGCGCATGCTGCCCGGTGTCGACTTCTATGCGAGCGAAGTGGAGTCGATCGACCTGGCGAAGCGCGAGGTCTCGATCTACGCCGGCGAGGGCCGACACCTGCGGGCGCTGCCTTACGACCACCTGGTCATTTCGCTGGGCACGATCGTCGACCTGTCCAGCCTGCCCGGACTCTCCGAGCATTCGCTGACGCTCAAGAATATCGGCGACGCGTTCTATCTGCGCAACCACGTGATCGGATGTCTGGAACAGGCCGACATCGAAACCGACGAGGCCCACCGGCGCGCCTGCACGACCTTCGTCGTCGTGGGCGGCGGCTTCAGCGGCGTCGAGACCATCGGCGAGCTGCAGGAGATGGTCGATCTCGTGCTGCCGCACTACCGCAATATCCGCCGCGAGGACGTGCGCTTCGTGCTCGTCCACTCCCAGGAGCGGATCCTGCCCGAGGTCGTGCCGGGCCTGGGCGAGTACGCGGCCGAGGTGCTGCGCTCCCGGGGCATCGAGATCCTGCTGAACGTCAAGTGCAAGGCTGCGACGGGAGAGCAGGTGTTTGTCTCCGACGGGACCAGCATCCCGACCCGCACGCTCATCAGCACGGTCGGCAACGCGCCCAACCCGCTGCTCAAGAGCCTGCCCTGCCCGCTCGCGCGCGGACGCATCGTCACCGACGCGATGCTGGCCGTGCCCGGTTATCCCGGCGTGTGGGCGCTGGGCGACTGCGCCGCCGTGCCTATGGCGGACGGCACGACGTACGCGCCCACCGCACAAAACGCCATCCGGCAGGCAGTGACTTGCGCCGACAACATCGTCGCGACGCTGCGCGGCGGAAAGCGCAAGCCGTTCGTCTTCGGCGGCCTCGGCAAGCTCGCCTCACTGGGCGCGCGCAGCGCCGTCGCCGAGATCATGGGCTTGCGCATCAAGGGCTTCATCGCCTGGTGGATGTGGCGCACCATCTACCTGATGAAGCTGCCGGGCCTCGAGCGCCAGATCCGCGTCGCGCTGGACTGGACACTGGACCTGATCTTCGAGCGCAATATCGTTCAGCTGAAGGTCTTCCGCACTGAAAAGGTCGACCGCGCGCACTTCGAGCCCGGCGAGGCGATCGTGAGCCAGGGCGAGCTGGGCGATCGCTTCTACATCATCGAGAAGGGCAGCGTCGAGGTAGTGCGAAATTCCCCGGCGAGCGCGCCGATGCGGCTCGCGACACTGGGCGCGGGCGAATACTTCGGCGAGGTCGCCCTGTTGCGCGACCTCGCGCGCACCGCAACCGTGCGCGCGCTCGAGCCGACCGACGTCGTGAGTCTCGGCCGTGGCGACTTCGCCGCGTTTGCCCAGAACCTGTCGATGCTCAAGGCCAGTTTCGAGCAGACTCTCGGCAAGCGACTCGCCGAGACCGAAGTGCGGTAACCTCGGCGCAGGCTGAGGCGTCAAAGGATTCGATTGGCAGGCATGAGCCTGCGTTCAGGAGGATGAGATGTCCGCACTGTTTCAGCTTCGCCGCGCCAGCCGCCTCGGGCTCGCGCTCACCGCAGCACTTGCGTTCCTGCCGCCGCTCGCCACGCGGCTCTTGATGGGTCAGGCCTTCTACCTGACCGGCCGCGGCAAGATCGCGAATTTCGCGAACACGGTGGCATTCTTCACGGATCTGGGGATCCCGATGCCCGAGCTGAACGCAGCTTTCGTCTCACGGCTCGAGTTTTACGGCGGCATCGCGCTGGTCCTGGGGCTGGCCACGCGCCTGTTCGCGGCCGGCCTGGCCTCGACGATGCTGGTCGCGCTGCTCACCGCCGACAAGGCGAGCTTCCTCGATGCCTTCTGGCAGCGCGGCGATGCGGGCCTGACGGACGTGGTCCCGGTGGTCTATCTGCTGTTCCTGGGGTGGCTGGTGATCGCTGGCCCTGGGAAGCTCAGCCTGGATGCGCTGATCGCCCGCTTCTGGCTCCCCGAACCGGGGGCCGCGACCGGCGCCACGCCAGCGGCGCAGGCCTGAGGCCGCTCGCATCGGCCTGCTGCCCTTGAGCCTCAAGCGGCTGACGCTGGGTCGGGCGCTGGCGGCGGGGCTGGTGAGCCTGGCGCTGCTGGCGGCCCTGCTGCTGGGAGTGGTGCTCGCGGGCTGGCGCCAGTCGCTTCTCGAGTCCGCGGGGCGCCTGCGCGACGAAGCGGCGGAACGCGCCGGCTCGATGGTCGCGGGCTCGCTGAAAGGCGCCGCAGGGGCGCTGCGCGACATCGAACAGCAGCTCCGCGGCGGGGTCGTCGATGCCGAAGATCCGCGCGCGCTGGAATCGGTCCTCTTCGCCCGGGTGGTCGCCAACTCCGAACTCGCGGAAGCGACCTTCACACGCGATCCCGCGGGCGGCGGCTTCCAGGTTTCGGTGTTTCGCGAGGGCGGCGAGGCGGCCCGGATCGTGACGCGGAGCACACGCCGCGAGGGCCACGGCTCCGTTGCCGAGGAGCGTACGCGCGTGGCCGGCTCCAGCCAATTGGCCGAGGCCGCGTTCGCGCGCGTGAGCGGCGCCGCCCCCGATCCAACGGAGCACGTGACATTCGCCGCGACCGTGGCGCACCAACGGTTTTCCGAGGCTCCGCTCTGGACCGACCTGCACTACGCCGAGAGCGACGGGCTGCGCCCGGAGTCCGAGCGGCGGGTGGTCGTCACCGTGATGAAGGCGATCACGGACAAGCGGGGCGTGCTCGTCGGCGTCGTGCGCGTGGGCCTTCTGGCCGAGCATCTGGACGCCGTGACGCGTCTGCACGTCGAGTCGGACAACCCTGCCGATCCGCATCGAGTCTTCCTCGCCGATGCCAGAGGACGGCTGATCACGCGCCTGCGCCCAGGGCACGCGCTGCTCGATGAGGATGGAGAGCTTCGCGCCACGACGGAAGGCATCCCCGAGGAGGTGCGCCTGGCGCTGTCGCGGGGGCCGCTTCGGGAAGTGAGCGCCGAGCGGCCGCGGCTTTCGGCGCGACTGCTGGTCGACGGCCGTCCCTACCTGGTCTCGGCGCGCGCCCTGCCCGAGACGCAGGACTGGCGCATCGGCGTGGTCGTGCCCGAGGACCACTACCTCGGCGGCCTGGATCGCACGCGGCGGATGCTGCTGGGAGTCTCGGCGCTCGCACTCCTCGCGATGATCGTCGCTGGCGGCCTCGCGCTGCGCAGCGTGCAGGCGGGTCTCACCCGCATCGTCCAGTCGGCCGCGCGCATGCGCGACTTCGACTTCTCAGCCTCGGCTTCGCCTTCGACGTTCCGTGACGTCGAGGAGGTGATGGAGGACCTGGAGCAGGCGAAAACCGCGCTCCGGGCCATGGGCAAGTACGTTCCCGTTGCCCTCGTGCGGCAGTTGTATCGCGCGCGGCTCGAACCGCGGCTGGGCGGCGAACTGCGTGAGCTGACGATACTGTTCACGGACATCCGCGACTTCACCAGCTTCTCGGAGCGGCTGGCTCCCGACGCCCTCGCAGCGGCGCTGGGATGCTATCTCGAGGCCATGACCGGCGCCGTGCACGCGCACGGCGGCACCGTCGACAAGTACGTCGGCGATGCCGTGATGGCGCTGTGGAATGCGCCCGAGAGCGTCGTCGAGCACACGGGGCGTGCTTGCGCCGCGGCGCTCGCGTGCCGTGAGGCGACGGAGGCGCTGTTCGCTTCTCCGGCGTGGCAAGGGCTGCCGGCCTTCTATACCCGCTTCGGCCTGCATCGCGACGAGGTGATGGTCGGGCACTTCGGCGCGCCCGATCGGCTCAGCTACACGGCGCTGGGCGACGGCGTGAACCTGGCCTCGCGCCTCGAAGGGCTGAACAAGGCGTACGGCACGCAGATCCTGGTCAGCGAGGCCGTGCGACAGGCGGCCGGAGCCGCCTTCGCCTTCCGGCTCATCGACGTCGTGGCGGTGAAGGGCAGAAGCCAGGGCGTTCGGGTCTACGAGCTGCTCGGCCCGGCTGGACCGACGCCGCCGGAACTCGCCAGCTACGAAAGAGCCTTCGAGGCCTATCAGCAGCGGCGCTTCGCGGAAGCCCTCGGGCTGCTCGAGGCTGCGTCCGACGACCCACCGAGCCAGGTGCTCGCCTCGCGCTGCCGCCGGTTCCTCGCAACCCCCCCTGGCGCCGATTGGGACGGCATCTTCATCGCCCACGAGAAATAATTCCGGGAATCCGACGCGCAGCTCGCACGTTTCGAGATTGCAGAGTGTGGCGATGACGGCTCGATCCCTGGCTTTTTCCGGTTTCGTGTGCCTGGCAGCTTGTGGGGGTGGCTCGCCGACGGCACCCTCGAACCCGACTCCCAGCCCCACACCAGCGGCGACGCCCCCGCCAGCGGCAACGCCCGCGCCTGTTCCGACGCCAGCTCCGCCCCCCGGCCCGCTCACGCTCCGCAGCGCGGCGATCATGGGCGCGAACGGCCATTCCGGGTCCGGGACCGCGAAGATCGTGCAGGACGGCGGCCAGTATCGGCTCGAGCTCGGCAGCAACTTCAAGGTCAGCGGAGCGAGCAACAGTGACGTCTACTTGACGAGCGGCACGAACGGGATCGCGAACGGCCT
Organism: Acidobacteriota bacterium; assembly: GCA_032127875.1. Lineage (GTDB taxonomy): Bacteria > Acidobacteriota > Vicinamibacteria > Fen-336 > Fen-336 > CADEEV01. The sequence goes on from JAQBHI010000035.1 coordinate 32,280, forward strand.
GAACCTCGGCAACCTTCGCTCCGGTTCGGGTGCGCAGTCCTACTCGATGCCCAACGACGGCTCGCGCTTCCGCTACGTGCTGATCTGGTGCCGCCCCTTCACGATTCCGATCGGCCTCGGCGAACTGAAGTGAGGCGCCGTCTCGCGGCCGCCTTGCTGGTCGGGCTACTGGCTCCCGTGTCCGAGGCGGGACCGTGGGCGATCGGGCGCGGTCATCTCTATTCGAAGCTGAGCTACCAGCACAAGGCTTCGGACCAGCTCGCCCAGCCGGACGGGACGATCTTCGATATCCCGCGTTTCACCCAAGACGACGCGTTCTTCTATCTCGCCCTGGGCGTCTCGGACCGCATCACGCTGATCGCCAGCGTGCCGTTCGCTCGCTCCTCCGATCTCCAGGACTCGCCCGACGAGCTGAGGCGGGCCACCGCCTTCGGCGACGTGCAGGCTGGCCTCCAGGTGCAGCTCGGCCGCAGCGGTCCGTGGCTCTTCGCCGTGCGCGGCATGCTGCAGGCACCCGCAGGCAACGAGACACTGTCGGGTGGCCTGCAGGCCACTGGCAGCGGCGTGTGGGAGGCGGAGGGCGTGCTGGGCGCCGGCCGTTCGGTGGCGGGGGGTAAAGGCTATGGCTTTGTGGAGATCGGCCCGTACTTCCGGGGTGGCGGCCTCCGCGACGGCCTCTCCTACCGCACGCAGCTCGGATGGAATCTCAGCCCACACATCATCGTGGCGGGCAACCTCGCGGGCTTGCAGCGCTGGAGCAACACGCCTGGCGAACTCACGGGCGATTCGCTCGTGGGCCTCGGTGATGGCGTGACCTACGGCGCCTGGGGTCCTTCGCTGATCGTGAAGTTCGGCGGCGGCTGGGGCGTCCAGGCCGACTGGGAAGCGCTGCTCCACACACGCATCATCGCCACCGGCAATACCTGGCGCTTCGGCCTCAGCTACCAGCGCTGAACTGCGGAGGGCCGCCCTGCTACCACGCGGGCGGAGCCGCGAAGCCGCCGTCCCGCTCTCGCAGGCGATCCCGGTTCCAGGTTGGCGGAGGTAGAAGCCCCAGCGCCCGGAGCGCGGGCGCGTACTCGTAGCGCAGGGTGATCGTCTCCGCCGCCGAGGGCGCTGGATCGAAGGCCACTACCTCCACCGGGTCGTATGCGGAGCGGCCCCAGCCGGTGCCGGGGTAGAAGCCTCTGCCAGAGTCGCCAAGGGCGCGCAGCGAGTCGGCTTCCTCGCGGGCCCGGCTCCTGGCCTTGGGCGCGGCCGTCGCCGGTGGCGCCGGGGCGCTCTTGGCCGCGTCGTCGTCGCGGCCGCGAGCCTCGGCCCCGGGCCACGATTCTCGCGGTTCGTACCAGTAGCGTCCCACCGCGTAGGGCCGGCGCTCCCGGAACACGGCAACCTCGACCCAGCCCAGCTTCGAGCTGGCCTTGCCGGAGCGCGCCGCATAGGACGCTCGCTCGTCCACGAACGTGAAACGGCGGATTTCGGAGAGCGAGCTTCGCCAGCCGCGCACGCTGGTGTCCTCCCAGGGACCGAGCACGTACATCCTGCCCGGGGCCGAGGCAACCTGGCGCGTGCCACTGATGCTGTTGAGGCCATCCACGATCAGCGCCACGCCCAGCCGCTCACCGGTCCGGTTCGTGAGCGTTACCTCGTAGCTCTGGCCCTCGCGCGCCTCCAGGTAGAAACGGCCGGAGCCGTCGCGGGCCGCAAGCAGCGGGGCGGACGCGCCGCCCACGCTCACCGAGACGCCCACCATCGAGCCCGTCTCCCGGTAGCCCCAGTCGTGAGCCAGGGCCGGGCTTGCGAAACCGCCAGCGACAGCCAGCAACAGCGGTATGCGAATGGCGCGCATCGTCCACCTCCAACCCCGATACACCGTGGAGGTGTGGCTTATTCCGCTGCTCCGCGGCCGGCGTTCACTGCTTCTTCTTGGCTGCCTCGAGGCTGATGAACACGTTCACCTCGTCGCCGACCACCAGCCCGCCGCTGTCCATTGTCTTGTGCCAGACGATGCCGTAGTCCTTGCGGTTGAGTGTCGTCTGGGTTTCGAAGCCGTACTTCACGTTCTTCCACGGGTCGGTGATCGGGCCCAGAACCTTGACCGGGAGGGTCACCGTCTTCGAGACTCCGTGGAGGGTGAGCGTGCCGGTGACGTCGAAGGCATCCTTGCCCTTGGCGACGATCTTGCTGCTCTTGAAGGTGAGGCTCGGGAACTTGGCCGCTTCGAAAAAGCCCTCGCCCTCGCGCAGGTCCTTGTCACGCTTTTCGCTGTTGGTATCGAGGCTAGCGACCTTGATCGTGAACTCGACCGAGGCTGCTTCCGGCTTTGCGGGATCGACTACGATTGTGCCCTCGTAGTCGCGGAACCAGCCCTTCACCTTCGAGATCCCCAGGTGGGTGGCCTGGAAGCCGACTTCGCCATGCGTGTTGTCCACGACGTAGGTGTCCGCGGCCCAGGCCGGCGCGGCAATGCCGGCGGCGAGGGCGAGTACGGCCAGTGTCTTCTGCTTCATCGTCATCATCTCCTTGAATTGAATGGAATCAGGTCCTGGCCGCGGCCCGCACGTCGTCGAGCAGCTCGATCAGCAGCTCGAGCTTGCGGCGCGGCAGTCGGCCCAGCAGCGCCGCGTCTGCGAGTTGAACCGGCTCCTGGAGGCGCCCGAGCAGCTCGAGGCCGGCCGGGTCGATCCAACACAGCACCTGGCGCCGGTCGCTGGGACAGCGTCGTCGCCGCACCAGCTTCTTGGCCTCGAGCCGGTCGAGCAGTCGGGTGATGCCCGGGGCCTGTTCGATCATGCGCTCGGCGATGTCGAGGGTCGGCAGGCCGCTTGCTCCGGCCCCGCGCAGGATTCGCAGCACGTTGTATTGCTGCAGGGTGAGGCCGTGAGGCGCCACGACCTTCGCGAGCGAGCGGCGCAACAAGTCGGCGGTGCGCAGCAGGCCAACGGCTCCTTCCTGTCCCTTCGAGCCAAACGGCTTGGTCTGCCGGATCTCGTGCTGGACCGCGCTGCGCTTGCCGCTCACCCCACCCACGTTAGGCATCAATGGTTGACGAGTCAAGTAAAACTCCGTCAAGAGCCGGGAAGGCGCCGGCGGCCCGCGGGTACAGTCCTGGAATGAATCCATCGCGGGGCCTGTAGGGGTGCTGGACGTGCCAAAGGTGCGACGTGCCGCCGCCGTCCTCGTCCTCCCGTTCCTGGGCCTGCTGTGCCTGGGCGGCGCCTCGAAAGCGGCGGCACCCGCCGACACCGGCGAGTCCGCCTTTGTTCGCAAGGACTTCAAGAAGGCCCTGGGGCTGTATCGGGCCGAGTTGAAGGCGGCTTCATCACGCACCTGGCCCAGGGCCGTCAGGTGATCCGCTACGTGCTGCGCGCCGAGACCCCGGGCGCCTACCACGCGCTGCCGGCTCATGGCTACGCGATGTACGCGCCGGAGATCGGCGCGCTCGCCAACGAGTGGCGGACAACCGTCGAGCCCTAGTCGACCTCGCCGCGGAGCGTCAAGCGTCGGCTGGCTGCTCTAGAATGCGTCTGCGGTGAGCGACCTCTACCCGGACCTCGAGTTGGACGACGCGGCGATGCGCCGTCTAGTCGATGCCAGCCTGGAGCGTATCGTCGCGCACGTTGGCTCGCTGCCCGAGCAGCCAGCGGGCGACACGAGCGGGGCGGCCGAACTGGCCCGGGAGCTGGCCGAAGCGGCGCCCGAGGCGCCCGGTTCCCTGGACGAGGCGCTTCGCCTGCTCTTCGAGCGCGCGATCCCGAAGAGTTTCAACACCGCGGGCCCCGGCTACCTCGCCTACATACCGGGCGGCGGCTTGTTCGCTTCGGCGGTCGCGGCGCTGATCGCTTCCGCGGTCAATCGTTACATCGGAGTGTGGGCGGCCGCTCCGGCCCTGGTGCAGATCGAAACCAACGTGGTGCGCTGGCTGTGCGAACTCGTGGGCTACGGCCCCGAGGCCGGCGGCATCCTCACCAGCGGCGGCTCGCTCGCGAACTTCTCCGCGATCGTGGCCGCTCGTCGTGACCGCCTGCCCGAGGATTTCCTCCGCGGCACGCTGTACGTCTCGGAAGAGGCGCATCACTCGATCCGCAAGGCCGCGCTGCTCGCGGGCTTTCCGACGCGCAACGTGCGCGCGATCCCCACCGACGATCGCTTCTGCCTCCGGCTCGACGCGCTGCACACGCAGCTGGTCGCCGACCGCGCCGCGGGCCTCGTGCCGTTTCTGCTGGTCGCGAGCGCCGGCACCACCAACACCGGCGCCGTGGACGATCTCGTCGCCCTGGCCGCGCTCGCGCGCGAGCAGCGCCTGTGGTTCCACGTGGACGCGGCCTACGGCGGCTTCTTCCTGTTGACCGAGCGCGGCCGGCGAGCGCTCGCCGGGATCGCGCAGGCGGACTCGATTGTCCTCGACCCACACAAGGGCCTGTTCCTGCCCTATGGCAACGGTGCGCTCGTCGTGCGCGACGCTGGCGCGCTGCGCCGTGCTCACAGCGTTCAGGCCGAGTACATGCCGCCGATCCAGGAAGATCTGGAGCGCGCCGACTTCGCCGAGCTGTCGCCCGAGCTGTCGCGCGACTTCCGGGGCCTGCGTGTCTGGCTGCCGGTCAAGCTTCATGGTCTCGGCGCCTTCCGCCGCGCGCTCGACGAGAAGCTCGACCTTGCCGCATGGGCTGTCGAGCAGGTTCGGCTCATTCCAGGCGTCGAGATCGTCGCCGAGCCCCAACTATCGCTGTTCGCGTTCCGGTTGGTGCGCCCCGGACTCGACCGCGCGGCGCTCGACGAGCTGAACCGGAACTTCCTGAGCGCCGTCAATGCGCGCCAGCGAGTTCACCTGAGCGGCACGGTGGTGAACGCGGGCTTTGTGTCGCGCGTCTGCGTGCTGTCCTTCCGCACCCACCGCGACCGCATGGAGGAAGCCGTCAGGGACCTCCGGGAGGTCGCCAGGGAGCTGGGCTCGTGAGCGTGCCTGCGCGCGAGCAGGCCTGAGCTGTACGTGGGCCACAGCTTGCCAACCTCCCTCGAGCATTGGTCCAACGGCCCGGCCACATCCGCCGGGATTCTCTTCCCCTCCATGTCCCCGGTTGCTCACGCATCACAACGGCTTGCTCATGCGCAAGAGAGGAACCCCAATGCCGCCACGGTCGTCGACGAGACGCTCGTGTGGTTCGTAGCCGGAGGCGCGATACAGCGGTTCGCCAGCCATGGTGGCCATCAGCTCTACCCTCTTGAACCCTTCGGACCTTGCCGCCTGCTCGCAGAGGGAGAGGATGAGCCTGCCCGCGCCTTTTCGCGCGTACTGCGGATGCGTGTACATGGCGCGGATCCGCGCTGCATGCTTCGAAGGGTCGAGTAGCACAGCGCTGCGCCCCGGCGACTGGTCTCCGCCATACAGGGTGGCACGGCGGCTCCATCCGCCACAGCCTGCGAGGTTGCCATCCGCCTCAACGATGAAATAGGTTCCATCATCGATGAGCTGAGTATCCAGTCCCATGATCGCTCGACTTGACGCAATCTGGCCTTCACTAAGGAATGGCTTCTGGAGTTCGGATATGGCGGCGTCCATCAATGCGCTCAGCGCGTCGACATCGGCACGGCGGGCAAGCCTGTGGGTCAAGGTCACATCCGTCACGGCTTCCTCCAGGGGCGGCCTGCGCGACTTCAAATGCCTGGCTGGTCTCTCTAGGTCGGCGACACCGGCGACCTAGAAATGCGCAGTGGATGGCGACTCGCGGCCGCCCGACACCTGGATGAGCGGCGAGCGTCCATCGCTTGCGCCGCGCTCGTCCGCTCCAATGATGAGTTTGGACTCCTCTGGCGACTCGATCGGCATCGACGTGCCAGTGTCGCTGCTGCTCAAAGCACGGGAGGAGCCCATCGTGGGAAACGATACTCTCGTCGCAGTCGATCTCGCAAAGTCTGTCTTCCAACTGGCGGTTTCGGATCGTCCTGGCAGAGTAGCGTATCGGAACGAGCAGATCGAAGCGGTTCCGATCAAATCGGTGACGCAGCAGGTGCTGGACTAGAGCGCCGCGCCGCCTTTGGCCGCCGAGGCGAGCATGCCGCAAGCCGCGTGGATGTCGGGGCCACCGGAGTAGCGGCGCACGAAGCCGATGCCGTTGTCGGCGAGCGCGGAGAGAAAGCCCCCGCGCTCGACGTCGCTGGCTCGCTGAAACTCGCCCGTGGGATCGTTCACGTCGATCACGCTGAGCCGCACCCTCACGCCGCGGAACAGCCGACCCAGCTCCTGCGCCTCGTCGGCGCCCGTGTTGATGCCGGACATCAGCACCCAGGCGAGGTTCACGGGCCCGCCGCGCTTCGCGGCCAGACGGCGCATCGCGCCTGCCAACTCGGCCACGTCGTAGCGACGCGCCACCGGCAGAATGCGCGCGCGTTTCTCAGGGTCGGTGGAGGTGAGCGACAGGATCAAGCGGTAGGGATGGTCCTCGTCCGTGTAGCGCTCGATCATCGGCAACAGGCCCACGGTCGAGATCGTGATGCGCTCGCCGCGGATCCTGCCGCCGCTGGGATCCCGCAGGATCTCGGCCGCGCGGATCACGTTGTCGTAGTTCTGGAACGGCTCGCCCTGGCCCTGGAACACGACGCCGGTCACCGGGCGCTCGGGCGATTCACGGCGCACGCTCAGCACCTGCTCGACGATCTCCCAGGCCTCGAGGTTCCGCTCCAAGCCGAGGCGTCCGGTCTCGCAGAAGCCGCAGCCGAGGGCGCAGCCGACCTGCGACGACACGCATACGCTGAAGCGCGGCCTCTCGAGCGGAATGCGTACCGTCTCGAAGCGGCGGCCGTCGGCCGCCTCGAACAGGTACTTGACGAAGGGATCGACCTGGCTGCGACGCCTGTCGACGACGCGCAACCGGGCGAGGCTGCCTCGCGCCCGCAGCGCCTCGGCGGCGTGGCGGCGCAAGCCCGGGATCTCGCCAATCTCGTCCCGATCGTCGCCGACCAGCCGGCTCACGAGCCTGCGCGCCAGCGTGGGTGTGAGCTCGAGGTCGGGCCACAACGCAGCCAGCGACGTCGGCGTCTGGCCGCGCAGGTGGGGTACGTCGACTCCTGGCAAGGCCACTAGAAGCGCAGCGTCAGGCGGCGCCCGTCGAGTTCCAGCTCGACCTCGGTCTCGCCGATGTGGACGATGCGCGCGCCCTCGAGCGTGTCGCCCTCGCGCAGCAGATGGTCGCTGATCAGCGCCACGGGCCGGCCCTCGCGCTCGGTGATCGCCTGCAGCACGAAGCGGGCTGCGGCCAGCGTCGTCGGGGGTGGCGCGACGGCGGCGCCGGCCGGGGGCAGCTCAGGCGGCGGCGGCGCCACGGCGGGCGAAGCTGCCCGCGCCGGGGGGGTCGCGGCTGGAAGGAGCGTGACGAAGGGTCGGGCCGGCGTTGCGACGCCGCGCGCAACCGGGGCAGGCGCCGAATCGGTCGGCATGGCGGCCGGCGGCGCCGGCGGGCGCTCGCGCAGCGAGACGAACGCGGCGCCAAGCCCGAACGCGATGGCGGCTGCGGCGACGCTGGTCCACAGGCCGCGCCCGCGAGCCGCGGGCCACGGCGCTTCGGCCATCACCAGGAAGCCCCGCTCGGGCACCTGCTTTTCACGCTCGCGCTTGCGCAGCGCCTCGAGGATCAGGCTCACGAAGCCTTCCCGGACAGTCGCGGCCGCGCGTACAGGCCGAGGCTGTAGAGCGCCATGAGCGTGCGGTTGCCGACGACGCCGTCGACGCTGAGCTCGGCATCGCCCTGGAAGCGGCTCACGGCGGGGGTAAGCTCGGTGCCAGCGGTTGCGTAGCCGAGCCGTGCCAGGCTCGCGCGCACGAAGGCGGTGGTGCGGGCCGTGTCGCGGCCGCCATCGAGGGCCTCGAAGTCGCGCCACAGGAACAGCGCCTGGCGCGTCCAGAGCCGGTCGATCTCGGGCAGAGGCAGCCTGCGCGTCCCGCCCTGGCCATCGGCCACGATGCCGTCTTCGCCCTCGATGCGCAGCAGCGCCAGGTAGCAGGTGTCCCGCCGCGCCGGATGGAACATCTCGAGCGCCACGGGCAGGTCGAGGCGGCGGACCTGCTCCAGGTGCGTCCGCAGCCCCGTGCGTTCGAGCGGTCCCTCCCCCCAGAGCGACCGCACGCTAGCCAGCGCCGACTCGAGCGAGGCGTCGCGCGAGAGCGACAGCAGCAGCGAAGCGAGGTCGCTGGTGGCCAGTGGCGGGAGCAGCGTGGCGGGCGGTGCGCTCGGCGCCCGCGTCGTGGCCGAGGGCCTGGTCGTGGCGTTCGCCGTCGCGGGGGGCACGGCGGTCGCCGACGCCGGCCCGCGGCTCAGCACACTGAAGGCGAAGGCGCCAGCCAGCACGGCCGCCAGGCTCCACGCCGCCGTCGCCGAGCGCAGACCCCACGACCGACTGGCGGCCTCGCCGCCCACTTCGCTCGCGGCGCGCATTACCAGGCCGGCGTGGATTACGCGCGTGCCCTGCACGTAGCCCGCCAGCAGCGCGCGATCGCAGATCAGGTTCACCAGCCGCGGCACACCGCGCGCGTGCCGATGAAGCGCGGACAGCGCCCCTCGCGAGAAGGCCACCTTGTCTTCGCCACCGGCGATTCGGAGCCGGTGCCGGATGTAGCCTTCGGTCTCCTCGCGGTCGAGCGGCGCCAGGTGATAACGGGCCGTCACGCGCTGCGCGAGCTGGCGCAACTCACGCCTCCCGAGCAGCTCCTGCAGCTCCGATTGGCCCATCAGCACGATCTGGATGAGCTTCTCGGTGTCGGTTTCGAGATTGGAGATGAGGCGGATCTGCTCCAGCACCTCGGCCGAGAGATCCTGCGCTTCGTCGATCAGCAGCACGACGTTGCGGCCGGCCGCGTGGCTGTCGAGCAGGAACCGGTGGAGCGCATCGACCAGCTCCTTGAGCGAATCGCCCTGGACCGGGATGTGCAGGTCTTCGAGGATCGAACGCAACAGCTCGGCTGCGGTGAGCGCCGGGTACAGCACCACGGCCGTGGCCGCCTGCTCGCCCAGGTTGCCGAGGAAGTAGCGGGCGAGTGTGGTCTTGCCGGTGCCCACCTCGCCCGTGATGACGATGAAGCCGCCGCGCTCACGGCGGCCGAACTCGAGATGCGCGAACGCCTCGGTGTGGCGCGCCGAGAGATACAGGTACTTCGGGTCGGGTGTGAGGTTGAATGGCTTCTCGCGGAAGCCGTAGTAGTTCTCGTACAAGGCCGCCGCCTAGCTTCCCGTGGGCTCGCCGATGAAGGCGGCCAAGCGCTCGCGAGCATCGCCGCGCAATACCAGGAACTCGACGCCCGCGCGATGGCGTCCGCTGGCGTCGGGTAGCTCGCGCACCACCTGGCCGAGTGCCTTCAGGTCGGCAGCGCCGCCCGGCAGGCTGAATGCTATGTCGAGATTCGAGCCCACGTCCAGCAGTTCCTCGGTTTCTATCAGAGCGCCTTTCAAGCTCACGTTGAGCGCCCAGCCGGGCGTCGCGGGCGCGTCCGCGGCGAAGCGGGACCATACCTCGAACAGTACCGGCACGCGCAACTCGCGCCGGCGCGGCACGCACAGCAGGTCTTCCAGGCGGCCGTCCCAGAGGAACGGATCGACGTGGCCCGACAGCACGACGTTGGACCCGGCGCCGCGCAACACCGCCTCGTCTTCGAGCGAGCTGGAGCGGCTCAGCGCCGCCACCGACAGCGAGCGGGTGCGATCGTCGGAGCGCAGCCGGCGGATCAGCTCGCAGGCCGCCGGCGCATCGGCGGCATCCACCACCGCCAGCCGGGGTCCGAGCGAAAGGATCGTTTCGAGCGCGGCTAGGGGAGACGGGCAGAAGACGCGCTCGATCTCGGCCCGCCACAGCACGGTGCCGCCGAGTTCGGGCGACAGGTCGACGCCCGAGACGATCACGATCCGGCGGGGCTGCATGGCTTCGAGAGTTTACACCCGCGCCGCGAGCGCAGTTATGCTCGCGGCGTGAGCACGATCACACTGCGCGTCGGGGAGCGCCAGATCTCGGCCTCTCTCCACGGCACCGGCTCGAGCTTCGTGGTGCTGGGCCACGGGGCGGGCGGCAATCGCGAGGCGCCGTTCCTGGTGCGCATGGCCGAGGCCCTGGCGCTCTCGGGCCGCAGTGCTCTGCTCTACAACTTCCCGTACAGCGAGGCGAGGCGCCGCGTGCCCGACCCGCCCGGCGTGCTCGAGGCGACCGTCGGCGCCGTCGCGGCCGAGGCGCGTCGCCTGGGCGCCTCGTACGTGGTGCTCGGCGGCAAGTCGATGGGCGGCCGCATCGCTTCGCAGGCAGTGGCCAAGGGTCTGGCCGCGAACGCGCTGGTGTTTCTCGGCTATCCGCTCCATCCGCCGGGCAAGCAGGACCAGTTGCGCGATCGGCACCTGGCGCAGATCGCGGTGCCGATGCTGTTCCTGCAGGGCACGCGCGATGGCTTCGCGCGCTGGGACCTGATCGAGGGCGTGACCCGCCTTCTCGGCGTGCGCGCGACGCTCGCGCGGATCGAGGGCGCCGACCACAGCTACAAGGTCCTGAAGGCTTCGGGCCTGACCCCCGCGGATGTGGAAGCGCTCCTGCTCGCCGAGACCGTGCGCTTCCTCGGCGCTCTCGGAATCTGATAGCCTCGCGCGCGTGCAGATCACGGGCGCTGTCGTCGCGATCACCGGGGCCTCGGCCGGCATCGGTCGGGAGGCGGCCCTCGAGTTCGCACGCGAAGGCGCCCGGCTCGCGATCGGCGCACGCCGCATGGACCGGCTCGAGGCGCTCGCCGAGGCGATCCGGGCCGTCGGATCCGAGGTCCTGGTGCTGTCGCTCGACGTAGCCGAAGAGCCGCAAGTACGCGCCTTCATCCACTCGACACTGACGCGCTTCGGCCGCCTGGACGTGCTCGTCAACAATGCCGGTTACGGCGTGCGGGGGCGCGTCGAGGAAACGCCGGGCGCCGATTACGAGCGGCTGATGCGCGTGAACTACCTCGGCACGGTCTACGGCTGCCAGGCGGCGGTGCCGGTGATGCGGCGCCAGGGCCAGGGCATCATCATCAATGTGTCGTCGATCGTGGGCCACCGCGCGCTGCCGGGTGGCGGCGCCTATGCCGCGACCAAGGCGGCTCAGATCAGCCTGACCGAAGCGCTGCGCGTCGAGTTGCGCGGCACGGGCGTCCACGTGAGCTCCGTGCATCCTATCGGCACCGCCACCGAGTTTGTAGAGGTGGCCGAGCGCGCCTCGCAGGGCCGCAAGGGCGGTCCGCTGGGCCCGCAGCAGACCGCACTGGACGTGGCCCGCGCCATCGTGCGCTGCGTCCAGCGCCCCCGGCCCGAGGTCTATCCGTACCCGTTGTCGCGGGCCGTGGTGTGGGTCAACGCGCTGTGGCCGAGTCTCGCAGACTGGATCTGGTTCCGAAGCGCGAGGCGCGCCGGTCGGGCTTGACAAGCTGGGCAGCGGAGCGCCAGATTCATTCTGGCGCGGAGCGGCTGGGGGGGAGCCCGGAGGGCGCGCGCGGGTGCATGGTTGCGTGCCTCCCCAGGTTTCCTACGAGGTACTGGACCAGGGCCTCGGCGATCAGCCGGTGGCCGGCTTGCGAGGGATGGGGATCGCGGGCGTGGCGACGCAGCAGCGGCAACGCAGCGTCGGCGCCGCCGTTTGCGTTCAGGAAGCGTCGCACGGCCGGGGCCGTGTTGAGGCTCGCTAGGCCGAGGGCCGCGACGATCTCGCGCATCTCGCGCGGCGCGCCGGGATAGTAGAGCATCAGCACGCTGAAGCCGTGCCCTTCGCTCAGCTGTTTCAGTTCCTCCAGGGCGCGCCGGAACGCGGCCAGGCCCACCATGTGGGCGTAGCGCGCTGGCACCTGCGCCGCGTCCTCGGCGCGCGTGCTACGCCAGCCTCCCTTGACCGGTCGGTCCACGAGGCCTGGCGGGCCGTCGCCAGGCTCTTCGTCTTCGCTGAACCGGTCACGCACGAAATCGGCGAGGAACGAGCGGTCGAAGGCCAGAAGCTCCGGCGGTGCTTGAAGGAAGTTGGGGAGACTGGCATCGTTGCCACACAGACCCACGATCACCAGGTCGGGTGCGTAGCGGAGTCCCTTTTCGCGCAGGGTGGCGACCTCCATCACGCTGTTGTAACCGGGGACGGCCGTGTTGATGATCTCGACCGGCCGACCGACGCCTGCGCCCGCCAGCCGTGATTCGGCGAGCGAGAGATAGTCCTCTCCGTCGCCGACGCCCCAGCCGAACATGATGGAATCGCCGATGCCCAGGATGCGGAAGCTGCCCGGGCGCTTCGTGGCGGGGTAGTCGCGGTCCCGGAAGCCGGCGTGACTCGTGGCGAGGGGCGCACCCAGGAAGCTCACCCGCAGATCCGGTGCGAGCTCGTACACGACGTCCGGACTCCGGCTGGGTCGGATCAGGTCGCCGAGCGTCGCGCGGCCACCCGGCGCGACACGCGAGGGGTGCGCGATCGCCGCTTCGAAGCTGCGCCGCGCCTCCCGGAAGGCGAGCACCCGGAACAGCCCCTCCAGTGCGACGAGCGTGAACAGCGTGGAGGCGACGGCGAGCAGCAGCGATCCCGCCGGAGGGCGGCCGGGAACTCTCACGGCGACCACCTCACCTCAGCCTCGCGCGGGCTCGACCTCGCCCGCCAGCATCTCCCACTGGCTCATCAACTCACCGACCTCCCACATCAGGGCTTTGTGATCTTCGGCAGCCTGGTCGGCCCGGGCGCGGTCGTCGTAGAAGCCGGGCGAGGCCATCTGCGCTTCGACTTCCTTGACGGCCAGCTCCTTCTCGGTGATCCGCTTCTCCAGTTCGACGACGCGGGCCTTGCGCTTTTTTTCCTCACGCTCGAGCAGCGCGCGTTCGGGACGGGCGTCCCTTGACCGCAGCCGTGGCGCGAGCGGATCGGGAGCAGGCGCCGCCGTCTCGCTGGCCCGGGCGGCAGGCGGCGCCGCCGGCTTCGCAGCCCGCTTCGCCAGCGGCGCGGCCCTCAGCGTCGCGGCCGCCAGCTTGCCCGTGACCGTCTTCGTTTCGTCGACCCAGACGCGCGCCGTGGGCAGCGCCACGGCCAGGCCTGCCTCGCGCCGCTTCTTCCAGTCGAGAAAGTCCTCGTAGCCGCCGGCGTAGATGAGCGCCGCGCCGCCGCCGATCTCGATCACCTTGGTCGCGAGCCTGTCCACGAAGTAGCGGTCGTGCGAGACGAAGAGCAGCGTGCCGCCGTAGTCGGCGAGGGCGTCGAGCAGCACTTCCTTCGAGTCGAGGTCGAGATGGTTGGTGGGCTCGTCGAGCAGCAGCAGGTTGCTCGCGTTTAGCAGCATCTTCGCGAGCGCCAGGCGGTTGCGCTCGCCGCCGGAAAGCACGCTGCACTTCTTGTAGACGTCGTCGCCGGAGAACAGGAAGCCGCCGAGGATGCTGCGGATCATCGGCGCCATCGTCATCGAGCTGGCCGAGGACATCTCGTCGTGGACGGTGCGCGTGGGGTTCAGGACCTCCGCCTGGTCCTGCGCGAAATAGTCGAGCACCACCTGGTGGCCCAGCGTGCGCGAGCCCGAGCTGGGGGCGTCGACGCCAGCCAGGATCCGCATCAGCGTCGACTTGCCCGCGCCGTTGGGTCCGACCAGCGCGATCCTGTCGCCGCGCTCGACCAGCAGGTCGAGCTGGTCGAGCACGACGCTCGACCCGTAGCAGCGGCTCGCCGCCTTCAGCTCGATCAGCACGCGGCCAGCCTTGGGCGCCTCCGGGAACTTGAAGCGGATCTTCTTCCGCTGCGGCGGGATCTCGATGCGCTCGACACGCTCGAGGAGCTTGATGCGGCTCTGCACCTGGCGCGCCTTGGTGGCCTGGTAGCGGAATTTGTTGATGAAGGCCTCGGTCCTCTCGATCTCCTCGCCCTGCCGGCGGTGCGCCTCGAGCAGCCGCTCCATCGCCGCCTGGTGCTCGACCACGTATTTCGAGTAGTTGCCGTGGTAGTCGGTCAGCGTCTTGAGGCCCACCTCGGTGATGCGCTTGACGGTTGCGTCGAGAAAGTAGCGGTCGTGGGACACCAGCACCACCGAGCCAGGGTAGTCGCCGAGGTACTCCTCGAGCCAGTTGCGTGCGGGCAGGTCGAGGTGGTTCGTGGGCTCGTCCAGCAGCAGCAGGTTGGGCCGCGCCAGCAACAGCTTGGCCAGCGCCACGCGCATCTGCCAGCCGCCCGAGAACTCCTCGGTCTTGCGCTTCTGGTCCGCGAGCGAGAAGCC
>JAQBHI010000036.1:0-13653 GCA_032127875.1 Acidobacteriota bacterium
ATAGACTACAGCCCGCGCCGGCGCGGCGCCACCAGTCGCGAAGCTCGGCGCGCCATCCTCGACGTGTCGGACAGGGTGACCCGCCTCGAGGCGCTCGGTACTACAGGACGCGCCGAGCGTAGACGTAGTGCGCTTCGCCTACTTGCCTGCCGGGGTGCCCGCCCGGGGCTGGTCTCCGATCACGGACTTCAGCGGGCAAACGGAGAAGGCCGGGCATTTCTTGCAGCCCACAACCACGGCGATCGGGCAGAGCGTCACTTGGTTCTCCCTCTAGCGGCCCTGCCAGCGCACGTCGCTCAGGTCGTCCCCCCGGCCGCGTTCGAGAGGGACGAGTCCACCACAGGCCATCAATACATGATGGTCCGGGTCAGGTGGTGGGGCCAGAAAGTGGTGTGGTAGTGGGTCCAGATGCGGGCGTCGACCTGGGGAATGATGATCTGCAGCTCCGCCGGGCGAAGCCGGTTGATCTCCTCGCACAGCAGCGCCGTGGCGTAGACGCAATGGGCGCGGATCTCCACCTCCCAGCGGCTGTCCCGGGGGATCAACTGGTGGGTGTTGATGGCCTTCTCGAGCGCGGCAGAGTAGCTCGTGATGCCGAGTAGCCGCAGCCCCACGGGGACCATGTAATCGGCGAACGCCGTCATCTTGTCGATGTCGTCGATGCGGAAGCCGCCGGTCTTTCTCAAGGCGGAATAGACGAACCAGGTCCCCAGCTGCGAGAGCTTGTAGAACTTGATGGTGTGGCCGGCGTACACGCTCACGTCGTCGAAGCGGGGAAACTCCTTGACGAGCCGGTCGATCAGGCCGTTGCCGTTGTCGTAGAGTCGCGGCGAGCAGGCTTTGACGAAGTTGCGGAAGCGTCCCGCGTACTTCTCGCTCAGGACGGCGCCCACCTCGTGCAGCACCTGCATCTTCTCGTCCAGCATCGGCAGCTCGATGTTCCCCGCGAAGATCCGCTCCAGCTCCGGCCGCGTGACCGCCCTGAGAAAAGAGCCGTCCAGGACCGGGACGCCTCGCTCCAGCGCTCGCCGCATGCAGGCAAACAACGCATCGGAGTCTGACCACGCTCGCCCGGCGTACTCCACCTGGAACTTCACCTGGCTGGCGAAATCCGTGAAGGCGGTATCGACGCAGTCGGCGGTCAGGATGAAGTCGATGACGTCGTCGGCGCTCGCCTCCCCGAGGCCCAGCGGCATCTGATAATCCGGCATCGGCAGCTCTTCGTAGGCCATCCAGCCAGCCACCTCGACCAGCTTGCCGAGATGCGTGCCCACGTCCTTCGAGAGCTCGATCACCGGGCGAAGGCTGTCGAGCACCGGGCTGCCCGTGAGCTTCGGCCAGCGCAGGCCGGGCTGGGCCGCTACCAGCTTCGGCGCCGCTCCCCCCAGGGCTGCCAGCGTGCCGATGGTTCCGACTCCTCGCAGAAACTGGCGACGTTTGCGGGGACTGGGCTGCATACACACGCTGCTTTCTCGAAAGTGAAGTCGAAGCCTATGCCTGGCCGGCAGCGGCCGTCAAGAGCGATCCGCTGCCTGACGCTCGCGCTTGTCTGCCGTCACGAGGCGATGCGACCGGCTGATCGTGCCTGCCAGGCAGGGCGTGCTAGCCTGAAGCCGCTCCAATTGGCGAGGGGGGTAGTCTTGGCAATTCAGGCGGTCGGGCGCGTCCGCTGGTCGGGCGAGCGCCGCTTCTACACGGGCATGACGATCGCGATGTTCGTGACCGTCTATGTGGGCTTCGCGCGCAGTTTCTTCCTGCGGCCGCTCTTTCCGGGGTGGCCGTCACCACCCGAGCCGATCTTCTACCTGCATGGCGCCGCGTTCACGGCATGGATGGTACTGCTCGTCGTCCAGGCGTCGCTGGTAGCCGCGGGCCGCACCGATGTCCATCGCAGGCTCGGACGCTGGGGCGTCGGGCTGGCAGCCGCGATGCTGGTGCTGGGCCTCCAGGGAGCGCTGATTGCGGCGCGGCGCCCCACGGGATTCGTGGGGATTCCCGTTCCCCCGCTGCAATTTCTGGCCATCCCGATTTGCGACATGGCGCTGTTCGTGTCGTTCGTCGGCCTGGCGATCGCCAGGCGGGGCGAGCCGCAGAGTCACAAACGCTGGATGCTGCTCGCGACGATGAACCTGCTCACGGCCGCCATCGCCCGCTGGCCCGGCGTGATCACGCTCGGCGCGCCGCCCTTGTTCTTCGGCCTGACCGACCTGTTCCTGGTGGCGCTCGCGGCCTGGGATTTCGTCTCGCGCGGGCGGTTGCATCCCGTCACGCTTTGGGGCGGGGCGCTGATCGTCGTCTCACAGCCGTTGCGGCTGGTGATCTCGGGAACGCCCGCGTGGCTGGGCTTCGCGCGCTGGGCTACCGGACTGCCGGGCTAGGAAGTGGTCGCGGATCGACGTCGCCTGAGGGATGTTAGCTGGGCCGGACCGAGGCTGCTCCGAGTCCGCCAGAGGGTCGAGTTGCGAGGCAAGGAGCCGGGCGCCGACGCCACCGGCCCCTACTGGGTCTTCGCTGTCGTGCGTCTGCGCGGCGGGAACCTGCGCTACCTCCGCGGCCGCGCCCAGGTAGTCGTCCCTGGGCCTTGCTTCGCGGTGTTCATGCCTCCCTGGTCGATCGTCCGCGCCGCACGGGCCGTCTGCCTGGCCTCGACGGACGCGATCGCGTCGGACACGCCGCTATCGGCCTGGGCGCCCGGCCGGCCTGTCGCGTGGCGTTGGCGGGGCGGAGAGCCGCCGCGCACGATCGAGGGGATCGCCCGGGCCGTGCGGGCCGCGGGCCCGTTCATCGAAGTCTCTCGGGAAGTCGACCCGGCACCGACCGCTCGGCGCGCGAAGAAGCTTCTCGACGAGGCGTACTGCCGCCCCGTCGCGCTTGCGCGACTCGCGAGCCAGGCGGGAGCGTCGCCCTCGCTGATGAGCCGCGCCTTCAAGCGCGCGTACGGCATGCCGCCCGTCGAATACCGGCACCGCCTGCGGGTGATGGACGCGATGTTCCGACTGGCCGCTGGAGGGGACATCCTCGAGGTCCTCGAGGACGTCGGCTTCGGTGACGCCAGCCGGCTCTACAGCCACTTCCGCAGCCTGCTGTGCGCGCCACCTGGGTCCTACTCGGTGCGTCGGTCAAGAAACGCCAAGACCTAGCTCCCGGCCCCGATCCAGACTGCAGCCGTGACGGCTGAGAAATCGCAGCGGCTGCTTGGTCGGGACTTCGTCCTGCTGTGGCAAGGACAGCTCGTGAGCCAGCTCGGGAACCAGGCGTTCCTCGTCGCGACGATGTCGTGGACGCTGGAGGCCACGGGTTCACCGGGCCTGATGGGGCTGCTCCTCATGGCCTCGACCCTGCCCGCGGTCGGGTTCGGTCCGATCGCGGGAGCGATGGCCGACCGCCACTCGCGGCGCGCACTCATCGTCGCCGCCGACCTGCTCCGCGGCTTGGGCCACGTCGCCCTCGCGGGCGTGCTGATAGCCGCACCGCGGGCCACGGGCGTGATCGTGTCGCTCCTGGTTTTGCTCGGCTTCGCCTCGGGCGTGCTCGGGGCGCTCTTGACCCCGGCCCTGACTGCGGCGCTTCCCGACCTCGTGCCGCCACGGAGGTTGGCGGCCGCGAACTCGCTCCACCAGATATCCAGCCAGAGCGCGACGCTGGTGGGCCAGGCGGCCGGCGGACTTGCGTACGCCTGGATCGGTGCCGCCGGCTTGGTTTTGTTCGACGGCATCACCTTCGTTTTTTCCGCGGCATGCGCTTCCCTGGCCCGAGTGCCGCAGCCCTCGCGTCCTCCGAGCCTTGCCGTGGGGGATCACGCGAAGGCCTACCTCCGCGACGTGCGCGAGGGCGTCGTATGGGTCTGGGAGCGTCCGTTGCTGCGGTCACTGATCCTCGCGTTCGGCGGCGTCAACTTCCTCTTCACGCCCGTCTTCGTATTGCTGCCCGTCTACGTCAAGGACGTCCTCGGTCGAGGAGTGGAATGGTACGGCTTCCTGCTGGCGGGAGCGGGCGGCGGGGCGATGGCTGGAGCGGCGCTCGCGCCGCTCGCGCTCAAGGGTCGATCGGGTCTGACGCTGGCGCTGCTGGGCATCGGCGCCTGCACGGCGGCGCTCGGGGTCAACCGCTCAGCGGCGCCGGCCTTGGTCCTGCTCGTTGGGCTCGGGTTGCTGTCCGGAATCCTCAACGTCAAGGTGATGACGATGTTGCAGACCTCGACACCCGGCGAACTGCGGGGCCGGGTCCTCGCCGTCACCGTGGCGCTCGCTGGCGCTGCCGTGCCTGCCGGGTTGGGCCTGGGAGGGTTGCTGGGCGGGCTCGCCCGAGCCGCGCTGGCGTGGCTGATTGTCGCGTGCGGCGCTGGCATCATGGGCATCGCCGCTGTGTTCTGGGTCCAACAGGGACGGGCGGGCCCACTGGACGCCGCGCGCTGTTGATCACCCGCGCCGCGCGCCGAGGGCGTTGCCGGAGCCCCGGCGCGTGAGCGGCCAGAAGACTTGTCCTGCGAAGCCCATCGGCATCT
The DNA here is from genome assembly GCA_032127875.1 of Acidobacteriota bacterium. Lineage (GTDB taxonomy): Bacteria > Acidobacteriota > Vicinamibacteria > Fen-336 > Fen-336 > CADEEV01. The sequence goes on from JAQBHI010000036.1 coordinate 4,505, forward strand.
CCTGCATGCCCGGGTAGCCGAGCCGCTCGGGACTTCGGTCGCGGGGCCAGTAGGCCGTGCCGAACACATGGTCCCAAAGGCTGAAGACGATTCCAAAGTTCTTCGCCACCCCGCCTTCGGTCGACTGATCGTGGTGCCAGAGATGCATGCGTGGGTTGTTCAGCAGGTAACCCAGCGGGCCGAGCCCCACGTCGAGGTTGGCGTGGTTGAAGTCGCCCCAAACGGTCGTGACGATGGCCACCGCCAAAACAGCCTCGGGCGACGCGTCGAGCCAGGCCAGCGGCAGCCATTGCAGCGCCTTGTAGACCATGATCTCCATCCAGTGGAAGCGCCAGTTGCCGATCCAGTCCATGGTGGTGATGGAATGGTGGACCTTGTGGAAGGTCCACAGCCATGGCACGCGATGGAGCAGGTTGTGGATGCACCACTGGAGGAAGTCCGCGAGCACCAGGAAAAAGAGGAACTGTGCGGGAAGAGGCCATCCAGGCAGCGGCGAGCCCTCGACCCGCAGACCGAGGGCGCGAAGCGCGCTCGTCGCAGCAAGCGCGGCCGCCCCCGTGAGCGCCGCCGTCCACAGCGAGAAGAAGTGCCCGTTCAGCGCGACGAACCCCACGTCGCGCAGCCAGCCCGGACGCAGGACCGGTTGGTCTTTGCGCCAAGGGATCAGGCGCTCGAGCAACCCGAACACGGCCGAGATGCCCAGCAACCAGTGGACGTACGACATGCTCAGAACCACAGCCCTTCGTTATGAGCAAAGACCGTCAACGATGCCCAGAACCCTTCAAATGATTACCGATCTTGGGCCTCATATCGCAGCAAAGCCGACACGGGAGCGACCTCGGTTCCCATGGCTTGGTTCTTCATCGCTCGTCGGAAGCCGCCTCACAGCAGCCTTTGGACTTGGCGGCCAAGGTCGGCTGGGCCGGAGTCTACACCCACCATTCACCCGCAGTCCGACTCGCGGCGATCGGTCCGCGACCCGCGGCCAGGCACGGCAGGCGCGGCTGGGTTTGGGACGATCAGGCCGATGGCGCTTTGATTTGAGTAGGAGGGGGTAAGACAGGGCCAGCGTCCGCCCGCTTCGATCACGACGCGCAGGATCGGCGTCCCCGACCGGAAGACGCTGCAAATATTTCGGCAGTCTCCGCAAAGGCGGGGAGCGCAAGCGGCCGCTTTCATGGCATTCCTGGTCCAGGCCGTCGCGCGGCGCCTGGCACGCAGATTGTTCTTGCGTGGGGTGGGAGAAACCGATGGGACGCAGGATCCTGACGACATGCGAGGCTTCGTAGATGCCGCTCATCAGCGTTCGCGAGATCTTGCTCCCGACCGACCTCTCCTCGGACGGCGAGGTGGCTGTCGATCACGCACGCTTGCTTGCCGAGCGGCTGGGAGCGCGCCTCACCCTCTATCATGCGGTCGAGGTTCCGGACCACCGCTTCGCCCACTGGGCGTTCGCCAAGAACCACGTGATCTGGCTCCAGGCGGAGAAAGACGCTCAGCACAGCCTGGAGCGCTGCGCGGAACGCCTCGGGGGTGGCTGCAAGGTTGTGGTGGAGCGCACCGGCTCGGCCCACCGCGCGATCGAGGCGTACATCAAGAAGGCACAGCCGGACCTGACCGTGATGGCGACCCACGGGCGCCGCGGCCTCGACAACCTGATCCTCGGTAGCGTCACGGAGCAGGTGTTCCGGCATTCGTACCGGCCGATCCTGTGCGTGCGCGAGACCGAGCATGCCGCGGCCGAGGCCCCGCCCGCGGCACGCCCCTATCGGCGCATCCTCGTCCCGACCGATTTCTCACTGGCCTCGCGGCTGGTATTCCCGATGGCCGTCTTCCTGGCCAAGGCATTTGGGGCCGAAGTGCTCGTCGTCCACGTGCGGAGCGAGCGCATGCTCGAGCCGCGCGGGGCGGTGGTGCCGACGGAGGCATCGCTGTGGTCGTTCGTCGAGCCCGACTTCGCGGGCATCGAAGTCACCGCACAGGTCCACGTGGGGTCGGTGTGGGAGCGCATCGTCCACGCGGCGCGCATCGAGAAAGCCGACCTGATCGTGATGTCCACGCGCGGCCACGACAGCCTCGCCGACGACGTCCTCGGCAGCAACTCAGATCGCGTGGTCCGCAGTTCCCCCTGCCCGGTGCTCCTGGCATGACGCCCGCCGTGCGCTCTGTCGCGCTTCCGCCCGAGCACGGGGGCTGGGGTTTCGTTGCGGAAGCCGCACTGCTCGGCCTGCTGGTTGCGCCGTCGTGGGCGGGCGCGGCCCTCGCGCTGGCCGGGTTCGGCCTCTTCCTCGCGCGCCATTCCGCCAAGCTGCTGCTGAACGACGCCTGGCGCGGGCGGCCCTCCGCGCGCACGCCGCTCGCCCTGCGCTTCGGCCTCGGGTACAGCCTGTTGGCCATTCTTGGCCTGATGTTCGCCACCGCGCGCGCGGGCCCGGGGCTGTGGCCGCCGCTGCTCGCGGCGGCGCCACTCGCGGCCTTCCAGCTCGCGTACGATTCCAACAACCGGGGCCGCGAGTTGCTCCCCGAGCTGCTGGGGGCCGCAGCACCGGGCGCCTTGTCGTCCGCAGTTGCGATCGCCGGCGCTTTCCCTCTCGCGCCGGCGCTCGTGTTGTGGCTGCTGCTTGCCGCACGCGCCATCGCCTCGACGCTCTACGTGCGGGCCCGGCTGCGCCTCGATCGCGGCCTCGTGGCTGACTGCACGGCCGCCTGGGCGAGCCACGCTCTCGCCCTCGGGGGGGTTGCGGTCCTGGCCGCCGTGGGACACACGTCGTGGCTGGCGGCCGCGGCCTTTCCGCCGCTGCTGATGCGCGCCGTCGCTGGCCTCTCGCCGGATCGCCTGCCCGTGCGGCCGCAGCGGCTTGGCCTGCAGGAAGTCGCCTACGGCCTGCTCACGGTCGGTCTCGTCGTGTTGGGCCAGAGGCTTTAGTCACGACGAGTGGCATGGCATCCGCTGAAGCCGCGGGGTTTTCGCGCATCCAGACCCGGCCGACTGCGCCACAGCGCAGTCCCGGCGAGCTCCCGCAGAGGCTCGTCCTGGTGGGGAATCCCAACGTCGGCAAGAGCGTTCTCTTCGGGGCCCTGACCGGGACCTACGTCACGGTCTCCAACTACCCCGGCACGACTGTCGAGCTGACGTTCGGCTCGACGTTCGTCGCCGGACGCAAGACAGCTGTCATCGATACGCCGGGCACGGCGTCGTTCCTGCCGTCTTCGGAAGACGAGCGGGTCACTCGCGACATCCTGCTGGCCGACACGCCCGCGAGCGTCGTCCTGATCGGTGACGCGAAGAACCTCGAGCGCACGCTGCTGCTCGCGCTGCAGCTCGCGGAGATGCAGATCCCGTTCGCCGTTTGCCTGAACATGATGGACGAAGCGGCGCTGATCGGCATCGGCATCGATGCCGAGCGTCTGGCCGAGCGCCTCGGCGTTGCCGTCGTCTCCACGGTCGCCGTCCGGCACGAGGGGATCGATCGCCTGCGAGACGCGCTCGAGACGCTGCGGGTCGGCCATGCCCGCACCGAGTACCCCGAGAGCGTCGAGCGTGCGGTGGCGGCGCTGCTCCCGCATCTGCCCGAGGGGCCGCTCGCGCGAAGGGCGCTCGCACTGATGACGCTTTCGGGCGATGACACTCTCGCGGCCTGGCTTCGCCAGAGAGTCACGCCGGAAGGGGTGGCCGCGATCGAAGGCGTCCGCGACGCATTGACTCGGCGCGGCTCCGAGCCCATCGCGTACGTGATCGGCCAGGCCAGGCTCCGGGCCGCGGCGGCACTGGTGGCCGAGGCGCGCACGCGGCAAGGCGGACGCCCCGCGGCCGCGCGCTGGCGCGTGCTGGATCGCCTCACGACACACTCCGTCGCAGGCGTCGGCATCCTCGGTGTCGTGCTCTACGCCGCCTATCTCTTCGTCGGAGTGTTCGGCGCCCGGACGCTCGTCGACCTGCTGGAGAACTCGCTGTTCGGCCGGGTCATCAACCCGCTGCTCACCCGCGCGGCCGACGCCTGGCTCCCGTGGTCCTTCCTGCGAGACTTGCTCGTCGGTCCCTACGGCTTCTTCACGATGGCGATCACGTATTCGCTCGCCCTGGTGTTGCCCATCGTCGGCACGTTCTTCCTCGCCTTCGGCGTGCTGGAGGATTCGGGCTACCTGCCACGGCTCGCGGTGATGGCGAACCGCGTGTTCCGCGTCATGGGACTGAACGGCAAGGCCGTGCTGCCGATGGTGCTGGGCCTCGGCTGCGACACCATGGCGACGCTCACGACGCGCATCCTCGAGACGCCGAAGGAGCGCCTCATCGTGATCGTGCTGCTCGCACTCGGAGTTCCGTGCTCGGCGCAACTCGGCGTGATCCTGGCGCTGCTGGGTGCACTCTCGCCGCTCGCCGTCGTGATCTGGGTCGCCGTCGTCGGCGGGGTCACGGTGCTCGTCGGCCGGCTCGCGGCTGGTGTGCTGCCGGGCCGCAGCAGCGACTTCCTGCTCGAGCTGCCGCCGCTGCGCCTGCCGCGCCTCGAGAACCTGCTGGTCAAGACCCTGGCGCGGATCGAGTGGTACCTGAAGGAGGCCGTGCCGCTGTTCGTGCTCGGGACGCTGATCCTCTTCGTGGCGGACCGCATGCGCCTGTTGGGCACGCTGGAGCGGGTGGCCGAGCCGGTCGTGACCGGCATGCTCGGGCTTCCCAGGGAAACCGCCCAGGCCTTCGTGATCGGCTTCCTGCGCCGCGACTTCGGCGTCGCCGGGCTGTATCGGCTGGCGGCGGAAGGTCGGCTCGACCCGATCCAGGTGATCGTCGCCGCGGTGACGATCACGCTGTTCATCCCGTGCGTGGCGAACTTCCTGATGATCGTGAAGGAGCGCGGCTGGAAGACGGCGGCGGCAGTGGCGGGTTTCATCTTCCCGTTCGCGCTCGTCGTAGGGGCGGCTGTGGGCGTGGTGCTGCGGGCCCTGCCCGCCGGGCTGGTCCGATGACGTCGCCGTCACCGCAGCCGCTCGAGTGCCCGCTCTGCTCGCTCCAGTTCGCTTGCGGCGAAGAGGTGTGCGCCTCGTGTCCGCTGAACGCGGGCTGCGACATCGCGCGCTGTCCGCGCTGCGGCTACAGCTTCCCGCGCACGTCGCAGATCGTCGAGTGGGTAAAGCGCCTGTCGCATCGCTTTCGGGAGGATCCGCGGTGAGCCACGACCAGGATCTGGCCGACCAGGACGTCGAGGAGCTCGCGGAAGAGCTGTGGACGCTGGGCGAGGAGGGGCGCGACCGCATCGACGAACTGCGCGAGACCAGCCGCGTCGGCGCGGCTTTCGATGCTGGCCTGGAGGCGCTCGTGCAGCGCGGGCTCGCCTCGATCGAGGCTGGGCGCGTGAGCTTGAGCGCGGATGGGCGACGCCTCGCCGAGCGACAGGTGCGCCGCCACAGGCTGGCGGAGACGCTCTTCACGAGCGTGCTCGAGATCGCCGACGACGAGGCGGTGAACCGGACAGCCTGCGTCATGGAGCACGTGCTCGACGCGGCCATCACCGATTCGATCTGCACGTTCCTCGGGCATCCGGCTGCCTGCCCGCACGGCAAGCCGATCCCGTCCGGCGCCTGCTGCCACACGCTGCAGGCGCTCGAGCCGCTGGTGCAGCCGCTCGACCGGCTGCCAGTAGGCCGCGCCGGCCGCATCGTATACATCGCGCCCCGCGAGTCGGCCCGCCTGGTCCGGCTCGGCAGCCTCGGGATCGTGCCGGGTGTCGTGGTTCACCTCCAACAGAGGAGCCCGGCCGCGGTGATTCGCGTGGGCGAGACGACACTCGCACTCGATCCGGCCATCGCCGGTGAGATCTACGTGAAGCCTGTCGGCTGAGGAGGCGTCAGCAACTCATGGCCGCGCCGCGTCACTTTCTCTCGATTTGGCGGGCCTTCATCGCCAGCAGCGCCGCGAACAGCAGGAGCATGCCGGACGCGATCGCGAGACCCTGCCGCCGGTAGCGGTACTCCCCGAGCTTCGCCTGCGCGGCCATGTCGACTTCCCGGGCGACCTCCGTGCCCTCGGCAATGATTTTCTGGAACTCCGGCTCCGAGAAGGAGTGGATCGCAACACGGGCGCGGACGACCGCTTCGCTGCCTGCCGCGAGGTCGTAGGTCGGCCGCTCCACGTCCATCCCCAGGCGCTCGGCACGGACCAGAGAGGCCGTGGTGGCCTCCAGGCTCGCGGTGAGCTTGTCGATTCCCTGCCGCATCCGGATCGTCGCAAGGTCACAACGATCTCCCGGCTCGTGGCACATGGCGCAGGCGCCGCGTCGCCCGGTGCCCAGCATCTCGTCGCTGGTGGCGAGGACGTCGTGGTGGTTGTGGCAGGTGGTGCAGGGAGGGACTCCAGCTTCCCGGAAGTGCTCCCCGTGGCTCGATGCCTCGAACAGCTCCGCCTGCGTCGCATGGCACTTCCCGCAGACGTGGGTCACGGCGTAAACCCCGGGGGGCGCTGCGCCGTGGTTGCCATGGCAGTCGCTGCACGCCGGCGCTCCCGGGTCGCGCTCCTTGAGTCGGCGCTGGCCGTGGACGCTCGCGGTGTACTTGGCGAGCTGGTCCGTGGGGATCGAGGCCCCCTTCATGTATTCCGGGTTGTGGCACCCGCTGCAGGTCTCGACGATGCGTCCCTTGCTCGCCGGGGAGGCTGGATCCAGCACGTGACGCACGCCGTGGTTGCCGTGGCAGGAGACGCAGGTGGCCACCCGCTGGTTGCCCTCGAACGCCCGCTTGCCGTGCTGGCTGGTGCGGTACTGGGCGAGCTGGTCCGTGGGCAGGCGCGGGTTGATGACCCGCATCCGCTCTATGTCGGAGTGGCAGCCGCCGCAAAGCCTCGCGACCGCCCCGGCCTTGGGCTTGGCGATGAAGCCTTTGCGGGGGTCCATGGCCCGCTCCGGCTCCTCTGCGCTCGAATCGCCTCCGTGGCAGTCGACGCACGAGAGTCCTGCCGCGCGATGTACGTCGGCCCCGGCCTCCTCCAACGGATCGTCGTGGCAGCCCACGCAGCTGTCCTTGCCGGGCTCTGCCGCCGCCTCGTGATGGACCAGGAGCAGCGCGGCGAAGGCGATCAGTGAAGCCAGGCGTACCATGTCAGGGCCACCAGATAGAGGAAGACGACGACCCCCGCCGCGCTGAAGGCGGGGCTGCGCTCCCCGCGCCCGGCTCGGCGGTCGAGGAACGGCACGAGGGCCAGGAGCAGCCCCAGCAGCCCGAAGCCCACTGCCCCCACGGCCTCTCCTTCGAAGGGGCCCACGTAAGACGGGATCCACTTGAGCTGTTGAAACGGCGCATAGAAGTACCACTCGGGCTTGATCCCGGCCGGCGCCGAGGCGAAGGGGTCGGCCTTCGGCCCCAGCTCCGCCGGCAGCAGGGCGGCCAGCGCCGCCAGGAGCGCGAGCGCCAGGGTCCAACCCACGAGGTCCCGCAGCAGGAAGTCGGGAAAAAACGGCCGCGGCCGTCCGCTCTCCTCGACCCCGGGCGGGACGCTCATCCCGTGCTTCTGGACCTGGAGCAGGTGGAGCGCCAGCACTACGAGCGCGCCGAAGGGGAGCACCACCACGTGGAGCGCGAAGAAGCGCGCGAGGGTCGATCCGGTCACGTCGTCGCCGCCGCGAAGCAACTGCAGCATCGCCTGGCCCACGAAGGGCACGGCGCCAGCCACGGCCGTCCCTACCGAGGTCGCGAAGAAGGCGATCTCGTCCCAGGGAAGCAGGTAGCCCGAGAAACCGAAGCCCAGGGCGATCCCGAAGGCGGCCACGCCCGTGAGCCAGGTGAGCTCGCGGGGGCGGCGGTAGGCCTTCATCAGGAACGCCGAGAGCATGTGGAGCACCACGACCCCGATGAAGATGTCCGCCGACCAGCGGTGGATCGAGCGTACCAGCCACCCGAACGGGATCTCTCCGGAAATGCGCTTCACGCTCTCGTGGGCCGTGGAAACCCCGGGCTCGTAGTACAGCAACAGCAGCAGGCCGGTCCCGAGCTGGATTGCGAACAAGAACAGGGCCATGCCGCCGAGGTAGTAGAAGACCGAGTAGCGATGGCGCGGCACCACCTTCGCCTCGAGCAGGTGGCTCGCCGCTTCGAGATCCAGCCGCTCCTCGAGCCACGCGCGGACAGCCACGCGGGTCATCGGCTAGCCAACCTCGCTCTCGGCGACGTACACCTCATCCCCCTTCAGCACCACGCTGTGTTCCGGGAGCGGCCTCGGGGGCGGCCCGCCGACGTTCTTACCGGTCAGGTCGAAGCGGCCGTCATGGCAGGGGCAATGGAGCAGGCCCATCTCCTGGTTGTAGCGGACCGTGCAGGAGAGGTGGGTGCAGCGAGCGGAGAAGGCTCGCCACTGGCCATCCGGCGTGTGGACGAGGATCGCGGGCTGCGTGCCCAGGGGGAAGACGTGGCCGCTGCCGGGGGGCAGTTCGCTGGCATGCCCGGCGAGCACCGCTCCCCTGGCCCTTCCCTTGGGGCGAGAGCGCGGAAACACGAAATGCAGCACCGGATAGACGATGGCCAGGAGGGTCCCGACGCTCGAGAGGCCGAGCAGCCGGTCCAGGAAGGCCCGCCGGCCGGGCACGCCGACTTCCATCGCCCTCACCTCTTGGCCCGAGTGGAAGAGGAACTCCGCCTCCCAAAACACCCCGGTCCGGGTCGCCTGCCGTTGCTCCGCCGCCGTGCCGAGGTTCGCTCCGGGAAGGATAGAGGACCTGGGGTGGCGGACGCAAGAGCCGTTTGCTTCATCGCCGTCGGTGGGTTCCGGTGTGGATGATCCAGACGAACCGGAGCATCAGGTTCTCTTGACTTCCGGGACCTGCGGCCTAGCTTGTGGGTGGATGAACCTCGACGTACGGCCCAAGCCCGGACCCCCTCCGGGGATGACGGCTAGTTCTGCCTTGGAGGCGGATCCCTGAACGGGAGGCTGTCATGCGACGCTACGAACTCGATACCCGGATGGTGACGGTCTTCTTTCTGGCGGCCATGCCCTTCGTGGCCTTCGGGTCCTTCGTCGTCGTCAACAGGGCGCGCGCCTCGCTGGAGCGCTCGGTGGGCGAGAGCCTCGAGCAGCGCGCCACCGAGACCCGGCTGCGGGTCGAGCGCTACCTTGGGGAGCAAACGCTGGGCCTGCGCCTCGTCGCGCTCGACCGCGACGTGCAGCGCGC
>JAQBHI010000037.1:0-12115 GCA_032127875.1 Acidobacteriota bacterium
GTTTGGCGAGCTGCCCAGGTAGACCGGGCACGAGGCGTCGGCCGTTGGCGTGCCGAGCCCTTGAACGGTCGTCCCGCGCACGCCGTCGACCCAGATGTCGAGCGCCTGTCCCGTCAAGCCGTGCTCGTCATGGCTCTCTGAGGTCCAGCGCGCGGCGACCACGTACTCGGTATCTCGCACCGCGAGCCCGCCGCCGCTCACCGCCAAGATGGCCCGCGAGCCCTCGCTGCTCTCCAGGCACCACTGGCCGTTGCTCGAATCCACGCGCTCGTAGTAGCAGCGGAGGTAGTTCGCCCCGGTGGCCCCGTCGAAGTCGGAGCTCCAGATGTATCGCTGCTGCAAGTCCAGCAGGTCGACGTGGTCCCAATGCGGCCGGACGGTGAACTTCGCGGCTCCGCGCGCCGGAAACACCACGCGCACCTGATCGTCGTTGGTGAGCGAAACCAGATCGCCGAGGCGCTGCACCGTCGCCGCTCTCGTCGGCAGCGGCGTGCGCCAGCGGCAATACGGCCCCTCGTCCAAGTCTTGTTCGATCAGCTCGACGCCCTGGATCTGGCTGATCTGCGCCGAGCCGTAGAGCGCAGCGAAGTGCCCGACGCTCACGGTCACGTTCGTGGTGAGGCCGGTCATGTCGAGCAGCTTCGAGACGTGCATCAGAGACGCGAGAACTCCGGTCGCGGGCGTGATCGGGTTGTCGATCGCGGTGCCCTGCCACGTCTGGTCTGAGTCGCGCCAGTAGGACGAGTCGTCGGAGCGCTGCACGCGGTACGCCATGCGATCCACGGCCCCGCCGTCTTTGTAGAACACGCGCACGAACAGCTTTTTCCCGCCCACGGCCGAGACGGCCTGAGAGATGTAGGCTGCTTGCCCCGAGCCATAGGTGGCGATCTGAACGGCGCGCTGCCAGCCAGGGGAGGCGATCAGCGTGTAGAGCTGCCACTGAACCACGATTGCCGCGCCGGTCGTCGTCGGAGTCCAGCTCGTGAAGGTGTCGCCCGTGCCCTCGCGGAAGGCCGAATTGAGCAGCAGGTTGGTATCGAGCCCGCCCTGCGCGCGCAGGCCGTACCGCTCGATCATCGGCGCGTTCTCGCCCACCTCGATGTAGGCGTTATCCCCGCCGGGACGCTCGCCGTAGGCGAGCTGCAAGCGTTCCGTCTGCCAGCCACCGGCACGGTCGAAGATGGCGATGCCGTCGAGGTCGCCCGTCATCCCGATTTCGGTGATGAGCGGCGACCACCACGAGCAGAACGTCTCGCGCAGGTCGAGGAAAGTCACGCCGACGCGCGCCGGCTCTACGTGGTCGGTGATGCTCAGCACCATCAGCGGAACGAGCCGCTCCAGGCGGCCGTCGAACTCCAGCGCAGTCGGAGACAGAAGACTCTGCGAGGATTCGGCGTAGTAGACGAAGCGGCCCGGCTCCAGATCCGAGAACGCTGGCGGGAGGTCCATCTTGACTAGCCGCAGCTGTCGGCGCAGCAGTCGCAGCGTGGACGAGATCGAGGCCCGAACCGAGTTGGTGACCGCAAGGAACGGGAGCGAGTCGATCACGGTCGGCGGGAACGTCGCCGCGCCTGCCGCGATCGTGCCCGCTATGAGCTGTCCGATCCCTGGCGCGTAGGGGATCGCGCCCGCCGCAATCGTGACCCCCGTGACGTTCTTGTCGGGCGACACCAGCGGCGCGCGGAGTATCGACCCCGAAGCGATCGTGCCGGCGGTGACGTTCTGATCCATGCGCTAGAGCTGGCGAGCCGGCGACCAGTTCAGATCGTAGGAGGCATCCTGCAGCACGTCGGACGAAATGTCCTCGACGACCATCTTCCGCAGGAACTTGCCCTCGACCGAATCGCGGAGGTAGTTCGCGGTGATCCGGCCCGTGATGTCCGAGGAGTCCGTGTCGCACTCAATCGACAGCGCATCCTCGGCGCGCACGAACACCGGGAACGGCTCGACGGGATAGCCGGGCCAGTCGGGCGTCAAGAGACACAGCTCGATCTGGCCCTCAGCGTTCCAGAACGAGCGCAGCGCGGGGAAGCTTTCGAGCCACTCGCGGAAATACTCCAGCGCCGTCCTGCCCTCCGTCATGTAGCGCGCGCCCTCGATCCCGCGAGCGATGGCCCAGGCCGCCATGTCATCGAAGGACGTGCCGTCGATGATCGTCGCGCTCGTCTCCCACGCTCCGGGGGCATAGCCGCGCGAGCGTTCGACAACCCAATTGACGAGGAAGTGGCGGATCTGATCCACCGGGTTCGTGATGACGCCCGAGCCGTCGAAGGTGGCGTTGGTGGGCTGGTAGCCAAAGGCGTTGACGGTGACAACCGCATCCTCGGCGGGGATCGTGACGAACTCGACGATGGTGAACGTCTTTCCTCCCGCGAGCGAGCCGTACACCGCGTAGCAGTCTGCGCCAGCCGAGCCGTAGACGTTGGAGAGAACCTGCTTCACGCCGTCCACATAGACGTCCTTGATGAACGACGCCGGCCCCAAGCAGACCGTGTACCACGCGATGCTGCCGGCGACGATGTAGATGGGAAGGGCCGGGATCATCCCGTGCGGCTTCTCTAGCGTGGGCAGATCGGTGAGCCCGGTGCCGTCCTGTTTGCCGTAGAGGAGCGGCGTCGTCTCGCCCACCTGATCCTCTGGCATGAAGAACCATTCGCTCCTCACGAGCGGCCACCGTGGGTGGTACGTCCGCAGCACGTCCTCGGCCGTCCGCAGCTCGATCACTGTCTGCCCAGGCAGGCGCGACCAGTCGTGAACGACGCCCGTGAAGATCGAGGCATAGTCAGTGTCGGAGTCGGGCACCACGCGCCAGATCGCCGCCGCGCTGCCACGTTGGAGGCCCGTCTCCAGAGCGGACCGCACCCGCCCGTCCGGATCGGCAACGGTCACCCGCGTTGACACGGTGCCGAGGCCGCTCGCGCGCACGTCCACGCCTCGCGTCACGCCCTGGAATCCGCCCGACGGCACGCGAGGGTAGTACGCTCTGCCCCGTGCGCTGACCGCGCCCGAGGACAGGTTCATGGCGACCGACGGCGTGGCTCCGTCGTAGGGCACCCATCCCGCCACGTTGAGCGTGATCTCCAGCACGGCCGGGAGCTGCTCGCCGTAGCTTGCGGCGCTGGCCGCGAAGTTCCCGAAGAAGCTCACCGGCCGCCGTCCTCGCGGATCAGGCGGCGGATGAGCGGGCTACCTTTCGCGCCCTTGAAGATCTGGTCGATGACGTACTTCGCCAGATCCTCTCGCGCTGCGTTCGTCTGGAGCGGGTCGAGAGTCATCGGCGCATTGATCGTCAGGCTCGCCCCGCCGCCACCGCCGCCAGCAAGCTCGGGAGATGCCGCCCCGCCCAGCGGCACGATCGCCTCGCGGCCGTGGACCATCGCCAAGCCCCCCGAGCGCGGGGCGTCCACGATGCCGCCGCTTGCGAAGCCTGGGTCGTTGTTTGGGATGAAGGGGACATCTCGCCCGCCACCCCCCGGCGTCGGCTCTCCCTCCGCGAACCCGCCGCCCCCGCGCCCTGCCCCACCGTAGTCGGGCACCGGCGGGAATCGCGTGTTCGCCGCGTTGCTAGCGATCCCGGCCGAGAAGCCGAACGCCTTTTCCAGCGCGAGAGCCACGCGCTCCATCGACTCGGCCGCGCGCGACATGGCGTCCTGCGGGAACATCATCCCGGTAGCGTCAGCCGCTGCCTTCAGCGCCATCGCGTTCTCGTCGAGCGGGATTCCGAGCGACGTGTAGCCCGCGAGCAGCTGAGCCACGGCGGGGCCGACCGCGCGGATCGCGGCTTCCTGCGCTGCTGCACCCGCGAGCCCCTCGGCCTGGGCCGCACCGAGCGCGGCGTTGTACTGCTCCATCGCCACGACGCCGGCATTCCGCAGGTCGTTGATCGAGACGATGCCGGCGTCCATCATGCCGCTGATCGTCTGCCCCAGCGCGCTCGCGCCTTCGCTCGCGCTGCGGAAGGCTTCGTTGCCAGCCAGCGCCATTTGCTGACCGATCGGCGCGAGCAGCGCCTTCATGGCATCGGAGGCGTCCGTCATGAGAGCATCGAACGCCGGCTGAAGCGAGCTGGCTGCCGCCATCAGCCCTTCGCGCTGGACGGTCGCCCAGAACACCGACGAGAACAGGCCTGCCTGGGCCATCGCGCCCTGCTCGGTGAGCGGCTTGAACGATTGCGTAAGGGCGACGATCCCCGCGCCGGCCGACTTCAATCCTTCCTGCCGCTTCTGTAGCTCGGCCAGCTCCTTGCTCAGCTTCTCGGCGTCCTTCGACGCGAGCGCCTTCTTGAGCGAGACGCCATACTTGCCGGCGATCTCCTCCAGCTTAGACAGCGAGCCAAACTGCTTTTCGAGCGAGGCGGTCAGCGACTTGAAATCCTCCTCGCGCTTCTTCTTCTCTTCCTTCTCCTTCTTCTTGCCGCCGAGGTACCCGCCGATTCCGCCAACGACACCACCGATCACGCCGCCAGCCACGGTCCCGATCCCTGGAACAACCGAGCCGAGAGCCGCACCAGTCATCGCGCCACCGGCCGCCCCTTGCAGCGCGCCGCCCGTCTTCTTGTGCTTCTCCCCGATCAGGCCGCCGATCTGGCCCACGCCGCTCGCGATTGCGTTGAACCGTCCGGACGAGTCCATCGTCTTCCAGTCCTTGAACGACTGGCCGATGTTGCCCACCACCTGAAGCACGTTCCCGAACGAGCCGCCGAGCGAGCCCGCCAGCAGCGCAACGCCCTGGAGCGCGTTCTGCCAATCGAACGTCTTGGCCGTGGTGGCCTCGATGGCCTTTTTCGCCTGGTCGCTCGACGCTCCGGCCGACTTGAGGTTCTCCTCCAGATCCTTGGTCGAGATGCCTGCATTGCGGCCGGCCTCCGCGATCTCCTTGAAGCTGCGCGCCGCCTCGACGCTCGATTTCGACAACTGCGGCATCAAGTTCCTGACGGTATCCTCGAGCCCGCTAAGGTCGAGCATGTCGGGAATCTCGACCTTCGCCCCGAGCAGGATGGCCGACAGGTTCGCCGGCAGCTCACGCCCGCCCTTGAGTGCGCCTTCCTTGATGGCGCTCTCGATTGCCGAGCGCACGCCGTCGAGGTTGCCGATGTTCTTCAGGCCGACCTCGGAGACTTGCTTGCCGAGCCGCTTGATGCCCGCGAATGCGGTCTTGCCCGAGAGCTTGTCGATCTCGGCGTTCCACTTCTTCTGCTCCTCGGTCAACTCTTTGGTTCCGGCTGCCGCCTTTTTCGTTGCGTTGGCGAACTTCTGAAGATTGCCTGCCGCCGCTGCCGCCTTGTCGCCCACCTCGCGCTGTTCTGCCGCCAGCTCGCGCTGCCCGACCGCGACCGCTCTGAAAGTGTCTGCCAGTCCGGCGAACTTGTCGCCGCCAAGGGCGGCAGGTAGCTTTGCCCCAAGATCAGCAAGCGTCGCTAGCTTTTCCGCGATCGAAGCCACGAACTCAGCGAACCGCGCCCGGACCTCGCTGAACGCGATGATGAGGTCTTGCCCAAAGAACTTATTGAGCGACTTCGCGCCCTCGATCAGGCCGGCGAACGGCTTGTCCCCCGAACCGCTCAGGAATCCGAACAGCTTCCCGACCGACTCGTACACATCCCCGAAGGCATTCCCCAGTTGCTTGAGTGCGCCGGCAAAGTTCATCGTGTCGGCCTGGGCCGCGCCCTTGAAGCGGCCCTCTACCTGCGACAGCACCGCCTCGAACTTCTCGGCCTTCGGCACCGACTCGTCAATCACGATGCCGTAGCGTGAAAGCGCAGCCGTGTTCCCGGCGAACGCCTTCCCCAGCAGATCGGTGGCCGACTGAAGATCGGCACCTGTCGCTGACGCGAAGTCGGCGGCGGCGGCGGTCGTCCGCTTGATTTGCTCCTCGCTCTGCCCGAACGAGGCGAGCGTGGCCATCGCCCCTAGCGCAGCCTCGTCTCCGAACGTGGTCACGTCTTGCAGCGCCGAGGCGTAGTCCTGAAGCGACTTGGACGTGGAGTCGGTGAGATTGCCCTGATTCGCCAGCGCGAGGTTGAGCGAGTTGATCGCCTTTTCCTGCTGTGCCTGAGCGTCGAGCGCCTTTTTGGTCTGCTGAATAATTGCGCCCACGGTGAACGCGGCGAGGAAGCCCTTGGCGGCTGTGCCGAGACGGCTGAAGCCCTTTTCGAGCTGACCCGTAGAGGCGGCGGCCTCGGCCATTCCCTTCTTGAAGCCCGAGGCGTTGAGGGCGAGTTCTGCTTCGAGCTTGCGGAGCGCCATCCTGCTACTCCTCCTCGTCGGGTGCGTCGGGGCCGATGGTGTGACCGGCGAGCGCGCGGTACATCTTGGCCGGAGCGACCGCGCTCGCGCTCTTGACGTGAGGCATCAGCATGTGCGAGACGGCCCAGGCCGTCGCCTTGATCCAGTGCCGACGCCTGCGCCGCGCGCCCCACAACGCCCACGCGAGATCGCCCGGCGACAGCCGGTCGAAGGCGCGACGGTCAAGCCCAAGATGCTCGACCGCCGCACGCCATGCCTCGTGTGGATGCCGCGCAAGGAACGCCGGCTCCTCTAGGGCTCGGGGAGCAGCGCCGGCGTAGGGCGCTCGGTCGGCTCCGACGCCTCCTCGTCCTCGCCGCGCTTCAGGATGCCGGCGGCCTTGAAGGCTTCGACAAGCTGATCCGCCACGGCGGGAAGCTCGCCGCCCGCCGCGAGGTGCGCCTCGATCAGATTCTCGGCGCGCTCGGCCGACATCTTGGCGTCCTTGTGCTGGAGCCCGGCCGCGATGCTCGCGGCGAGGAAGTCCACGCCGACTTGCCCGATCGAGACAAAGAACTTGCTCCCGGTCGCCTTCTCGATGAACCGCAGCGACTTGAACATGTAGCGCAGTTCGAGCTGCGTCCCGTTCGCCAGCTTCATCAGGTACGGCTCTCTCATGGTCGTCCTCCTCCGCGCGGGTCTGCCGCGCGGTCTTGAGTTACGGCTTCCGTCTTACGCGATCCGCCGCGTCAGGCTGCCCGCGCTCTGGAAGGTCGCGGTGACCATGATCGCGTCGCCCACCGTCCCGTCGAGCGGGTTGACCGACTCCAGCACGCACAGCCCGTAATACTCCGGGTTGCTCGCGCCGACAGACACCGAGGAGTCGGGGACGACCTGAATCCCGAACGCCGCCGTTCCCATGCGCGCGTCGAGCAGCTCGTCCACGTTGTTGTCCGCGAAGTCCTGCACCAGCTCGACCTCGACGGACCACTCCATCAGGCCGCTGAGGTTGATCCGGGTGTCCACGCCCATCTCCGAGATGTCCAGCATGTCGGCCGAGCGGTTGAGCGTGACCGAGTGGATGTGCGGCAGCAGCGTGCCGCCGGTGTAGGGCGGGCCGCCCGAGCCGCCGATCGTGACCGCTGCCTTCGTGAACTTCTGAACAGCCATTGTTCCAGCCCCTTTCTAAGCCGCGAGCGGCGTATAGACCCCGAACGTCGCCAGCGCCGTGAACGTCGTTCCGCCGGTGCGGATCCACCGCACCCGGTAGTAGTCGTCGGTCAGCGGCCCGAGCAGGTGAGCGTAGAACGACTGCCCGCCAGCACCAGACGTGAGCGACCCCGTGGTGATCCTCGTGGTGGCCGAGGAGAATCCGGCGTTGTCGTCCGACTCCAGAATCAGCTCCACGTCGGACGAGTCGGTGGCCGTCACCTGCACGCACAGGACGAGGTACTGCGTGGACAGCACCCCGCCGACGATCTGCAGGCCCGATCCGTTGCCTGTCGCGCCCGTGCGAGCCGTGCGCTGCAGGCCGATCACGCCGCGCGCCTGGCTCCGCACACCAACCGCCTCGTAAGGGGCGAAGCTGAACTCGGCATCGAATGGCGTCAGCTCGCCCAGCTCACCGAACGAGTTGAGCGAGCCGATCACGCCGGGGAACATGTAGGCCACGCCGAGGTCGGCGTCCTTCGGGTAGAGCGTGAGCGGCGCGCCAGCCCCGCCCAAGCGGGCGTGCAGCACCGGGTCGAGCGCGCCCGACGCGAGCGTGCCAGAGATCCAGAACCCCGACACCGAGGCCGTCATCTCCGCGAGCCCGGCGGCTTTGACGCGCGTGGTGTTGCCGAACACGGTCGCGTCGAGCATCTCGTGGGAACGGTTGAGGGCTACCTGATTCGACTGGCCGGTGAGATCCCGCCCGTCGAAGAAGATCCCGGCATTCACGAAGGCTTCGACTGCCATGCTCTACGCTCCTCCCTGCTGTGCGCTTGCCGGCGGCGGCCCTTCTTCGAGATGCCCGCAGCGCCGGCACTGCCAGCGCCCAGGCCCGTCGAAGGTCGCCAGCGAGCGGCGATCCTCCTCGGCATGTTCGCACACCGCGCCACCGCCCACCGATTCCTCGAGCGCGTCGAGCTGGCCGATCACGGCAGCCATTGTTGCCCGCAGCGCGCGGAGCTGCTTTCGCACGCTCGAACGTATCTGATCGCTCAAGAGCGCTCCTTCGAGACTCCGACGTTGAACCCGAAGATCCAGCGGTCACCATCGTCGCGACCAATCGGCATGGGAGACTGGCGCGCCTGCATCAGCAGATAGCGCGTCCCCGACAGGGTGCCGACGAACTTGTGGAGCTTGGCCCAGCACGCCTCGGCCTTCGTTCGCGCCGTGACGGCGCTGCGGCTTCGCACCTGCACCACGAGCGAGGGATTCTCGAAGATCACCGCGCCGACCGTCGCGCCCATCTCGTCCTGCGGCGACTCGCCAACGCCCTCGATCAGCCCGATTGCGTCGTGCGGGTTCGTCTTGGTGCCTTCCTGCAGGCCGGCGGTGTAGATCGGCCATGCCGGATCGTTCGATGCCGTCTTGACCGTGCCGACTCCCTGGGCCGCGAGGTACGTCGCCACTTCGTCCACCATGCTCGCCATTTCAGGCAAACTCTCGCAGCACGGCCGCGAGGACAGCTTCGGCTACCCGCTCGGCGTTCTCGACAAGCGGCACCT
Source organism: Acidobacteriota bacterium (assembly GCA_032127875.1). Lineage (GTDB taxonomy): Bacteria > Acidobacteriota > Vicinamibacteria > Fen-336 > Fen-336 > CADEEV01. Next base: position 8,939 of record JAQBHI010000037.1, read on the forward strand.
CTGCGAACTTCCACTGCGTCGGCGGCTTGTGGCGCGCGTTGGGGTCCTCGTGGACGTAGATCGCGTACTCGGTGTCGTAGCGAAGCCGGCAGTTCAGCCGGTCGTTGCCGTCGCGCCCCACCACCAGCTCGGCGGTCTTGACGAGCCGTTCTGTGTCCTTCGGGCACAGGCGCTTTGACGGCGCGAGGAAGTGCCGCCGCCCCTCGCGGTAGAGCGTGCGCTCGGCTGCCTCGATACCGTCTTTGTAGTCCTGCTCCAGCGCGCGAAGCCACTGGTTCAGGTTCGTGATGCGGACAGTGACGCCCGAGCCGGGCGAGCCCGAGGTGGACGTGCGAAGCGCCGGCATCAGAGCGCAACCTCCAGATGCCGCGAGCCGTCAGGCCACGCGGGGCGCGAGAACTGATCCACGAGATGCACCGAAGCATCCGGCAACGTGATCTCGGAGTCCACGCGAAAGCCGGGGAGGTCCTCCATGTAGACCATCGTCGTCGTGACCACCTGCCCGCCGCCCGCCGTGGCCACGTATCCCCGCTTGTAGGTCACCCGCGCGCGGACGTTGACCTTCGTCGCATAGCTCGGGTCGCCGTTCGAGTCCTTGCCGATGAACACGCGCACGCCCACGGTGTCCTGCATCAGCGCCGAGATGGGGGCAGGAATCGCCATCAGCCCCGATCCTCCTCTGGCGGCAGGAAACGCATTGTCGCGGAGCGCAGCGGCCGCCCCTGCTCGTCCATGCGCCGCTTGCCCTGGGCGGATAGCCAGCCGGCAGCGGACATGGTGACGACGCCCATGCCAAGGTCGCGCAGCCAACCCCGCTCGTCCGCGCGCTCGAACATGTGCGAGCCGAGGATCAGCATGATCCCGAACAGCACGCGGGCCCGGAGCTGCTGCGGCAGGAAGTGCAGCTTGGCGAGGCGGTAAGCGAGCGCCGGCCTCACAGGTACACCCCGCGATAGGCGTGCAGCGCCGAGATAGCTCCATCGAGCACCGGGTTCGACGCTGCCACGCCCTCGACCGATTCGGGCGTGCGGTACGAGACGGACAGATCCCCCACGCTCACGGCGCTGACCAGCGACGGGTCCTGCGATGCGACAGAGCGCAGCGTGGCGAGCGCGCGGAGCAGCTCGGTCTTCGCGTCGGCGGCGACCGCCTCCGTTGTGGCGAACCAGCCGGCGATGTAGGTCACAGCCCATTCGGTCGGGATGCTGTTCGCGTCGTAGGCGATCGGGAAGTGGCCGATGTGCTGAAGCCACTTCTTCTGGCGCACGGCGTAGTCCGTCGCCGGCACGGTGTTCGCGGCCTGATCCACGATGGACGTGACCGAGACGACGGGGGTCACCTGTGGATAGATCCGCCGCACGCCGCCCTCGTGAAGCTCTACCACGGTGCGCTGAACGAACTGCGTGCCCAGGCGGCGTTCCGCCTCTTGCGTGACGGACGTGATGAGCCGCGCCAGTTGCGCGTCCTCCGACGTGCCGCCGATGCCGAGGGCCAGCTTGGCCTCGTGCAGCGTCATGGCGTCGAGCGTGGGCATGTCTTCTAAGGATCGAGCCGGCCCAGGCCGGGTAGAGGTCCCTCAACCCCTACCCGGCCTGGATCAGCTCAGCCGAGCCTATGCGTAGGCCGGTTCCTTGCGGAGGAAGCCGCGGACCACCGTCGCACCGATCGGCATTCCGCTCGTGTGCGTGCCGGTGAAGGCGACGAGCGCGCGGATGTAGCGCCGCACGCCGGCACCGGGCAGCACCGTCACCGCGACCAGCACCGGGTCCTCGGCCGGGTCGTCGATCACGAGCGCCACGCCCTCGTCGATGCGGTACTTCGAGGCCGCGAGGGCGGTCCAGTCGGTCGAGCCGTCGGCCGAGTCCTGCGCCGAAAGCGTGACGTAGAGGGAGCCGGACAGGGTGTCCCCCGAGACGCCGATGTTGAACAGCACCTGCGCGCCCTCGGCTCCGAGGAGATCGACGGCGGCGCCAGTGCCCTCGGTGGTGTCGTTGCCGAGGATCGAGGGGATGCTGACCTTGTGGTCGAGCTTGAAGCCGAGATCCTTGTTGACGCTGGATCCAGCCGCTGCGGGCTGTGCCATGATTTTGGACCTTTCGAGTCGCGGCGGGGAATGCCGACGCGAGTTTCAGGGCCCGGTGATTTTGAAGCCGGCGCGCGGTGCCCGGACCCGTTTCCGCCGCGCGCCGACTTAGATGGCCGTCGCTCTACGAGGTCACCTGCTGGATGACGAACGACTGCGGGCGCACGAGCCCGCCGCCGATGCGCGCCGACGGCAGGAAGCCGGTGTTCGGGGCGAACCGCTCGACGAGCCGCTGCACGCGCAGATCGCGCCGCTGCGCGATCACGTAGTAGCGCGGCTGCCCGTAGAGCAGCACGTTCGCGCTCGCGGCCACCGCCGGCATGTGCTCGGTCAGGTAGACGGTATGGCCGAACAGCGTGTTGGGCGGCTGGCCCGCGTAGATGATCGGGTTCTGCGAGCTGTCCTTGAGCTTGATGATCGCGCCCATCGTGCTCGAGGAGCAGTAGAACACCGCCCCGTTCCGGTACTGCGCGGGCAGCGCGTAGATCAGATCCACCAGGCCGTTGTAGGCCATCACGCCCGACGCGCCGGTGACGACCGTGGTGATCAGGCCGTTCGCCGGCGTGGTGGTGCCGACGTAGGACAGCATCCCCTTGGGCTGGCCTTGACCTGTGCCGCGCAGGAAGGCGTAGTCCTCGTCCATCGCCAGCGTCTCACCGATCGTCTCGGCGAGAATCTGGTCGAGCGGGACCACCGAGTCCTCCATCAGCGACGGCTCGACCACCACGGCGTCGGGCTGCCACTCGTGCACCGGGATGCGCTCGTTCTCGAACGTGGGCTGGTTCTGGACCGACGGCGCGGAGCCGTCAGTGCCGGTCGCCCCGGCGGGCTTCCAGGCCCCCGAGTAGCCCGTGGAGTACGGGTTGGTGCCGCCCATGATCGCCGGGAACACCAGCGTATCGGAGCCGGTGGGCACCACGCGCACCCCAGACGACCGCGTGACGGCGAGGCTGGCGAGGTTTTTGAGGACCTCGGCGCGGAAGTCCTCCGTCACCAGCGCGCCGCCGAGCGTGCCCGACGTGCCGATCAGGGCGAAGCGCTCCTCGGCCGGCACGTCCTTGACCAGCTCGACCACCCTGGCCCGAGCCTGCAGG
>JAQBHI010000038.1:0-82293 GCA_032127875.1 Acidobacteriota bacterium
CGACAGGTGCGCGAGGCCCTGGACAAGGATCCCCAGAACCTGAGGCTGACCCGGATGCTGGCGTCGACGCACCAGAAGAAACTCGATCTCTTGCTGCGACTGATCCGGCTGTCGTCGCAGATTTCATGATTGGAAGGCGAATGATGATGCCCCGAAGGACACTCCTGCTCGCAGCCGTTCTCGTGGCGCCCGTGCTCCATGCCCAGCAGAAGTTGGACGAGAAGCGCCCCGCTGCGCCCGACGGCATCGTGGAGATCGAGAACAACGCGGGCTCGATTCGGGTGATCGGCTGGGACCGCGCCGAGATCAGCGTGATCGGGACGCTGGGCCGAAACGCCGAGCGTCTCGATTTTTCCGGTGGCCAGCGGCGCACCTCGATCAGCGTCGAGGCCCGCAGCCCACACGGCGTGCGCTCCGATCTCGAGATCCACGTTCCCGCCGGCAGCCGCATCCAGATCGACTCCTTCGCCGCCGAGATCAGCGTCAGCGACGTTTCGGGGCCGGTGCTAGCCGACACCGTGAACGGCTCGATCCGCATCGCGGGCGCCTCGGAGGAGGTCCAGGCCTCGAGCGTCAACGGCAGCCTCGAGATCTCCGGAACCCCCAAGCGCGTCTCCGCCGAGTCCGTGAACGGGGACGTGAGCGTGCGCGGGGCGAGCGGAGAGATCAGCGGGAGCACCGTGAACGGCTTGCTCTGGGTGGCGAGCGCCAGCTTCTCGCGAGCCAGCCTGGAAACCGTTTCCGGTGGGGTGCGCTTCGAAGGCGACCTGGCGCCCAAGGCCTCGCTCAGCATCAGCAGCGTCAGCGGCGACGTGGAGCTGCTGCTGCCGGCCAAGGTCTCGGCCGAGTTCAGGGTCACGACCTTCAGCGGCGACATCGTAAACGAGCTCAGCGCGGACAAGCCCGACAAGACCAAGTACACGTCGCAGAAGGACCTTACCTTCACCGCCGGGAACGGCGGCGCGGACATCTCAATCGAGACGCTCTCGGGCGAGATCGCGCTTCGCAAGCGTCCCTAGCCGTCGACTGTCATGAGTAGAAGGAGCTGTGAGATGAAGACGAAGTGGTTCGTGACGATGGCCGCTCTGGCGCTCGCAACGACGGCAGGGGCCGACGACTTCCGCTGGCAGGGACGCCTTGCTCCCGGCAAGACGATCGAGATCAAGGGCGTCAACGGCGACATCGAGGCTGCATCTGCCACCAGCAACGACGTAGAGGTCACGGCAGTCAAGACCAGCCGGCGCGGTGACACCAAATCGGTTGAGATCAAGGTCGTCGAGCACACCGAGGGCGTCACAATCTGCGCCGTTTACCCGTCGAGCTGGGGTCACACGAACGAGTGCGCGCCGGGCTCCGGGGGGCACATGAACTCGCGTGACAGCGACGTGGACGTCCACTTCACGGTCCGCGTGCCCGTCGGCGTGCGCTTCGCCGCTCGCACCGTCAACGGTTCGGTGGACGCCATCGACCTGAGCGCCGAAGTCGACGTTTCGACGGTCAACGGCAGCATCGAGGCCACCAGCCGCGGGATCGTGAAGGGCGAGACGGTCAACGGCTCGATCAAGGCCTCGATGGGCGAAGCCGATTGGACGGGACCGCTCAGCTTCTCGACCGTGAACGGCTCGATCACCATCGACCTGCCTTCCGACGCGAGCGCCGAGGTGCGGGCCTCGGTCGTGAACGGCGACATCGAGACCGACTTTCCGCTCACCGTGAAGGGCAAGTGGGGCCCACGCTCGATGAAGGGCACGATCGGCTCCGGCGGCCGTCAGCTCGAGCTCGAGACCGTCAACGGCGGGATCAAGCTGCGCAAGCGCGGCTAGTCCCCCAATTAAACCTCACCACGGCTCTGGCGGAGAACGAAGTGGTCGTCCTCATGCCGTTCGGCATGCCGATCGACCGCGCGCTGGGCGAGCTCGAAACGGTCACCTCCCGCGCGGGATGGGATGAGCTCCCGGCCGTGCGCGAGGGACGCGTCTTCGTCGTCGACGCTTCGTCCTTACTTCAACCGGCCCGGCCCCGAGTCGTGAGGGGGCCGAGATCCTGGCCGCGTTGATCCATCGGGACATCGTCGCACCCCCCGATGCCGGACGAAGCACGTCGCAGAGGGTCGACGTCTCTACATCACGACGCGACGGGCCGGACGTGATCAGATCAAGGCTGCGCAGAAGTCGGTGAAGTCGCCATCGGACAGCTGATGCGGTCCCGCGATGAACGTGGGGTCTCCGAACTCGTCGAACTCCACTCGTCCGGCTTGGGTGAGGATCGATCCGTGGCCCGGCGCCTTGAGATGGATCGGCACGCCGCTGCTGGTTTCGGTCCCGTCATTGACGTCGACCCAGACGCTCGATACCTCATGGCCCGTCGCGGTCGCGCCCGTCTCGACATTCTTCGCCCTGGCGTCGTCGGACGTACGGATGTGCACGCGAGTTGGGTTGTGCTCCTCGTCGAAGTACCTCGTGATCACCCCGCTGCCATCGAACGAGAACTCGATCGGAAAGCCGCAGATGCTGTCGTCCACGAACTCGAAGACGAAATCGAATCCCTCTCGCTGAGGAGCGCGGGCGTCGACCGGCGACGTCGTGAAAGATATCGCCGCAAGCGCACACAGAGCAACCGTGACTCTTCTCATCCTCGTGCCTCCGTTTCGTTCAGCTGCACCAGTCCCAGCTTTGCCAATTTCTTGCTCTGAGTGTCGCCTTTTTTACACAGGTGTCTTTAGTTGAACGTCACCGTGTGGCTGTGCGGGTTGCTCCCGTCCGAGTGGGGATCCGTGGACGATGCGACGGACACTCGCGCCCTCCCCGCGATCTGAGTCACCTGGGCGCTCGTGAGGGTTACCGTGTGCGAGTGGAACCCGTTGGAGATATCCAGGGTCAGCCCGGCGCCCGCACTGAGCTGGGCCGCCGTGATCACGGCGACGTGGGGCGCCATGTGATTCACTGTGACGGATCCGGCAATGTCGCCCGCCCCTGACGAGGGCGTCGGCGTGGGGTTGGGTGTGGACGGGCCCGCTGGCGTGCCCCCGCCGCCGCCACAGCCACCGATCGAGATCAAGGGAAACCCGAGCAGAGCGAGAGCCGCGCCCGCGGAGAGCATACGCCGCTTCGGATCAAAATCCTGGGACATGTCAGGCCTCCAGCTGAGTCGTGCTCAGAAGCTCGGCCGCCCACATGGGGAAGTCTTCGAAGAGTCGTGGGCTTTTCGTGGGCCGCCGCCCGGAGGGCTCGCGGGGGCCTGCGGATCGTCGCCCCACTACCGATCACGTCAAGCCTTTCTACGGTCCGAGCGCGAGCTTGTCGAAGCGGGGATTCCCGCGAAGCGGGTCGAAGTTGGGGTCGATGCGTAGCCAGCCAGGCGTGAGTGGGTAGGGCGTCTTTAGAAGCGGCTCCAACAGGTCCAGCGCCCTGCCGTGGTTCCCGAGGAGGATGTGGATCCGCACGAGCTGGTGTTGGAAGTACGGGGCGGAAAAAGGCTGCTTCGCGATCGGCAAGAACGCGACACCCCCCTCTCCCTCGCGGAGCGCCTCGGCCCTGCGGCCCAGGTAGGCCAGCGCCAGGCCTAGATAGACGTTGGGCTGCCCGTCTCTGGCCTCCGTAGACTGCGCGGCGAAGGCTTTTCTCGCCTCCTCGGCGTACTCGCGGCTCTTCGCCTTGTCCCCACGCAGCGCCAGCGCCTGGGCGAGGGCGATCCCCCAGGTCCCACGGTCGCCATCGAACGCCGCGGGCGTCAAGCGCAGCAACACGTCGCGTTGCGCGTCGTCGAGCACCCAGTGGAGGTCGCCAGCGGTGGCGAAGTAGGCCACGAGGGCCGTCGGCTCCACCTCCTTCGGTGTCGCGGCCAACACCGCCCGTGCCCCCGCGAGGTCCCCCCCCTGCAGAAAGGTCTCCACCTTCTGTTCGATCAGGGTGAGGTTCGCCGGGGCGAGGACGAGGCCTCGATCGATCGCCTCGCGCGCCTCGCCGGTGCGGCGCAGCGAGAGGAGAGTGGACCCGAGCGCTTGCTCGAGCTCCCACGAGCGGGGGTCCAGCTCCTCCGCTCGCCGCAGGTGCGCGAGAGCCTCCTCCCACCGCCCCTGCGCTCGCTCGGCGAGGCCCGATCCCAGGAGGAGGAGCGCGTCGTCGAGGGCGAGGTTCAGCCCGCGCGCGTAGGCCTCGATGGCCTTTTCGTGGTCCTCCTTGACGTGCCCGTAGTAAGCCCCGAGGGCACGGTGCCCCTCGGGCATGCTGGGTGCCAGCTCCATGGCCCGCTCCGCCGCCTTCCGCGCGGCCTCTGCATTCTGCTGCGAGAGATGGAAGGTGTAGATCCAGGAATGGCTCAGGGAGAGCCGGGCCCAGGCCAGGGCGAAGCCGGGATCCAGCGCCACTGCCTGCTCGTACTGTGCCGCGGCGCGTCGCAGCGTCAGGCCGCCCCCCTTCTCGATCTCCCGTCCCTTGAGGTAGGCGTCGTACGCCGCGAGATTCGAAGTGGGACGCGCCTCCAGCTTCTCGCGCTCCTTCCCGGACAGCGCCACTTCGAGCGACCGCGCCACCTTCGTCGCGATCTCACCTTGCACCCGGAACACGTCCGAGAGGTCCGCTTCGTACGCCTCCTGCCAGCGCGCCGTCGGCGCGCCGCCGCCTCTCAGCTCCACGAGCTCGCACGTCAGCCGGATCCGGCTCGCCATTCCGGACTTCTGCCACCGGACCTTGGCGAACAGGAGATAGCCGACCCCAAGCTCCTTTGCGATCTGCTCGGGCGGCTTGGTCGTCGCCTTGTACTGACTCGCGCTGGCGCTAGCGATGACTTCGAGACCCGGCAGACCCGCGAGCTTGCTCCGCACCTCGTCCGTCATCCCGTCCGCGAAATACCCGCCCTCCACCGCGCCCAGGTTCTCGAAGGGAAGCACCGCCAGTCGCTTCGAGGCCGAGGCGGGGGAGTGGTTGGGTCCGGTGGCAACGTCGCTTCCCCGCCGTACGAGCCACACCCCGCCCAGCGCGAGAGCGAGCACAACCACCGCGGCCACGCCGACGAGCCTGCGTCGCGACGAGAAGGCCGGCGACACGCGCCCACTCCCGGCAGGCGAGGCCTCCGCGGCGATGTCCGTGTCGGTGGGCGTTTCCGCGGCCGATCCAACAGGGAGGGCCTCGAGCGCCGCCGCGAGCTCGCGCGCGGAAGTGAACCGATCCTCCGGGCGCTTGGCGAGGCAGGTGGCGATCAGGAGCTGAAGCTGTGGCGGGATTCCGGGCCGGAGCGAAGAGACGGGAGGGGGCTCCTCACGGATGACGGCCGCCAGGGTTTCGACCGGCGTGAGGCAGTCGAAAGCCCGTCGACTGGTCAGCATCTCGTAGAGGATCAGACCGAAGGCGAACTGGTCGGAGCGAGAGTCCACCGGTCGGCCCGAGGCCTGCTCGGGCGACATGTACCCGGGCGTCCCGAGGATGACTCCCTCGCGCGTCGCCGCGCCCGAAGGCGCAGCCAGGGTGTCGGCCTGTGAGAGCGGGTCCTCCTGTCCCTCGCCGGGGATCTGCCGCGCCAGGCCGAAATCCAGGATCTTGCTCCGTCCGTCCGCGGTGAGCATGACGTTCCCGGGCTTGAGGTCGCGGTGTACGATGCCCTTGGCGTGCGCCGCAACGAGACCGTCGGCGATCTGGCGGGCGATCGACAACGCCTCGCGAATGGAGAGGGGTCCGGTGCCGAGCGCGTGCCGGAGCGTTTGCCCCTCTACCCACTCCATCGCGATCCATGGGATCCCCTCGGCGTCTCCCACGTCGTATACCGTGACGATGGACGGATGGTTCAGGACGGATGCGGCCCGAGCCTCGATCTCGAAGCGGCGGCGACGGGTGGGGTCCCCGACCAGCCTTGGGGAGATGACCTTGAGCGCCACGTCGCGTCCGAGGCGCGTGTCACGGCCCCGATAGACTTCTCCCATGCCCCCCACCCCGAGGAGGGTCTGGATGACGTACGGGCCGAGTCGGTCTCCGGACTGGAGCGTCATGAGGGCAGCGTCAAGATGATCTCACGCGAGCCTCTCGAGCGTCTTTGACGCGCTCCCCAGCTCGCGCTATCTTGCAGCAGCGATGCCGGTGCCGCCGATGCGCGTGGCTTTCGGCGATTTCGTACTCGACCGCGGGGCGCGCCAGCTCCTGTGCGCCGGCCAGACGCGCCATCTCGGTCCAAATGCCTTCGAGCTCCTGGAGCTGCTGCTCCGCCTGCGCCCGAACGTCGTGGCCAAGGAACGCATCCGCGATCGCCTGTGGCCCGGGACGAACGTCACCGATTCGACGCTGGCTACGGTGATGGCCGAGGTTCGGTCCGCCCTCGACGAGGACCCGAAGCAGCCTCGCTTCCTGCGGACCGCGCACGGCGTGGGCTACGCATTCTGCGGGGAAGCCACGGAGTCCGGCCCGCCGCTGGCACCGCCCGGTCGCTCGATGGCCTACCGCCTGGTGCTCGAGGATCGCGAGGTCGCGCTGCAACTCGGCGAGAACCTGCTGGGCAGGGTCGAGGATGGGGTCGCCTGGATCGAGGCACCGACGGTTTCCCGGCGGCACGCCCGGATCCTCGTCGAGCACGACCGGGCGACCATCGAAGACCTCGGGAGCAAGAACGGGACGTTCGTGCGCGGTGAGCGGATCTCCGCGCCGACGCTTCTCGCTGCTGGCGACGTGATCCGGTTGGGCCGCGTCTCCATGAAGTTGCACGCGGTACGGGCCGACCGGTCGACGCTCAGCGGATCGGACTAGGCTGACACTTGGCGCCAGCGTGGTTGGTTTCCCCGCCCTGCGCCAGCTGACAAGAGATGAAGAGGGAGTTACGACTCTTCGGCGGCCGTTCGGGGCCCTGTGCTGAGTGTGCCGCCGGGCAAGACCCGGATCACTATTCGGATCGATGATGACGTCCTGGGGTGGTTCCGGAAACAGGTTCACGCGGCAGGCGGCGGCAACTACCAAAGTCTGATGAACGACGGCCCTTCGCGAGTGCATTCAGCGCCGGGACCATGGCCTCGAGGAAACGCCCTTCGCGTCGTCATCGGTCAGGAGCTTGGGCGCTACGAGGTGAATGGGGCTCCAGAAGCGCGGCGCGGTCGAACAACCAGAGGCAGCTGACGAGGTCCGCGCATGGCGCGGCGGAGCGCGGCCCTCGCAGGTGATCTCGAGGTTCGCCCGGCATGGGGGGGCGGCGAGGCAGCGTTCTGGCTATAATCTGGCCAGATGCCGTTCGAGATTGTCCTGGCCCCTCAGGCAGTCGCGGGTCTGAAAGCCCTGAGAGCTGACTTCCGGTCGGGTGTCCGGGATGCCATCGAGCTGTACCTGCGCCACGAGCCGACCAAGCTGAGCAAGAGTCGTATCAAGCGCTTGCGCGGACTGGATCGGCCGCAGTATCGGCTCAGGGTGAATGAGGTGAGGGTGTTCTATGACGTCACGGAAACGACGGTTGAAGTCCTCGCCATCATCCCGAAGGAGCAGGCGGAGGCCTGGCTCGCGGAAGAGGCTACCCCAACCTCGCCGGGTCGCCCTGGCAAAGGTGAAGGACGACTTCTCCCGGTACCTGAAGCTCGCGGCCGATCGGGAGATTCTGATCACCCGCCACGGAAGACCCGCCGGCGTGTTGATCGGTTTCGAAAGCGAAGATGACTGGTTCGAGTACAGGCTTGAGAATCATCCTGAGTTCCTGCGCCACGTCGAGGAGGCACGGGCGGCAATCAGAGCCGGGCTCGGGACCCGTCTGGAGGATATTCCGAAGTAGAACAGCGAGCGCGCGAACAGGCGGATGGAGCTGAGGTCCGCGCCGGCTCGAACCCGCGGCCCTTGCAGCTGATCTGGGGTTGGACGAACCAGCGAGGACTATGGACCCGCGAAGCCGTGTGGCGTTCCTGATCCTGATCGTCGCCCAGGCGGCCCACTCGATCGAGGAATATTTCTTCCGGCTCTTCGACGTGTTCGCTCCCGCGCGTTTCGTGAGCGGGCTGGTGAGCAGCGACTTGGCGAGAGGGATTCGCCATGGTCAACGCGGCCCTCGTCCTCTTCGGACTCTGGTGCTACGTGGCCCGGGTGCGCAGCGCGCGCTCGACGGCCCGGGCCTTTGCCTGGTTCTGGACGCTCCTCGAGTTCGGGAACGGAACAGGGCACACCCTCTTGGCGTTGATACAGGGAGGTTACTTCCCAGGCGTGGGCACCGCTCCTATCTTGCTTGGAGCTTCACTCTACCTGGCCATCGCGCTCTCCGGCACAATGCAACCCCCACCAGCGGCGGCAGATTCGTGAACGATGCGGTGGAGGCGGTCCAACAATGCGTTGACAACCCCTCGCGGTGTTCGACGGACGAGCGCCTGATTGCTGCGGGTCTCCGAGCATGCGCGAACCCGTGCCAGAGCGGCCTCGCATTCGTTCGGGCGTCACTCGGGCGCGGAGCGACGTGGGGGCGAGCCCAGAGGGCGCGAGCGCCGCCAGCGAGCATACGCTCGGCGCACGTACGCGAGGCGCTCGGCGGGCGTCGGATAGCGGCGGCAGAACCACGCCACCAGCGCCAGCGTGCCCTCGCGTTCGCTAGTGGACATCGGGGCAAGCTCGTACGCGCGGAACTCTTCCGGCGTCAACTGCCGGTCGGCAAGCTTCTCGGCGGATAGAGGCTGCTGGCTCACGCGCCCGTCCGTGAACGCAGCGCTTCCAGCATGCGGATGTCTTCAGCATCCTTCGGGCGCGCCGCGAACCGTTTCGTCGCGATCAGATCATCCAGCGCCGGGATTGAAACCACGACCCCAGGGGCCAGCGCTAGCTCTTGCCGGCGGGGCCAGATTTCGTCGAAGGCCACGGCGGCGCCATCGATAGTCGGCACCGAGCGTGCCACGAGGACGTCGACGAGCTCATCGTTTTCGAGCGAGTATCGGCCTCGCTCTCGAGCCTCCTCCGGCGAGCGGGTCGGGAGCAATCCAAATGGCGCTGCCGCATCGTTGAGCAGCTTAGCGTCATCGATGTGGATCCAGAGATCGTAGTCCGCGGTCAGCACCGGTAGCCCCAGAACAACCAGGGCGCGCCGGCCGATCAGTAGCGCGCGGACGCCGCTATGCCGCAGCGCAAGGAAGAACGCGACCTCATCGAACTCCGAACCTTCCACTGTGCGGATAGGGTACCTAAAAACTCAGTCCCGTGCGGAAGTAGACCTGCGTCTCGCCGCCGGCGTCGAAACCGTGGGCGACGCCGAGCAGCGTCGTGATCGGGATGCGGTGGAACACGATCCAGTCCGCGCCGAGCCCGCCACCCGCGCTCTTCTTGACGTCGGCCCAGCGAAACGCGTCGTTCCAGACGTGGCCAGCGTCGAAGAACGCACTCGCGTGCAGATGCCTGAGAAATAGCGGGTAGGAGCGGATGCCACGCTGCGGATGAGCCAGCGGCACGCGGTACTCGAGATTGCCGTAGGCGAGGCTGCGGCCCCGAAAGGCATTGTCAGGATAGCCGCGCAGCACGACCGGGTTCGTGCGCACCAGGTCCAGCAGGCTCGCGTCGGGAAAGCCGCCGATCGCATACGCCTGCGTGAAGGCAGGACGACCGAAGGTGGCTCCCCCGCCCGCGCGCATCGCGAGCGCGTTGCTCGAACCGAAGGCGCGCGTGTAGAAGCGCACGTCGCCCGTGGCCTTGCCGAGCGACACATCGGAACCGAGCGCGGGAGCCTCCCTCGCGTAGGCCAGCCGCAGACCGAAGCCCTCGACCGGCGAAATCGAATACGGGAACGCTCGCGCGCTCGAAAGCGCCCAGGCAGCCTCCAGCCCTCCCAGGTTCCCCTCGCCCGCCTCGGGGTTGTCGGCGAGCGTCTCGCGGCGCCGACGATAGTCGAGCGACACACTCTGGGCGAGGCGGAACGAGCGCGTCACCGGAACTGAGGCGCGCAGGTTCAGCTCCTGCGTTCGAAGGTAGCCGCCCGAGGCGACGGCGTCATTCGTGTCCTCGAGCGTCGCCAGGAGCGTGGGCCGGAAGCGGTCGTATTGATAGAAGGCGCGGTAGCCGACGCGGTCCGTGTCGAAACCCAAGTGCACGTCCGCCCCGTACGCATGGCGAAACAGCGGGTCGACTCCGCCAGTCACGATTCCCAGTTCCGTCTCGCCGCGGAAAAGTCCGAGGACGTAAGGGCTCCAGAAGCGCGGCAGCAGCGTCGGGAGCGGCCGATAGGGGCGATCGGGCGTGCTGATCGGTGCCGGGTCCATGGGCGAGGCCGGATAGGGATCGACAAACGGCTCCGCGGCCGGCGCCGCATCGAGATCGAGATCCGCCAGGTGGACGTCATAGCCCTTTGCGGAATAGTTCGCGAAGGCGACGCTTCGCCCGCTCGGGCCCACGTCCGGGCCAAAGGCGCCGCCGAGAACGTTCGTGACACGGCTGCGCGCTCCGTCCGCCAGGCGCAGCGCGTGCAGGTTCGAAACCCCGTCGCGATCGGATCGAAACACGAGATGCTGGCCGTCGGGAGTCCAGCTCGGCTCCACGTCCTTGGCTCGATCGTGGGTCAAATCGGTGACCGTTCCCGTGGCGGGATTAGCGAGCACCAAATCGAGGAACCCGCCCGCGGACCAGCGCCCCGCGGCGATCCGGTCGCCCGACGGGCTCCAGCGTGGGTTGCTCCATTCGGTGGCCGGCGCCGATGTCGTGAGCACGCGCAACCCGGAGCCGTCGAGACCGATCTCCGCCAGCTCGCTGTGCCCGCCCATTTCGCGCACGAAGACGATGCGGCCTTCACGTGACACGTCGGGGTCGCGGGCGCGCAGGCCGCGCGTCAGGCGGCGCCGCCGACCGCTCGCGACGTCGACCGCCAGGAGGTCGGAAAAGACCGAGAACGTGTGATAGACCTCCGGCTCGTCGAACACCAGCGCCTCGCCATCGGCCGACCACGCGAGGCCCGTGCCGCCCTTGCGCAGGCACAGCCGGCGGTCAGCCGTTGCGTCCGGACGAACGAGCCGGATCTCGCCGTAGCGCTCGAGCGTCCGGCTGGTGTACGCGATCCAGCCACCGTCGGGACTGAAGCGAGGGGCTGTCTGCCGGATGCCGCGCTCGGTCAGCGGCTGGGCAGGCGTCAAACCCCGGGCGCGGATCGCGGCGGCCTCACGCGCCGACGCCTTTTGCTCGCCACGCTGCCATTCCTTCCAGCGCGTGTGAAATGAAGCACCCGTGACCGTGTAGGACGTCCACTCGTCAGAATAGGGAATGATGCGGCCCGATTGCACCCGCGCGATCTCCGGCAGCGTCTGGTCGCCGAACTGCGCGGTGAGGTCACGGACGAAGGCCTCGCCGAAGATGTAGGCCGATTGCCCGCCCGGCCAGGCGTCGAGCCCGATCGTGGCGCGGTCCTCCGCGGGAGACTCGCCCGCCAGCGCTGCCATCCGCCGCACCATGCGCCAGTCGGGATTGCGCCCTCGGCCGAAGGCGGTGCCCTCAGTCTCCTCATAGCTTGCGAGTCCCTCGATCAACCAACTCGGCGCGAAGCTGTTGGGGAACAGGAACGGCGCGCGCCCGAGCAGGTTGCGGCCGAAGCCCATCAGGCCGCGCGCCTGTTCGAGGTGCACGATGTGAGCGAGTTCGTGGGTCAGCACCAGGCGCAGCCAGCCGTCGTGGTTGCCGAATTCGTCGCTGCCGTCGGGCGGCACAGCGCGGATCTGGACGAGCGGGTAGGGCAAGGGTGTCGCGAAGCCGTTGGGATCGTCCGAAGTGTCGGCGATCACCAGGTGCACCGGACGCACCTGCAGGTTGTAACGCACCTCTTGGTGATCGAGGATCTCGGTCGCCAGTGCCGCGGCCTCGCGCGCCGTAGCTTCGAGCCCCTGGTGGTAGTGCACGATCACCTGCGCGGTCGAGAGCGTGCGGAACTTCAGGTTCGGCGGGAACGAAGCAGCTGAGGCTGGCAGATGCAGGAGAAGGACCGCCGCCAGGAGACGCAGCCTCGGTGCCATGAGCCGGTGCAGGGTAACATGAGCGCTCTGCGATGGACGCCCACGAGGAGTTGCTGAACGTCTACGACGCCGCGGGCACGATCGTCGGCTCGAAGCCACGCCGCGAAGCGAAGGCCTCGGGCCAGGCCGTGGGCGCGATCAACGCCCTGATCGTGAACGGACGCGGTGAGCTCCTGATGCAGCGCCGACCCGGCGACAAGGAGAACGGCGGCTACTGGGACAAGTCGGTGGGCGGCCACGTGAGCGCGGGCGAGAGCTTCGACGAGACGCTGGTGCGTGAAGCCTGCGAAGAACTCTTCGACGACCCGGCCTCGGCCCAAGTCGAACTGCTGGCGTCGGAGGCTGAGTTCGCCGCTCGCCTGGCAACGGCCGACCTGCACCACGTAGTGCTGCTGCGCAAGATCGATCAGCGGCTGAACCTGCGCGACGTGCGCTACGCCCCGGATCGCGAGGGCGTCCGCACCGTGCTCTATCACCTGGGCATCTACGCGGGCCGCACCGAGATCCCGCTCGCCGGGTTTCGGCCGCAGACCTCCGAGATCGCCGAGCTCGCCTACAGGCCTGCGAACCAGGTCGATTGGCTGCTGCTCACGGGGAAGCTGGCGCCGAACATGGCGTTCCTGTGGCTGACCCAGGCCCACGGAGTCCTGGCGGGGCTCCGATAGAATCAAGGGCGTAGTGACCACACTCGACTGGCCCAGGATCGAAGCTGCCTTCGAGGACCAGGCTGCCCAGAGCGTGGAAGACGCCGCGCTGCAGCGCGCTGCCGTGGCCATGGTCCTGCGCGACGGCGCGGCCGGAATCGAGCTGCTCTTCATCCGGCGGGCCGAGCATCCCAACGACCCGTGGTCGGGACAGATCGCGTTCCCCGGCGGGCGCCGTGAAGCGGACGACGCCGACCTGCGGGCCACCGCGGTGCGCGAGACGCGCGAAGAGACGGCGCTCGATCTCGAAAGCACCGGCCGCTTTCTCGGCCCTCTGGACGAGCTGCGAGCCATGGCTCGGCTGCGACCCATGAACCTGGCGATCGCGCCGTTCGCGTTTCGGCTCGACGCGCCTGCGCAACTTCGGTTGAGCGACGAGGTGACCAGCGCCCACTGGGTGGGGCTCTCCGGGCTCCTGCAGCCGGCGGCTCGCTCGATGCTGAGCTACGCGCAGCAGGGCGCGGCTCTCGAGTTCCCCTGCCTGCGAGTCGATGGGCTCGTGATCTGGGGTCTCACCTACCGCATGTTCGCGAGCCTGGCCGAGCGACTAGCGTAGCCGCTCACTTTCTCGGGAACGGGTTCTGGGCCGGGAGCATCCAGATCCGTAGCGGCGCGCCACGGCTGCGCCAGCGGCCGCGGAACTCGCCCGGGGTGAGCGCCACGAGTGCGTGAACGCCGGCCTCCAGGCGATACCACGCCTGCTCGCCGGCGCGGAAGCGGTCCCAATCGCGCAGCTTCCACTCCGGCCGTCCCAGGTTGAGGCCCCCGCCCTTGTCGATCAGCCCGACATCCACCCGCGACCCGGTGGCGAAGCAGACGAGCCAGGCGCGGACGCCCGGCTCATGGGGAAAGTGCTTCCAGCTCGAGAGCTCGACGTGCCGCGCGCCTTCCCCGCTTCCGCAGGCGGCCTCGTCCTCCGCCCGCGAAACGAGCCGGCGATCGTCCTCGAGAAAGCGGTCGTAGGTCGCGGCGTCGATGTCGAACCACAAGTAGGTATGTCGAAAGTGCCCCTTCGGCTCGACGTTCTCCCGGACGAAGCGGTGCGCTCGACCGCTCACCACTCCGGCCAGCGAGTTGAGGCCGATCACGTTGATGCCCGGCCGGATGTGGTTCGGCTCGAAGTGCGGATCCGGCCAGCCCTTGGCCTCGATCCAGGCGCCGACCTTCTCCTCGTTCTGCCCATAGTCGATGCTCGAGCCGGCCAGGTACTTGAAAGCGTCCTGCTTCGGATGGACGAAAGCGTTCGTGAAGGCGAGGCTGTTCCCCAAGTAGGGCGCGCTCTCGAGCGCGCCGAGCGCCACGACCAGGCCGGCCCCTAGCGCCGCCCGGCGCGGGAGCATCGCGAGAAAGCCCCCCGCGGCCAGCATGAAGGCGACGGGCAGCAGCATCAGCGCGAAGCGATAGCCGATCTGTGCCCGCAGCAGTATCGAGAAATAGGCGAGCTGCCAGACGAAGCTCCACGCGAGCAGGATGGCCGCCGGCCGTCTCAAAGCGGGCGAGCGCCGGAAGCCCAGCAGCCCGACGAGCTGGAACGCGACGAGCGCCAGCGGCGTCTTCAGGGCCCACGATGCGACGAAGTAGTGGGGCACGCCCGCATCGGTGATGCGCCCGAGAATCACCACATCCCAGGTGCGGGTGCGTTCGTGGCTGAAGGTGCGGTCGACGCCGGTGATGAAGGCGGACGGCAGCGGCACCCGCAACTCCGGCAAGCGCTCGGCGACGTTCTCGAAGAGCTCGGCATGAAACCGGAAGCGGCGCCACGGCTGCCCCACGTCCTTGAAGAAGTACGCTGCCGCGATCACGAACAGGCAAGCCGCGCTCACCAGGACAAAGTGCGCCAGGATGCGCCCGGCCGGCGCACGCCGCGGCCGGGGCACGAGCCACGGCAGGATCGCGAGCACGGGCAGGAGCGTGAAGGCCGAGAACTTCGCGACGAACGCAACACCCAGGGCCAGGCCGATCGCGAGCGCCCGTAGTGCCCTCGGCTTCTCCACCCAGGCGAGCCCCGCGTAAAGTGCCAGGACGGTCGCGAGGGCGTATGGCACGTCGACGGTGGCGAGCGGCGCGTTGGCGACGATGCTCGGCTCGATGGCGACCGCCGCCGCCGAGAGCGCCGCGGCGCTCTCGCCGAAATGCCGTCGCGCCAGCGCGAACGTCGCGGCGACGAGCAGCAGGTAGGCGAAGACGCCGGGCAGTCGCGTCGCGAACATCCTCGGCCGGCCCTCGCTGAAGCCCAGGGCCCCGGCCGCGCGGCCAGCCAGGACGTAGGGGACGCTGATCGGCGTCTTCGAGTTCCATAGTGAGTTGGTCTCGCGCTCGCTGATGCCACGGTCGAGCAGGCGCTCGGACCAGCGCAGGTGGTAGGGCTCGTCGTACGTCCAGTCCTGTTCCCACGCGGCGTAGAGCACGCTACCCAGCCCGAAGACGAGTGCTCCGGCGAGGATCGCGCGCGCCGTTCGGGAAGACAGGACGGCCGGAGAGTGGCGCACCAAGCGGGTGCTAGGATAACCGCATGGTGCGCCTCACGCGCGAGCGAATCGAGCTTGCGGGCCTTCAGGCTGTAGCGCCTGGCGACGGGGCGCTGGCGCTCTTCGTCGGCGTCGTCCGCAACGAAAACGCAGGCCGGAGCGTGCTTCATCTCGAATACGAGGCCTACGAGGAGATGGCACTTCAGGAGCTGGAGGCGATAGGCGTGGAGACCCGCCGGCGCTGGCCTGTGAGCGAGGTTCGGATCGTGCATCGCCTGGGGCGCATGGAAATTGGCGAGGTCAGCGTGGCGGTTGCAGTCGCCTCGCCCCATCGCGGCGAGGCTTTCGAGGCATGTCGCTTCGCCATCGACACCCTCAAGAAATCAGTGCCGATCTGGAAGAAGGAGTTCTACGCCGATGGAGCCGTCTGGCTGGAGGGCCCGGGCGGCTGCGCCCACGAGACCCACACCGCCTAGATCCGGTGCTGCGCTGCTAGCCGCCGATCTGGAACATCGAGCGCTCCTCGGTGGAGACGCCCTCGTCGAGACGATGACCGGTCGGCTTCGCAAGCACGGCCTTTTCCAGGATCCTGGCTACCGCCGCGATGCCTCCACCCGAGCGCAGCGCGGCTTTCACGTCCATCTCGTCGTCGTTGAGCAGGCACAGATGGAATTTGCCGTCGGCGGTGAGGCGCATGCGGTTGCAGGTCCCGCAATAGGGCTCGCTCACCGGGCTGATGAAGCCGACGACGCCGCGGCCATCCTCGAAGCGAAAGTTCTTCGACTCGTCCGAGGGGTTGCTGCTGGGCATCGGAACCAGCGGCCCCAGCTCCGCTTCGATACGTTGCCGGGTCTCACGCGAGGGTACGAACTGTGACAACGCGACGTGCGCGGCCTCGCCGCCGCCTAGCGGCATGAGTTCGATGAAGCGAACGTGCCAATCGCGCTCCTTCGCCCGGCGGGCCATCTCCACCACATCGGTGTCGTTGTAGTCCCGCGTCACGACGCTGTTGATCTTGATGGGTGCGAGGCCCGCTTGCTCGGCGGCCGCGATGCCGGCCTCGATCTCCTCGAGCGTGCCGAAACGCATCAGCTTCTTGAGCCGCTCCGGGTGCAGCGTGTCCAGGTGGATGTTGAGGCGCGTGAGGCCCGCCTCGCGTAGCGGCTTCGCGAGGCGAGGCAGCAGGATCGCGTTGGTGGTCATGGCCACGTCGCACACGCCGGAGGTAGCGGCGATCCGGCCGACGATGTCGACGATGTCGGGCCGTAGCGTGGGCTCGCCTCCGGTCAGGCGAAACTTCCGGAAGCCGACGCTGACCGCGGCTCGGGTCGTGAGCTCGATCTCCGCAGCCGTGAGCAACTGTTCCGAGGCAATGAACCTGAGGCCGCGCAGGGGCATACAGTAGACGCACCGCAGATTGCAGTGGTCGATGACCGAGATGCGCAGGTAGTTGATCTCGCGCCCGAAACGATCCCGCGGCATGGCCTTCGCGCGCTCCCCTCGAAAGATTCAGTCTACTCTCGTTCCTCGAACCTCGCCCGGGCACCCGCCCGCAAGGCCCTCATGGGCCGAGCGGCTGCACGGGAAGGGGCTCGATCCGGGGGCGGTGACGCGGTGATCGAGGGAACAGCGTCCCTTGCGTGAACGCCGCCGGGCCGAAACCGACCGAGTGTAAGATGCTTGGGTGAGCACTGCGGTCCGGTTGGCCTCCGCCGCGCTCGTCGCTTGGTCGCACGCGCTTCGCGCGGCCGCCGACGATTCGCTTGGTATCGTCGTCGACTCCGATCTGCTGTGCGATCTTCCGCTCGCTCCCGATCCGTGGACGTCCTTCCGGGCAGTGGACCCCGAAACCGTCATGGACCGCTTCGACAATGGTGGCCTCTACCTTGGCGAGCCTGCGTCCGTTGGGATCCACGGCGCGTCCTGGACGCAGACCTCCTATCGGCTCGGAGCGATGGACGTGACGGATCCCGATCGCACCGGGACGCCACTTCTCCGACTCGACCCGCACCTCGTGCAGTCGGTGCGAGTCGTCTCGGGGCTGGCGACGCCGGATCTGGGCGGCTCCGGCCCTGTCGTCGCCCTCGAGCCGCGCAAGCCGGGCGATTCCTGGCACGCTGCGCTCGCCGGGGGCTTCGTTCTCGCTGGAGGGGAGACGTCCAAGGCTGGTGCCTTACCGATTGCGAGCTACGCCTCGTTCGATCAGGTATCGCTGCGACTCGATGGTCCGCTCGCGAAAGACCGCGGCGGACTCCTCGTCGCAGCATGGCTCGATCGCGTCCGACGCCGTGACAACGGCGTCACCGATCCCGTGCGGGCGAGCGAGAGCGGCCTCTTCGCGCACGCCGTCTGGAGGCTCGGTGAACGCGATGAGGTGCGGCTGCTCGCGACGACCGGACGAGTGGCGCGCCCCTACGGCGGCCGGGCACGCTTCTCCGGGGGGGATGTCCGCGAGAGCGGCGCGTTCGTGAACGTGCAGGCCGCCTGGGAACGGCGAGGATCGACGCATTGGAGCGCGAGCGGCGGGTACGTGCGCGGGAGTTTCCATCCTGAGCTGGCAGGCCGCGAATCCGGAGGCGTGGTCGAGCGGCTGCGCGATGGTCCGGTGCCGGCGCTCTTCCCGGGCGATGGCACGCGGGAGCGCGCGGCGCTCGCCATCCGCGGCGAGCGCGCTGTCGAGCGCTTCGCCGGCGCAGCCCACGGGCTGCGTTTCGGCCTGAGCGGGGAATGGACGCGCGCGACGGCTCGGCCGGAGGGACCGCGTGGCCTCACGGCCGAGACCCTCGACGGACTGGCCGCGCGGGCCTGGGACTTCGGATGGGCCGGTCAGGAATCGCGGCGACGCGGGTTGGGGGTCGCGCTCGACGTCGCCGACCGCGCGACGTACGGCAGGCTCTCGCTCGGCGCGGGCCTGCGCTTCGAGGCGATGCAGGGCAGTGCGGCGGGAGCGCGCCAAGGCATCGACTGGCGGGGATTGTCGCCGCTCGTCTTCGCGCGTGCGCGCGTCACCCGCGGGGGTGCGCTCAGCATCTTCGGTGGCTATTCGCAATACCTCGACCGCCTACCGCTCGGGCTGCTGGCTTTCGGCGACCCCGCTGCTCCGCAGGGGCTCGTCTATCGCTGGCGGGACGCCAGCGGCGATGGCCGGCTCGATCCAGACGAGGTCGGCCCGCTCGTCACGCGCCTCGGGCCCGGCGGCCCGCTCGCCGCGATCGACCCCAACCTCAAGCCGCCACGCACCGACGAGCTCGTGGTCGGGCTCGACGCGCAGTTGGGGCGCGGATGGCAGCTGCGCACGGTCGTCACGCGTCGTAACCAACACGACCTTGTGGCGTCGGTGAACGTCGGCGTCCCGCTCTCGGATTACGTGGTCACGTTCGTTCCCGATCCGGCCGGCGACGTGCTCGGTCCCGACGACGACCAACTGCTGCCCATCTACGATCGGAGGCCCGAAAGCTTCGGTCGCGACCGCTACGAGCTCCGGAACTCCAGCGGCGAGAGCGTTCTCTACGAGGGCATCGAGTTCTCGCTCACCGGCAAGCTGCACGAGCGGTGGCGGGTGTTTCTCGGGGGTCTGGCGTTTCGGAACATCGGCCCGGGAGGGAACCGTGGCTTCCGCACCGTCGAGAACGACCAGGGTCTGATCGGCGAGCGGCTCGAGAATCCCAACGCGACGACGTTCTCGAAAGGCCGGCTCTACTTCGATCGGTCCTACACGGCGCGGATCGCGGTTGCGTATCGCGCGCCGCGCGATTGGCGCATCGCGGCGCTAGTGTGGTACCAGGACGGCCAACCGTTCTCGCGACTCGTGATCGCGCCGGGCCTCGCCCAGGGGCCAGAGGCGATCCAGGCGATCGCCAACGGCCGGTCGCGCTTCACGTACGCGTTGTCGCTCGACGCGCGTCTGGAGAAGGGCGTCAGGCTCGGCCGCGTGCGGGTCGCGGGAGTGCTCGAGGTCTTCAACTTCCTCGGGATGGCCAACGAGGCCGAGGAGTACGTCGTCTCCGGGCCGTCATTCCGCGAGGTCACAGCCATCCAGCCGCCGCGCGCTTTTCGGTTGGGAGCGCGGCTCGAGTTCTAGGCGGCTCGAGAAGCTGCTGCGGCGGCGCAGCCACCAGGCGGCGCGCGCCTAGAAGCCGGGAAAGCCTCTGCGCGTGGGCGGTGGGCTCGCGGCGACCAGCCTGGCCGCGGGCTCGTAGCGAGCGCCGGGAGGGATGGCCCCAAGCTCGCCGGGCCAGCTGTCGAGCAGCATGATCCGATGAGCCGAGGCGACTCGGAGCACCACGATGTCCTGGAAACGGTACAGGCGCGCCGGTTCGTGCCAGGCCTGCTGGAGGACTCGCCAGGGCACGAGGCGCAGGCCGTCCGGGCCCAACTGACACTCATAGAAGAGGGGCTCGCGAGGGTTCAGCATGCAGCCGGCGACGTGACGGCCGTAGACGAGCTGCAACCCATGATGAAGCGCGTAGCTCCCGATCCAGATGTCGTCTGCCCCGACCACCACGACGAGCGTGCCGGGAGCCAGGCCGGGAGCACGCGCAGTAATCTGTGACAACGCCGCGGCCTGCCGTGGGTAGCGGCCGATGGCGTCCCAGGTCGCTTGCAGCGCGGCTGTCCGGCTCGCTCCGACACCGGCGACCAGCGCCCCGAGGCCGGCCAGCACCGCCAGCCGTCCGGCGCGAGGGGCGAGCTCGGCGAGCAGCACGATGGCCGCCGCCAGCGCCAGGCCAAGCCAGGGAGCGGCGATGAACTCGGTGCGCAAGGATCCCGGGAGCTTGGCTGCCAGGATGAAACTGGAGTAAGCCGCAGCGGTTCCCAGCAGGCCTGCCGCAACGAAAGCGGCGAGCCTTCGGCGGTCCGGAGGCGACGCCGAGGGGTCCGCATCGGAGCGCAGAACCACGAGGCCGGCCACGAGCAGGCCCATTGCCAGAATCGTCGTGGGCTGAGGCACCCCCAGATGCAATGTGACCAGGGGCTCGAGGTGAAGCCGGAACTGGAGCGCAAGCCGCCCGGCCAGGCCGACGGGGTCGAGATACAAGCCGAGAACCTGGCTCTGGTACCAGGCCGGGGCCCGACCTTGCAGCAGCGGCAAGGCCGCCACGAGCGCGGCAAGACCGGTGGCGCACGAGTACGCGACGACGCTGCCTCGCGGCAGGCGCCTCCCCAACCCCCACAGCAGCAGCGGCGCGAGCAGCAGAACGGGCAGCGGAGCCTCGTGGACGCGTGTGATGACGAAAGCCAGGCCTGCGGCGATTGCGACGCCGCCGATCGAGTGCCCCGCCCTGGCAAGCAACAGGATTACGAGTGCGACCCCAGCCGTCGCGCCCGAGTAGGCCGCCGAGTACACGGGATCGAGCCGCATCAGGTCCGAAGGCGCCCAGCAGGCAGCAAAGACCCCGGCCAGGAAGGCCAGCTCGGGGCGCCCTGGCAGGAGATGAAGAACCAGCAGGCTCGTCAGCAAGCCGGCCGCGACCAGGTAGTGGGCATGCAGGAGCAGTGATGCGTTCAGCAGCTGCGCGGGAAAAAGCGCCACCGGGAGGCTGAACAGCAGGCCCAGGGGCCGGTTGGCGTACGGGATATCGACCACGCCTCGCGTGGCCAGTGACAGGATCATCCATTCGTCGATACCGCCGAAGTTGATGCTCCTGACCGGCCAGAACTGCGCCCAGAACACGGCGTAGACGCCGAATAGCACGCTCACGGTGCGCGCCCCAGAAAACCGCCACCCGACGCTGCGCTCCACGGCCATGTCTAGAGGACCTCGAGGCTGCACAAGGCGCGTCGCTCGGGGATCGCCTGCGCCAAGCTTCGCAACCGATCCACGGGCCGGTAGCTCGACCCGGCCGGAAGCGGCGGCAACTGGCGCGGCCACTCCTCGAGGACCACGGCGCTGGCGGGCCCATGACGGACGACGATGGCCTGATCGTACCGGAACAGCCGGACGCTGGTGCGCCAGGGCCCGCGCACCACTGCCATCGGCTCGGAGACGATACCCTGGGGCGTGAAGTAGGCGGGGAGCAAGGCGGGTGCCGGGGGGCCTAGCGCACGCCTCACGGAAGGAACTCGTGAAGGCGGACCAGGGGTGAATCGAAGCGCAGCGCAAGCCGCGGCGACGCGAATTGCAGGGGCAGGGCGGACTCCTCCCAGACCCATCGCACGCCCAGAGCTCGAAGCGCCTGCTCGGCCTCGGCCGGATCGGCGGTGGCGTAGACGGCGGCGGCGGCCTCGCGCCGCGCGCTGCCAACGGCAGGCTCCACGCCGAAGTCTGCCGAGTAGGCGGCGAGCCTTCGTTCGGCCAGCGCCGCCACATACAGTGCCTTGAGGCCGCCGACGTCGCCCGGGTCGCCTTGGAGTCGCATGAGTAATGCATCCGACGGTGGAGTCGATCTCCGCAGCCAGTCGCACGCCGCCCCCACCTGCGGCGGCAGGACCAGCGACACCCGGTCCCAGGATCCTGCCGGTGCCCAAGTGTCGGGAAACGCCCTGAGGACGAGATAGCGGACGGGATTCACCATCGCGACCACCATCAGCGCCAGACCCAGGCCGCGGAAGAGGCCGGAACGCCCGAGCATTCCGGCGACGACGGGTCCCGCATACAGCCAGAGAAGGTACAACGCCAGGGTCAGGAACTGGGCGCCGTCGGTCGCCACAGGCCGCCCTTTGGTGCCGAGTCCAAGGACCACTGCGGCAGCCAGGCTGATGCCGACGAACCGGTGGAAGCCCTCGCGATCGTCCCGAAGCCGCGCGACCAACGCGGGAAGTCCGAGGACGCGCACACCCAGGCTCCCCGCGAGGAATGCCGGCGCCATTGCGGCGAGGACCAGGATCGAGCCGATTCCATCCTGAGCGACGAACCGGGCGACGGGCTCGAGGCCGCGGATCACCCCGGTTGCGGTGCGCACGACCAGGAAGGGATAGCCGATCAGGGGAGACGCCGCTGCGGGATCTGCGGAAAGCCATGTGAACGCGGCCCAGGGCAGCGCGCCAAGGCTGCTGGCCACGGCGAGAAGAAAGAGCCTGCGATGTCGAAAAAGGAGGGCGCTGAACCACGCGCCCGCCAGAAGCGGGAGGCACGCGAAGACCTTGGTCCCCCAGAGGCCGCCGAGCAGAGCCCCGGCCAGGACGAGCAATCGCAGCTCTCCCTTGCTGATCCAGTAAAAGGCGGCATGCAGTCCGGCCAGAGCCAGTGGGAGGCCGAGCATCCAGGGGTTGAAGAACAGCGATTCCGCCGAAAAGGAGTGGAACACGAAGAACTGCGAGGTGCGTTGGAAGGCGGTGAGGTTCCGGGTGTCGAGCATCCACGACAGGTCCCCGCCCAGGATCGTCAGCAAGACCGTGACGGCCCTTGCGCCGAACGAGGAGATCCCGAGCGCCTCGAGCAGGCCGTCCAGGCACAGGCCGAGCATGAAGAAAGCCAGCACCGGCAGCGGCAGCATGTAGAACGCGAGGAGGGAGACCGGCGCGTAGTCGTGGATCACCAGGCCCAGCAGCGACGGGAAGAAGGAGTAGCCCGAGCGGACGCCCGCAAAAAGCGGGTTCTGCGAATGGGGCGGGGGGCTGCGCTCCAACTCTTCGGCGAACGACGCATAGATCGCACGGTCCGAGACGTCGAAGCCCGTCCGGAAGGCCAGGGCACCCTCGGGCAGGGCCTGCATGTCGCCAGCGGCGATCGAGCCGGCCAGGCACGCGAGGCCGAGCGGAAGCACCAGCCGGCCAAGGGCGGCACGCCACTCGGACAGCGGGAGCCGGGTCCTCAGCAGCGCGAGCAGCCAGACCGCGGCCATGGGCACGACGATCGGCAGGCCGGCGAACTCCTCGAGCAGCCGCACGGGCAGCACGGTCATGTAGCCGGCGGCAAGAGCCAGGCCCAGGTGCTGCCCGCCGGCGAAGCGCACACCCAAGCAGCGCAGGATCACGACGCCCGGGGGCAGGAGCAGAAGCAGGAACACCGCGATGGATGCGGCCAGGGTCATCGCGTCTTTCGCGCCAACTGCGGGAAGACCTCGAGGCTGCGCAGGGCGCGTCGCTCGGGGATCGCCTGCGCCAAGCTTCGCAGCCGATCCACGGGCCGGTAGCTCGACCCGGCCGGAAGCGGCGGCAACTCGCGCGGCCACTCCTCGAGGACCACGGCGCCGGCGGGCCCATGACGGACGACGATGACCTGATCGTACCGGAACAGCCGGACGCCGGTGCGCCAGGGCCCGCGCACCACCGCCATCGGCTCGGAGACGATACCCTGGGGCGTGAAGTAGGCGGGGAGCATTCCCGGGCGGGCTCCCGCGACGAGACCGGTCGCGCGGCCGCGGTAGAGATACTCGAGCGCATGATGAAAGCTGAAGTTGGCCCGCCAGGCACGGCTCTCGTCGATGAGCACGATGAGCGTCTGTGGCGGCGTGTCCGGCACGGCCGCGACGAGATCGGAGAGCAGCTGCGTCTGTCGGGAGTAGAAGCTGAACGAGTTCCAAGACGTCTGCATCGCCGAAGACCGCACGGTTCCCAGGGCCACGACCCAGACGCCGAGGCCAAGCGTCACGACTCTTCCCAGTCGACGCGAACGCTCGCCGCCGGCGACCGCCAGACCGGCGAGGAGCCAGCCCGCGCCGGGCGCGGAAAGGAACTCCGCGCGCCAGGCTCCGGGCACGCGTCCCGTCACGACGAGGGCCGCGTAGCCGGCGCCCGCGAGCAGGAACGCCACGGCCAGCAGGCTCAGGAGGTCACCTCGGGCGCCCTCCGACGGCACGCGATTCGACCAGAGGAGGGCCGCCCCCAGGAACACAGCGATGGCGATGGCGAGCGGTGCGGCGTGAGCCGCGAACTCCTGAGGGCTCGGCGCCACGAGGGGGCCGAAGTGGAATCCATACTGGCGGGCCAGGCGCTCGAGCATGGGTGTGAGCCTGGTGTCGAGGCCGACCGATTCCTGGTAGGCCAGGCCCTGGTTCTGCAACAGCATCGGAATCACGGCCAGCGCGAGCGCCAGCGCAACGAACGCCTCGAACACGCAGGCCCACTGGAGGAGCCCCCGGGACGGGCGCTCGCCTACGAGCAACAGCAATGGACACAGCATCAGCACGGGGAGCGTCGCCTCGTAACAACGCCCCGACACGACCGCGAGGGCGCCGGCCACCAGGAGCAAGGGAACGCTCCGCCGCGCCCAGGACTCCACGAACGCGGCCAGACTGAGCGTCATGCCAAACGTGATCCCCGAGTAGAGTGCGCTCTCGACGAGGCTCAACCGGGCCTCGTCGCTGGGCGCCCACACGAGCACGAAAGCGCCGGCGAGGAATGCCAGCAGCGGGCGACCGGGCATCAGCCGAAGCGTGACCCTCACAACCAGCACGGCGCTCAGCCAGGCATAGGCCCAGCGCAGGATCACGAAGGGCAGGAAGCTGTCGCCGGCGATGAAGGGCACCGGCAGCGCCCACAACAGCGCCAGCGGCCGGTTGGCGTAGGGAATGTCGATCACACCGGCCGAGACCAGACTCAGCACGGTCCACTCGTCGTAGCCGTAGAAGTTCGTCGGGCTGACGAAGCGCGCCTGGCTCCACAGCACCGCGAGGAGCAGTAGCGCTGCCAGGCCCAGCGGGCCGCGCGCGGCGAAGGAGCGCAAGGCGGCTAGCGGGGCCTCTTGACGGCGACCGCCAGGATCGTGACTCCGAAGGGGATGTTCAAGTAGCGGACGAGAAAGCGTTCTGCCGCGATCGCGTGGGTGAGCAGCGTGTTGAGCGGGGGAAAGAGCCGGATGAAGTCGTCGCGCTGCGCGATACCCCCTTCGCGAACGAAGAGTTTCTTCAGGTTGCGGTAGAGCCAGAGGGGCGCGACGAAGAGCGGCTCGAAGTAGGTGAGCTTGGTCAGCTCGAAGCCCACGGCTTCCAGGCGCTCGCGCACCTCGCCCGTGGTGTAGCGGCGGTGGTGGCCGTAGAGCGTGTCGTGGTCGCCCCACAGGAACTGGAAGGCCGGTACGCTCACCACGAGCATGCCCCCCGGGCGCAGGACGCGCTGGAGTTCCGCGATCGCGCGCCGGTCGTCGGTGAGGTGCTCGAGGACGTCGATGCACGTCACCAGGTCGAAGCTGTCCGTGCGCACCGGCAGACTGTGGAAGTCGGCGCGGAACAAGCGCTCGAAGCCTCGGCCTGCGCAGAAACGCAGCGCGTCCACGGAGAAGTCGGTGCCGTAGGTTGGCCCATGGGGTGCCAAGTGGTCGAGCAGGTTGCCGGGACCGCAGCCGACATCCAGAACCCGGGGGCTGGGCCGGGCGGGCTCGAAGCTCCGCGCCACGACGTCGCTTAGGACCCGGTACTTGCCCGCCAGCCACCAGTACGTCTTGCCGAGTTCGTAGTAACGCTGTTGATGCTCGTGCTCCATGCTCTCCCCGGAACCGGCCGCCTGTGCTACGCTGCGCGGCCGACCTTACCATCGCCCCCGTGCCCAAGAACGACTGGGTCTTCACCCTCAAGAACCGGATCAAGCGCCACCGCCGTCTGGCGACCGCGGTCTTCTACCTCACGGACCTCGCCTATCTCGACCTGCGGGAGCGGCGACGCTTCTTGCGGAGCTTCCCGGACGGAGCGCGCCTTCTGAACCTGGGATCGGGCTTTCGCGCCTCGCCGCCCGGCTTCGTGGCTGTCGACCGCGAGGCGTACCCCGAGGTCGGCATCGTGGGCGACCTGACGGCGCTGCCCTTGAAGAGCGACTCGAACGACGCAATCCTGTGTGAGATGGTGCTCGAGCACGTGCCGGACGCGCGCGCCGCACTGCGTGAGTTCCACCGCGTCTTGCGCCCCGGCGGACGCGTTTACCTGGCCGTGCCGTTCCTGTGGCCCTACCATGCGAGCCCGCACGACTATTGGCGCTGGACCACGTCCGGGCTGGAGCGCGACTTCGCAGGCTTCGAAAAGCTGGCCTCCGGCATCTCCGGCGGCCCCACCACCACGCTCGTCAACGTGCTCCACGAGTGGCTCGCGATGGTACTTTCCTTGAATATCGACGCACTGTACCGGGTCTTCTACCTGGCCCTGATGCCGGCGCTCTTCCCCTTCAAGTTCCTCGACGTGCTGGTGTCCCGGCACCGCCACGCCGGCAAGATCGCGGCGCTTGTGTATTTTCATGGCCGCAAGGCGGGGGCGCCGCCGCCGGAAGGCTCCGGTCCGCGCGCGAGCAGGTAGAGCGGACGGGCCTTCACTTCTTCATAGATCCGCGCAACGTACTCGCCGACGATACCCACGGTCGTGAGCTGGATGCCGCCGAGGAAGAGCAGCACCACCATCAGCGAGGTCCAGCCCGGGAGGTCGAAGCTGCGGATCAGACGCAGATAGACCAGCACCAGGATCAACACGAAACCGCCGGCGGACACCAGCAGACCCATTACCAGGGCAACCTTCAAGGGAGCCGTCGAGAACGAGATGATGCCGTCGAAGGCGAGCTTGAGGAGCATCGCCAGGGAGTACTTGGACTCGCCGCCCTGGCGCACGTGGCGCACGTATTCGATCCCCACCTGGCGGCGTCCGACCCAGCTTCGCAGGCCGCGCAGGAAGCGCGTGCGCTCGGGCAGGCTGCGCAGCGCCAGCACCACGCTGCGGTCCACCAGCGAGAAGTCCCCGGTGTCGAGGGGGATCTCGATGTTCGCGAGCAGACGCAGGAGCCGGTAGAAGAGATGGTAGATCACCCGCTTCGGCAGCCCTTCACGCAGCCGCTGCCGGCGCCCGAAGACCACGTCGTAACCCTGCTTCCAGTGGGCGTGGAAGTCACCGATCAGCTCGGGCGGGTCCTGGAGGTCCGCGTCGATCATCACGGTCGCGTCGCCCGTGCAGTGGTCGAGGCCGGCGCACAAGGCCGCCTGGTGCCCGAAGTTCCGGGTCAGCGTCAGGACCCGGACGCGTGGGTCCGCCCGGGCGAGCTCTTCGAGCAGCGAAGCCGTTCGGTCTTCGCTGCCGTCGTCCACGAAGAGGATCTCGGCCTCGCAGGGTAGCGTGCTGAGCGCGGCTTTGAGTCGCTCGTAGAAGAGCGGCAGCACGACTTCTTCGTTGTAGACGGGCACCACGACCGAAAGCGTGTCCAAGTGGGCGGATGTTATCGCATCGACTCGGGTGTTTCCATGCGCGCCAGGCGCTGCCGGAGCCGCTCTGCAAGTGGCTCGAGCGGCTCGAGAGCCAGGGCCTGGCGGTAGCTCCCGGCGGCAGCCTTGGCGTCGCCAAGGGCGTCTCGCTGCAAGTCGCCGATCACGGTGAGCAGCTGTGCGTCGCCGGGGTTGGCCCTCGCCGCGAGCTGCAGCGTCTCGCCCGCGCGGGCTCGGTCATTCTTGTGCAGTTGCAGGCGGGCAGCCAGGAGCAGGCCGGAAGCCTGCACCTCAGGGTCGGGGTTGCGCCGGACGAGTTCCATGGCCTCGCCGATCGCCCGGTCGTAAAGGCCGCGCCGTGCGTAGAACTCGGCGCCCAGCAAGAACTCCGCCGTACGGTAGCGCTGGCGATCCGCCTCGCGAGCCGGTCCGAGGACGACACCCTCGAGCGCGAGGGAGGCCCAAGCGAGGCTCGCCACGGCGCCGAGAGTAGTCGCCACAGCACGGGCCCTGCCCGCCGCGGCCCAGGCGACAAGGCGTGCGAGAGTGAGGCCGGCGGGCAGCAGCAGGAACACAGCGAGGGTGACGCGGTACCGGGAGAGCGTCATGGTCAGCAGGATGGAAGCGAGCAGGGCTGCCGCGAACGGCATCACCGGAGCCAGCTCGCGCAGACGCCGGTTCAGCAGAGCCAGTCCTACGAGGGCCAGCGGCAACAGCGTGCCGTAAGCCGGCAGTAGCCTCAGCAGCGGGTCCTCGAGCGCGGCGTAGTAGAAGTTGGCGTTGTCGGGGTTCTCGAAGGGGATGAGGAGGCCTGCAGTCTTCTTGAGGTAGAACACGGCCACGGCTGCGGCGGAGGGAAAGGACTCCAGGCACGCTAGGGCCGTCGCGAGCATCTGTCCGTTGCCCTGCGCGATGAGCGGCGCCACCGCATGCGGGCGGATATCGAAGGCGTACGGGTTCGCATTGGCGCTGTTGAACACGGCCAGCACGGTGCTACCCGTCACGGCCAGCGTCAGGGGCGGCGCGCCAACTGCGAGGTTGCGCAGGACGACCGGAGTGAGCCCTGCGAGCAGGCCGAGGGCGAAGACACCGGCCAGCAGCGCCGTGCGCCGGGTGGCTCCCCACCAGGCAAGTAGTAACCACAGGATCAGGAGCGGCACGGGCGCGAAACCCTCGTTCGTCAGGAGCGCGAGGGCCATCGCGAGGCCGAGCATCCCCGCGTACCAGCAGGTCGGCTGCTCGCGAAGCTGCAGGAGAGCGCCAGTCGCCAGCAGCGAAGACAGCACGATAAGGGGGCCCCGGAGCATGACGACGTCGTAGTGAATCGCGGGAGCGTACAAGGCGAACAGAAGCGCCGCAGCGAAACCAGGACCCTCACCGAGAAGGCGAGCCCCCAGGCGGCCGAGGAGCACGACACACAGCCCCGAAGCGGCGATCTGAATCAGCGCCAGCGGCAGCATCGGATCGTCCCACACGAAGCGCAGGGCGCCCACCAGGTAGGCATAGAGAGGTGCCTTGTAGAAAGTGAGCGGATGCCCGTACCACTGGTGCCAGCGGCTTTCTGGAGCGATCAGCAGTTGCCAGGCGGCCAGGGGCTGGTAGGGCGCCCGGCCCAGCACGTCGCCGGCCGCGATGCGCTGTCCCCACTGGTCGAAGATGAACATGTCCGATCCCTTGAAGTCGTGGTGGTACGCGAACAGCGGTGTCGGGACCACGTGAAGCAGATGCAGCACTCGCAGCAGGACGGCCAGCACGAAAACGGCGAGGCTCCGGCGCGCGATGGGCGAGAGCTTCACGAGCGTGGCGGCGCCGTACCCCTCAAGGCCGTGGCCAGCCGAGCCAGCCGTCGGGAGCCGGATCGGCGGGATGGATTCGCGGAGGCAAGCGCCGGCCGGGCGATGCGGCGGCGCCCGCGGCTATGTAGCCGAGGGCCGCCATGGCCTGCTGCTTGTCGGTATCCGTGTCCGTGCTTCCGGCCAGGGAACCAGCCGCAAGCTTGTTGTAGCGGTCGGCGAGGCGATCGGCCATCGGCCTCATGATCACGATCCCCTGCTCTGCGGCAAGTTGGTTGGTCTGTTCACGCGGGTCGGCCCGGTAGTCGAACAGTGCCTTAGCGTAGGGCTCCTCTGATATCACGAGCTTGAAGCGCGAACCGCGCAGCGCGACCCCGCATCCCCCGTCCTTGCCACCGTAGTCCAGGTGGAGCAGCAGCTCGTGTTGGGAGTCGCCCTCGCCGGTGGCGGCGACCGCGGCCGGGGGCGCGGCTCTCATGCGGGCAGCCAGGCTGAGGCCATCCACCTCGGCGGGAGGGACGGGGGCGGACAACAACTCGAGGACCGTGGGGGCGATGTCCAGCAGGCTGGCGGCCCCCAGTCTCGCGCCAGGGGGGAGTATTCCGGGGGCGTGGAAGAGCAGCGGCACGCGCACCACCTCCTCGTAGAGGGTCTGGCCGTGACCCATGCGCCCGTGCTCTTCCATCTCTTCGCCGTGATCGGAAGTGACGACTGTGAGCGTGCCCTCGGCAAGCCCGAGGCTTCGAAGCTCACGCAACAGATCCTGGATCCCATCGTCGGAGCGGCGGATCTCGCCGTCATACAGATCGGTAGCGTCCTCGAGCAGCTCAGCCGGCCGCCGCAACACCTCGTTCATCCTTAGCTCCGGGATGCTGACTCCGCCTTGGCGCTCCGCCAGCCGCCCGACGAGCCGCCGACCCCGGTAGTCCCGGACCGGATCGTACGGAGCGTGCGGGTCCAGGTAGTGGACGTACAGGAAGAACGGCTGCGCCAGGCTCTTGAGCCTGGGGAGCAGCTCGGAGTTCAGCTGCTCTGCCGTGCTGAACTGCCCGTGCTCGAGGTCGTCGAGCATGGAGTAGTAGGCGGTGAACCCCTGCGCGAAGCCCGCTCCGCGGGACAGCCAGCCATTGGCGGTGATGCCCAGCGTGGCGTAGCCACGGGCGCGCAAGCGCTCCGCGAGGGTCGTGGCCGCTTCGGGAAGGGCGTCGTGGTTCGTGAACGTCTGGTGACGCAGCGGGTGCAGGCCGGTGAGAATCGACGCCGCTGCCGGCTTCGTCCACGACGTGGGCGAGACGCCGTCCCAAAGAACCCCTTCGGCGGCCAGACGCGTGAAGGCCGGCGCCGTCTCCCGAGGGTAGCCATACGCATGCAGGTGGTCCGGGCGCAGGGTGTCGACCACGATCAGGACCAGGTTGCGCAAGGGCGCGGGCCGGCGGGGGCCGGTGCAGCCCTGGGACGCCACCGCTGCCAGGAGCCCGAGCAGGAGTCCGAGCCGTCCCATGGTCGAGCGGGAGGTTACTCCCGGCGTGCGCAAAAGAAAAGGCGCCGGAAAGCCTGCTCCCCTCCCTCCAGGTTCGCCCGGGCGCTCGAGGGCGAGGCCGCGACGTCCTCGAGCATGGCGCGCGCGGGTGCGCAGCTGCCACCCTGCGGGGTCAAAGGCCCTTGCCCCGCGTGGCACTTTCGTGTCAGCGTGAGGAGAATGCAGGTGCGCGTCCGACTCTTTGCCGCTCTGCGCGAGGCCGCCGGTCGGTCGGATCTCGCGGTCGAGTTGCCCGAGGGCTCGACCCCCGAGGACGTCTTCCGCCGCCTTGCACACGAGCATCCGGCTCTGGAGCCCAAGCGCAAGAGCCTGGCCACGGCGGTGAATCGTCGCTACGCGCGTTTCGACGCGCCGCTGCGCGAGGGCGACGAGGTGGTCTTCATCCCCCCGGTCTCGGGCGGGTAGCCGTTCTATCTTGCGGCGCGTCGCCATCCTTTGCCTGATCGCCGCCCTCACGGGCGCGGGGCTTTTCCTCGTGCGGCCGCGCTGGAGTCGCTCCTGGTTCGCCCCTCGGACCCCGAAGAACCTGCTGCTGGTTTCCATCGACACGCTGCGCGCCGATCACCTGGGCTGTTTCGGTTACGCGGCGGCGCAGACCCCGCGCCTCGACGCCCTGGCCCACGCAGGCCTGCGCTTCGCCCGAGCCACGACCGTGATGCCGCTGACGCTCCCAGCGCATTCCTCCCTGATGACGGGCACCTTCCCCGCCTGGCACGGCGTGCGCGACAACGGCGGCTTCTACCTGGGCGACGACCAGCTCACGCTGGCCGAGGCGCTGCGTGACAAGGGCTTCCGCACCGGCGGCTTCGTCTCGAGCTTCGTGCTGGATCATCGCTGGGGCATCGCGCAGGGCTTCGATAAGTTCTTCGACGATTTCGATCTCGAGAAGTTCGGTGACGCGCCGGGCATGGACGTGATCCAGCGCCCAGGCTCGGAGACCGTGGACCAGGCGCTCTCCTGGCTGCAGGCCGACCGCGCACGGCCTTTCTTCGGCTGGGTCCATCTCTACGATCCGCACACACCCTACGAAGCTCCGGAACCCTTTCGCTCACGCTTTCCGGCCACGATGATCGGCGCCTACGACGCCGAGATCGCGACGGCCGACGCGCAGCTGGGCCGCCTGCTCGATGCCCTCGACCTCGACGGGCGACTGAGCGAGACGCTGGTGATGGTCACCGGAGACCATGGCGAGATGCTGGGTGAGCATGGCGAGCAGAGCCACGGCTTCTTCATCTACGACGCCGCCACCCACATCCCGGTGATCGTCTCGGGCCCGGGCGTGCCGACCCGCGAGGTGCCCGATCAGATCCGCATCGTGGATCTGATGCCCACAGCCCTCGAGTTGTTGCGGGTTCCGGCGCCGAAAGCGATGCAGGGCGTGAGCCTGATGCCCCTCGCGCGCGGCGAGCACCTGTCGCTCGTGGCCCAGTCGGAGAGCTGGTACCCGCGCTATCACTACGGCTGGAGCGAGCTGATCTCGCTCCAGGACAATCGCGTCCAGTACATCCGTGCGCCGCGTCCGGAGCTCTACGACCTGCAGGCCGATCCACGTGAGCTGGTCGACAAGTCCAAAGACGACGCCGGCCGGCTCGCCACGCTCGAGCGGGCGCTCACCGAGCATCTCAGCCGCAGCACGAGCGCGACAGCCGCCAAGGGTCCACAGACGGTCGACGCCGAAGCCGAGGAGAAGCTCGCCGCGCTCGGCTACATCGGCGGCGCCGTGAGCCCGCGCCATCTCGAGGACCGCCCACGTGGCGATCCGAAAGACAAGATCGGTCTCTACAACCTCCTCAAGCAGGCAGGCAGCGCTTCGGCCGAAGGCCGCATCGACGAGGCGATCGCCAAGGCGCGGCAAGCGATCGCCGCGGACCCGGAGATCGTCGAGGCCTACATGCTGCTCGGCAATTTCGAGAAGAAGGCGAAGCAGCCTGCGCAGGCCATCGCCTCCTACAAAAAGGCCTTGACGCTGGATCCCGAGCACCAGGGCGCGCTGTTCAGCCTGGCGATCGCGTACAAGGACGTGGGTCGGCTGGAGGAGGCGCGTGTCGGCTTTGAACGAGCGCAGCAGCTCGACCCGCGCAACGGCAAGGTGCTCTGGCAGCTCGCCGATCTCTTCCTGCGGCAGGGCCATCCCGACAAGGCCCAGGCCGTCATCCTGGACGCGCTGGCGCGCAAGGTGGACGAGCACCGCTTCCTGCTGAAGCTGGGTGAAAGTCAGATCGAGGCGAAGCAGTGGGACGAGGCCGAGAAGTCGCTGCGGTCGGCGCTCGAGAAGAAGCCCGGCCTCGACACCGCGAACTTCAATCTGGGGCTCGTCTACGAGGAACGCGGGGAGATCGACAAGGCGGTCGCTGCCTACGAGACCGAGCTCGCCAGCAACGCTAAAGCGCAGCGAGCCGCCTTCAATGTCGCGAAGCTGCTCCAGAAGCTGGGCCGCCTCCCGGAGGCCGTGGCCCAGTTTCGCAAGGCGGTCGAGCTGAAGCCCGACTTCGGCACCGGACAGCTCTACCTTGCGAAGGCACTCCTCGACTCGGGCGACCTCGCGGGCGCGGAGGAGTGGGCGCGCAAGGGCCTGGTCTCGAAGCCGGATCCGCGCATCGCGCCACTCGGCCATTTCGTGCTGGCCGACGTCTTCAATCGCCAGGGGCGCGCGGCAGAGGCGCAACGTGAGGTGGTGGCCGCGCGGCGGCTCGAGCGCGGCGGCAAATGAAGCTCGCGGCAGCGGGCGCATGCTGCGCGCTGGCTCTCACCGCCTGTCGCAGCCAGGCGCCCGCGCCTGCACAGGCGCTCCATGCCCGGCACCTGGTCATCGTCACTATCGACACGCTGCGCGCGGACCATGTCGGCGCCTACGGCGACACCCGCGCCGCGACACCGCATCTGGACGCGTTGGCGCGCACGGGCGCCATGGCCAGCGAGGCCTCGGCGCAGGTGCCGCTCACGCGCCCTTCCCACGTCGCGATCTTCACGGGAGAACTGCCGACCCAGACCGGAATCCGCGACAACATCTCGCCCGCGGTCCTGCCCAGCGTGCCGCTGCTCGCCGAGGTGCTGAAGAAGGCCGGCTTCGCCACGGGCGCCTTCGTATCGTCGGTGGTCCTCGACGCTTCTTCGGGACTGGGGCGCGGCTTCGACAAATACGACGACGATTTTGAGGGGCCCGTTGGCACCGCCCAGTTCCTGAACACCCTGCAAGAGAAGGGAGACGTGACGACGGCCCAGGCGATCTCCTGGCTCGAGACGACGCGCGCTGGCGCGCCTGACGCTCGCGTCTTTTTGTGGCTGCATCTGTACGAGCCGCACGATCCCTACGAGCCTCCCGAACCGTACGCCTCGCGCTTTCGTGAGCGGCCCTATGCCGGCGAGGTGGCGTTCGCCGACGACCTCCTCGGCCGACTCGACGCGGCGTTGGCGCGTCTTGGCCTCACGGACGACACGGCGCTGCTAGTCACCTCGGACCATGGCGAAGGCCTGGGCGACCACGGCGAGACGCTGCACGGTTTCTTCGTGTACCAGTCGACCCTTCACGTGCCCTTCTTCGTGCGCGCCCCCGGTGTCGCACCGGGCACTCGCCTGACGAACGCGGTTCAGCTCGTCGACGTCTTCCCCACCTCGCTCGAGCTGCTCGGTGTCCCGCTGCCCGG
The DNA here is from genome assembly GCA_032127875.1 of Acidobacteriota bacterium. Classification (GTDB taxonomy): domain Bacteria; phylum Acidobacteriota; class Vicinamibacteria; order Fen-336; family Fen-336; genus CADEEV01. The sequence goes on from JAQBHI010000038.1 coordinate 34,119, forward strand.
CGCCAAGCTGGCCGGCCGCAGCCTGGCCGGCGCGCTGCGCGGCGAAAGCGCGGGCCCGCAGAACAGCGTCTACGCCGAGTCGCTGGTGCCGCTGCTGCATTTCGGCTGGAGCGACCTGCGCGTGATGCGCGAGGGCCGCTTCAAGTACATCCAGGCGCCGCGCCCCGAGCTCTACGATCTCGGGACCGACCGAGGCGAGCTCCGCAATCTCTTCGCGACCCAGCGCTCGCGCGCCGAAGCGCTGCGCGCAGGACTCGGGCGGATCCTCGATGCCGAACGCGCCGCGGCGGTGAGCTCCACGGCTGCGGCTCCGGCCGCCGCTCCGGAGCTACTCGAGAAGCTGGGCGCGCTGGGCTACGTCGGCGGCGCCGCGCCCGCCGAAACTACGACGCCCGGCGCCGACCCCAAGGACAAGGTGGAGGACTTCCGGATCGCGAACGCTCTGATGCGCGAAGGCCTGCTGCGGTTTCACGACCGGGACTATGCCGCGAGCGCCAGCCGCTTTCAGGAGGTCCTGGCCCGCAAGGTCGAGAGTTTCGAGGTTCACTACTACCTGGCGCGCGCGCTCAGCGGCCAGGGCCGCGACAAACAGGCCGTGGCCCATTTCGAAGAGGCCGCCAGGCGCTCGCCGGCGTTTGGGCCGGCCTGGGAGGGCCTGGGCGACGCGCTCTTGTCGACCGGACGCAAGAGCGACGCGTGCAGGGCCTACGAGAAGGCGCTTCCGCTGGCACCTCGCAACGCGGCGCTGCGCTCCCGCCTGGGCGATCTGCAGCGGGCGCTGGGCGCCATCGACGAGGCTATCCGTCGGCAGACGGAAGCCACCGAGCTGGGGCCCGACGTCGCTTCCTACTGGAACTCGCTGGGAATGACCCTCGGTGGCAACCGGCGCGAGGCCGAGGCCGAGCGCGCCTTCAGGCAAGCGACCCGCCTCGACGCCAAGGACCCGCGCTATGCCTACAACCTCGGCTTGATCCTGGTACGGCAGGGACGTGCGGCCGAGGGGCGGCCATGGTTCGAGAAGACGCTTGCCCTCGACCCGACGTTCGCCCCGGCCCGAGAGCAGCTCGCCGGGCACTGAAGCGTAGCCCGAAGAAGCCTCGCCTCGACACGAGATCTCTGCTTCATTCCTGCTTGGGTCTCCCCTTGAGCTGGGCCACGAGGCTCTTTGGCGCCTGCAGCCGCCACGCTTGTTCCAGGAGCCGCTCGAGCAGGTCGACCCGCACCTGCTTCAAACGAACCAGCATCGCCGGATAGGCCCGATAGTGGTCCGTCACATAGAAGGCCGCTGGATCCAACTCGAGGAGCACGTCACGATCGTCGAAGCCGATTCGGATCGCGATCGTCTCGCCATCCTCCTTGAGCCGCGCCAGAAACTTCTTGCGAACGTGCAGCGACGGTGTCCCGCAGGACATCCCCGTCTCCACCCCGGGCAGTTTCGTCGCCAGCTTGCACACCCCTGCCCAGGCCGTGCCGCGTCGGGTCGCGCCCTTGCGCCGCCGTGCCATCGAAGCGTGGCTCACCCTTGGGACTTCGTCAGCGTGGCTGAGGTCACACCCTCGAAGAAATCGACGAGCCCCGTCTCGAGGGAATACTCGGCTCCGACGACCAGGAGTCCATCTCTCTGGATCAGTTCTTCGAGGACTTCCGATCCGTGTCGCAGATGGTTTGCGGAAACGCGAATGTTGGCTCGCACGGCCTGCGCCACCAGGGCCAGCGGGTCGTGCTTGAGCGGTGTGGCCAGAAGCGCCTCCACGGAGGGCCGAACGCGGTCGACGATCGAACGCAGATGCCGCGATTGGTGCTCGGTCGTCTGCTGGAGCTCTTCCAGGGTAGCCAGGATAGCCCCGCACTGGGAATGCCCCAGGACCACGACCAGGCGTGTGCCGAAGCGGGCTGCGGCGAACTCGACGCTGCCGACCTGGGAAGAGGCGACGATGTTGCCCGCGACGCGGATCACGAATAGATCGCCCAGGCCCTGGTCGAAGACGATCTCTGCCGGCACCCGCGAGTCGGAACAGCCGAGAATGATGGCGAACGGCTCCTGACCCGCCGCCAATTCGTTGCGGCGACCCTGGTTCGTGAGCGCGCCACGGCTTCGTATCTCGGATACGAAGCGACGGTTGCCCTCGCGCAGGCGTGCCAGCCCTTCCGGCGCTGAGATCATCGACGCTTCATCCTCGTCCAGCTAGCAAACTCTCGTCCCGTCGGCGATTGTAGCGGGTCCGCCGGCTGTCAGCTGCGCGCCACGACCGCGACGCGATCTCCGAGGTCGATCTTCAGGTCGTGTCGTCCGCCATCGTCCAACAGGGGAATCGCACGCGGGTCGACGGCGGCACCGTCGAGCACCGCCTGGGCGACGCCCCCCGAGCGACCTTCCGGGTTGACGACGTCGATCAGGTAGCTTGTCGTGCCGAAGCGCCAGGCGATCGAAAACCCGGGCCAGGCCCCTGGGATGCAGGGATCGATCTCGAAGGTGGCCCCGCGGCGGTGCAAGCCGAGGATATTTTCGAGGCCAGCCCTGTACATCCAACCTGCCGAGCCCGTGTACCAGGTCCAGCCTGCCCGACCGGCATGAGACGGATGCGCGAACACGTCGCCGGCAAGCACGTAGGGCTCGGCCTTGTAGCGCTCGACGTCGGGCGCGGTGCGCGTGTGATTGGCCGGGTTCAGCATGTGGAAGAGCTCGACCGCTTCGTCGCCGTGTCCACGCTGCGCCATGGCCATGACCGTCCACACGGCGGCGTGGGTGTACTGGCCGCCGTTCTCCCGCACCCCGGGCGGATAGCCCTTGATGTAGCCGGGCTCCTGTCGCGAGCGATCGAAGGGAGGCGTGAGCAAGGCCAGCAGCCGATGCCCGCGCCGCACGAGCTGCGCCCGGACCGCGTCCATGGCACGGTCGGCGTAGCGCTCCGGCACGGCCGCGGAGAGCACCGCCCAGGACTGCGCGATCGAGTCGATCCGGCATTCGTCGTTCTGGCCTGAGCCGAGCGGTGAGCCGTCGTCGTAGTATCCGCGGCGGTACCAGTCGCCGTCCCAGGTCCGCTCGAGCATCGCCGCGAGCCTGGCGGCCTCGCGCCGGTAGCGAAGGCCTCGCTCTGGGTCGCCCCGCTCCTCGCACAGCGGAGCGAACTCCGCGAGCACGCCGTGGAGAAAGAACCCCACCCACGTGCTCTCCCCACGGCCTTGCCAGCCCACGCGGTTCATGCCGTCGTTCCAGTCTCCGCTTCCGATCAGCGGCAACCCGTGTGCCCCTGCCGTCAACCCCTTGTCGATGGCTCGCAGGCAGTGCTCGAAGAGCGAGCCACGCTCCGCGGACAGGCGGGGCTGGATGTAGGCCTCCTGCGCGTCTGGTGCCAGAGCGGGGGCCTCCAGGAACGCAGCCATCTCGTCGAGCACGCCCGCGTCTCCGGTGGTGCGCGCGTAGTGCGCCGCCGCGTAGGGCAGCCACAGCAGATCGTCCGAGCAGCGGGTACGGGTGCCACGCCCGCTGGGCTCGTGCCACCAGTGCTGCACGTCGCCTTCGACGAACTGGTGACCGGCCGCACGCAGCAGATGCTCGCGGGCGAGATCCGGCCGCGCCAGGACCAGGGCCATCGTGTCTTGGAGCTGATCGCGGAAACCGAACGCTCCACCGGGCTGGTAATAGCCCGAGCGAGCCCACAGGCGGCAGCTCAGGTCCTGATAGAGGAGCCAGCGGTTCATCAACAGGTCGAAGGAGTCGTCCGGGGTGTTCACGTGCACGGCGTCGAGAGTCCGATCCCAGGCGCGACCCACGACGCCCAGCGCGGACTCGGCCGCCGCCGCTGAGCCGTGGCGCGCGACGAGTTGGCGCGCCTCGGGAGCATCCCTTGCCTGGCCCAATAAGAACACCAGCGCTCGCGTCTCGCCGGGGGCAAGCGAGAACGACACCTGCAGCGCTGCGCACGGATCGAGACCCGCGCCAAAGCGGCCGGACAGCGTCTCGCGTGCCAGGGCGGCCGGCCGCGCCAGCGAGCCGTTGCGGCCCAGGAACGAGGCCCGGTCGCCGGTGGCGGAGCGGATGGTGTCGCTGGCGTGGGCAAAGGCCACGTGTCCCGGGTACTCGGTGTTGTAGGGATTGCGCGCCATGATCGTGCCGGCCACAGCGTCGAGCTCGGTCACGACGTGAAGCCCGTGGCCCTCGCGGGGCGGACCCAGGATCCACTCGTTGTAAGCGTACACGCTCAAGCGACGAGGCAGGGCGCCCTGGTTCGTCAATGTGAGCCTCGAGAGCTTCACGGGATCGTTCGCGTCCACGAACACGTCGAGCTCGTGGCGGATCGCTTGTGCGACCTGCAAAAAGCGGGTGAGGCCGGCTGAGTGCCGGATCAGGAGGCGACTATCCGGCGTGCGCCGCAGCGGGCTCAGGGTCGGAGACCACAATTCGGCCGTCTCATCGTCACGGATGAAGAGCGCCTCGCCAGTCGGGTCGCTGACAGGGTCGTTCGCGAAGGGCGTCAGCCGGTTCTCGCGGCTGTTGCCGGCCCACGTATGGGCCGCTCCGCTGGCGGTGACGATCGTGCCGAACACGGGATTGGCGATCACGTTCGCCCACGGCAACGGGGTCTCCGTTGCACCTTCGAGCAGCACGACGTATTCCCGACCGTCAGCGCCGAACCCTCCCAGGCCGTTGGCCAAGCTCAGGGGTGGCACCTCGAGGTTGGAAACGGCAACGGGAGCCGGATCTCGAGAGGGTGTCAGTTGTGGTGGCTCCGGCTCAGGCCACTGGACGTGGGCGTGCTCGAGCTGTGCCGCCAGCCCACCGCGATCGCCGCTCAGGACAGCACGCGCCACGGCTGCGAGCAGGACGCGCTCGGCGTCTCCCAAGCGGTCGCCGCGCAGCAGGTAGGCGCCGCCGGGTTGGTGGCGCCACGCCCTCCACGGGCCGTTGTCGAGCAGCGCCGTGAGCTGGCCGTGCATCTCGTCGAGATAGCTGGCCGGCTGCTCGTTCAGAATCACGACATCGGCACGCAGCCCCTTGAGCCTCCAGTACTCCTGGGCCTGCAGGACCTCCTGGACGAGTGGCAGATCGCCTTCTCCGGCCACCCGCACGAGCAGGATCGGGAGGTCCCCCGAGATGCCGTGCGGCCAGAGGCCTTCCTGGCCGAGCTCACTCCTGGCCAGGATCTCCGGGCCCGAGCGCAGCGAGCGGTCGGCGTACAGCACGCGCGACGCGAGGCGCTCGTAGAGCAAGGCGTCCTCGCTTTTGACCCCGAGGTGCCGCAGCGCGCTCTGCGCGTGTGCAAAAGCGAGGGCGAAGCTCCGGGCCGCGGCGCTGGGCTCATGGTATTTCTGGGCAAGCGCCAGGGCCGTGTCGCGGGAGAGCGCCATGCCCGTCGCGAACGACAGCCGCACGAAACCCCCGGGCGCAAGCCGGACGCGTTGACGCAAGCTGACGACGGGGTCGAGCACGACACCGGTGGTGCCGGACAGGGATCGCCCGTCGAGTGCCTGGGGATCCTCCACCCCGCGCCCTCGGCCCAGGAAGCGCGCGCGGTCCGTCTCCCACTCGAGCGGGCCCTGCGTGCGGCCTTCCAGGCTCAGGACGTGCACCGCCCACAGCCGCGCCTCGTCGGGCGAGCGTGGTCGACGACTGCAAAGCAGCGCGGTGCGTTCCGGGAGGTACTCCGTCTCGAGAAACAGCTTTCCGAAAGCCGGGTGAGCCAGATCGTCCGCCGCCGGGCCGAGCACGACCTCGGCGTAACTCGTGATCTCGATCTCGCGGGGGCGGTCGCTGTGGTTCGTCAGCGCCAGCCTGCGCACCTCCACGTCGTCCTCGGTGGAGACCGCGATCTCGAGCAGCGTGGCGATACCGTCGTCGCGGCGGCTGAAGCTCGCCTTCTCCGCGAGGAACGTCACCAGGTAGTTCTCCGTATCTGCGCCCACCGGGTGATGCGTGGCTGACCACACGCTGCCGCTGCGGACGTCCCGGAGATACAGGAACTGGCTTCCCAAATCGCGGGTCGCGTCCTCACGGTAGCGCGTCACGACCCGGCCTCGGCAGAAGCTGGCGCCTCCGCCGGCGTTGGTCACGACCGTGGTGTAGCTGCCGTTCGACAGGAACTGCGCATGTGGCCACATGGTGTGCGGCGATCGGAAACGGCGCAGGGCCTGCGTCGGCGCAGGGCCGGCCGCCCGTGTCTCCTCGACCGGGCGGGGCTGGGTGATCGCGGCTCGGCGCGGGACCCGCTCCTGCAGCAGCAGCTCCGTGGCCTGCACGCGCGGATCGGCGTGGAAGCGCTTTACCATCTGGTCGCCGAGCAGGACGTTGGAGAGCGACACCAGCGTCATCCCCTGGTGATGCGCCATGAAGGCGCGCACCAGGGTTCCTCCGGAAGCGGAGGCTCGCTCAGCTGTGCCCGGTTCGCCGAGCGTCGCGTGTGTGTAGTCGATCGCCTCGTAGAAGCCGTAGGCGCCCGCGCGCCCTTCCGCCGCCAGGCGCCGCAGGTTGCGTGCAGCGAGCTGCGGGTCGACCATCGCGGCGAGGGCGGTGGCATAGGGCGCCACGACCAGCTCGTCGGCGAGGCCGCGTTTCAGGCCGAGTCCGGGGACGCCGAAGGCTTTGTACTGGTAGTTGCCGTGGCGGTCAGAGAGGTTGTAGCCGCACTCGGAGATTCCCCAGGGCACCCTTCGCCCCGCTGCGTACTCGACCTGCCGGCGTACGACCATGCGGCAGGTCTGGTCGAGCAACGTCTCCGGGTAGCTCTTCATGACCAAGAGCGGCATCAAGTACTCGAAAGCGGTGCCGCTCCAGGACAGCAAGGTCGGCGTGCCGTCGAGATTCGTGACCAACCGGCCCAGGTGGAACCAGTGCGTCTCGGGCAGCTCGCCGCGGGCGATGGCGATGAAGCTCGCCAGGCGCGCTTCGGAAGCCAGCAGGTCGTAGTACGACTGGTCCAGACGACCGGGCCGCTCGGAGTCGGCGAGGCGAAAGCCGATCGAGAAGATACGGCGCTGGGGGTCGTAGAGGAAGCGGAAGCTCATTCCCTCGGCGAAGGAGCTGGCTCGACGGGCCAGCTCCGCCAAGCCCGCTTGGCGCAGCCCCTCGGCGAGCGTCATGAGCGCCCCAACCAGGTTCCCGCTGTCGACGGTCGAGACGTAGCGGGGCGGGAGTGCTGCCAGGCTCTGCGTGTCGTACCAGTTGAGCAGATGGCCCTCGTATCTCTCGAGGCCCTCCATGGTCGTGAGCGTCGCGTCGATCCTCTTGGCGAGAGCGCTCTTGGTGACGAAGCCGAGGTCGCAAGCCGCCAGTGTCGCGAGCAGCCCCATCCCGATGTTGGTGGGAGAGGTCCGATGCGCGACCCGCGGCTCCGGCACTTCCTGGAAGTTGTCGGCCGGCAAGCCGTGATCTTCCGGACCCATGAATTCTTCGAAGTAGCGCCAGCTGTCGTGAGCGACGCGCTCGAAGAGGGCGCGGTCCTCGGGGCCGAGCGCCAGGCGCCGTTCCGGCACGGGCCTGCTGAGCACGTATGCGACGAGCGGCGCGGCGGCCCACAGGAAGAGCACCGGCAGCGCGGGTGCAAGCCCGGCCGGGCGGGCGACGGCGACCAGCGCGAGGCCGAGCAAGGCGATGATCGGGCTCGCGATCATTTCCATCACGAAGGCAGGGGCGCCGCTGCGGGCGCGTCCTAGCTCTGCGCTCGCCGAGGCCGTCTCCCACTCCAGCATGCGGCGCTGCGTGCCCGCCAGTCGGACCAGCGTCAAGCCGATCGCGTGCAACCTCTCCCAGGCCTCGCTCGCTAGGAAGGTCAGTTGCAGGCCGGTCTGCGCGAGCACCGTGCTCGCGTCTTCTCTCACCACGCCAAAGAAGACACGCCACGGCTGCTGCGGAGGCGGACCGCCGACGGTCGTGAGCGCCAGCGGATAGAGGTTGAACGCGAGCGCCGCCAGCACCGCGGCCGTCCAGACCAGCGGGCTTCCGGGCAGCGTCGTCCACCCGAGCAGTAGCAGGGCCACGGTCGCGGGCGCCATCAAGCTTCGCCTCAGGTTGTCCAGGATCTTCCAGCGCGAGATCAGCGGCAGGCGGTTGCGGCGCAGGCCGGAGCGTGTCGGGACGATCGGGAACAGCCACCACAGAATCTGCCAATCACCCCGCACCCACCGGTGTTGGCGCCGCGCGTGGGCGAGGACGCTCGCGGGGTAGTCGTCGACGACCTCGATGTCGGTGACCAGGGCCGTGCGCGCGTAGAGTCCCTCGAAAAGGTCGTGTGACAAGAGTGCATTCTCGGGAACGCGGCCCAGCAGGGCCGTGACGAACGCATCTACGTCGTAGAGCCCCTTGCCCGTGAAGATCCCCTCGCCGAACAGGTCCTGGTACGTGTCGGACACGGCCGTGGTGTAGGGATCGACACCGGTGTGCCCGGCGTAGAGTCGCGCGAACAGCGAGCCGGCGGCGCTCGCCATGGTCACGCTGACGCGCGGCTGGAGGATCGTGTAGCCTTCGGTCACGCGGCCCAGGTGAGGATCGAAAAACGGCTGGTTCAGCGGATGGGCGGCGATCCCGATCAGCTTCTTCGCGGCGTCACGCGGTAGGCGCGTGTCCGAATCGAGCGTGATGCAGTAGCGGACGCCAGGGAAGATGCCGGGGTCGCCGACCTCCACCGAAGCGCTCGTGTCCGTGGCTCCCCGCAAGAGCCGGTTCCACTCCTCGAGTTTGCCGCGCTTGCGCTCCCAGCCCATGAAGACGCCCTCGCGCGCGTTCCACTGCCGCACGCGGTGAACGAGATAGAAGCGATCGTTGCGCCCGTCGCCGTGCTGCACGTTGAGCGCCTCGATGCCTGCGCGGGCGGCCCTCAGGATGGCCTCGTCCTGCGGCAGCGCTCGCGCCGCGGCGTCGGCGAAGTCGCTGAGCAGGGCGAAGTGGACACAAGGGTCGAGATTGCCGAGGGCCAGGACCTCGAGATGCTCGAGCAGCTCGCCGACCCTCTCGACGCTCGTCAGGAGCGTCGGCACGACGACCACCGTCCGCATGCTCTCCGGCACGCCGTCCAGGAAGTCGAGGCGAGGGAGCCGCCGCGGAGGGGCGAAACGGACGCACAGGCTCCGGACGACGGCCGCGGCCACCTCGCTGGCGGGCAGCAGCAGCAGCAGCGCCACCCAGGCGAGCGGCCAGGGCGAATTGCTGTGCTCGCCCGCGTAGACGAAGCCAAGGCCGAGCAACAGGGCGGTGAGCAGCGCGATCGTGCCCAGGTAGACCGTGGTGGCATGGGCGAAGATCAGGCGGCGCGTCCAGCGGCCGAGCCGGGGATGGTATGCGACGTCGCTCTCGAGATCGGCGCGGCCCTTGCCGATCAAGTGGTGGCCGATGTGGACCGCGCGCCCGGTGAGGCCGCTCTCGGCGGCCTGGCGCGCGCTCTCGACGGTTCGGAGCGCTACCCGGAGCTGCGCTTCCCCGGTGCCGTCGGCCAGGTCCTCCACCGCCTGGCGGTAGCGGTCGCGGCTCAGGAAGTCCATCTTCCCGTAGATCGCGGCTGGATCGCGCTGAAGCACTCCTTCGACCAGACTCACCGACTCGAAGTACTGCCTCCAGTCTAGGGTGGAGCAAAGCCGGAGGCTCGTGATGAGATTGCCCACGGAGACCTGGGCCGCCGCCTGGCGTCGGTGCTCGCTGCGGATCGCCTCCTCCGCGGCCGTTCTTCTCGCGGCGAGATGGGCGTCGATGGCGGCGCGCACCGCCGAGAGGCGCGGGCCGTATTCGCGTGCGCGCTGCAGCACCTGCACGACGAAGGCGGGATGGATCTCAGGCGGGAGCGGCGGCGGGTGTCCGTGCCCGGCGGCGTCGATCTGGGCGACATAGTCGTCGGCCGCCCGGCGCGCCTCGCGTGCAGCGATCGTCTCGTCCGCCAGGCGGCGCAGGTTCTCGATGAGCGCGAGCTTGAGCATGCTCGGCCACGCCCACAGCTCGCCGATCGTGAGGGGTGCGACGGTCTGGTAGCTGTTCATGAAGCGGAGCAGCTGCAGCCGGTCGAGGCGGCTGTCGCTGTGGCGGATCAGCTCTACGGCCATGGCGTAGACCCGCGCGTCGCCGGCCAGCTGGCGCATGGCCAGCTTGGGCAGTTCTCGGTAGTAGCCGCGCGGCAGGTTCTGGCGCACGTCGCGGATCTCGGAAGCGACCAGGTGGTAGTTGTCGAGCAGCCACTCCGCGGCTGGCGTGACGAAGTCTCCCCTGTGCACATCCTCGGCCATGGTGAGGTACACCTTGCGCAGGACGCGGGCGTTGTCGGCGAAGCGCGGGAACACGTCGCGCGCGTTTCGGCGCGGCGCAGGATCGACGGTCAGACGCGCCGCCAGGGCCTTGGCCCTCTCCTCGAGCCGCTCGATGCTCAGAAGCTCGTCTCGGAGGGGCTTTTCTGGAGTGCGGACGCGATGTCGCCGGAGCCGTCGCAGCGCCCTAGCGAGGGCCGGAGTCACCGCCTCGTCCTCCCTCAGAAGCTCGTGGAGGGACCGGAGCGGCCCGCGCGGCTCAATTCGGGTGATCGTAGCACGGGCACACCCCTGTCGTTGTCGATGAAGCGCGTCAGGTTCTTCGCCTGGCCGGGAGGCTGCAAGGCGAAAACTTGCCTCCAGATCCGCCGAAGTTCAACCCCGTGCCGCCAGCCGGCGGCGCTCCTCGTAGGCGCGCCGTGCGATCGCCACGTCTTCGAGAAAGCGTGGCAGTTCCTCGAGCAACAGGGCCTGGGGCCCGTCGCAAAGGGCGCTGGCCGGCTCAGGGTGGACGTCCAGCAGCACCATGTTGGCGCCAGCGATCACGCCCTGGGCGGTGGCGTGGGCGATGTCGAGGATCCCGTCGGGCCCGACCGCCCTGCGCCCCACGGAGTGCGAGGGATCGATCGCCACCGGCAGCCGCGTCAGCCGCTTCACGACCGGCACGTGCGAGAAATCGACGAAGTTGCGATGCGGGTCCCCGAGGTTGGTCTTCATGCCGCGCAGGCAGAAAACGATGCGGCGATTGCCGCCGCTAGCCACGTACTCGCAGGCGTTCAGCGACTCTTCGAGAGTGATGCCCATGCCGCGCTTGAACAGCACCGGCAACTCGGTCTCCTGGCCGACCGCCTTCAGAAGTTCAAAATTCTGCGCGTTCCGGGTGCCGATCTGGAGCATCACGCCAGTGGCACGGCCCGAGGCTTCGAGGGCTCTCTGGATCTCACCGATGTGCGACTCGTGCGTCACCTCCATGGCCACGATGCGGATCCCGTACTTGCCCGCCAGCTCGAACACCCATGGCAGGCAGGCGGCGCCCAGGCCCTGGAAGTCGTAGGGGCTGGATCGCGGCTTGAAGGCGCCGGCTCGAGTGGTGACGATGCCCAGTTGCTGGAGCAGCCGGAATACCTTCTCGAGGTTCTCGGGCGTGTCGGCGGCGCACAGTCCCGGGAAGACGTGCAGCGTGTCCTGCGAGAGCTGGACACCGTTGTAGTCGAAGCCCACGGCCTCCAGCCCCCCGTCGTGCCGGCCGATGGCGCGGAAGCTCTGGGTCACCCGCACGACCTTCTCGACCGCTTCGAACTCCTCGAACGGCGCCTGCGGGACCACACCGGTGGGCCCGAGCAGGTAAACCTCGGTCACCGAGCGGGTTGCGCCCTGGATGCGCCGCACCTCGGTGCGGACGCCGGGATAGCTCTCCGCGTGTGCGATGACCTGGCGAAGCTGCGGCGAGTCCTCCGGAAGGTTCGCCTTCATCACGATGATCATGCCGGCGTCACGCTTCGTTTGCTCCGGAGTTCTCGACGTTCAGACGATAGCCGGCGCCGCGCACCGTCACGAGGAGCTTCGGCTCGCGCGGATCGACCTCGAGGTAGCGGCGCAGGCGCACGATGAAGTTGTCGACGGCCCGCGTCTGTGTGTCCGGCGACAGGTTCCAGACCTTCTCCAGGATCTCCGTCTTGGGGACCACGCGACCCGCGTTCTGGACCAGCAGTTTCAGCAGCATGGCCTCGAGCAGGGTCAGTTGCTGGGTGCCGCCCTTGCCCTTGACCTCGAAGCTCGTGAAGTCCACCTCCACCTCGCCGATGCGGGCTCGCTGCGGCCCCTCGGAAGCGCCGTGCGCCCAGTCGCGGCGGCGCAGCAGGCCCTTGACCCGCGCCAGCAGCACCGTGAGCTCGAAGGGCTTCGAGAGGTAGTCGTCCGCGCCGGCTTCGAGGCCATGGACCATGTCCTCGGGCAGGCCCTTGGCGGTCAGCATCAGCGTCGGGGTGAAGTTGCCGGCCTTGCGCAGGCGATCCACCAACTCGAAGCCATCCATCCCCGGAAGCATCACGTCGAGCAGGATCAGGTCCCAGGCGGGCCCCCGGCGCAAGCGTTCGAAGGCCTCGGCGCCGTCGCCCACCACGTCGACCTCGTAGCCCTCGAGCTCGAGGTTGAACTTGATGCCCTGCGCGAGGTGGGACTCGTCTTCGACGACCAGCAGCCGCGCCATGCCTGGCCTAAACCGCGGCCTTGGAGCGAGGCATCGGGGCGACGACTGGCGCCGGGGCCTCAGCGGCGAGCACGCCCGGCAGCGTTATCGTGAACACCGATCCGCGGTCGGGGCCCGGGCTCTCGGCGGAAACGGTGCCGTGATGACCCTTCATCACGGACTTCACTATGAACAGGCCCAGACCCGTCCCGGGGCGGCTGCGCCGCACCTCCGTGCCGATGCGGTAGAAGCGGTTGAAGATGAAAGCGAGGTGCGCCCGGCTCATCCCGATGCCATGGTCCCGCACGCGCAAGTGGGCCTGGCCGTCGCCATGGTTCCCCACTTCGACCTCGACGTGCACGCCATCCTTCGAGTACTTGACCGCGTTCTCGAGCAGGTTGAGCGCGGCGGTCTCGAGCGCCGGCGCGTCGCCACGCAGCGCCAGCGTCTCCGGACCTTCATAACCAATCGCTTCGGGCGGAAGCTGGTGTCGGGTGCGCGTCAGGTCGATCGCCCGCCGCACCAGTTTGGCAAAATCCAGCGGCTGCGGGTCGACCACGGGCCGGTCGGTGTACATGGCAGCGTTCAGTACATTGTTGATCGTCGCATTCAGGCGTTCGATGTCCTGGCGCATCGTCTTGTAGAAGTCCTGGCGACGGCTCTCCGGCAGATCGCGCAGCTCGAGCGTATCGAGATACAGCTTGAGCGAGGCGACGGGCGTCTTCAGCTCGTGGGTCACGGCCGAGACGAAGTTGGACTGCCGCTCGTTGAGGCGCACCTCCCGGATCAGCAGGATCACCAGCAGTCCGAGCCCCCCGATCAAGAGCAGGAACAGCACCAGGCCAAAGAAATAGACGACGAAGCGCAGGGTCTGGAAATCGCTCGCGACCCTGGCTTCCTCCGAGGCGAGGAACTGCCAGCCGAGTGTCAGCGCCACAGCCACCGTGATGAGGAAGATCCCCATCGTGACGTGGAACCACTTGGGACGCCTGCCGGAAGACAGCTGCGAACCGGAGACGGCCATGCTCAAAACAGCTTGTCGAGGTTGCGCAGAAGCGTGAGAAGCCGCATGCGGCGCCAGAAGCGCGGCTTGCTGGCGAGCGCCAGCTGGCCCCGCAAGCGCGTCGCGAGCGATCGACCGTGCAGCGCCCGGCCCGCCATCGCCATGAAGGCCTCGAAATCGCGGCCGTAGGGATACCACCACAGCATCGGCCGGCGGCTTGGGTCCCAGCTGACGTACTTGGCCTGCGTCATCTCGCGCAGGCCGAGCACGCCATGGGCGCGACCGATCCCGCTGTGGCGCCTGCCACCGTATGGCGCCGCCGGCTCGCCCAGGCTCGAGACACAGTCGTTGATGCTGACGACGCTGGCGTGAAGCTCGCTCTGCAAGCGCTCGGCCGTGCGCCGATCCCGGGTCCAGGCGCTGGCCGTGAGGCCGTACTCGCTGTCGTTCGCGAGCCGCACCGCCTCGTCGAGATTCGGCACCCGGATGATCGGCAGCACGGGACCGAAGGTCTCCTCGCGAATCACCCGCATCGAGTGCTTCACGTTCGTCAGCACGGTGGGCGGATAGAAGAAGCCCGGGCCCTGGGGACGCTCGCCTCCAGCCAGCACCGAAGCGCCCAGGGCGACGGCGTCCCGCACGTGCTCCTCGACGATGGCTCGCTGTCGTTCCAGCGTCATCGGGCCGACATCGACTTCCTCGCGCAACGGGTCGCCCACCCGGAGTTTCCGGGTCTGCTCGAGGACCCTGGCGATGAAGGCATCGGCCACTGGTTCCTCGACGTAGACGCGCTCGACCGAGACGCAGGTCTGACCCGCGTTCACGAACGCCCCCCAGACGATGCCGCGCACCGCCTGATCCAGATCGGCGTCGCGGCACACGACGGCCGGGTCCTTGCCACCCAGCTCCAGCAGCACCGGCGTCAGGTTCTTCGCGGCGCCCACCATCACCTTCTTGCCGGTGCCGACGCTGCCGATGAACAGGATCTTGCCGATGCGCTGATCCTCGACGAGCGCCGGCGCCTGGCTATCCTCCGTCGCGATCACGTTCAGGGCGCCTTCGGGAAAGCCGGCCTTGCGGAACACGTCGCCGAGCTTGAGGCCGACGAGTGTCGTGGCCGGCGCCGGCTTCAGCACGACGCTGTTGCCTGCCGCGAGTGCCGAGGCCGCGCCCGAGAGCGAGAGGAAGAACGGGTAGTTCCAGGGCGTGATCACGAGCACGACGCCGAACGGCTCGTAGCGGATGCGCGAGCGCTTGTGGGCGAACAGCAAGACGCCGCTCTCGAGCGGCTCGTCGCGCAAGGCCGCCTCGGCATGCTGGGCCAGGTGTTTCAGGGTCTCGAGCGCAGGGAAGATCTCCACGGCCAGCGCCTCGGCTGTTGGCTTGCCCTGCTCCCGGGCGATCAGCCGCGCGATCTCGCCAGCGTCTTCGACGATGACGTCGCGCGCCCGCAGCAGCAACCGGCCCCGCTCGCGGAACGACAGCGCGCCCCAGGACGGCGCTGCCGCGTGTGCGGCGGTTACGGCCGCTTGCGTCTGCTCAGCGTCGAGCAGGCTCGCGCGCGCGAACGCCTCGCCCGTCGCCGGCGACACCGCGTCGCGGAAGCCGGCACGCCCCACGACCTCGCGGTTGCCGACCCAGGAGTGCTGTGTCGCGAGGGCTCCGACCACGGGCCTCTCCAGCGCTGTCGCCATCGCCCCATTCTACGCCCGCTACCTGTCGGCGCCGGAGGTCGGCATGCTAGGCTTTCGAGGCTTGGAGGCTCGGCGTCAGCTCGCGATCGGCCTGACACTCGTCGTGGGGGCTCTCCCCACGGCGGCCGCGAGCCCGCCACCCTCCGTGCTGCTCGTCACCGTCGACACGCTGCGCGCCGATCGCATCGGCGCGTACGGTGACGGCGCTGCCCACACGCCGGCGATGGACGCTCTGGCTCGCGCCGGCGTCTTGTTCGAATCCGCCTTCGCGCCCGCCCCGATCACGCTCCCGTCCCACGCCACGATGCTGACCGGTCTCCTCCCGCCGGCGCACGGCGTGCGCGGCAACGGCAGCTTCGCGCTCGGGCCCGGACCGCGTACCCTCGCTGAGGCACTGAAGGCGCGCGGCCTGCGCACGGCGGCGTTCGTCGGGGCGCTCCCTCTGGCTCGGCGCTTCGGGCTGGCCCGGGGTTTCGATCACTACGATGACGCCCTGCAGCGCGCGCCGGGATTGCACTTCGAGTTCCCGGAACGTCGGGCCGACCGCGTCGCGGCAGCCGCGCGCGCCTGGCTCGCGAGCGAGTCCGGCCCGGTGTTCGTGTGGGTCCACCTCTACGATCCCCACGCACCCTACGATCCTCCGGCAGCGTTCCGCCGGAAGGATCCCTACCGCGGCGAGATCGCATTCGCGGACCAGGCACTCGGCGAGTTGCTCGCGAGCTGGGATGCGCGGCCTGGGAGCTCGCTCGTGGTGCTCACCGCAGACCACGGCGAAGCCTTCGGCGAGCACGAGGAGGAGAGCCACAGCCTGTTCGTCTACGACACCACGCTGCGCGTGCCGCTGATCCTGCGGGGCACGGGCGTGCCGGTGGGGCGCCGCGTCAAGGGCGCAGTGGGCCTCGTCGATCTCGCCGCGACAGTGGCCGATCTCGCGGGCTCGGCGGGCCTTCCCGGCTCGTCACTGCGCAGCCAGTGGAGCGCGGCCCCGAGGCCGCTCGGGCCGCTCTACGCGGAGACCCTCGCCCCCCAACTCGACTTCGGCTGGAGCGATCTCCGCGCCTGGCGAGAGGGCCGCTACAAGCTGATCCGCGCCCCGAAGCCCGAGCTGTTCGACGTGGCTGCCGATCCCGGAGAGACGATCAACCTGATCGCGCGCGAGCCCGCGCGCGCGGCGCAAATGGCCGCGGCCCTCGAGGCAGTGCTCGAGGGCGAAGTCGCAAGCCCGCGCGCCGTCGACCCCGAGACCGCCGAGCGCCTGCGCAGTCTCGGTTATGCGCAAGGCCCCGGCGGAAGCGGCTCCGGCGCCGATCCGAAGGACCGCACCACGGTCGCCCGCAGGATCGCCCAGGCCGTGGGCCCGTTCGAGGGCCCGGAAGACGTAGCCCGCACCTACCGGGCGATCGCGGGCCTCGACCCCGGGAACCCCCTGGTGAACTTCCGGCTCGCCGATGCGCTGCTGCGCGCGGGCCACAGCCACGAAGCAATCCCTTTCTTCGCAAGGGTCGTCGACGGCGGGCCACGCAGCGCTGACCCGTTCGTGGGTCTCGCCACCGCCTACGCCCAGGAGGGCCGCCTCGACGAGGCGAAGCAGGTCCTGGAGCGTGCCCTCGTCGTGGACCCGGCAAGCGGCCAGGCGCGCTACAACCTGGGCGAGATCGCGCGCAGCCGGGGGGACGACGTGGTGGCCCGCAAGATGTACGAGGCCGCCCTCGCGGATCCGCTGACACGCGCGCGTGCGCAGGCTCGCCTCAAGGAGCTTCCGTGACACGGCGGTTGGCACTGGTGAGCCTGGTCGCAACTCTCGCTGCCTGCCAGGGGCGAACGCTGCGCCCGCCCTCGGAGGGCGCGAGCCTGCTGCTCATCACGCTGGACACGCTGCGCGCCGATCGTCTGGGCGCCTACGGCCACCCGGGCGGGCTCACACCGCGCCTCGACGCCTTGGCCGCTGGCGGGGTCGTCTTCGGCGAGGCCCTCGCCTCCGTGCCGCTCACGTTGCCGTCGCACGCGACGATCCTCTCGGGGCTCGAGCCACCGCGCCACGGTGTCCACGACAACGGCTCGTACGTGTTCCCCCGCGAACTCGACACGCTCGCGACGCTCCTCAGGCCCCGCGGCTACGCGACGGGCGCCTTCGTCGGCGCCTACGTGCTCGACCGCCGCTTCGGCCTCGCGCGGGGCTTCGAGCTGTACGACGACCGCATCGAACGCGGCAACGCGGGTGGCAGCGTCCTGGAATCAGAGCGCTCCTGCGAGGCGGTCGTCGCCGCTGCCCGGGAATGGATGGGCCGGCAGAGGACGCGCTTCGCGGCCTGGGTGCATCTGTACGATGCTCACGCACCCTACGCTCCGCCGGCGCCGTTCCGCGAGGCCCATGAGGATCAGCCATACGACGGGGAGGTCGCGCATCTCGACGGCTGCGTCGGCGCCCTGCTCGACGCCGCGGGCCCCCAGGTGCTGGCGGCCGTCGTCGCCGATCACGGCGAGGCTCTCGGGGAACATGGCGAGCCCACCCACGGCTTTTTCGTGTATCAGTCGACGCTGCGCATTCCCTTTCTCATGTCCGGCCCCAGCATAGCGCGCGGGGTGCGCAAGAGCGGCGTCGCACGCACGCGCGATGTGCTGCCGACGCTGCTGGGGCGACTGGGCGTGCCCGCGCCAGCAGGCCTCGACGGCGTGGACCTGTTCACGCATGCGCCGGGCGGCGAGTCGTACGCCGAGAGCGTTTACCCGGCAACTTTCGGATGGGCGCCACTGCGCTCGTTTCGAACGGGCCGCTTCAAGCGCATCGAGGCGCCGCGGCCCGAACTCTTCGATCTGGAGGCGGACCCGGGTGAGACCCGCAACTTGATCGAGCAGCACCCCCTGGAAGCGGGTCGATTGAAGGAGGCGCTCGTGAGGTTTCGAGCCCACGAGCGAGCGGCTGCCGCGGCACCCACCGAACCAGAGGTCGCCGAGCGGCTCAAGGCACTGGGCTACGTGGCGTCGACGCGACTCGCCAGCGACGAGGAGGCCACGCGCATCGATCCGAAGGATGCGCTGCCTGTGTTCCGTGCCTACGAGGGGGCCGCCTGGGCAGCCGCTCGTGGCGACCACGCGACAGCGGTGAAGGCGTTGACGCCGCTGGTCGCTCGCGAACCGAAGAACCCCGTGTTCCGGCGTGGGCTGGCGGCATCGCTGCGCCAACAGGGCCGCGAGCGGGAGGCGGTATCGCTTCTCGCCACGCTCGATGACGTGGCCGGCCGCGATGCCGCCGCCTGGCACGAGCGCGCGGTGGCCCTGGCCCAGGCTGGGCGGGTCACGGATGCCATCGACAGCGAGGGCCGAGCGATAGCGCTCAATGCCCTGTTGCCGGAGCCCTTCGTCCATCTCGGTGTTCTCGAGGCCGGCCGCGGGCGGATGCACGAAGCCCTGCGCGCCTTCGAGACCGCGACGCTCCTCGATCCCAACAACGCCGTTGCCTGGAACAATCGCGGCAACGCGTTGCGCGCGCTGGGCCGCGATGAGGCGGCCGAGAGCGCTTACCGGAAGGCGTCCGAGTTGGCGCCGAACGATCCCGACCCGCGAAACGGCCTGGGGGTGATGCTGGTGCAGGCGGGCCGCCTCGCCGAAGCCGAGGCGATCTTCACCCATCTCACGAGCGTGGCGCCCGAGCTCGCCGAGGCGCACCTCAACCTGGCTGTGGTCCTCGCCAAGCTGGCCCGGCCAGGCGACGCGAGGGTCGAGATCGACCACGTGCTGCGTTCGCCGGGAAGCGCCGAGATCAAAACCCGTGCGCGCGCCCTCCGAGAGGCTTTGACAACCCAACGGTAGTCCAACTGCTTGGAATACAAACGCCAACATTTTGAAGTCTGGTGGCATTCAGATTTCATACTAGGCTCTAAACAAAGGACTTACCTGCTGCGGGTGGATGGCTCCGAGATTGCACTCTGTCTGACCAAGAGTCAGGCTCCCAGGCTGGCGGCTTGGTCGCGCTGGGCAATAGGGCCCATCGAGACACGCCAGAGGAGCACTGGAGGACATCGTACGATGAAGAGACTTCACACGTTGGCGGCGGCCGCATTGCTGCTGCTGGCAGCCGCAACGCCGAGTTTTGCCCAAGGCACGACCGGCGCGATCGAGGGCAAGGTCCAGGACGAGCAGGGCGGCGCACTGCCCGGCGTTGCCGTGTCCGTCAAGAATCCGGCCACGGGCTTGGCCCGCTCGGCCGTGAGCGATGCCGCAGGCGGCTACCGCTTCACTTCACTTCCCGTCGGGAGCTATGAGGTCAAGGCCGAACTGAGCGGCTTTGCCGGCCAGCTGCGCAAGGACACGGTCGTCAACGTGGCCCGCACCACGGGCCTCGACTTCCGCATGACGGTGGCTGCCCAGAGCGAAGAGATCTCGGTCGTGGCCGACGCGCCGCTGATCGACACCAGGGACTCGGGCGTTGGCGAAGTGATCACGTCCGCCCAGATCGAGAACCTGCCGCTCAACGGCCGCCAATTCGGCAACCTCGCGGCCCTCGTGCCCGGCGTCAGCCTCGGCTTCCACACTGACCCGACCAAGTCGACGCAGTTCGCGCCACAGGTTGCGGGCGGTGGTGGCCGCAACATCAACTACTTGATCGACGGCGGCGACAACAACGACGACACGGTCGGCGGCCTCGTGCAGAACTTCCCGCTCGACTCGATCGGCGAGTTCAACTTCGAGACCCAGCGCTTCCGCGCCGATTCGGGCCGCGCCAACGGCGGCGCGCTCAAGGTCGTCACCAAGAGCGGCACCAACGAACTGCGGGGTTCGGTGTTCGAGTACTTCCGCGATAAGAGCCTCAACTCCCAGACGGAGGCCGAGAAGCGCGGCGGCCTCGACAAAGGCGAGTACCGCAAGCACCAGTTCGGCGGCAGCCTGGGCGGGCCGATCGTCAAGGACAAGACCCACTTCTTCTTGTCCTTCGAGCGCAACCAGCAGGACACCACCCAGCCCGTCAACACGGGGGGTCTGTTCCCCGACAAGGACGGCGTGTTCGCCATCCCGTTCCGCGAAAACCTGTTCGTCGGCAAGATCACGCACCAGGTGAACGCCGACAACTATCTCTCGGTCCGCTACGGCTTCAACAACAACTCCCAGCCCTACGGCGCCAGCCCCCAGGCTCCGCCCGAGAATTGGGGTGACAGCAAGAACAAGTTCCACTCGCTGAACGGCAACCTCAACTCGGTGCTGGGTGGTGGCACGGTCAACGAGTTCGTGTTCCAGTTCTCGTATTTCAAGAACGAGATCCTGGAGCGCTCAAACGATCCCACCGAGGATTTTCCGGGTGGTGTTTTCGTCGGCCAGAGCATCAACACGCCACAGCAGACGTTCCAGAAGAAGTACCAGTTCCGCGACGACCTGACCTGGAACAGGGGCAACCATCAGTTCAAGGTGGGGGCGAGCTTCATCTACGAGCCCACCCTGGACATCACGTTCTCCACGGGACAACAGCCCCGCTACACCCACCTTGCCGACAGCCGCACCGCGCCCATCTCGAGCATCACCTTCAACGGCGGCATCGAAGAGGGCGGCCTGAGCATCGGCGTGATCCCCAACAAGCAGTATGCCTTCTACTTGCAGGACGGCTGGAAGGTGAACGACAAGCTGAACCTGGACCTCGGGGTGCGCTACGACCTCGTGACCGGCTTCGCCTTCGACCAGGGCAAGAACATCATCTTCTCGGAGTTGCAGGACGCCGGACGCGCCGGACGCCTGCAGGGCCTGCCCGGCTTCGAGGACTTCGGCAAGGATCCGAAGGAGGACAAGAACAACGTCGCCCCGCGCGCAGGCTTCACGTATGACGTCAACGCCGACGGGCGTTTCGTGTTCCGTGGCGGCCTCGGCCGCTACTACGACTTCGCGTACACGAACGCGAACATCCTGTTCGCGGTCATCGGCGCGCAGTCGGCCTTCGGACAGATCTACTCCAACACCGACAGCTCAGGCATCAAGAACGCCGACGGCTCATTCTACCAGGTCGGTCAGCCCCTGCCGCCCAACCAGCTCGTGAACGCCGCCGCGCCGCGGCCATCGCACGCGGCGTCGCCGCTCATCAAACAGCCCTACACCGACCAGGCCAACTTCGGCTTCGCCAAGGCCATCGGCCAGGGCTACGCGATCGAGGTCGACGGAGTGTACGCGCGCGGCAAGGACCTGGGCACGCGCCCGCGTCTCAACACCCGTACGGCCGGCGGCACGTCGCCCCGGCGCCTGCAGAACCTCCTCGCGACCACGGGCAACTCGGATTTCCGCATCGACATCAGCGAGGGCGTCAGGCACTACAAGGGCATCAACCTCACGCTTAAGAAGCGCTGGGACAGCAAGTTGCAGGTGCTGGCGAGCTACACGCTCTCGGAGGCCACTTCGAGCACCAGCCTGCGCGCGACCGACGAGTTCGGTGAGTACGACGTCCTCGACGCCACCGACCCCTTCGCCGACCGCCAGGAGGGCCCGACCCGTACCGACACGCGGCACCGTGTCACCGCGAGTGCCGTGTGGGCGCCGGCCTACGGTTTCACCGTGGCGCCGGTCCTGCGCTACAAGTCGGCCCAGCCGTTCAACATCATCACTGGCGTCGACGACAACCTGGATGGCCGCAACTGGGACCTCCCGGGCGGCGTCGCGACGCTCAACAGCGGTCGCGGCGCGAGCTTCTTCCAGGTCGACCTGCGTCTCTCCAAGCGCTTCAAGCTCGGCGGCCGTCTCGGCGCGGAGTTGATCGCCGAGGGCTTCAACCTGACGAACGACACGAACCCGGGCGTCTACGTGGCGAACCAGACGTCTGCCACCTTCGGCCAGCCGACGAAGTTCGCCGGCGACTTCCAGCGCGGAGAACAGCGCCTGTTCCAATTGGGAGCCCGCTTCGAGTTCTAGTCGGCCCCAGGTCGTCGTCACGACCTTGACGGGGGGCGCCTCGGCGCCCCCTTTTTTTTGTCTAGTGCTTTCCTATCGCGGCGGAGGCACCCAGTAGCCACGACGAACCTGCACCCGCCCCTTGGCGCCACGCAGCCGCACCGTCAGGCCGTGCCAGCCCTCGCGCGTCACGCCCTGCGGGTCGTAACGCAGCACGTAGCGCTCGTTCATGGACGCCGCGATCGCGGCGAATGCCTCGCGCAGGCGTTCCGGGGATTCGGGGGTCCAGAACCTGCCTCCGGAGGCTTCAGCGATCTCCCGCAGGGCGCGGGCCTGGTCCGTCTCTTCGCGCGCCGGGGTCAGCGATGCCGCGCGCAGGCCTACCACGTGCAACAGGACGTTCGAGCGCTCCGCCACTATCCGGAGCTGGTGCGCGCCGAGGATGCTGGTGTTGTCCTCGCCGTCGGTGAACAACACCACGAGTGATCGGCCGCCCGTATCGGAAAGAGCGAGCGCGGCATACAGCGCATCGAAGACGGCCGTCGCCCCCTCTGCGCGCAGGCGGGTGAGGGCGCTGCGGACCTGCGCCTTGTCGGTGGTCGGCTCGGCAAGCCAGCTGATCTCTTCCGAAAACGCGACCAGGGCGGCCTCGTCGGCCGCTCTCAGCGCTTCGAGGAACGCCTCCGCGGCCATGCGCAGCGCCACGAGCTTTTCACCTGCGAGGCTGCTGCTGGTATCGAAGACGAGCACCGCCCGTACGGGACGGGTCTCGGTCGACACCAGTTCGATCGCCTGGCTGACGTCGTTGTCCTTGAGCTCGAAATCTGTCGCTTGCAGGCCACGGACGGGCCTGCCATTGTTCGACACGAACACGTCGACATAGGCCGACTCGACCTCGGAGCGGAACACCGGCATTTCCTGCGCCGGCGCCAGCGAGGCCATCCCCAGCAACGCCAGGCCGACGATCGATCTCAGGGCGGGGCTCACGGCCCCGTTTCCTCGCGCAGCTCCTCGAAGAGCTCCTCCGCCTGGGCAGCGTTGCTCGCCACGTAGTCCCAGTAAGGGTCCCTCTCGGTCCGCCGCCCGGCGTGAACCAGCGTCTGCTCGAGGACGCGGCGGGCGCCGGCGACATCGCCGTTCGAGAGAAGAAGCTGGGAGAGGGCCACCGCTGCAGCCTGTCTCTGCGGGCCCAGCTCCAGTGCCCGGGTGAACTCGGCGATCGCCGGCTCCGCGCGGCCCGCGCGCTTGTGGACCTGGCCCAGGAAGAGATGCGCGAGATAGAGGAGCGAAGGGGCGCCGCCACGTTGCACGGCCTTCTCGAGCGTGAGCTGCGCAGCCTCGTCTTCGGCGAGCCGCCACTGAACCCGACCCAGACGGACGCTGGCCTCGGTGAGCGTCGGGTCGGCGGCGATGGCCTCGGAGAGGAAGCGCCGCGCCTCCAGGAAACAACTGCGGCGCTGGGCCTTCCGCCCTGCTCCCAGAGTCGCTTGCTCTTCGAGGCCGGCACCGACCGCCAGCAGCAACGACGCATCCCCTGGGAACCGCGCGAGGCCATCGCGGCCCCACTGAAGGGCCGCCTGCAGGCAAAAGTCCCACTGGCAGCGTTGCGCCATGGCCAGAAAGAAGCGTCGCGCGAAGTCGCGCGTCCCATGGCGTTGGGCCAAAATGGAAGCGATCTGGCCGGCCCGGCGCGCCTGCTCGGCGGGGCAGCCTCGCGGCTGTTCGGTACCCGTCCCGAGCGGTCGTTCCGCCTCGTCCCGGTCGAGATGGAGCATCACAGCCGCCTTCAGCGGAAGGGCATCCAGCAGATCCTCGCAGGAGGGACACCGCGCCGCGGCCTTCGCTCGCCGCTGCAAGGCGTGGATCTGAAGATCGAGATCGCTGGTGCGCCACGCCCCGAGGGCCTGCACGGCCACAGTCCGATCGCCGCGCGCGTAGCGCCGCAGGAGGGCCTCGTAGTCTGGACTCACGACCTGGCCGCTTGCCGGCGACGAGAGGCAACAGCACAGCCCTGCGATCGCGCCGATCTGAATCGAACGAGAGTTCAAGGCTCGAAGGCGCCGGGCCCGCGTCAATCGCACAAGGAAAACCTCAAGTGCCTGTGGCCCGCACGTCGCCCTACCCGCGCTCGGTGACGACCGCGTCGCCCGGGCCGGGCAGCGGCGCCTTCGCAAGACCCTGGGCCGCATCCTCGAGCAGTGCCTCGATGTCGCGATACGCGTAGATGGTCGGGGCGTGTGATTGCATCAGCCCCCCTGTGTCGGCGGTGGGGCCATAGGTACTGTGCAGCTCGCGTCCGGCCATGCGCAGGAGCGTCGTTTGCTGGCCACGGTGGTGGGCGGTGTGCGCGATGCGACGCACCATCACCCAGGCGCGCGAGCGTGTCACGTCGAAAAAAGGCACCGCTGCCTCCCACCACTGCGGATCCTTGCCCTGTAGTTGCGCGAGCCGCTTGCCCGAGTCTTCAGCGTATCGACGCAGGAACGGCGCGCGGCCTTCCAGCTCCGGCAAGGGCGGAGCGCCGACATCGATGCCAAGCACACCCTTGAACCAGAGGTTCTCGCTGACGCACTGGTGGATCATGTGCTCGAGAAGGCTGCGCCCCCGACGGTCTGTGGCGTGCGGCCTGAGCTCCAGGTCGCTGTCCCGGAACAGGCTCCATACCGCCAGCGTCTTCAATCTTTCCGTCTCATAGGTCTCGACCAGAAACTCGTAGGCCATGCCCCCAAGCCTACGCCGGAAGGGCGCAGCGAGCATGCTTCCGCAGGATCCGAGGTTCGCTGGCAGCGGAGCGCGCGGGCACGCGGTGGGTCCGAGGCACCGACAGCAGGGACAGCGAGGGCCGGATTCACTTCGGCCCGAGCGGCTGGGGGGGAGCGCGAAGCGCGCGGGGGGGGTGCATGGGCTCCGTACCCCCCCCGAACTACCGAAGATGGCCGACCTTGCTCTGCAGAAACGCTCGGCCGCGCTTGAACTCCGTGAGATCGCCACGGGTCAGGGCGGCGATCGTGTCGGTGGCGCGGGCCGCGAGCTCGGGCTCCTCGAGTCCCACAAGCTCGTCGCGAACGTGGTTCATCTTCTCTGCGATGCTCTCGAGGCTGCCGACGTCGGTGGCGTTCAGTGTCGAGAGAATCACGTCGATGCGGTCGGGAGCGGCCTTCATGGAGCGCCGAGTATACTGACCTCATGCCCAGGAAGGAACGTTACAAGGTGGTCATTCTTGGCTCGGGACCCGCGGGTTTGACGGCGGCACTCTACGCCTCGCGGGCGAATCTCGAGCCGCTGGTGGTCGAGGGCGGGGGCGGCGACGATCCCACCGACATCCCCGGCGGCCAACTGATGCTCACCACCGACGTCGACAACTACCCCGGCTTCCCAGAGGGGATCCTGGGCCCCGAGCTGATGGGCAGGATGCGGAAACAGACGGAGCGTTTCGGCGCCGAGTTCACGACCGGGGCGCTCACACAGATCGGTCTGCGCGAGCGGCCGTTCAGGCTCGCGCTCCCCGAAGGCCCCGTAACCGCAGATGCCTTGATCATCGCGAGTGGCGCGACGGCGCGCTGGCTCGGCCTACCCGAGGAGCTGGAGTTCCGCACCCGCATCGGCGGCGTCTCCGCCTGCGCCACCTGCGACGGCTTCTTCTACAAGGGCAAAGAGGTTCTGGTGGTGGGCGGCGGCGACACGGCGATGGAAGAGGCGACCTTCCTCACCAAGTTCGCCTCGAAGGTCAGCATCGTGCACCGGCGCGACACGTTGCGCGCCTCGCAGATCATGCAGCAACGCGCGCGTGCCAACCCCAAGATCGCCTGGCTCCTGGACAGTGCCGTCGAGAGGATCCTGGGCGGGCCAGGCAAGGGCGTCACCGGGGCGATGGTAAGGAACCTGAAGACCGGTGCCGTCAGTGAAGTCGCCGCCGGCGGCGTCTTTATGGCGATCGGCCACGTGCCCAACACCGCGCCCTTCAAGGGCCAGCTCGAGATGGACGAAAGCGGGTACCTGCTCACGCACGGCGGAACGACGGCCACCAGCCAGCCCGGCGTCTTCGCGGCCGGTGACGTGCAGGACCATCGCTATCGGCAGGCCGTGACCGCGGCGGGCAGCGGCTGCATGGCGGCGATCGACGCGGAGAGATTCCTGAGCCATTGAGGATCCTCTTCCTCGCGCCGCAGCCGTTCTTCGAAGTGCGGGGCACGCCGCTCGCCGTGCTCGCGATGCTGCGAACCCTGACCGGGGCGGGGCATCAGGTCGAGCTGCTCGCGTACCCGCAGGGCGAAGCGGTCGACGTGCCTGGGCTCAGCGTGCGCCGCAGCCTCCGGTTGCCAGTGGGTCGCGTCAAGGCGGGACCTTCGCTCGCAAAACTGCTGCTCGATGTTCCGTTCGCCCTCGAGGCCGCCTGGCTCTTGCTGACGCGGCGCTACGACGTGGTGCACGCCGTGGAGGAGGCCGCCCACCTGATTGCGCCGATCGCGCGCCTCAAGGGTGTCCCGCTCGTGAGCGACGTCGACTCGTCGATCCCGGACCAGCTCCGGGAATCCGGCTTCGCGCGGCGGGGCCCGCTGCTGTGGCTAGCGGCGACGCTCGAAAATCACGCACTGCGGCGCTCGAGCCTGGTCATCACCGTATGCGGCAGCCTGACGCAGGGCGTCAAGCGGCGTGCGCCTGAAGCGCGCGTGTTCCAGATCGAGGATCCTCCCCTCGTCGATGCGACATTGGCGGCGACGCCATCGGAGGTGCCAGGGTTGCGCGCCTCGCTTGGGCTCGACACAAGGCCCGTCGTCTTCTATTCCGGCAATTTCGAAGCCTACCAGGGCGTCGAGCTGCTGGTCGATGCCACGGCGCGTGTGCCCGAAGTGCAAGCGCTGCTGATGGGCGGCGAGCCGAGCCAGATCGAAGCGCTGCGAAGCCGCGTGGCGCTTTCGGGCGGAGCCTGCATCTTTGCCGGCAAGCGGCCGCCCGCGGAGCTGCCCGGGTTCCTGGCCCTTGCCGACGTGCTCGTGTCGCCGCGCTCTTCGGGCGCCAACACGCCTTTCAAGATCTACACGTATCTTGCCGCGGGCAAACCGCTGGTGGCCACCCGCATCGAAACGCACACCCAGCTGCTCGACGACTCCCTCGCGTTCCTTGTCGAAGCGACGGCGGGCGGGCTCGCCCTGGGCATCCGCGCGGCGCTCAGCCAGCCGGCGGAAGCGAGCGCACGCGCCGCTCGGGGCCGGGCGCTCATCGAGCGCGAGTACAGCGCCGCACGCTTTGCGGAGAAGGTCAGGGCTGCCTACGCGTCCCTCGCGGACCGGGCCGGCTAGGCGCAGCGGGCCACGAGCGGCGGTCGGGCCGGCGCGTCAGGGCGGCGGCGCCTCCTCGGCCTGTTGCGACTGAACCAGGCTCATCGCTACCGAGGCGCCGAGCACCAGCCCGAGCAGCGCCCCGAGCACCCAGCGGCGAGCCTGGAAGGGCGGCGCGAGTGGGC
Organism: Acidobacteriota bacterium; assembly: GCA_032127875.1. Lineage (GTDB taxonomy): Bacteria > Acidobacteriota > Vicinamibacteria > Fen-336 > Fen-336 > CADEEV01. The sequence goes on from JAQBHI010000038.1 coordinate 61,550, forward strand.
CACGCCAGGCATCCCAGGCGAGACCTGCATAGACGAAGAGCAGCGGCAGCAGCGGGAGGCGATAGCGAGCGAAGCCGTGCGTCGCCACGTGCAGGAGCGTGTAGTAGGCGCCGAAACCCAGGAGCAGCGCCTGGCTGCGCGCAACGGGCGCCCTCATCACGCCCACTACGAAGAGCGCCAGCACGACCAGGTACGGCACGACGCTGGCCAGCCAGGCGAGACGGTAGCCGAGCGCCGAGACGGGCCCGTAGGCCTCGCGCCGTAGATGAGCGAGCGCCAGGCTGTCCGCCTCCCACAGCCGCGGCATTTCGTCACGTAGCTTCTCGAAGATCCACTCGGGTTGTCGAGCGGCGATCACCGCCAGGCCCATATGGCGCGCGTGCCGGTACTTCTCGATCCGCCCCGGCACCTGGGCGTAGAGGGCGTAGACCTCCTCGCGCGACAACCCCGCATTGCCCTGCCAAAGGTTGAGACCGCCCGCCGTCGAGACCGGCACGAGGGCGTCGTAGACGACGAGATTGCGAGCGGTCCATGGCAGCACGGTGCAGGCAGCCGCCAGCAAGAACGCGGTGCCGCGCGCGAGGGCGCGGCGCCGGGCCCGGCCCAGGGCCAGCCAGATGGCAGCAAGCGGCGCGAAATACAGCGCAGTCTCGCGGGTCAGGATCGCGAGCCCGTAGAGCAGACCTGCGAACAGTGCGGCTGCTCGATCGCCTTCGATGTCGGCGGCGACCAAGCGCTCGAAGGCCCACCAGAGCAGCACCAGGAAGAGCGTCTCGGACCAGAAGTGGGCCGAGAACCAGACCAGATCGGGGTAGAACGCGGCGATGGCCGCTGCAGCGGCGCCGGCACGCACGCCGAGGACCGCAGCGCCCACGCGGCCTACGGCGGGGATGAGCAGGGCGGAGACGAAGACCTGGCACCACTTCGCAGCCGTGAGCGAGCCGAAGAGCCCAAGCGACACGGCGATGAAATACGGGTACACCGGTGGATAGAAGATGAGCCGCGTCGCGGTTGGCGAGAAAGCCACTGCCGGGCTTGCGATCTCGGCGCCCCAGGCGGTCCAGGCGTGCTCGTCGCCGACCAGTTGCGCCGTGGGTTCGAGTAGCAGGAACAGGATCCGGAGCGCGAGGCCGGCGAGTGTCAGCCGCAGAAAGAAGGGCTTGGGCTCCATCGGGATCGTGCCGCGACCTTAACACGTGTTACAACGAGGGACCTTGGCGGTGAAGCGACTGGTGGTTTTCGATCTCGACGGGACGCTCGTGGACTCGACGCGGGACATCGCGACGGCCTTTGGCGTCGCTATCGAGCGGGTCGCGCCCGGCACGGCACCGCTCGATCTCGACGTCGTCCGTGCGCTGATCGGTCACGGGGCCAGGAACCTGGTGGCACGGGGCCTCGAACGCATCGGCCTCCCCCACGACCCGGCCACGGTGCTGCCGGTTTTTCTCGAGGCCTACGCCGCCTGCCTGCTCGACACGACGCGGCTCTACCCGGGCACGGCCGAGACGCTGGCCGCACTCACCGGCCGCACGCTGAGCGTGCTTACCAACAAGCCGGGCGGGCTGTCGCGCTCGATCCTGGAGGGACTCGGCGTCGATGCTCGCTTCGCACGGGTCGTGGGTGGCGGCGACGGGCCGGCGAGCAAACCCGATCCGGCCGGGCTTCTCCTGCTGATGAAGGAGTTCGCAGCGACGCCGGCCGAGACGCTGATGGTCGGAGACTCGCCCGTGGACGTGGCCACGGCGCGGGCCGCGGGAGTCGAGATCGCTGGAGTCCTCTACGGCCTCGACCCCGCAAACCTGAGGGAGGCTCGGCCGGATTTTGCGATCAGCCACCCGGAACAGCTGCTCGAAGTGTGCTAACCTATCGAGAAGTCAGGACTTTCTGCCCATGGCCAGCATTTTGATCTGGGGCCGGGCCCGCGACGTGCTCGCGGGCGACCTGCCACCCGGTATCTCGGCGCGGGAGGTTGGCTCGCTCGCCGAGTTGCAGTCGCAGCTCGACGGCAAGGCCGGCACCCTGGTCCTGGCCGAGCCCGAGAAGCTGGAGGCCGAGCGCAGCGCCCTCGAAGCCTGGCTCAAGGCCGACGGCCAGCTCCAGGCGCTGTTCGTCGCCGTCTCCGAATCCGAGGCGGCCGAGGAGACCCTGAAGCGCTTTCCCTTCCTGGACGACCTGATCTTCAAGCCGCTGACGCCCGGCCGGATGCGGCTGCGCCTGGACCGGGCGCTCGACACGATCCACAACCGGCGCGTGATCAGGCAGCTCGACCAGGCGCTCGCCCGCAAGAGCGAGGAGCTGCACGAGCTCAACAAGATCGGCGTCGCGCTCTCGGCCGAGCGCGACATCGACAAGCTGCTCGAGTTGATCCTGGTCAAGTGCCGCGAGATCACCGTGGCCGATGCCGGCAGCCTGTACCTGGTCGAGCGCGGCAAGGATGGGGCCACGCAGACCGACGACAGGCTGCGCTTCAAGCTGGCGCAGAACGACTCGGTCCAGGTCCCCTTCGAGGAATTCACGATGCCGCTGGCCGAGACCTCGATCGCGGGCTACGTGGCGCTCTCGGGTCAGGTCGTGAACGTGGCCGACGCCTACCACCTGCCGCCAGGCTCGCCCTTCAAGTTCCCGCGCTCGTGGGACGAAAAATCCGGCTACCGCACGATGTCGATGCTGGTCGTGCCGATGCGCGATCACAAGGACGAGGTGATCGGCGTCGTCCAGCTCATCAACAAGAAGCGCGACGCCAAGACCGTGCTACAGCCCGTCGCGCTGGTGAGCGAATCGGTCATCTCGTTCACCTCGGTCGACGAGGAGCTGGTGAGCTCGCTCGCGAGCCAAGCGGCGGTCGCGTTCGAGAACACGCTGCTGATCCAGAACATCCGGCGGCTGTTCGAGTCCTTCGTGGAGGCCTCGGTCACGGCGGTCGAATCGCGCGACCCGACGACGTCCGGGCACTCGCGACGCGTCGCGACGCTCACCTGCGGTCTCGCCGAGAGGGTGGACGGCAGCGAGTCGGAGCACTTCCGCGGCATGCGCTTCAGCCGCGACCAGATCAAGGAAATCCATTACGCGAGCCTGCTCCACGACTTCGGCAAGGTCGGCGTGCGCGAGAAGGTGCTGATCAAGGGCAAGAAGCTGTACGTGGGCGAGATGCTGCTGATCCGCCAACGCATTGCCTACATCAAGCGCACGCTGGAGGCGGAGCACTTCCGCGCCAAGGCCGATCAGGTGATGGCCGCCGCCGCGCCGGAGTTACTGGCGCAGATGGACCGCGACTACGAGGGGCGCCGCGAGGAAGTCGAGAACATCTTCAGGATGATCAGCCAGGCCAACGAGCCGACGATCCTCGAAGAGGACAGTTTCCGGGCCCTCATGGACCTGCCCAACCGCAGCTACGTAGACATGGACGGGAACCGCCAGCCGTTCCTCTCGCCGAACGAAGTGCAGGCACTCTCGATCCGCCGCGGCAGCCTCTCGGAGAAGGAGCGGCGCGAAATCGAGAGCCACGTGACGCACACCTTCCGCTTCCTCGCCGAGATTCCCTGGACCGGTGAGTTCGCTCGCGTACCGGAGATCGCCTACGCGCATCACGAGAAGTTGGATGGATCGGGATACCCGCGAAAATTGTCGGGCGCGGAGATCCCGATCCAGTCGAAGATGATGACGATCTCGGACATCTTCGACGCGCTCGTGGCCTGGGACCGGCCTTACAAGAAGTCGGTGCCGGTTGGAAAGGCCCTCGACATTCTGCGGGACGAAGCCAGGTGCGGGAAGCTCGACACGCAGTTGCTCACGCTCTTCATCGAGGCCAAGGTCTACGAGAAGACGCTGCCTCGCACCGGCGCCGAAGCCGAAGTCGCCCGCTAGCCCTTGGCCCTGCTCGTGATCGCTCACCGGGGCGACTGCGCCCATCGCCCGGAGAACACGCTGGCGTCGTTCGAGAGCGCCTTGGCGCTGGGCGCCGAGGTGCTCGAGCTCGATGTACAGCTCAGCCGCGACGGCCACGCAATGGTGCTCCACGACGGCACCCTCGACCGCACCACCAACGGTCAGGGGGCCGTGGCCGCCCGAACGCTCGCGGAACTGAAGCAACTCTCGGCAGGCTATGCCCAGCATTTCGGGGTAAGCTTCGCAGCCGAGCGTATCCCGACGCTCGCCGAAGTCCTGGCCCTCGCCCGAGGCCGCGCGCGCGTGATGATCGAGGTCAAGAAGGAATCGGTCGCGGAGCACAGCCAGACACTGGAGGCAAGGGTGCTCGAGGCCGTGCGCGACGGCGGCATGGCCGCGGACGTAGTCCTGATCTCTTTCGAGCGGCGCGCGCTGGTCCGCTTCCTGAAGCTGGCGCCCGAGATCCGGCGCGGCCACCTGTTCTATCGGGCCACGCCCGAAGAAGTCGTGGCGGGTGCGCGCGAGGTGGCGACCGACATCGTGATGCCCGAGAAGGGCATGCTCTCCGACGAGCTCGTCGCGGCGTGCCGCTCGGCGGGGCTCAAGCTCGCGACATGGGTCGTGGACGATCCCGCGGAGCTAAGGTCGCTGGCTCGATTCGAGCTCTACGGCGTCGGTTCGAACCGGCCCGGCGTGCTGCTCGCGGCCCTGCGGGCGGGTGCCTGAAGCATGCGTTGGCGGGGACGCCCGGAGAGCGGCAACGTCGAAGATCGGCGCGGGATGGGAGTCCCGGGCGGCGGCGCCGGGCTCGGCATCGGCGGCGCGCTCCTGATTCTGGCCTTCGCACTGATCACGGGGAAGGATCCGCGGGCGCTGCTCCAGCTCCTGAGCCAGGTGCAGGAGTCCGTGCCCGAGGCCTCGCTGCCACCGGCCGGCCCCCCGACGGACGAGCTCGGCAAGTTCGCCTCGGTGGTGCTCGCGGACACCGAAAGCGCGTGGGGCGCGACCTTCTCGGCCGAGGGGCGAAGCTACCAGGCTCCCAGGATGGTTCTGTTTTCACGAGCCGTGCGCTCGGCGTGCGGCACGGCCTCCGCGGCGGTGGGGCCCTTTTACTGCCCGAGCGACCGCAAGGTTTATCTGGACCTCTCCTTCTTCGACGAGCTGTCGCGTCGCTTCGGGGCCCCCGGCGACTTCGCGCAGGCCTACGTGATCGCCCACGAAGTAGGGCACCACGTCCAGAACCTGCTCGGCATCTCCGAGCGGATCCAGGCGGCACAGCAGCGCGCGGGCTCGGAGGCGGACGCCAACGCGCTTTCGGTCCGCCTGGAACTGCAGGCCGATTGCCTCGCGGGCGTCTGGGCGAACCACACCAGGATCGAACTGGAGGCGGGCGACGTCGAGGAAGGCCTGCGCGCCGCGGCGGCCATCGGCGACGATCGCCTGCAGCGACTCGGCCAGGGCGAAGTCCAGCCGGAGTCGTGGACACACGGCTCTTCGGAGCAGCGCGTCCACTGGCTGCGCCAGGGCATCGAGTCCGGCAATCTCGACGCATGCAAGGCAACCTCGTAGGCAGCGGGCTCGCTACGCGAGCAATCGATGGATCACCAGTCCCGAGGGCAACTTCGGGTGGAAGAAGGTGCTCTTGGCCGGCATCGACTCGCCCGCGTCGGCGACGTCTAGAATCTGCCTTACCGGCGTGCCTCGCATCAGGACGGCCATCCGACAGCGCGCCTCGCGCACCGCCTCCGCGGCCTCGCCGAGCGAGTGTACGTACTCGACCGCCTCGTCGCCGACCCCCAGGCGCGGCAGCACACCGCGATGCAGGAAGTGCGTGTCGAGCGCGCGCAGCGACGGCGCATCTCCGACCGCCAGCAGCGACGCTGCCTCGGCGCGAGCCTCGGCCACGAGCGCCCCACCCCCAGGCCAGGCCAGGGCGAAGGCGTAGGGCGCCCGCGACGCCGCGACGCTGCGAGCCGCCTCCGCGAGCTCCGCGAAGCGCTCGAGCTGGAACTGCCCGGCCAGCTTCGCTTCCGCCTCCTCCGGAGTCGGCCCCGTCGACAGGATCCGATGATACGGCAACACCAGCAGCCCCACCGCCTCGATCGGCGTGAAGTAGCCGAACGTGAAGGCGCCGTCGGGGCCGTGCGCGTCACGATAGCGAAGTGCGGTCGCGTAGCGGTGATGCCCGTCGGCGATGTACGCGGGCGCGCGGCCAAGCAGCGCCCCGAAAGCCGCGACGCGATCCGCTTCGGTGACGCTCCAAAGACGATGCCCGACCTCGCCGTCGTCCACGAACTGTGCGACCGGTGGCGCGACCAGCACTTCCAGGATGGCGGCGGAGAGCCGGCCGTCGGGATCGGGACACATCATGAAGATCGGGCTGAAGTTCGCGCGCGTGGCGCTCAGCACGCGCCAACGATCCTGCTTCGCCGCCGCACGCGTCTTCTCGTGCGGTAAGACCACGCGCGTCTCGGGGTCTTCGGCGCGGAAGCGAGCCAGCAGGCCGAAACGGCGCAGCGTCCGACCCTCGTGCAAGAACGCCTGCTCGAGGACATACAGGGCTTCTCGCTCGTCTTCCCTCAGGACACCTTGGGCCAGGAAGTCCCGATAGCTTCTGCCGGCACTCTCGTAGCCGGCGTCGCCTGGCTCGCGATTCAGGATCACGCGCACGATGTTGCGCGGATCGCGCGCGTAGAGCGCATCGCGGTAGGCCGGCGGGATCACGTCGTAGGGCGGCGCCAGCACGCTCGCCAGAGCGGCATTCGGAACGGCGTAGCGCACGCCGCGGAACGGGCGGATCTCGGGCAAGGGCTCTCCTTTGGTGTCCTACGAGGCGGAAGAGGTGTAGTCGATCTTGTAGACCAGGCGCGCCGTGCCGACACGGATCTCGTCGCCAGCCTTGAGCGAGCCGGTCTCGACGCGCCGGCCGTTCACGTAGGTCCCGTTCCGGCTCTTGAGGTCGACCACCGTGAAGCCGTCCATGGCTCGATCGACGCGCGCATGAAACGACGAAACCTTCGGGTCGGAGATCACGATGTCGTTGTTGCGATGCCGCCCGAGCGTGTGCGTGTCGCGCGTGAGAAGGACAGAGGTCTCATTGCCGTCCTTGATGATCGCCAGGCGGCTCACGATCACCTTGGTGGAGGCGGCCATGTACTGCACCGCCTTCGCGTTCACGACCTCCTTGGTGTCGTCGTCGAGGCGGCGCGCAAGGAAGGCCTGGTTGAACTCCACTTCCACGGGCAGCGCGGCTGGCGGTTCGCTCATGTGGTAGGTCCCCTCGGCAATGACATCTGGCGCTTCGGCTTTGCCTTCCGGCGTCTCGGGCAGGGGCGGGGCCAGCGCGATGAACTTGGCCTGGAGCAGATGGAAGAGGATCTGGAGCGTGGCCAGCTCGTCGGGATTCCCGGCGAGCCGGCAGATCTCGTTCAGGCTGCGGCGCCCGTCCACGAGGAAGAAGACCTGCCACTCTTCCTTCGTGAACGTGACACTCTGTTTGACGCGCTCGGGATTCGCGACGGCCTCGATCACCATATTGAGATCCGGGAAGACGTCCGCCAGGCGGCCCCGCTCGTCGAGGCGTCTGACGCCCTCCATGATCAGGTTCTGGAGATCCATCTCGAGCGTGACGGCTGCAGCCGGCGGCGGCACCTTGTCGTAGAAGACGAACGTGCCTTCGCGCCATTCGAAGGTGTCGAAGATCACTTCCGAGACCTGGACCTTGAGATAACTTGCTAGCTCGTCCTCGGTGAGGAGCTTCTGCGCCAGCAGGATCTGGCCCAGGCGAAAACCGCGGCCCTGGCGTTCGAGCGCCTTTTCGAGCACCGGCGCCGAAACCTTGCCCATGCGCACGAGCAGGCTGCCCAGGCGCAGCGCCTCGCGGGTCGAGGTCGCGAACACGGGCCGCCCGCCGCGCAGGAAGAGCTTCGTCTCCTGGCCCTCACGCTCGAGAACCAGAACGCCCGTCCGGCGGCCCATGTTGAGGAACGTGAGGAGGTCGGGCGCCTCGAAGCGGTCGAGGTTCCCCTCGAGGATCTTCTCCATCCTTTTGAAAGCCGCGCGATTGTAGCACGCGGCCCCGCCCCGTCATCGCGCGACCAGCGCCTCAGCGGGGCGGCAGGCCCCGTTTCTTCCACTTCGCGGGCTTGCCCAGTCTCCCGGCTGGCCTGCCACCGCCTGAGGAAACGAATGCGAGGCCGAAGGCGGCGAACGCTACCCCGATGTCCAGCTGCGATAGCCAAACGCCATGCACGAAGTCGCGGTACCACGCGACGCCGCCGAGGCCGAGAACGGCCACCGCAGGCAGCGCGGCGAGCGCCAGCGTCCAGGCTCTGCGCGGGACGAGGGGCAGCAGGTTGGGCAGCAGGAATAGGAACAGCATCGGCACCGGGTGCCGCAGGAACACGTACCCGAACGCTGCCGCGCCGGCGAGCCGTACTGCGAAGGCCTTCCAGCCGAGACGATAGCCGAGGCGCAGGCCCGGCAGCATCGAGGCCGCGGCGATCGCAAACAAGGCGACTGGACCGAACACGCGGCCGAACGCCGAGAACCAGTTGGGCTCGCTGGGCGAGTTGGGCGGCGCGTCCTCGAGATCGCGAAGGATCGCGAGCACGCCCGTGCCCATCGAGCCAAGCGACGCGGAGTCGAGCTTCTCCGCCGTGTCGGAAGACTGGTGGTACCAGGGGTAGAACCTCGAGAACGACGAATCGGACACGAACAGCGCGGGCAGGCCGGCCTGGATGAAGGAAAGATCGTCGCCGTACAGGTCCGCCCGAAACGTGCGGACGGCGGCCTGGTAGAGCCAGGGGATGTAGGGATCCCCGACGACGAAGCCGACGCCCGCGCTGCGGGCGGCGGCCTGAGCACGGCTGATCAGCCACGCAGGTGCGATGGCGCTGCGGCCCGGCCGCAGCGGGTCTTCGTAGGCGATCGGCTGGAACGCAGGCGTCCCGCCCTTCCAGCCGCACATCTCGATGATGAACGCCGCGGTGAGATTGCGCGACTCGGGGCCGAGGGCCTTGATGTAGGCGCGCGAGCCCGCGGTCGTGGTCTTGCCCGTGGCCCACGCCTCCTCGCCGTCGAAGGACACGAACACGAAGCTGCGGCGTCGCTGCTTGTCCTTCGCCAGACTGCGCGCAGCCTCGATCAGCACTCCCACACCGCCGCCGTCGTCGTAGGCGCCCGGGGCCTCGGGCGCCGTGTCGTGGTGGGCGCCCACGACCACGAACTCGGGCCCCGCCGCGCGCAGAACGCCGATCACGTTCTGGCCCTGGATCCCGTGGCTCTCGAAGGGCGCGAGGCGCACCTGCTGCAGCCCGGCGTCACGAAATTGCGCGGCCACGTACTGGGCCGCCAGGGAGTTCCGGGGCGAACCCCAGGGGTGCGGCCCGAGCGCCGCGAGGCGCGCGGCATGCTCGGCGGCCGCTGCGCCATCGAGGCTGGCGGCGAGTAGGATCGCGCTCAGAAGCCACATGCAGGCGGCGAATTATAGCGTGCTACAATCCCGCGCGTTCGCCTTTGGAGGCATTCCCGTGCGCGCTCCCGCGGCCCTCCTGGGCCTCGCCCTCGCGTTCCCCGCATCGGCCGGCACCGTCGTAGGGACGGTCTCCGTCCTCGAAAAAGACGACCGCAAGGCCCGCGATCTCTCCGACGTGATCGTCTGGGTGGACGGCGTCAAGCTGAGTCCGCGGCCAGCCACGGTCCGGGTGACGATGCGAGCCAAGAGCTTCACACCCCACGTCTCGGTCGTCGCCGTCGGGGGCACCGTGGAGTTCCCCAACGACGACCCGCTATTCCACAACGCCTTTTCGGTGTCCGGCGAGAACCGCTTCGACCTCGCCCTCTACAAGCGGCCGAAGAGCGGCTCTTGGAGAGCTGTCGCGCCCGGCATCGTGCGCGTGTTCTGCAACATCCACCCGCAGATGAGCGCGATCGTCGTGGTCCGGGACAACCCTTGTTTCGCCAGAGCGAGCGCCGACGGCAGCTTCGTCATCGAGGGGGTCCCCGCCGGCAGCTACACGCTCAAGGCGTGGCACGAGCGCGGCGGCGAGGGAAGCATCGAGATGAGCGTGCCCGCCGACGGCCAGACCGGCGCCTCGCTCGTGCTCGACGCATCGAGCTTCAAGCGGGCCCAGCACAAGAACAAATTCGGCAAGGACTACTCCGCGCCCGGGGCCGACAAGTACTGATGGGACTCACACAGAAGATCCTGTTGTTCACGAGCCTCATCGTCATCGCCCTGGTGGCGACCACCTTGTCCTACACCACTTTTCAGGCGGATCAGCTGGCCCACAACACGATTTCCGAGGGCCTCGCCGCGACCCGCGACGTCTGGGAGACCTTCCAGGCCGACCGCTACAGCAAGCTGAAGCTCGGTATTCGCGTGCTCGGCAACGATCCTGCCTTCAAGGCGGCCGTGGCGAACGTCGAGGACCTCAAGGTGCGGCAGGCCACCGTCTTCGACATGCTGCACGAGCGTGGCCAGGACCTCTCGGCCGATTTCTTCATCGCGACCGACCCCGATGGGATGGTGATCGCGCGCAGCGACCGCGCGGGCGTCAAGGGCGACGACCTCTCCAGGGACCCCGTCGTGACCCGGCCGCTCGAGCAGGGCGAGGAATCAGCCACGGTCTGGCTGCAGGGCGAGCAGCTGTTCCACGCGGTTTCAGTGCCGATGGTCACTGCTGGCGAGACGCTGGGAGTGCTGATCGCGGGCTATGGCATCGACGAGACCCTCGCGGGCCAGATCCGCAAGCTGACCCGCAGCGACATCGCGTACCTGACCCGCTCGAAGGGCCGCGCGCTGCAGCTCTCGGTTTCTTCACTGGGACCCAGAGAGGGAGCGCTTCGGGAAGCGCTGGCTCGACCCGAACTTGCGGCGGTCGCCGCGGACAAGGATCCCTTCGGCCTCCGCCTCGGAGACGAGCCGTACATCGGCATCGTGGTTCCGCTGAAGAGCGCCAGCGGCGAGACCGCCGGGCAGATGCTCGCGCTGCGCAGCATCGCGGTCGAGAAGGCCGGCTTTCAGCAATTCCGCAACAGCCTGATCGTGGTGTCTCTGGTGGTGATGGCGATCGCGCTGGGGCTCGCCTTCCTGGCGGCACGACAGATCACGGGTCCAGTGCGAATCCTGGCGGGGCTGGTCGAGAAGGCGCGCGACGGCTCGTACTCGGGGGCCGTGGCGGTGGCCACCAGCGACGAGATCGGGGTGTTGGCGCGCACCTTCAACAGCCTGCTCGCGGACCTGCGCGAGAAGGACCAGATGATCCACTTCCTGCGCGAGGGGATCACCATCCTCAAGAAGTCGGGAGAGACCTCACGGGCGCCAGGCAGCGACGCCACCTTCGCCCTGAACCCCGCGTCATCGACCACCGGCGCAGGCATCCAGAAGGGCGCGCTCTTCGCCGGCCGCTACGAAATCCTCGCGACGCTGGGCAAGGGCGGCATGGGCGTCGTGTACCGCGCGCACGACCGGCAGCTCGACGAAACCGTGGCGCTCAAGGTGCTGCGCCCGGACGTGATACGGGACGACCCGACGCTGCTGGAACGTTTCAAGCAGGAGTTGAAGCTCGCCCGGCGGATCACCCACCGCTGCGTGCTGCGCACTCACGACTTCGGTGAAACGGAAGGCACACCCTACATCTCGATGGAGTATCTCGAGGGCATCACGCTCAAGGACCTGATCCTGAGCAAGGGCGCCCTGCCCGTCGGCGTCGGGCTGCGCATCGCAAAGCAGATGTGCCACGGCCTCGACGCCGCGCACCGCCAGGGCGTCATCCACCGCGACATCAAGCCGCAGAACATGCTGATCCTGCCCGAGACGGGCGAACTGAAGATCATGGACTTCGGGATCGCGCGGGCAGCGACGCTGAAGGCCGGCGCCTCGGGGCTCACGACCGACGGCACGGTGATGGGCACGCCCGACTACATCCCGCCTGAGCAGGCCCAGGGCGAGCCCGCCGATTTCCGCTCCGATCTCTACTCGCTCGGCGTCGTGCTGTTCGAGGTCTTCACCGGCAAGCTGCCGTTCAACGCGGACAGCATCATGAAGATCGTCCTCGCGCACATCCAGGAGCCGCCGCCCGCGCCGCGTACGCTCAACCGAAGTATCCCGCCGGATCTCGAGGCCGTGATCCTGCGCTGCCTGGCGAAGGATCCCGCCGCGCGCTACCCGCGCGTCGCCGACATGCTGAAGGATCTGACGGTCGCTTCGTCGCGGGTGGACGCAGGCTCGACGGCCGCCTGAAGCCGTGCTCGCATGGCAGAAGGCCCAGCTCGAGTGCGTGGACCTGCTAGCGGCGTTCCGGAAGGCGTCCGGACAGCGCCTCTACCTGCCGCTGGGGGACATGCACTGGAACCGCAAGGGGCACTCGGTCGCGGCAACGGCCCTGGCTCTGGCCCTCACCAACCGACCCCCGGCCTGACCGGCCAGGGCGAAGCGGCCCACCCCCGGAGGCCCGGGAACCTTCGCGTTCGCGGCGGCGTGTGACGGTTTGAGGCAGCGTCCCACGTCGTCCCGGAAGCCTGTGACACTTTGCGAAAGCAACACACGCCACCGATCAAGCGCACCTGCTTCGAGCGAACCTCTGTAGCCAGGAAGTGTCTCATGAAGCTTCACAGGTCGACGCTGTTGCTGATGGTGTTGCTTGGCCCAAACTCCGGGCTCGGCGCCGAGGACGTCCTGGCGCCAGGTGCGCGGCTCCGGATCACAGCCCCGCCTCATCCCAGACATCAATTCGTAGGAACGCTGATCGCCGAAGACGCCGACTCACTGCGTCTCGAGGTGGGCAAGGAGGTGATCACGCTGCCGCGCCAGTCGGTGACGAAGCTCGAGATCAGCCGCGCTCGCAGCAGAAAGACGCGCGGGGCGCACATCGGCCTGCTGGCGGGTGCAGTCTCGGGCGCCGCCCTGGGCTATGCGATCGGCGAAGACAGCAGCCAAAGCGTGCCGTTCTGCACGTTCGGCGGCTGCGCCACGCTGGGCCCGTTCTGGCCCAATCGGCCTACGAGCGCGGTCATCGTCGGCATTTTCTTCGGCGCCGTCGGCGCCGGCGTGGGCGCCCTCGTCTCTCCTCGCGAGAAGTGGGAGTCGGTTCCGAGCCGGCGGGTCAGACTCCGTCTCGCGCCCACGCCAGGACGAGGGGTTGCCGCCCAGGTGACGATCGGTTTCGGCGGGAGGACGCGGTGACGGACCGCGGCCGTCGAAGTCGCGCGATGGAATGCCGGCTTCGCTAACCACGCGGCGTGAATCTGGTCGTCGAGCCACGCCGCTCGTCCACTTGCGGCGCCGCCAGTGCCTACATCGCAGCCCCAAGGGCGCGGCACGCGCGCTTTCGGTGCGGATTCAAGGGCCGATAGGTCGCCCGTCAGTCACCTGCGAATCTTGAGCCTGTCCGACCCCGATCGGATAGGATCCCCGCCAGGATGGATCCACGGGATCGCCGCGCCAGGTCTGCGGACCTCATCCTGGTGCTCTGGTCTGCGTACACCTGCGTCGAGGCCATCCGATACTCCCTGGCGGAAGGAACAGTAGGCTCGGAGAGCCCATCCACGGCTTGGCGGTCGCGGTCGCGGCTCCGGAAGTCCATTCTCCCGTGGGCGCCGCCACCGCGCGGGCACCGCGCTCGGGCACAAGCGCCCCGCCGAGGAGAACCGCAGGCTGCGGCTCGTCTTCGACGACCGCTACCGCATGGTAGGCGAGAGCCAGGCGCTCGATGCGCGAGCTCGAACTTGCCGATCTGCTTGTAGGATGCCTCGCGTGTTCACGCGACTCACCCGATCGGCCCTGTGGTTGTCAGCGTTTCCGGTCGCCGCCTTCCTGCTGATCTACGTTCCCGACGTGGGCCACGGCTTCATCAGCGACGACTTCTCCTGGATCAAGGGCAGCCGCTTCGCGGGCTGGGAGGGCCTGCTCGGTCTCTTCCGGACCCACAACGGCTTCTATCGGCCCCTGGTCTCGCTCTCGTTCGCCGCCAACGAGCGCTTGCTGGGTCTCCGGCCCTTGGGCTACGGCCTGACCAACCTCGGCCTGGCCCTCGGCTGTGCCGCGGCGATCGTGGCCCTTGCCCGCGGCTTGGGCATGGCGAAAGGGGCGGGCCTGCTCGCGGCGTGTCTGTGGATGCTGAACCCCCACGGCATCGGCATGAGCGTGCTGTGGATCAGCGGGCGCACTTCCTTGCTCCTGACCCTCTTCTCCCTTCTCGCCGCCCACGAAGCCGTGAAGGGCCGGCAGAAATCGGCCGCGGCCTTCTGTCTCCTGGCGCTCTTCTCCAAGGAGGAGGCGGTCCTGCTCCCCGCGGTGCTGATGCTCTGGGCCGGCTGGCGCGCGAACGGAGCGGCCGATTTCGACGCGCGGCGCGCGTTCCGTCGGACCTGGCCCCTCTTCCTCTCGCTCGCGACCTATCTCGCCTTGCGGTCAACGACCGGGGCCTACCTGCCGACGACGGCGCCGCCGTTCTATCGGCCGAGCTTGGAGCCTTGGCTGCTACTCCGAAACGTCCTCGAGTACACGGACCGCGCTTGCACGTTCCCCCTCGCGGCGGCCCTCCTCCTGTCGGCGCTCACGGCCAGGCGTCCACGGCTGGGCGCGATGGAGCGGCGCTGGCTGGAGATGGGGCTCTTGTGGCTGATCGGGGGTTACGGGCTGACGGTCTTCCTTCCCGTCCGCTCGAGCCTGTATGCCTGCTTGCCGAGCGTCGGCCCCGTCCTCGCGGCCGCCGCCGTCTCCACAGCCGTCTGGGCCGCCGCCTCCGAACAAGACCGAAGGCGTGCGCTCGCGGCCGCGGCCCTGATCCCGTTCCTCGTCATTCCGATCTACCGGGCCCGGAACGTGAGGTGGGTGACGCCCGCCGAGGTCTCGTCCCACGTGATCGAGGGCCTCGGGGAGGGCGTTCCCCCCGGGCTGGCCCTCGTGCTCCGGGACGAGAACGGGCTGATCGCGCGAGCATTCGGGACCCTAGTGGAGGAAGCGCTCCGGATGGCGCTCGACCGTCCGGGCCTGCATGTCTGGCTCGAACCGCCTCCTTCACTCTGGCCCTACTCGGGTCTTCACCCGGTCGCCGAGGGGGAGCCCGCGGTCGTTTTCGAGCTGAAAGGCGGCCGGCTCGGCCCCGCTTCCAGGCCTTGACCCTCGGCACGACTGAGACTGAACCGGCGCTCGATCACAGCAGCGTCATCGCAGGGGCAGAGACTGCGGCCGGCTCGCCCAGATCATCGCCGTCGAATCGCCCTTGGCAGCAGTCCGAACAACGAAGCCGTGGGCTTCGAGGAGTGCGACGATCCGGCCCGGTGTCCTCGAGCGGTCGAGGCTGTGGGCCTCCATCGCGATCCTTCGCACGCAGCCGAGCGCCTCGGGCACCGCCGCCTCGAGGATCTCGTATTCGGCGCCTTCGCAGTCCATCTTGAGGAGATCGACGGCCTCCAGTGCGTGCGTCTCGAGGATGCCCCGCAAGGTCACGGATGGGACGGAGAGTTGCCCCGCGCCGGGCTCGACGATGTGGAGTGAATGCCCCGCCGGGCTATCCGAGAGATGGAGTTGCCGCTCGCCCGTGACCCCGGATACCGCGCATCCTGATAGCCGCACGTTTGAAAGGCCATTCCGGACCATATTGCTCGACAGCAGCTCGAAGTTCTCAGGAGCCGGCTCGAAAGCGAACACCGTGACTCCTTGCGCGGCACGGGCGGCGCTTGCTGCAAACGCGCCAATGTGCGCCCCGACATCGAGGATGATGGAGTTGTCCTTTATCGCAAAGCCTGGCGGCGTGTAAACCCGGTGGAAGAACACATCCTTGAGCACCGCGACGTCGAGGGTTCGAGGTCGGGCCTCCAACTGCAGGCCATTTCGGAGATGGTAGGTCAGTCGCGAGGGGCGCACGCGGCCGTACGTGGCGAGGTAGTGGTCGACCCAGTTTCGCACGACGCTTACGAAGCCTGCGGTCGCTCGCAGTTTCGCGAGCACGCTGACGCGATGACGCATCCCGAGGACAGTCCTCAACGCTCTACGCTCTAATGATCCAGCGAACGATCTCAGGGAACGTCGGCCGCTTTCCGCGCATCAAGATACCGTCGCGGTTGATCCGCGCTGCGATCACCAAGACCCCCACCACGGTGGCGAGCGCGGCGGGCGAGCTGGTCGAGAAGAGGATTCGGGACACCTCGACATCGCCCTGGCTACGCCAACCCTAGGCCGATGCGGTGACGCCGAGCCTGTGCGCGAGCGCATCGAGAGACTGCGTCATCTCGGCCGGCAGGCGGGAGCCGAAGCGGTCGAGGAAGCTCCGGATCTCGGGAACCTCGTCCGCCCACTCGTCGCGATCGACCCTGAGCAGGGCCTCGAGCGCCGAGCCGGGCAACTCGAGTCCCTCGAGGTTCAAGGCGTCCGGCGTCGGCACCAGGCCCACCGGCGTCTCGGTCGCGCCGGCCTTGCCCTGGATGCGGTCGATCATCCACAGCAGCACGCGCAGGTTCTGGCCAAAGCCCGGCCACAGGAAGCGGCCGTTGGCATCCAGCCGGAACCAGTTGACGTGGAAGATCGCGGGCGGCTTGGCGACGGCCGTGCCCATGCGCAGCCAGTGACCGAAATAGTCGGCCATGTTGTAGCCGCAGAACGGCAGCATCGCCATCGGGTCGCGGCGCACCACGCCGACCTTGCCGGTGGCGGCGGCCGTGGTTTCGGAGCCCATTGTGGCGGCCACGAACACGCCGTGGTTCCAGTCGAAGGCCTGGAACACCAGCGGCGCGACGCGGGCGCGCCTGCCGCCGAAGATGATGGCCGAGATCGGCACGCCCTGCGCGTCTTCCCACCGCGGCGACATGCTCGGGCATTGGCGCGCGGCGACCGTGAAGCGCGAGTTGGGATGCGCAGCCTTGGTCGTGCGATCCCAGGGCTTGCCCTGCCAGTCGAGCAGATCGGCCGGCGGGTTCTTGTCCTTGCCTTCCCACCACGGCACGCCGCCGGGCGTCACGGCCACGTTGGTGAAGATGGTGTCGCGGTTGATGGTGGCCATTGCGTTGGGGTTCGTGTCGGGGCCGGTGCCGGGCACCACGCCGAAGAAACCGGCCTCGGGGTTGACGGCCCACAGCCGCCCGTCGGGTCCGGGGCGCAGCCAGGCGATGTCGTCGCCGACCGTGCGCACCTTGTAGCCCTGCTTCTCGAGCGGCGAGACCAGCCTCGCGAGGTTGGTCTTGCCGCAGGCCGAGGGGAACGCCGCGCAGACGTAGTGGACCTCGCCCGAAGGCAGCGTGAGCTCGAGGATCAGCATGTGCTCGGCCATCCAGCCCTGCTTGCGGGCCATGGTCGAGGCGATGCGCAGCGCGAAGCACTTCTTACCGAGCAGCGCATTCCCACCGTAGCCGGATCCGACGCTCCAGATCAGGCGCTCCTCCGGGAAGTGCAGGATGTAGCGCCGGTCAGGCGAGAGATCGCCGGTCGAATGCAGCCCGGGCACGAACTCGTCGCCAGCTCCGAGTTGGTCCAGGGCCGACTTGCCCATGCGGGTCATGATGCGCATGTTGGCCACGACGTACGGGCTGTCCGTGACCTCGACGCCGACCTTGCTGAAGGGCGAACCAAGCGGGCCCATCACGTACGGGACGACGTACATCGTCCGGCCCTTCATCACGCCCTCGAAGAGCGGTGCTACCTTGGCCTTGCCGTCTTTGGGCGACATCCAGTTGTTGGTCGGCCCGGCGTCGGCTCGCTCCCGGCTGCAGATGAAGGTGAGGTGCTCGGTCCGGGCGACGTCGGAGGGGTGGCTGCGGTGCAGGTAGCTGCCGGGCGCCTGCTTCTCGTCGAGCTTGTGCAGCGTGCCGGCCGTCAGCATCCCGTCGATCAGGCGCTGGTTCTCGGCGTCGGAACCGTCGCACCAAACGACCTGGTCCGGCCTCGTCGTCTTCGCGACCTCATCGACCCAGCGTTCGGCAGGTGTTGGCATGGTGCCTCGCAGCATCGCCCCTCTGGGGAGCGCGGAAGCCGCCATTCTAGGCAGTCCGATTCCGTGAGGTCAACCGTGGCGCTATAGTGCCCTTCATGCTGACTACGCTCCTCGCTGCATCCCTGCTCGCCGCCCCGGCCAGCGTCGTCGTCCGCGCCGGGACCCTCCTCGACGGCACCGGATCGGCGCCGCGGCACCATCAAGTGATTCTCATCGAGGACGGCCTCATCAAAGCCGTCGGGCCCGACCTCGCGATCCCGCCTGGCGCGTCGATCATCGATCTCTCGGGGGCCACGGTGCTGCCGGGCCTGATCGACGCCCACACGCACCTGTTTCTCCAGGGCGAGGACCCGGCTGAGGGCGGTTACGACGGCAACATCCTGCAGCAGGGGCTCGCCTATCGCGCGGCGCGCGCCACGGTCTCGGCGCGCCGGGCCCTCGAGCAGGGCTTCACGACGTTGCGCGATCTGGGGACCGAGGGTGCTGGCTACGGAGACGTCGGCATCCGGCAGGCGATCGAGCGGGGCCACATCCCCGGCCCGCGGCTGTTCGTCGCGACGCTCGGCATCTCCACGACCGGCGGCTACCCGCTGGAGGGCTATGCGCCGGAGCTCTCGCTGCCCAAGGGTGTCCAGATCGTGGACGGCCCCGTAGAGGCACGCAAGGCCGCCCGCGAGCAGATCGACAAGGGCGCCGACTGGATCAAGGTATACATGACGCATCGCTCGTGGGTGGGCCGTGACGGCAAGCTCATCTCGCAACCGACACTCACCGTCGAGGAGTTGAAGGCGATCGTGGACGAGGCCCACGGCAATGAGCGGCGCGTGGCCTGTCATGCCTACGGCGGTGAGGGCCTGCATCACGCCCTCGACGGCGGCTGCGACTCGATCGAGCACGGTCTGGATCTCGACGACGCCGCCATCGCGCAGATGGTCGAGCAGGGCACCTGGTACTGCCCGACGCTCGGCGTGTACTACCTGGAATGGGCGGCGGAGAACACAGCCGCCGGGCGGCGCGACCGGCAGCGCGCCGCGGTCCACGAGCCTTCGTTTCGCCGCGCCTTGAAAGCCGGGGTCAAGATCGCATTTGGCACCGACATCGGCGGCTCGCCGTGGACCTCGTCGATGGCGGCCGAGTTCTCGCAGATGGTGCAGCTCGGGATGACGCCCTCGCAGGCCATCCGTTCGGCCACCTCGGCGGCAGCCGAGATGCTCGGGGCCGCGGGCGAGATCGGCGTCGTCGCGCCTGGCGCCCACGCCGACCTGGTGGCGGTCGAGGGCGATCCGCTGGCCGACGTGAGCCGCCTCGAGCACCTGTCGTTCGTGATGAAGGCCGGCAGCGTCGTTCGCGAGGGCCGCGCCCGTTGACAAGCGCCACAAATGCTATCTAGGCTTCACTGCATACGAACTAAACGCTTTCGGGGGGACCATGCGTGATCGCTGGATGCGTCTGGGTTGCGTCTTGCTTTCGGCCGCGGCGCTGCCGATCCTGGCTTTCGGGCAGGAGCTGCGTATCGCGACGTCGGAACCGGAGCAGGTTGCCGCCTGGGACGCGCGCCTCCAGACGATGCTCGACGCGGGTCAGCTTCGGCTCACGCGCGTGCGCGAAGACAGCCTCGTGCCGGGCCGGCGCCACCAGCGTTTCGCGCAGCTGCATGGCGGCGTGCCGGTCTGGGGCGGCGAACTGGTCGTCCAGACGGGTCGAGACGGAGTCGTCTCCGTGTTCGGGACGCTGTACGAGTCGATCGACATCGACACGAGGGCGACACTCTCGGCAGAGGCTGCCGTCGAGGCGATCCGCGCCCAGGGCGCCGAACCCTTCGGGCGCGAACGCCGGGCTGAGCTGGTGGTGCTGCCGCTCTCCGAAGCTCGTTACGCGCTCGCGTACAAGATCCGCGCGCGCCGCAAGGGCCTCGACGTCCGGCTGCTGTTCGTCGATGCCAGGAGCGGCGCGATCGCCAGGGACGTGAACGACGTCAAGTACCAGTCGGTCGTAGGTTCCGGCACCGGGGTCCTGGGTGACCCCAAGAAGGTGAGCGCCCGCGCCTCGGGCAGCCAGTTCGTGGAAGAGGACCAGCTTCGCCCGCCGGCCATCGCGACGTTCGACTACCTTGGCGATTTCGAGCGGCTCGACTTCGACTTCCCGAACTTCCCCCAGGGCGCCTTCGCGGTCGACTCCGACAACACATGGACCGACGGCGCGAACGTGGATGCCCACAGCTACGCCGGCTACACCTACGACTACTACTTCAAGCGCTTCGGGCGACGGGGCCTCGACAACGCGAACATCCCGATCCGCAGCATCACACACCCCGCGAGCCGCGCGGACTTTTTCAGCTACAGCGACGACTTCATCTTCCAGTTCTTCCTGAACGCCGGTTACTACGGGGAGGGCATCATGATCTACGGCGACGGCCTGCCCGCGGGCCTCACGTTCTTCGGCCAGAGCTGGAACTACCTGGCGGGCTCGCTCGACATCGTCGCCCACGAGTTGACCCACGGCGTCACCGACTACAGCTCCCGGCTCATCTACCAGAACGAGTCGGGCGCCTTGAACGAATCCTTCTCCGACATGATGGGAACCTCCGCCGAGTTCTTCTTCCAAAGCTCCGGCAGCGGTCCCCTGCGCGCGGACTACCTGATCGGCGAGGACGTGATCACGCCGGGGGGGGATTCGCTCCATGGCGACTCCCAACGGCTATGGCGATCCCGACCACTACAGCATCCGCTTCCTCGGCTCGCAGGACAACGGAGGCGTCCACATCAACTCCGGAATTCCGAACCACGCCTTTTTCCTCGCCATCGAAGGCGGGACCAACCGCGTCTCCGGCATTCGCGTGACGGGCGTCGGCGGCAACAATCGGGAGCAGATCGAGAAGGTCGTCTATCGAGCCTTCACCGAGATGCTGCCGGCCAGCGCCAACTTCGC
>JAQBHI010000039.1:0-10314 GCA_032127875.1 Acidobacteriota bacterium
AGCTCGCGCCTCCTCCGGAACAGGGGCCGCAGCAGGCGCGGCATGGTGAGCACCACGTGCCGGTGGGGCACCGGAGCCAGCAACTTCTCCCGCAGCCACTCGGCCCATAAGAGCTGCTTCTTCTTCTCGCACGAGGGGCAGAAGGAGCGGCCCCGGCAGGAGAACGGGACGAGAACGCTCGTCCGGCACGTGCCGCACCAAAGCCGTGCGAAGCCGTGCTCGACCAGGCCACAGGTGAGGAACGCCCGGAGTACCCGCTCGACCACCGACCGTAGGGGACCGTGCGCCTTGGCGAACCGCGCCGGATAAACGCGCAGGAACTCTTCGAGGTGCTGTTCGACGAGCCGGAACAGCGGGGATTCCCGGGCCCGTCGCGGTCGGTACACCCGCGCACAGATCTCCACACCACCCCACCTGCCGGCGGGAGAGACCAGCGCGAATCAAGAACGAGTCCCCGCTTTGCCACGGGGAGAAGAGTCTGCGACGAGCTGGCGTCGAGACGGGTCCGGACACGGGCTTCTCAGGCGAACCGCTCCCATCCCGGCCTCGTCCGGCGCTGATCGACGTACCTTGACGCGGCTGTCGCAGGCCGGACAGACTTGCCGCGCCATGGCACGTCTTGGCCTGCTGCTTCGTTTCTTCACCGCGTCCTTGGTCACGGCCATTGTCGCCGGAGCCCTTGCGGCACCGGCCCTGGCTCAGAACCTAACGAGGCGGTCCATGCGAGGACTCTCGTTCAGGCTGGGACCCCTCAGTGCGAGACCGGCCGACGTTCAGATTGGATGTCAGCTTGTCCCTGCCACCTCTTCCGCGGGCGCGTCGGTCGGGTCCCGCATCACTTGCCCTTCACGGTTCACAGCCTCCGGCACACCTACGCGAGCCAGATGCTGGCCAAGGGCGCGCCCATCGCGTGAGTGCTCCCCCGAGGCGGCGCCACGCTGGCGTCGCTCCTTGATCCCGTGACCAGCCGACCAAACGGCGGCGAGACATTCGCGCTCCTGGCGCGACTGAGGCGGGCATCGAGCTAGGTGCGGTCGGCTGTCGACCGACTCACGTTGTGCTTGGTTGTGCCAGGCTCACGCGAGCGAAGCGTCGAGGCCGCCCGGCGCGCCCTCGAAGCGCGCGCGTGAATCAAGTCTGTCGCGAGAACGAGCGCGCCATCGGCCCGCGCCCCCAGCAAATCGCCTTCGGGCAGTGCTTCCGGTGCGACGCTCAGTCGCACCTTCCGGCCTTCGCGCCAGCCGCGGGCAACCAGACGCAGTCGCTCACCGCGCGCGCCCGCGGCGGCCACCTCGGCAGCCGTGATCGCCGCGATGCCCTGGCGTCGCACGTCTTTGGGCCGCAGCTCGGCGTTCATGAGGGCGTTGGCGATGGCGCAGGCTTTCACGGCCGCGTCCCAGCCATCGATGTCGTTGCGCGGGTCCGCTTCGGCCACGCCCGCCGCCTGCACCTCGCGCAGCGCCGCCTCGAAGCCGACGCCCTTTTCCATCGACGACAGGATCCGCGTGGTCGTCGCGTTCACGACACCGCGGAAGCCGAGCACCTGAACCCCGGGCAGGCAACGCTCGACGAGGTTGAAGACCGGAAAGCCATCCATCACCGCGCCTTCGTGAAGGAACACGAGCCCGCGTTGCGCCGCCAGGCGTCGCAGTCTGCGCCGCGCGAAGGCGACCGGCCCTTTGTTCGCGGTCACGACGTGAAGGCCCCGGCGGAGCGCCGCAGCCACGTGGCTCGTGGCCGGTTCGCCGCCGCGAGGGTCGAGGGTCGTGATCTCGACCAGCACGTCGGCGGGCACCTGGCGGATGAAACCGGCGACGGAAACCACGGTCGCTCCTCGGTGCAGCCCCGTGAGCGGCTTGCCCGCGCGCGTCAGCGCTGCGGCGCGCGTTGCGGAGAGACCCTGGGCATCGATCGCGATGCCGTGCCGGGCCGTCGCGATACCGGTGACGGCGGGCGCCACGCCTGCCGCGCGCAGTGCGCGGCCGAACGGGCCCCGCAACAGATCCGCGAAGCGCCGCCCCACGTGGCCAAAGCCGACGAACGCGATGCGGAGCTTCGGCTTCACGCCGGCGCGAGCACGTCCAGGATCGCGTCGATGCGCTTGAGCCCACCCGTGAGATCGTGCAACTCGTTGCCGTAGCCGACGCGCAGAAAGCCATCCATGCCGAAGTGGTCGCCCGGCACGATCAGCACGCTTTGTTCGTCGCGAAGCCGCAGCACCAGGTCGGTCGAGTTCACCTTCCACAGGTAACGCAGGTAGGCGATCGCACCGGCCCGTGGCGCCACCATCCGGAACGCGTCGCGGCGCTTCGCCGTCCAGGCCTCGAGCACCGCGTAGTTCTGCCGCAGGATGCCTCGCGTCCGCTCCAGGATGCGCGCGCGCGTCGTCGGTACCAGGGCTTTCTGCGCCATATAGTCCGAGAGCGCGCCGGGGCTGATCGAGGTGTAGTCCTTGCGGCCCCACAGATCCCACGTCGAGCCCGAGGGGGCCACGATCCAGCCGATGCGAAGGCCGGGCAGGCCGTAGGCCTTGCTCAAGCCGCAGGTCGCGAGCACGCGGTCGTAGGAACCGAAGAAGCTCGCCGTCTCAGGCCCCTCGCGCTCGGCGCCGCGATACACCTCGTCGGCGAGGATCCACGAGCCATGGCGCGCGGCGGCGTCCACGATGCCACGCCGCTCGGCATCGGAGAGGATCGCGCCGGTCGGGTTGTTGGGGTTGCAAACCACGATCAGCTTCGTCCGGGAGTTACAGGCGCGCGCCAGCTCGTCGGGATCGAGGCCCCAAGCGCGGTCCTCGCGCAGGGGCACGGGTACGACTTTCGCGCCAAACCCGCCGAACAGGCCGAGCAACTGGCCGTAGTTGGGCAGCAGCATCACGACCTCGTCGCCCGGCTCCACGACGCGCCAGGCGCAGATGAAGTTGGCCTCGGCCGAGCCGTTCGTGACCACGACGTTGTCGGCCGTGGCGCCCGGGTAGAGCCCGGCGATCGCCGTGCGCAGCGCCTGCGTGCCGTTCGACTGGATGTAGACGAGCCGGAGTCGCAGCAGCTCCTCGCGCTCGGCTGGGGAGAGCAGCTCCTCGACCGACATCGGGTGCACGCCGCTCTCCGACAGGTTGTGGGCGACGCGATTCTCCCACTCGGACTGAAGGCGCTCCATCTCGAAAGGCTGGATCTTCATGGCCCCGAATTGTAGTCTGGAATTTCGGGAGCGCTCCGGCGTTTGCCCCCGAAGTGCGGAGGTTCGAGATGAAACAGATGCGGTTCTTAGTGGCGCTCTTATTCGTGGCCCTCACGTCCCACGCGGCGGAGCCGCCGGTCTACACGAAGGGCGGCCTCGCGCTCTCAGGCTACGACCCGGTGGCCTTCTTCACGGACAAGAAGCCGGCGAAGGGGCTCGCGGAGTTCGAGATCGAATGGAGCGGGGCCCGCTGGCGTTTCGCGAGCGCCGAGCATCGCGACGCGTTCCGGGCTGAGCCCGCAAAGTACGCGCCGCAGTTCGGCGGCTATTGTGCCTACGGCGTTGCGAAGGGACACACGGCGAAGACGGAGCCCGACGCCTGGAAGGTGCTGGACGGCAAGCTCTACCTCAACTACGACAAGCAGGTGCAGCAGCTCTGGGAGAAAGAGCTTCCCAGGGTGGTGGGAGAAGCCGAACAGCAATGGCCGGCGGTCCTCAAGAAATAGCCGGCTACCTACACGTTCCTGCCGGATTCGGCCAGAGCGGCTGGTACGAATTACGCTGCTGCGCCACGTACGCGAGCACCGCATAGGCACCGCCAAACGTCACGACGGCGGCCTTGCTGAAGCAGGTCGCGAGGCGCGCGAAGACATCCTCGGCGCCGGAGCCCAATGCGTAGCGCCCCGACTAGCAACAGCCAGGCCAAGAGCCAGAAAGCCGCGACTCGGCCCACGCTGCCGAACGAGGGCACCGGTGTCTCTGGAACGGCTTCGTCTTGCACGGCCTTGGCCACGGGCGGAAAGGCGGCGGGCCAGTTGACAAGTAATCCGCGACGGGCGCACATTGAATCTAGCTTGTACGTTTGCCGACGAAGGCAAACAAGGAGGGAACATGTCAAGGCGTGGAAAGGGTTTCTTGCTGGGAGTTGCCTTGCTCTCAGCGGGCGTCCTGGTCAGTGCGGAAGAAGCTGCGGACCCGCGACCGGAATGCCAGCAGGCCGAGGAGTGGGTTCGGACGCACATGCAGCAGCTGCCATCGACGCTCGATTCTCTACTGCAGTTTTCCCCGGACTACCGCGCTCGAGTCTTCGCGGCGCTCCCCGCAGCGAAGAAGGCCGAAATCTGGCAGACGCACCTCCAAGACGCTGCGGCGCGTCCGCTCAGTCCGGCACAAAGGGCCTTGGTGAACGAGGCTATCGCACTCGTGACACCGGATCTCTACGACAGCGGAAGGACTTTCCCAGAAGCCTGGCGAAACCGCGTGCGTGAGGAGTTCTCTAGCAATGAAGCCATCGACATCTTCGAGTCTCTCGGCCCGGGACCCGACGGACGGCGATTGCCGAACTGCAACTGTGCTACGGATGGCGATTGCGCGCCCCCGAAAACGTGCAAGATCGCTGCCTGCAACGTGACAGCATCCGGGTGCGGCCCGGGTGGCGCGGACCAGTGCAATGAGGTGTGCAAACTGTAGGTGTGATGAGTGCTTCACGCGGTCGCGGTGCGGTCGGGACTGCCTCACCGTGGCGCGACCGGCGGATCGTTGCTCCGCACGCTCCGACCCGCCGGTCATTACTTGAGATATGAGCTTCGGTGAACAGGGTGCTTCTCGCGGACCAGTGCAGTCGACCTAAAGGTTGGCAGGAGCAATGCGCGTGAACCGAGTCCTACTTTGCGTCGTCCTGACGCTCCTCGCCGGGACAGCCGGAGGATTGCCCGGGCAGGAATTGATGCCGGCCGACCGGCAGAGGGCAGCGGCCCTGTTCCGCGCCGGGCGGGATGCCGTCAAGGCCGAGGACTTTCGCGCCGCGGAGGAGTCCTTGAAGGCGGCCATCCAGGTCGATGCGCGCTTCGCCGCGGCCCACTGCGCTCTCGGCCAAACCTACATGGCGACGCGCCGCTACGCGGAGGCAGTCGAGGCCTTGCGCGCCTGCAAGAGGATCAGCTTGGAGGACGTGCAACGTCGCTCGAGTGAAGCGCGAGCCTCCGACCTGCAGATCCAAGACGAAGTCCAGGACTTGAGGGACCTGATCATTCGGCTCGAGGCGCTGCACGACGCCACCCGCCAGACCGACATCACGAAGCTCGAGGCGCGGATTCGTGGACTCGAGGAGCAGCGGCGGCGAGAGCAACCGGGGGCGACCGTCCCTGCGGAGATTTCGTTCGCGTTGGGTACGGCGTACCTCAGGAACGGGATGCTGAAGGAGGCTGAGCACGAGTACTTGGATGCGCTGGATGCGCGCTCGAGCTACGGTGAGGCTCACAACAATCTTGCCGTCGTCTACATGGGACTTGCCGACTGGGACAAGGCCAGGCAGCAGGCTGCAGAGGCCGAGAAAGCAGGCTTCGATGTGGCGCCCCAGATGACGAAGGACATCGAGGCTCGTAAGGCGCCGGCGCTGCTCGCTCCAGGGAGTCCGCCTGTTCCGACGGCGTCCGAGGCGGCGGCAGCGGACGCGAAGGTTTCAATAGAACACACTGCGCTCGGCTGCGTCTTGGCGTCTCGCTTCCCACGGGTAGAAGCTCGGATCGGGCCGGCCGCAGACGTGGAACGGGTCTGGGTTCGCTTTCGTAGCGATCGGAAGGGCGGCTGGTACGCGGTGCCGCTTCGTCCCGAGGGCGTCCTGTACGTCGGGCTCTTGCCGATGCCGAAGTGGCTGCATAGCTTCGATTACTACATCGAGGCCGTGGACCCTAAAGCGACGATGACAAGGACACCCGAGTACTCGACGACGGTCGTCGAATACCCGCAGGAGTGCGCGGAGAGCGAGGCGCGGTCTGTCGCGGACGCCTCCGGGTTGATGGTGGAGAAGCCGCCAGGCGCGGCGCGAAAGGAAAGGAAGACCGTACCTTCAGGCTTCAGCGGCCGCGGCACCACCGGGGATATCGGCGTCTTCGACTTGTCAACGCGCACGGTGGCCCTGATCACGGGAGGCGTCCTGGGCGCGCTAGGCGTCGCCGCAGCGACCCTGCACGGAGACGCCGCGGGTCCGGCCCGCGCGCCGGAACCACCGGTGAGCTACAACGTGATCTTCAGGAGCAGCGTGCCGGCCCCAGGGAGTCAAGTCTCGCTCAGTCAAGCATCGCTGACGATGGTGCTGACCGTCCAGGAAACTGTGAACCATACCTCGATTGACCCGAGAAGCCCCGCGTTCATAAGGGTGGACTTCTATAGCGCTAGGTCCTCGGCAGCCTGCATCAGCATCCGTGTCCCAGGGGGCTCACCTGCTAATACCGTCCAGGATTTCGTCGTCAGCGGTCCCCTGGCGACGGCGGCTGAATGCAGCCTCCCCTTCACGACGACCCAAGTGGCCGCCTCCCTACTGACCCGAGGCGGCGAGCTCTTTTTCGGTAGCACGCCATTCCCACTCGGTGTCACGTACACTTTCGTGCGGTAGTCGCGCCTCTATCGAATTCTGAAATCCCCGTTGCTCGTGTCGGTGATCTGGGGCTGATCGACGCTCGTGATGCGGACGCGGGCCAATGTCGTGGCGGGACCCGCGACTTTGAAGCCTTGCTTGCCGTCGTTCAACGTGGCCTTGGCGAGGTTCGACCAGGTGACCCCTCCGTCGCGCGACAACTCGATCTTGATCTTGCCGGTCAGGCCCGACGCCGCCCAGAGTACCTTCAATGTCTTGCCGATCAGCCACTCTTCGCCGCCGTTCGGAGCGGTGACGACGAGGCTGGCCGCCGGCGGCGCTTCGTCCACGGCCGCCTGTCCGGAGTCACCGGTGAGGAAGAGCGACGACACGTCGACCGCCTCGAAGTCGGAGCCCTTCAGGCGGCGCAGCTCGGAAACCAGCGTGTCGTCGTTCCAACCGGGATGCGGCGCGCCCGAGATGTACCAGGGCGAGCCGTTGTCCGCCAGGATCATTCCGTATTTCTTCAGCGCCCGCAGCAGCACCTGGACCTGCGCCGAGAACGTCGACTCGTCGACCGCGGCCTTCAGCCGGAAGCGCTGACCCATCGCCGGCAACGAGCTGTTCGTCGAGGACGAGGCGAAGTGCCGCGCGGGCCAGAGGTACGCCCTGCGCGTGCTCGGGGCGGTAAAACGCAACGCATGGCGAATCTCGCCGGTCGCCACTTCTTCGTAGCGCGCGAGCCCCGGAAAGATCGGCAGGCCCGCCGCATCCGCCGAGGTCCAGCCGGCCGGCCGCAGCGCGTGCGAGCGCAGGTCGTAGGCGGCGCCGGAGTCCGCCTCCCAGCTCCCGTCGGAGAGCACGAAGGCGCGGTACAGCTCGTAGAGCCGGCACGCGCCGCGGTCCACGACGAGCACGTGGCGATCCCCATCGCCGCCGGGCCCGCCTTCGATCGGCGCGTTCGCAGGCACCGGAAACGGGCCCGGGTCGCTCTCGTCGCCGTAGGCCTGGTAGTGAATCGCCACCTTGGCCTGCCTACCGGAGACGGACACGAACGGGATGCCGATCGGCGCGCCCTCCCACACTCCGGCTCCGAAGTCCGGATGAACCGTGGTCGTGGCGCCGATCGAATTCACGTACGCCGAGGATTTCGGGTCGAGCGGCAGCGTGTCGACCGGGACGTTCCAGATGTTGTCGGCTGGAAACACCGGGCAGCCATCGACCAGGGGTTCCGCCCACGCGGGGGTCGCGACGAGGAACAGCCCGAGCGCCGAGCGGATTCGCATGACACAAGGCTACGCCAGCGACGCGTGGCGGCTTGTGACCTGGAACACGGGCCCTATCGGAACTTGAGGCTGCCCTGTTCCACCCAGAACGCCAACAAGCGGCGGATGCGGTAGGCGTCGGTCGGGATCTCGCGCTCGCAGACGAGGGCGGGCGTGCCGCCGCGCGCGCGAGTCCACACGGCGGTGACGATCGACTGGTCGCTCTCCCTGGGGTGCGAAGTGGGCGCCATGCCTGTGGACGCCAGCGGCGCCGTGTCGGGCACCAGGGCGGTGGCCCGCTGCAACTCGTCGTAGCGGCGCATGCCCTCGAAGAGCAGGCTGAGCGTTTCGGCGCCGGCGCCTGGGGGCAGCTCGGAATCGGGGCGGCTCGCGAACTGGAAGGTCGCCGCGACCGGCCGTTCGAGCAGCTGGTAGACCGCCTCGGCCCCGCGCAGGTGGGCGACGTTCGCTTCGAGCAACTGACCCTTGCGAAGCGCCAGCGCGCCGAGTTGTTGCTTGTCGGCTCCGCGCAGCACGAGCGTTCCCGTCACCGCCGACTGCGCGAGACTCTGCAGCAGGTTCGGCAGCCCAAACACCTCGAGGTCGCCCGAGAGGCCGGGCGCCAGCCCCGGGGACGGGGCGGGCGGGCTGCCGGGTGCGAGCGGCGCGGAGGCCGGCGGGGCCACGGCGACGGGACCCGCCAGCGCCTTGCGCGCCTCGACGCCGATGTCTTCGCTCGCGTAGTCGCGGACGATTTGCTGCAGGATCTCACGCGCGGCCTGGGTCCCTGACAAGGCGCGCACCAGCCCGATCGCCTGCTTGCCCTTCGGCTTGATGACGACACCGAGCACCTTCTTGGGCAGCTCGTCATGGAGCGCCTTGGTGAGCTTGTCGACCACCGTCTTGTCCGCAGAGAGGTCGACGCTCGCGAGCTCCGTCAGGCGGCCCACGGTATCGCCCAGCCGCGCCTCGCCCTTGAGCCCATGCGCCACCGCCGCACGGCGTGCGTTGGGGGTTCCGATGCGGATCAAACCCGAAACAGTGCGGTCGATCAGGCCGCGGATCTCGTCCGCCTCCGCCGCGGGGGGCGTGTCCTGTAGCAGGCGCTCCTCGAGCCGGCCCAAAAACCGTGTGAGCGGCTGCTCCGCCTTGTCGGCGCCGAGCTGCGACAGCGCGCTGATGACCTCTTTGAAACCATAGGCGGTTCTATCCGCTGCGACGGCGACGAAACTCAAACCATAGGCGGTTCTATCCGCTGCGACGGCGACGAAACTCAGAGGGATGGGGCTTCTGGCCCCCACAACCCTCCCACCACCCATCGGAAGGCCTCGCCTTGGCGCCTGGTCCGGCCGAGAGAAGCGATTCGTGCCTCCCAAGGCTGCTTGCCGACCTTGGATGCCGACACTACGCCCTCGCGACGGGCCTGTCAGAAGGCAATCGGCAAGAGTGATCGGCTTGGGCGGCAGCGCCCTCAGTCTGTGATTCCGATCTCCCTTCCCTCGTCGTCCAGCGGCACCCGCACCACCTCTGCGACCTCGGGCGGCGGCTTCTCCTCCGGCGGAGAGAGCCCGAGGTGATCCAGGATCCGGCGGATGGAGAGCCCATCAGTAATGTAGGCCACCATCTGGAGCGGGCCTCCGCATTTGCGGCACTGAAGTGGATCCACCTCATAGACCTTGGAGAGGAGGCGTGCCCAGCTCGGCGAGCACCGCTTCTTTGGCTTCTCCGCCTCGGGCCCCTCGGCCCCAAGGCCGGGCGCGGCGGTCTTGTCCGCGCTGCTGCCTCGCGTCCGGTTCGCCTAGTGCGCGTAGAAATGCGTCCGGTGCTTGCCGGGGTCCGGGATGTGATCGGCCATGCGCGCCAGCCACTCCAGGGGGTCCATGGCCTCGAAGTTTCGGCCCAGGCTCTGGATTCATGCGGGAGCGGTACAGCACGGCCTGCCGCCCGTCGAGATACACGAGCTTCTTGAGAGACAGCGGGTTTCTGACCAGGTAGCAGGCCACGTCCTCCATCGCCTTCTTGTGCTCGAACGGGATCGCCTCGCCCACGTGCGCCGAGAAGCCGGGATGGCGCCAGGCGAGAAGCTTATGGAGCAACTCCGCCGAGATCGCGTGGCACTCGACGAGGCGAGCCAGGAGGCGCTCGCGAAAGAGCCTCATGACCTCTGCCCCGTCCCACGCCTGCATCTGGCGGAAGCTCCCATCCGGGGAGAAGCCGCCGTCCGTGCTCAGGATGTGCAGGTGGGGGTGCCATTGGAGAAGGTCCCCGGCGGTGGCGATGGAGACAACAATGCCGGGGCGGGCATCCTCACCCAGGCGTGCTCGGGTCGCCTGGGCCACGGCCTCGGCTCCCGCTTGGGACAGCTCGCCAAAAAGCTCGCGCCTCCTCCGGAACAGGGGCCGCAGCAGGCGCGGCATGGTGAGCACCACGTGCCGGTGGGGCACCGGAGCCAGCAACTTCTCCCGCAGCCACTCGGCCCATAAGAGCTGCTTCTTCTTCTCGCACGAGGGGCAG
>JAQBHI010000040.1:0-3684 GCA_032127875.1 Acidobacteriota bacterium
GCGCCTCGAGCGTGGTGTCGCGGCGCAGCAGGTTGTCGGCCTCCACCGACATCTCGCAGCTTGGCGGAATCAGGACTCGGCACAGCTCGGCTGGCAGTCGTCCATCGTCGATCGCGGCCGCGGCGTTGCGATGGCTGCGCAAGGCGATCTCGTCCTGCTCGGCGCGGCTGATGCCGTTCTCCCTGGCCAGCTTCTCCGCCGACTGCCCCATCGTCTGGCCGGTCGATGGCTCGGCGAGCGCCGGCGTGTCCGGCACCAGGTCCCGGGGCCGCAGTCTCAAGAACGGCTTGAGGCGAGCGCCAAGGCTGCGGGCCTTCGATGCCTCCACCAGCATCTGCGCCATGCGCCGAGAGTGCAGGATCGGCACGTCGGACAGGGATTCGCCTCCGCCCGCCAGGCCAACCTCGGCGTGGCCCAGCAGAATCGCCGAGGCCACGTCGGCGATGGCTTGATTCGCCGAGGCGCAGGCGCGGTTCACGGTGTGCGCCGGAACCGATGCGGGCAAACCGGCAGCTAGACCCGTCTCGCGCGCCAGGTTCGGGGCCTTCAGCGAGGGCACCACCTGTCCCATCACGATCAGGTCCACGCACGCGGGGTCGATCTCGCTGCGTTCGATCAGCTCGCGGACGCAGGCCTTCGCCAGATCGAGAGCGCTCAGGTCACGAAACACG
Source organism: Acidobacteriota bacterium (assembly GCA_032127875.1). Lineage (GTDB taxonomy): Bacteria > Acidobacteriota > Vicinamibacteria > Fen-336 > Fen-336 > CADEEV01. Next base: position 672 of record JAQBHI010000040.1, read on the forward strand.
GTGCCGGCGCGGGCGAACGGCGTGCGGCACCCGCTGATGATTCCGACGCGGCCGGGCATGTCCAGTTGGGATGTTATCGCACGGGGTGCTGAGCGCAAGGCGGCGTACAATACCGCCGCTTGCTGCTCCTGCTTCCGCTGCTGCTCCTCCAGGGCGGCGCGCCCCCGAACCACATGGCCCGCATCGAAGCCGCCGTGGCCGAGATCCGGGGCCTGCGCTTCAAGCGGCCCGTCGCCGTGAAGGTGGTGACGAGCGTCGAAGCCCGCGCCCACTTCGCGGAGCGGGCGGAAAAACTCTGGCCGAAGCAGCGCGTGGCTCTGGATCAGGCCGTGTATGCCGACCTCGGGCTGCTACCCGCGGGTTTCGAGCTGTTGTCGTCCTTCCTCGACCTGCTCGAGGAACAGGCACTCGGCTACTACGATCCGGGCAGCGACACCTTCTATCTGGTCGATAGCGCGGCCGGCGCGGAAACCGCGCCGATGCTCGTCGCTCACGAGCTGACGCACGCCCTCGACGACCAGCATTTCCGTCTCGACGCGCTGCTGGCCGCGCGGCAAGACGACGACGACGGCGCGGCGGCCCTGTCCGCGGTGATGGAAGGCTCCGCAACGGCAGTGATGACCGTGTTCCTGGCGCGGGAGGTGCAGGCGGGCCGGATCGCCATGGGCGCGCTGCTCGCGATGCAAAAAACCGAGGCCGCCCGTGCGGAACGGCTGAAGGCGACCCCGCCGGTTATCCAGCGCAGCCTGCTCGCTTCCTACATCCTCGGCCTTTCGTTCCTGACGCGTGGCAATCCGGCGCGACTCGCCGCCGGCCTCGATGCCGCGGACCTGGCGCGTGCCTTCAGCGACCCGCCGCAATCCACCGAGCAGATCCTGCATCCGGAGAAGTACTGGCAAGACGCCGCCCGCGATCTTCCGCGCCGCGTGCGGCTGCCGGATCTGTCCCGGCGGCTGGGCGCGGGTTGGTCGCTCGCGGGCCACGGGAGCCTGGGCGAACTGGGCCTCGCCTCGCTCACCGGCGCACCAGCACTCGACATCGCCTCGAACCAAGTGCTGCAGCCCGCCCGCTGGACGAATGCTGCGGCAGCGGGCCTCGGCGGCGATCTCTATCATCACTATGTCAATGGCGCTCGCTCCGTCACCGTACTCGCAACACTTTGGGACACGCAGCGCGACGCCATCGAGTTCCAGGGCGGCCTCGCGACCATCCCAGGGAAGCGCTCGTTCCGTTTCGGCGACGCGGTCGTGGTGCTGGGCGGCGCAGAGTTGGGCGCCACCGCAGAGCCGCTCGCCGGAGAAGTCCTGTCGGCGCTGTCGGCGATGGACCCGCCACCGTAGCACCCCAGCTCGAGCCCGTGAACGGCTCCAGATACAGACACTGCGACCCAGACGTCAGCTGGGGAAGGCCATCCCGGCGTCCGCCCTCCAGCCAGTGCCGCGGCGAGCGCAGCCCGCCAGCTGGCGTTGCCTGAAGCGGCGCCGCGCCTTATCATTCCCCGTCGTGACTCGTCGGCGCGCCCGTAGCTCATCTGGATAGAGCGGCTGGCTTCGAACCAGTAGGCAGGGAGTTCGAATCTCTCCGGGCGCACCACTTTACAGGGACAGGGCCTCCACATAGCGACTCCATAGCGACAGAGGCCCCCACGCGACCCCAGGCTGCCCCAGGCTGGGCGCTCGGGGCGCCGGGCAGGGTCAACGGGCGCGGCCAGGAAACCGGCTATGGGTCCACCACCCAGGGGCGGCTTTGTGCTGTCCCTGGCATGGGCTATGCTTGCCTGTTTGGGGGAGGGTGGGCTTGACTCACAGGCGATCGGGGTGTACTAAAGCCCACCCAAACGTCGGAGGAAAAGTGTCAGATTATCCGCTGGTGTTCACGCTGCGAGACGCAATCGTCGGCAACGGCTTCGTGGCCGGTGTGGCGGTGAGCGGGCGCGCTGTGATGACCCTGGAGGATGGGCAGTGGTGGGTGTACGGCGTGCGTCCGGCTGCGCTCGCTGCCTACGGGAGCACCGAGCCGGAGGCCTACGGCAACTTCCGCAACCGCTACCGCGAGGTGCTCTTCGATATAGCAAGTGAGGCGGCGACATTCGCGGCGTTCGAGGCCGCAGTGACGCGCTTCTTCAACGAGACAGATCCGGCCGAGGACACTCGATGGGCGGCGGCCGTGGAAGCTATCCGAGCCGGCCGCACCGAGCCCGGCGGGGCTTTCGGTAGCCTGCCGAAAGAGCAGGCCGAGGCGCGGCCGCCTTCAGTGTCTGTGCAGCGCCTGGTGGAGCATCGAGACGAGAGCCCGGTGCTCTCGCCGGAGCAGAACCTCGCCGATCGGTTCGCGGCCGCGGCGTAGGCCTTGCCCCAGGCCGCGCGCTTCCGGGACGTCGAGCAACTCCTGAAAGCCTGCGCGCCAGGGTCCTCTTGGCGGCCGTCACGCCACTCGCGCGTGGTCGAAGCGAATGGCCGGACCTACGTCTCGCTGCCCAAGTTCGACAACATCTTCCTGCCGGAGATCCGGAAGATGCTTCGCCACCTGAGCATCGATCTGGAGTGCGCCCGCGGCTTCATCCCTGGGCTTTAGCTTCGATCATTGCTGAGGCGCTTCGAGAACACGGCCCGGTCCTTCCGCGGCCGGGGCCTGCCCTACCCTTCGCCATGCCCAGCCTGATCCCCGGCGCGGGGCGGCGTATCATCCAAGGGGAGGACATAGCGAATGAGGCTGACCGAGCGTGATCTTGGGAGATTGCGAGAGTCCACTTCGCGACGACCTCCGGGAGCGTGGACGCCGCCCCGCTGTTCATCGCTACGGCGCATCGGGACGTACCGCGGCTGTTGAGCGAGGTCTACCACCTTCGCGATCTCGTGCGTCAGGCCGCGCAGCGATGGCTCGATCGTCAAGTCGTTCCGCCTGGATTCCCAGAGATTGAATGCCCGCGCGTGGACGGAGGCTGCTGGTGGTGTCATGCCGGACTGGAGGACCATCCACGGCCAGAACGCCACAACCCCGGATGCCCCTGGCC
>JAQBHI010000041.1:0-9519 GCA_032127875.1 Acidobacteriota bacterium
CAGGCCCCGTTCGAGGCCGAGCAGGCCCAGCGCCATGGCCGGAACGTACACGATCGCGGTCGCCACCAGCGCCGCCACGCCGATGTAGGCGCTGCGTTTCTCGGTGCGGCGCTCGCGCAGGTCGTCGAGCAGGCCGATCACGAGCACCACGAAGGACGCGCCCAGCCGCGAGCCGCCAATCATCGCGAAGCTCTCGGGCGTCGTGAGCGTCCGGGAGGCGAGCAGCGTGAGCGCGATCGCGGCCACCGGTGAGCCCGACAGCAGCACGCAGGCCATCAACCAGCCGAAGCCGACGCCGCCGGAAACCCCGGACACGTCGAGCTGGCGCAGCAGCGGAGCGATGCCTGCCGCACCCTTCTTGAGCAGCTCGAGAGCCAGGACGAAGCCGAAAAGCGCGAGCACGACGAGCGAGGCGCGACGCCCCAGCTCGGCTCGCTTCATTTGGTGAACTTCCTCGCGAAGAAGTCTCCGGGCTTCCAGTTGGGCCGGGTCGCGGCGTTCGCGATCTGCAGCGCCGCCAAAAAGTTGGCGCGGGCGATCTTGGCGCCCGATTCCCAGTCGAAGCTCTGCTGCATGTCGTCGGCGGGCGAGTGGTACACGCTGCGCAGCCAGTTCGTGGTCGCAAGCGCGCCATCGATCCTCGGATTCGAGCTCCTGAGGCCCGTGGAGAGCATCAGCGCGGGGATGCCCTGCTTCACGAAGGAATAGTGGTCGCTGCGCACGAAGATGCTCTCCTGCGGGAATGGATCCGGCGTGAGCGCGAGGCCCACCTTGCCGGCCGCGGCGGCGATCACCTCGCCGAGGCTCGAATGCTCCGCGCCGAAGGCGATCACGTCGGCCACCGGATACAGCGTCAGCGCCATGTCCATGTTGACGTCGGCGACCAGCGTCAGGGCCGGTGGATGGCGCACGAAGTAGTCAGAGCCCAGGAGGCCCATCTCTTCGCCCGTGACGGCGACGAATAACACAGAGCGCGCCGGCCGCCTGGCCAGTCGCGTGAAGGCGCGCGCCGTCTCGATCAGGCTGGCGACGCCCGAGGCGTTGTCGTACGCGCCGTTGTTGATGCGATCCTTCTGGCCGCTCGTCTCCGGCTCCATGCCCAGGTGATCGAGATGGGCGGACAGCACGACGGCCTGCGTCCCGAGCTTCGGGTCCGAACCACGCAGCACAGCGACGACGTTGTCGCTCGTGAAGTCTTCGAGACGCGCGCCCGACTCGAGGCGCGCCTGGTTCCCGGTCTCGAAGGAAGCGGGATGGCCGGCTGCAAGCGACGCAAAGGCGTCGGCGAGAGAGCGGGGCGCCCCTTCGAAGAGCTTACCCGCGACCTCGGGGTTGAGCGCCACGGTGACCTGCAGCGCCGCGGAAGACTCGAAGGCTCGCCCGTCCTCGCCAAGCCAGCCGGTCGACCCGTGGCGGGAGTAGCCAGCCACGCGCGCCCAGGGCATGCGGCGGCTCTCCTCTGGCGTGAACAGCGAGATCACGCTTACGGCGCCGCGCCGAACCGCGTCCTGACGTTTCGCGAGTCGTGCCCCGTAGTAGGCCCGCTCGTCCGAAGGAAAGCTCGCCGGCGCACCACCCACGAGCGCGACAATCTTGCCCCGCACGTCGACGCCCGCGTAGTCGTCGTAGCCGCGCTCGGGCGCCGAGACGCCGTAGCCCACGAACACGACCGGGGCCATGGCGCTGCCCGAGGCCAGCGCCGGGTTTCCGAAGCAGGCGAAGTCGCGGCCCTGTTCGAGCGGCCGCTCGACGGCGCCGTGCACGAGTGTGACCTTGCAGGCCGCGGGATCGGGGACGGCGCGCCGCAGCGGCACGCTCTGACGCCACGACCCGTCGGGCGCGCCCGGCTCGAGGCCCAGCCCCTCGAACTGGGCAGCGACGTAGGCGGCGGCGAGGGCGTGGCCACGAGTGCCAGAGCCGCGGCCCTCGAGCGCGTCGGAGGCGAGGAAGGCGACGTGCGCGTGAAGCGCTTCGGGGCGGATGGCGGCGAGTGCCGTGGGATCGGGCTTGGCGGCGGCGAGCAGCGCGAGGGTCACGGCGGAGAGCAGATGCACGGGAGCGGGGAGTGTCGGCGGAGGCTGCCGCGACTGTCAACTGCTGCTCATACAATGGGGTGAATGCAGGACGATACACCCCGCAGCTCCGGCTCGCGGTGGCCCTTTGCCGTGGGGCTGCTGACGGGCGCCGCAGGGCTGATGCTGGCCCGCGCGCTGGCGCCGAGGCCGGCGCTCGACGCCCGCCTGCTGCGCGGCCTGCGCCGCAACCCGGAGGCGACGCCTCCTACGGTCCTCGTACCAGGGATCCTGGGCAGCGAGCTGGTGCGGCCGGACGGCACGCAGGTCTGGCTGAACCTCCGCACCACCGTGGGGGCGTACGATCTCAGCCTGCCCCCGACGCTGCCGCTGCGCGACAGCCGTGACGATCTGGTCCCGGCGGGGCTGCTCGGGGTCGATGCCGCGCTCCCCCGGCTGTTCGGTTTCACGGAGTACGCCGACTTTCTCGAACTACTCGCCGATGCGGGCTTCCGCACGCATGGCGCCGGGCCCATCAAGCGCGTCTTCACCTACGACTGGCGGCGCGACCTGGTCGAGTCCGCGCGACGGCTCGGGGCGGCGCTCGACAACCTTGCCGACGCAATGGGCGATCCCGAGGCGCGCTTCAACATCGTCGGCCACAGCATGGGCGGGCTGCTGGCCCGCTACTATCTGCGCTTCGGCGAGGCGGAGCCCGGCGGGGGGGTCACGTGGGCCGGAGCGCGTCGTGTCGAAAACCTGGTGCTCGTCGCGACGCCGAGCGGCGGCAGCATCCCGGCGCTCGACGCGCTCCTCAACGGGAACCGCGTGGGGCTCTCATCGACGACGCTGGCGCCCTCCGTCGTGGCCCACATGCCGGCGCTCTTTCAGCTGCTCCCGTCGGCCGCGTCCCATCCGCTGGTCGACCCGAAAGGCGAGCCGCTCGCCGCGGACCCGCACGACCCCGCGACCTGGGAGCGACTCGGCTGGGGGCCCTGGGCGCCTGCCGCGCGAAGGCGGCGGGAGGATCCGGCGGCTGCCTCCGACCCTGAGGCCGAAAAAGCCTACCTGGGCGCGGTGCTCGCCCGCACCCGCGCCTTTCACGCGGCCCTCGCCGAGCCTCCTGCCAGCCGCTGCCCGGTGCGCGTGCTGGCGATCGGCGGCGACTGCCTTGCGACGCCCGCGCGGGCGATCGTGCCGGAGCGACCCGGCGTTCCGCCCCGCTTCGAAGCCTGGACGCGGGCCGAGGCGGAGTTCCTGCAGGAGGCCGGCGATGGGCGCGTGACGCGCGCCAGCGTGCTGGCTTCGCAGCTGCCCGATGCCCACCCCGACGAGCCCGGTTGCGGCATCCCGGAAGTGTCGCGGGTGGTGTTCGGCAGCGCGGATCACCACGGCATCTACAGCGAGCCGACCTTCCAGAGCGTGCTGCTCCGGTTGCTGCTGCGGCCGGCGTCGAAGCGAGCCGACGCTGCACAGCATTCCGCGATAAAATGAGCCTCGTCGATCGCAGCGTTTCCTGAATCGACCTTCCCAATTGCGAGAGGGAGTGAATGAACGCGGTCCTCGGTCTGTTCCGGTCGACACTTGGTCGAAAAGTCATCATGGCGGTGACCGGATTCGTGCTCTTCGGGTTCGTGATCGGCCACATGCTCGGCAACCTGCAGGTTTACCTGGGACCGGGCCCGATCAATGCCTACGGCGAGTCGCTCCGGCACCTGCTTCACGGCGCCGGACTGTGGATCGTGCGCGGCGGCCTGCTGCTGAGCGCGGCGCTGCACATCTGGTCGGCCGCCTCGCTGACGCTTCAAAACCGCGCAGCCCGGCCACAGGGCTACCGGACGCAGCAGTGGCACGAGTCGACCTACGCCTCGCGCACGATGCGCTGGAGTGGCGTGATCCTGCTGGCCTTCATCGTCTATCACCTGCTCCACTTCACGCTGGGCAGCGTGCACCCCGACTTCGTTCCCGGCGACGTGTACCACAACTTCGTCGCGGGCTTTAGGGCGCCGCTCGTCTCGGGCTTCTACGTCCTCGCCATGCTGCTGCTCGGGATGCATCTCTACCACGGCGTCTGGAGCATGCTGCAGACGCTGGGCCTCAGCCACCCGCGCTACAAGAACCTGCGCCACGGCTTCGCGACCCTGGTCGCGGCAGCGGTCGTGATCGGCAACATCTCGATGCCCCTGGCGGTGCTCGCCGGCGTGATCGACGAGGTCCCCTCCCCACTCCGCGCCGCCCGCGTTCTCCCAAGGTAGCGACAGCATGGAACTGAAGAGCAACGTACCCGCAGGCCCCATAGAGAAGGCGTGGGACAGGCACCGCTTCGAGATGAAGCTGGTCAACCCGGCGAACAAGCGCAAGTACAGCGTGATCGTCGTGGGCACGGGCCTCGCTGGCGCCTCGGCCTCGGCCACGATGGCCGAACTGGGCTACGACGTCACGGCCTTCTGCTACCAGGACTCGCCACGGCGCGCGCACTCGATCGCAGCCCAGGGCGGCATCAACGCGGCCAAAAACTACCAGAACGACGGCGACAGCGTCTACCGCTTGTTCTACGACACGGTGAAGGGCGGCGACTTCCGCGCCCGCGAGGCCAACGTCTATCGCCTGGCCCAGCTCAGCGTGAACATCATCGACCAGTGCGTCGCGCAGGGCGTGCCCTTCGCCCGCGAGTACGGCGGGACGTTGGCCAACCGCTCCTTCGGCGGGGCGCAGGTCTCGCGGACCTTCTACGCGCGCGGCCAGACCGGCCAGCAGTTGCTTATCGGCGCTTACCAGGCGCTCGAGCGGCAGATCGGCCTCGGCACAGTGAAGATGCACACGCGCCACGAGATGCTCGAGCTGGTGCTGGTCGACGGCCGGGCCCGCGGCATCGTCACGCGCGACATGCTGACCGGCAACATCGAGTCCTGGGCGGCCGATGCCGTGATCCTGGCGACCGGCGGCTACGGCAACGTCTTCTACCTGGCGACCTACGCGAAGGGCTGCAACACCTCAGCCATCTGGCGCGCCTACAAGAAGGGCGCCGCCTTCGGCAACCCCTGCTACACGCAGATCCATCCGACCTGCATCCCGGTCCACGGCGATTACCAGTCGAAGCTGACGCTGATGAGCGAGTCGCTGCGCAACGACGGACGCGTGTGGGTGCCGAGGAAACAGGGCGACGCCCGCCCTCCCCGGCAGATCCCCGAGGCGGAGCGCGACTACTACCTCGAGCGCAAGTACCCGAGCTTCGGCAACCTCGCCCCGCGCGACATCGCCTCGCGGGCCGCGAAGCAGGCCTGCGACGAAGGGCGCGGCGTCGGCCCTGGCGGGCTCGGCGTCTACCTCGACTTCGCCGATGCGATCGGCCGGCTGGGCGAGAACGCGGTCCGCGAGAAGTACGGCAACCTCTTCGACATGTACGAGCGGATCACCGACGAGAACCCCTACAAGGTCCCGATGCGGATCTTCCCCGCCTCGCACTACACGATGGGCGGGCTGTGGGTCGACTACAACCTGATGAGCACGATCCTGGGCCTGCACGTGCTGGGCGAAGCCAATTTCTCCGACCACGGCGCGAACCGCCTGGGCGCTTCGGCGCTGATGCAAGGCCTGGCCGACGGCTACTTCGTGATCCCCTACACGATCGGCCACTACCTCGCGAGCACCAGGCAGGAGAAGCTCACGACGGATCATCCCGAGTTCAAGAAGGCGGAGGCCGCGGTCTCGGAGAGAATCGCCAAGCTGCTCGGCATCCAGGGCAAGCGCACCGTGGATTCCTTCCACAAGGAACTGGGTCAGATCATGTGGAACTACTGCGGCATGGCCCGCAACAAGCAGGGCCTGGAAACGGCCTTGCAGAGGATCCCCGAGTTGCGCGAGGCGTTCTGGAAGGACGTCACGATCCTGGGTGAGAACGAGAGCCTCAACCAGTCGCTGGAACGCGCCGGGCGCGTCGCGGATTTCATCGAACTGGGCGAGCTGATGTGCCGTGACGCGCTCTCCCGCGAGGAATCCTGCGGTGGCCATTTCCGCGAGGAGCACCAGACCGAGGATGGCGAGGCGCTGCGCGACGACGCCAACTTCTGCCACGTCGCCGCCTGGGAACACCGAGGCGACGGCCAGACGCCGAAGCGCCACGTCGAGGCCCTGAGCTTCGACAACGTCCACCTTACGCAGCGAAGCTACAAGTGAGCGCGAGCGGCAAGAGCATGAACGTCACGCTGCACGTCTGGCGGCAGAAGGATGGGCGGAGCGAGGGACGCTTCGTCAGCTACGACGCCCGCGAGATCTCGCCCGAGATGTCGTTCCTGGAGATGCTCGACGTGGTGAACGAGCGGCTGACCGCCAAGGGCGAGGAACCGATCGCCTTCGACCACGACTGCCGCGAGGGCATCTGCGGGATGTGCGGGATGATGATCAACGGCGCCGCGCACGGGCCACGCAGGGCCACCACCGCCTGCCAGCTGCACATGCGCAGCTTCAAGGATGGCGACCAGATCACGATAGAGCCGTGGCGCGCCAACGCTTTTCCGGTGATCAAGGACCTGGTCGTCAGCCGCAGCGCCTTCGACAGCATCATCGCGGCGGGCGGCTTCATCTCGGCGCCGACCGGCAGCGCGCCCGACGGCAACGCCATCCCGATCCGCAAGGAAAACGCCGACATGGCGATGGATGCCGCCGCCTGCATCGGCTGCGGCGCCTGCGTCGCCGCCTGTCCCAACGCCTCGGCGATGCTGTTCACCGCCGCCAAGGTCTCGCACCTCGGCCTGCTGCCCCAGGGCCAGCCCGAGCGCGACGAGCGCGTGCTGAAGATGGTCGCGGCCATGGATGACGCGGGCTTCGGCAGTTGCACCAACCACGGCGAGTGCGAGGCGGCCTGCCCGAAGGAAATCAGCGTCGACAACATCGCGCGCATGAACCGCGATTACTTGCGTGCCAGCCTGTCGGCCGGACGCCGGGCGGTTCGGGCCAGCGACGCCGGTGCGGGCTAGGCCACCACCGCCGCCCGCTGTCAAAAGCGATGGTATGCTTTTGACATGAGATCTGCCATCGACTCCGCGGGGCGTGTCGTCATCCCGAAGCCGCTACGCCTTCGCCTCGGTCTCGAGCGCGGGAGGATCGTCGAGATCCGCGAGCGGGACGGGCGAATCGAGATCGAAGCGGCTTCCGTGCCCATGTCTCTGGCGCGCCGCGCCGGAGGCCGGGTCGCAGTACCGGCAGAAGAGCTACCACCGCTGACCGACGAACTCGTGAGAGCGACGCTCGAGCGGACACGCCGCTGATCGCCGTCGACACGAGCGTGGTCGTGGCGGCCTTCGCCAGCTGGCACGAGGGCCACAGGTCAGCCAGCGCGGCCCTCGCCCGCACGCCTCGGGTGCCGGCCCACGTCCTCGTCGAGGCCTATTCCGTCCTGACGCGCCTGCCGCCGCCCCACCGCGCGCCAGCGGAGCTCGTGGCAACATTCCTCGGCGAGCGCTTCCCGGAGGCTCCGCTGGTCCTGCCCGCCCGCGCTCACGTCGAGCTCGTCGAGACGGCGGCCCGGACCGGCCTCGCCGGGGGAGCCATCTACGATGCGCTCATCGCCGCGACGGCCCGACATGCGGGGGCGACGCTGCTCACCCGGGACTTGCGAGCCCGTCCCGTCTACGACCACATGAAGGTCCGATACGAACTCGTGGACTGAAACGGCCACGGCTTCGCGGCTTTCGGACCTGCCCTGGCACAGCCGACCGGTAGCGTCGGTGCCGGGCCTGGAAGACTCAGGCCCGGAGGATGCTCATGGAGAACGCAGCGCCCCGCTCAGCGGTTGTCGAAGCCTCGGGGTCACCCCGCCTCCTCGACCGGGTGCGCCAAGCGATCCGCACACGCCACTACAGTCGCCACACCGAAGAGGCTTACGCCTTCTGGATCCGCCGCTTCCTTGCCTTTCACGGGATGCGGCACCCAACCGAAATGGGCTCGGCCGAGGTCGCTTCCTTCCTCGCGCACCTGGCGACTCGGCGCAGGGTCAGCGCCTCGACGCAAAACCAAGCCTTCAGCGCCGTCTTGTTTCTCTACCGCGACGTTCTCCATCGCGAGCTCACGGGCCTGGAGAACGTGCCACGGGCCAAACGGCCCGAGCGCGTGCCGATCGTGCTCAGCCACGATGAGATCGGCCAGATCCTGAGCCGCCTCCACGGGAGCCTGCGCCTGATGGCTGCGCTCCTCTACGGCTCAGGGCTGCGCTTGCTCGAATGCGCGCGACTGCGAATCAAGGATGTCGACCTCGATCGCAGCGAACTGACTGTGCGTGACGGCAAGGGCCGGAAGGATCGGGTCACGCTACTGCCCGCCGGTTTGGCTCAGCCGCTGCGTCACCAGATCGAGCGAGGCCGCCGCCTCCACGCCCAGGACGTCATCGCTGGTGTGAGCGTCGAGCTGCCCAACGCCCTGGCTCTCAAGTACCCGAACGCATCGCGCGAGTGGGCCTGGCGATGGGTCTTCCCGGCTCTGCGGACGTACCGCGATCCTGGCAACGGCGAGCGCCGCCGTCACCACCTCCATGAGACCGTACTCCAGCGGGCGTTCCACAACGCCGTGCGCGCGGCCGGCCTCCCCAAGCCTGCGTCTTGTCATACGCTCCGGCATTCCTTCGCCACGCACTTGCTGGAGTCGGGCTACGACATCCGCACCATCCAGGAACTCCTGGGCCACGCCGACGTGAACACCACGATGATCTACACCCACGTCCTCAACCGCGGAGCTCGTGGCGTGCTGAGCCCACTCGACGCCTCCCTTCTCGCGCAGATCGCGACCCCTGCGTCCTCCACCGCCCTGCCGCGCTATACAGAACAGCCTAATCTCATGGCCCGCCGCTCTGGTTTGCCCCCCAAGTCACAGGACTAGGCACACTTGCCAAGCTACCTACCCAAATCCCCGCCGGCGCTATACTGCATTCTAGGCGGCCTAATGGATTACACCGAACGGCACACTAAGTGTTGGGCCGACCGTGAGAGTGGAGTGGAGGACAACCAGAGCGTGCAAGCCTACGAAGGCGTCGCGACGGAACACGACTACAAGGAGATCCAGCGGCTGCGACGAGACGCCTCTTCTGTCATTCTCTTCTTGATGTTCGGCGAATCGAAGGCAGCGCTCGGTGGACCCGATGAGCGCTATTCTGGTCGTGTGTCGGAGCAGATGTTGGAGACCCGCATTGTCGGCCTTGACGCGCGGATTCCATGGAAGGCAGTCACGGCTCATGTGGCTTCGTCGACGATGATCTTGCTTGTCATCGGGCAGCTGTGTCTTCCGATCGCAAGAAGCTTCTTCGTCGGTGAGCAGCAGTGGCAGGACGCGCGCAGGATCATCGAGAGGAATGTTGCTGCGGTGCCCACCGGCGGGCGCTTCGCCACCCCATGGAGGACGGTCGTGCTCTGGCTGGCTCTCCTCGTGGTCATCTTCCTGGCGTGGCACTTCGCGCAGGTGCCGAGTGGGAGGTAGCCTTGGGGCGGCCCAACAACCGCTTGCAGAAGACGGCGCTTGG
>JAQBHI010000042.1:0-15012 GCA_032127875.1 Acidobacteriota bacterium
CCGCGCCGCGCCGCTTCGCGGGAACCTGGTCGTCGAGCAAGGCGCGAATTCCCTGGAAGATCGTGAGCGGGACGTCGAAATACGCGACCTCGAGCTTGTCGCTCAGATCCAGGCCCTGGATGTCGTCCTTGACTGATTGCACCAGGATCTCGAGGTCCTGACGGACGTTGGGATCGCTTGCGGTGGCGAGCCGGGCTTCCAGCTGGCCTTGCGTCGCGAGCAGCGCGGCACGCAGGCGTCCATTGAGTCCGGGCCTCAGATCGAGGATCTCGGCGTCCAGCCCATCGAGGCCAGCGCGTCCGGCCGTCTCCGGCGTGAAGCTGGCCGTGGCCTGGAGCAGAAGCCGGGCGTTTAGGTCGCTCTCGGCGATCCACGCGGGCGCCGCCGCTCGAGGGGCGGCCTCAGCCGGCGCCTGAGCCTGGACGGTCGGCCCGATGCCGAGGGCGCTGCACAGCATGAGGACGTCGAGACGTCGGGACATTTGTTCGCTCCTCGTCAAAGGGTGGGCGCCGCCACGTCCAGTCCGCTGGACGGACGGGCCCGATTAGAATAGCCCTTCTCATGCTCGACCGAGAGGCGCTCGGCTGGACTCCCGAGCTTCAGGCTGCCTACGCGCCGTTTGCGGCCGAGGGCCTCGTGCCGGCGCGCGTGGCCTCGGAACATCAGCACCTCTACACGCTGTTCACAGACGTCGGGGAGCGGCTGGCTCGCGTCACGGGCAAGCTGCGCTACGAAGCCACGGGCCGCGCCGACTTCCCGGCGGTCGGCGACTGGGTCGTCGTCAAGCTCGGCCTCGAGGGCGACGACCGCGACACGATCCGGGCGATCCTGCCACGCCGCAGCAAGTTCTCGCGCAAGGCGGCGGGCGACACGGCCGAGGAGCAGATCGTAGCGGCGAACGTCGACACCGTACTGCTGGTCATGGGTCTCGACGGCGACTGGAATCCCCGGCGCCTGGAACGCTATCTGAGTGTCGCGCGAGACAGCGGTGCTTCGCCGGTGGTGCTGCTCAGCAAGGCCGATCTGTGCGACGACGCGCCTGCGCGCGTCCGTGAGATCGAGGCCTTTGGAGCGCCCGTGCACCTGGTGAGCGCCAAGAGCGGCGAAGGTGTCGAGGCGCTCGCCGAGTGGCTCATCCCTGGCCGTACCGTGGCGCTGCTCGGTTCGTCGGGGGTCGGCAAGTCGACGCTCATCAACCGGCTGCTGGGCGAGGATCGCTTGCGCACCCACGCTGTGCGCGAGTCCGACGATCGGGGGCGGCATACCACCTCCAACCGCCAGCTCCTGATGTTGCCGAGCGGGGCATTGGTGATCGACACGCCTGGCATGCGTGAGCTCCAGCTCTGGGACGTGGGCACGGGTGTCGCGGCTGCCTTCGACGACATCGGAGAGCTGGCCGGCCGCTGTCGTTTCACGGATTGCCGGCACGCGGCCGAGCCCGGCTGCGCGGTGGCCGCGGCGGTGGCTGCGGGCAGCCTGGAGGCCGCGCGCCTGGAAAGCTGGCGCAAGCTTCAGGCCGAGCTCGCGCACGTCGCCGTGATGCAGGACCAGCGCGCCCAGATCGAGGAGAAGAGGCGGTGGAAGACGATCCACAAGGCGGCGCGCAAGCACAAGCCGCGGAGCTGAAGCCCGACCCCACTCGCCAGGCCGCGACGACGGGCCTGTTTCTGCGCCTGCTCGGCCTCGTCTACCTCACCGCGTTCGCCTCATTGGCACTCCAGGTCGAGGGCCTCGTCGGCAGCCGCGGCATCGTGCCCGCGCCCGAATTCCTCAGCTGGGTTCGCACGCAGACGGGGGTCGAGCGCTACTGGCTGGTGCCGACACTGTTCTGGCTGGACGCGAGCGATGCGGCACTTCGCCTGGTGAGCTGGGGCGGAGCCGTCCTGGCCGTCCTGCTCGCCGGTGGCCTCTCGCCCGCAGCCATGCTGGCGCTGCTGTGGGCTTGCTATCTCTCGCTGGTCAGCGTGGGCAACGTGTTCCTCGGCTATCAGTGGGACGCGCTGCTACTCGAGACCGGCTTTCTGGCGATCTTCGCAGCACCTCTGGCGGCACGCTTGCGGGCAGGACAGGAGCCGCCCGCGATCGCTCTGTGGGGGCTGCGCTGGCTGTTGTTCCGGCTCACCTTCGCCTCGGGCGTCGTCAAGCTCGCGAGCGGCGATGCCACGTGGCGCAGCCTCTCGGCGCTGCTCGTCCACTACCAGACGCAGCCGCTGCCCACCTGGATCGGCTGGTACGCGCACCAGCTTCCCGCCTGGTTCCAGAAACTCTCTTGCGGCGTGATGTTCGCGATCGAGCTACTGGTGCCGTGGCTGATCTTTGGACCCCGCCGCGTGCGCCTGGCAGCCTTTTTCTTGCTCGTGGGCCTTCAAGCCCTGATCGCGCTCACCGGCAACTACGCCTTCTTCAACCTGCTGACCCTGACGCTGTGTGTCCTGCTGCTGGACGACTCGGCGCTACCGTGGCGGCGAGCGGCCGACGTCGTCAACGGGCGGCCCTGGCCGCGCTTCATCCTGGTCCCCGTAGCGGCTGTCGTCGGCGTCTTGTCGCTCGCGACCTTCGCGTCGAGTTGTGGCCTCGAACTGTCCTGGCCGCGGAGCCTGGTCGCTCTTCACCGAGCCGTCACGCCGTTTCGCTCCATAAACGGCTACGGTCTGTTCGCGGTGATGACGACCTCCCGCGCCGAGATTCTCGTCGAAGGCTCGAGCGACGGCGTCACCTGGAAGCCCTACGCCTTCCGAAACAAACCCGGCGACCAGTGGCGGGCGCCCGCTTTCGTGGCCCCACATCAACCGCGCCTCGACTGGCAGAAGTGGTTCGCTGCGCTCGGCCGCTGCGAACGCAACCCCTGGTTCGAGAGCTTTCTCGAGCGCCTGCGCGAGGGCTCGCCGCCGGTGCTCGGACTGCTGGCGACGAACCCGTTTCCCGACCGACCGCCGCGTTACACGCGGGCCCTCCTGTTCGACTACCGCTTCACGGATCAAAGCGCGCGGCGGGACACCGGGGCCTGGTGGAGACGCGAACCTAAGGGGTTGTACTGTGGAGAATTATGGGAGGCTGGTGAAGAGCTGCTGCGGAAATAGGAATCTTACCTACGCTTCCACCCGCCTGAACCCCTGCACCGGCCAGCGGTTGATCTCGGCTCGCAACGCGTGGAGCGTGAGATCGAGGTGGAGTGGCGTCACCGAGGCCCGCTTCTCGCGCAGCACCACGTTGCAGTCGCTGCCCCGGATGTCCTCGTGCTGGTACTCGTTGCCGCCGATCCAGTAGTACTTGCGGCCGCGCGGGTCGGTCTTCTCGACGATCTCGCCGCCGTAGCTGTGCTTGCCGAGGCGTGTCACGACGTAGCCGTCGGGTTCGACGCCGCCGGGGACGTTCACGTTCAGCAGCATGCCATGGGGGAGCGTCTGCGTGAGGGCTGCGGCCACCAGCTCGCGAGCGAAGCGCGTCGCGGGCCCGAAGTCGAAACTGCCGCGCGCCGCGAGGCTGAAAGCGATCGCCGGCACGCCCATCAGCGATGCTTCCATGGCGGCGGCCACGGTGCCGGAGTAGGTGACGTCGTCGGCGAGGTTCGGCCCATGATTGATGCCCGAGACCATCAGCGCCGGGCGCCGGCCTTTCAGGATGTGGTTGACGCCGATCCACGAGCAGTCGGTGGGCGTGCCATCGACCGCATACCAGCGCGGCGAGACCTCGCGGATGCGCAGCGGCCGGTAGATCGAGATGGCGTGGGAGGCGGCGCTCTGCTCGGCCTCGGGTGCTACGACCCAGACCTCGCCCAGCGGCGTCACGGCTTCGACCAGGGCCTGGATCCCGCGGGAGGCGTAGCCGTCATCGTTCGACACGAGGATGCGCGGCAGCTCGGACATCCCAGGGATTCTACGTCGCCGGCGGTTCCACGAGAGGCCTTGACACGCGGCGCGCGCGGAGGCACTATGGCGAAGAAAAAGCGAAATGAGTTCCGCCCTCAAGTCCGCCCTCGAAGGCTTGCTGCGGGAGCGCCGGCTTTCGGCCGAGGCCCCGCCGCTGCGGGGCGAACGGCGCCTCCAGCCACTGCCGACGGGTGTCGCCGCGATCGACGCGGGGCTCGCGGGCGGCTTTCCGCGCGCGCGGCTCTCCGAGGCCACAGGCCCCGCCTCCTCGGGGCGCACGGCGCTCGCGCTGGGTATGCTCGCCCGCGTGACGGCTGCCGGCGCGCTGGCGGCCTGCGTGGATCCAGGCGATCGCCTGGATCCTGTTTCCGCATGCAGCGCCGGCGCCGACCTGACGCGCCTGCTCTGGCTGCGCGGCGAGCGCCACACCCCGCGAGCCCTGCCCGAGGCCGTCTCCGCCACGGCCACGCTCGCGAGCGCAGGCCTCTTCGATCTCGTGCTCCTCGATCTCGCCGGCTTCCCGGCAGCGGAGATCGGCCGGCTGCCCGGCCCCACGTGGTTGCGCCTCGCGCGTGCCGTGGAGGAAACGACCACGGCCCTCGTGTTGCTGGCCCGTGAACACGTGGCCCAGGGTCCCGGCGGCGCGTCGCTCGAGTTGCAGCCGGCCGGTTCCCGTTTCGAGGGCACAGGTCCGGGTCGACTCCTGTGCGGTCTTGGCATCGAGGCCCGTGTTTCGCGCCACACGCTCCGCGGCGTTCACGTCGAACTGCCGGTCTTTCATTGAGGACGCCTGCTTGTTTGGGGGACTGCATTCGACGACACCGCTGCCTTCACCCGAGGCGCTGCTCGATCTCGCACACGCGTTCACGCCCCGCGTCGAGGCGCCGGTTCCAGCGCCGGTGCTGCTCGACCTTCACGGCCTCGGCCGCGCGTGGCCTTCGCCCGACGCTCTTGGTCGAGCGATCCTGGACGCCGCCCGCGAGCGCGCCCTCGCCCTGAACCTAGCGCTCGCCTTCTCGCGCATCGCCGCTCTGGTTTTGTCCCGTGGCCGCGACGGGCTCAGCATCGTTCCTGCCGGCGAAGAAGCCGGCGCTCTGGCGCCGTTGCCGCTCGCACTCCTTGATCTCGATGCGCAGCGCCTCGAACTTCTGATGCGCTGGGGGCTGCGCACGATCGGCGACCTCGCAGCGTTGCCAGGGAGCGGCCTGGCCGCGCGCCTGGGTCCCGATGGCCCGCGCCTGCTGCGCCGTGCGCGGGGCGAAGACGACGTGCCGCTCCTTCCGACACTCGCCCCCGAGAGCTTCGAGATGAGCCTCGAACTCGACTGGCCCGTGGAAGGCCTCGAGCCGCTCTCGTTCCTCCTGGCGCGCGTCCTCGAACCGCTCTGCGCCGGCCTCGTCGCGCGCGGTCGCCGCGCTGCGTCGCTCACCTCCGAACTTGGCCTCGTGGACCGCTCGCGGCATCGCCGTGTGCTCACGCCCGCGGCGCCTTCGGCCGAGGCGCGCACCTGGCGCACGCTGATCCTGCTCGATCTCGAAGCGCATCCGCCGCGCGACGCGATCCTGCGGATCCTCGTGCGCGCCGAGCCGACGCCATCACGCCGTGTCCAGTTCTCACTGCTCGATCCCGCGCAGCCCTCGCCCGAGAGTCTCGCCGAGACCATGGCGCGGCTGCATGGCTGGACCAGCGCCGGCCGGGGCGGCGCCGCATCAATTTTGGATTCACATCGGCCCGGCGCTTTCGCCCTGGGCACGTTCTCGCCCGGTCCGCTCGGCCGCGCGCGAGTGGAGTTGCCCGGAGCGCCGCGCGTCGCGCTGCGCGCCTTCCGCCCGCCGCTGCCGGCCGAAGTGCTGCTCGCGAGGGGTGCGCCGGTTTTCGTCGCGGCCGCGGGCGTGCGCGGTGCCGTGGTCGATTGCGCGGGGCCCTGGCGCGCATCGGGCGACTGGTGGGACGTCGCCTGGAGCCGCGAGGAGTGGGACGTCGCCCTGGCCGCGGGCGTCTACCGGATCTTCCGCGACCGGCTGCGCGAAGCCTGGTTCGTCGAGGGGGAGCTCGACTGAGGGATCAGTCGCTGTGGCCGGGGCCCAGGCGCGCCACTTCGCCCAGCGCGAAGCCGAAGACGCACAACGACCAGAACGTGGCGGGCAGCAGGCCGACGCAACAGGCCAGGATCCCGAACTGCGCGGCGAAGCTCGCCACCAGGTAGAACACCAGCGCCAGGAAGTAGTTGAGCGCGTTGCGTCGGATGAACGCGAAGTTGGCCTGGAACTCGAAGGCGGTCCCGAAGCGCTCGGAGAGCGCCAGTCGCGTCAAGACCGCGGGCAGGTACAGCATCAGCGCCAACATCGCGAGGATGAACAAGCCGTAGGCCAGAAACAAGCCGACGCCGGCGAGAGCGCCCAGGCCTCGGGCCGCCGTCTCGCTGCCGCCCGCCGAGAGGCCTCCCGCCATCAACACCAGGACGAAGCCCATGCAGAAGAGCGGCAGGAAGACGGCCAGCACGTGCACTGCGTAGGCGCCCACGGCGCGGATGCCCGAGGAGAACAGCCCGCCGAGATCGTCCCAGTCCGGAAGCGGGCGAGCCTCGCCGCGCGCCGCGCGCTGAATCAGTCGCGAAAAATAGCCCGCCAGGAACACGGTGCCGACCAGCAGCACAGTGAGCAGTGTGAACAGGCTGCCCATGAGCACCTTCTTCACCCAGTCCGGATCGTCGAACACGAAGCGGAAGGCTCGCGCAAAGTCCAGGGTGTCCCGTTCGGGCGGGGCGGGGGTAAGTGAACTCATGGAGGGATTCTAGACCCTCACGGGCTTTGAAGTGTCCCAGGCCGCCGGGGAGGTCGCGCCAACTTGCGCTAGACTCGCGCGCCAGAGATGAACCGCCGTACGCTGGGCCTGCTGGCCGCCGCGCTGCTGGTCGCCTTTCTGCTCGTTCCAAGGAGCGCGCCGCCGCCCTCGCCACGCTCCATCGTTCTCGTCACCATCGACACGCTGCGCGCGGATCATCTGGGCAGCTACGGCTATCCTCGGCCGAGCTCGCCGTTCCTCGATCGCCTGGCCCGCGAGGGCGTTCTTTTCGAGAACGCAGAGTCTTCGGCTGTGCAGACCTCCGCGGCCCACGCCTCGATCTTCACCGCGCTCCACCCATCCCAGCACGGCGTACGCTCGAACGGGCAGGGGTTCGGTGACGGCGCTACGTACGAGCCACTGGCCGAAGCCCTTCGGAAGGGCGGCTATCAGACAGCGGCTTTTTCCGCCGTCGGTTTTCTCGCCCCGCTGCTGCGCGGCTTCGACTCCGTGGATCTCCCGAGGGAGCGTCGTCCACGGCTGTACCGTCAGGCACACGTGGTGGTGAACCGCGCGCTGGCATGGCTCGCCGCTCGCAAGCCACAGCAGCGAGTCTTCCTCTGGCTTCACGTCTTTGAGCCGCACCTGCCGCAGCGTGCTCCGGAAGAATGCGCGGCGAGCCTGGCCTTCGCCTCGGCCGAGGCTAAAACCAAGTTCGCCCGCGTGATCTCCGAGAAATATGGCGTCGGCGCAGGGTTCTACCAGACGCCGCAGCGGCTGGCGGACACGTATGCTGCCTACGACGCGGAAATTCGCTTCGCAGACCGGGAACTGTCGCGGCTCTTCGACGCGATGAGCGAGTCGGGACGCAACGACGACAGTCTCTGGATCGTGACGGCCGACCACGGCGAGGGTCTGGGTAATCACTCGTATGCCGGGCACGGCCAGCTGCTCTATCAAGAGGCGCTCCGCGTGCCACTCCTCGTCTACGAGAAAGCCCGCCCGGCGAATCGGCGCATCGCTACGCTGGTTCGCCACGTGGACATCCTGCCGACCGTGCTCGAGCGCGCGAGTCTCGTGTCCGCGACGAAGGGATACACAGTCCCAGGCCGCTCGCTGCTTCCCTTGATCGCGGGCGGCTCGCTTCCGGAGGCGCCGGCCTTCGCGCAGCGCCGTCCGGCGGGTCCGAAGCTGCCTGCGTGGGAGCCCGGTGAGATCTTCAGCCTGCGTGTCGGAGATTGGAAGTACGTCGTGCACACGCTCGGCAAGGACGAGTTCTTCGATCTGCGCCAGGACCCCTTCGAGCTGCGCAATCTCGAGACGCCCTCGGCGCAGCGTGACAGGCTCGGAGGCCTCGCCCGCGCCACTTTTGCGGCGGCCGAGCGCGAAGGCCGGGCGCTGGCCCCGACGACCGTCGATCCGCGGCGGAGCGAGGAACTGAGAGCCCTGGGCTACGTCGGAGACAACGAATGATCGACAGGGGCGGCTCGGCCGCCCCCGAACCTGAACGAGCCGGCGGCCATTTCTAGGATACGCTTCCTTGGTGAAGCGGGTTCTCGCGGTCACTCTTGCCGGCGCGCTCGTGTGTGCGTGCCGCAGCGCCCCGGTGCGTGCCCCCGAGATCGCCGGCGCGCCCACGCCCGAGCCTCCGCCCGAGCCTCCGCCCGAGCCTCCGCCGGCCACCAAGGACCCGCTTGCCGTCACGAAGGCGCCGGAGGAGGTGATCGTCTCGGCCTGGGCGGAGCCGTCGCACCTCCCGCCGAGCGGAGGTGTCGTGCAGATCCTGGTGCGCACGACGCGTCGCGGCGGAGCGTCGTTTGCAGGCGTCGAGGTGCGCCTCAGCTCGGACGTCGGCTCGCTGTATTCCGCAGGTCGCACGCTCACGACGGATCGCTCCGGGATGACCCGGGATCAGCTGACCGCCAGGCAGACGGCCGAGATAACCCTCAACGCGGGTGGCACGCGCTACCGCTTCAACGTGCCCGTGCTCCCCGAATCCGCGGAGTAGCCTCGCGTGCGCGCCGCGGATCCCGGCCTGGTGCGGGACCTGGGGCGACTCGTCTCGCCCGAACGCGTGCTGTCACGTGTCATCGATCGACTCGCGCGATCCAGCGACGCCTCGATCTATCGCCTGGTGCCGGAGGCCGTCGTGCGACCTCGCGACCTGGGGGAGCTGCGCGCCCTGCTCGGCTACGCGCTCGCTCGCGGTCGGCACCTGACCTTTCGCGCCGCCGGGACCTCGCTCTCGGGCCAGGCCGTCAGCGACGACCTGCTCGTCGAACTTGGTCCGCACTGGCGTGGCTTCCGCGTGCTCGATGGCGGGCGACGCGTCTGGGCTCAGCCCGGCGTGATCGGCGGGCAGCTGAATCGCGCCCTCGCGTCTTCCGGTCATCGCATCGGTCCCGACCCTGCGTCGCTCGACGCGGCGATGTTTGGTGGCATCCTCGCGAACAACGCCTCCGGTATGTGCTGTGGCGTCGTGCAGAACGCGTACCACACGCTCGACGCCATCACGTTGCTGCTCGCCGACGGAACGCTGGTCGACTCCGGCCGCCCCGACGCCGACGAGCGGCTACGGCGGGAAGCGCCGCTGATCCACGGCGGACTGCAACGCCTGCGCGACGAGATCCGGGCCGATGCCGCGCTCGCCACCAAGATCCGTCGCAAGTTCGCCCGCAAGAACACCACCGGCTACAGCCTGAACGCCTTCCTGGACTACGAGCGGCCCACCGAAATTCTCGCGCACCTGATGATCGGCTCCGAGGGAACGCTGGGCTTCATCGTGGATGCCACGCTCCGGACGGTCCCGTACCCGCCGTCCCGGGCCACGGCGCTGCTGCTCTTCGCCGATCTCGTGGAGGCGGGAGCGGCCGTGCTGCCGCTAGCGGAAGCGGGAGCCGCTGCGCTCGAGATCCTCGACTCGGCGTGTCTCAGAGTGCTCTCGGGTCGCCTCGGGGCCGCCGCCGACCTGGATCGGCGCTCGGCAGCCCTGCTGGTGGAACTGCAGTCGCCCGACGACGTGACGCTCGGGGACACGCAAGCCGGAGCCGAGGCGGTGGCACGACGCTTCCGCCTGCAGACGCCGGCCCGTTTCTCACGCGACGCTCTCGAGCGCGAGGCGCTCTGGAAGCTGCGCAAGGGCCTCGCATCCGCAACCGGCGCGATGCGGCCCTCGGGCACGGCGTTCCTGACCGAGGACGTGGCGGTGCCGGTCGAACGTCTCGCCGAAGCGATCCTCGACTGCCAGGAGCTGTTTGCGCAGTACCAGGTTCCGGACACGATCCTCTTTGGTCATGCGAAGGACGGCAACCTGCACTTCGTTCTCTCCGAGGACCTGCGCAGACCGGAGGCCGTCGCGCGCTACGGGCGCTTCATGCAGGGCCTGGTCGAGCTGGTGGCGGGAAAGTACGACGGGGCCCTGAAGGCCGAGCATGGCTCGGGCCGGAACATGGCGCCCTTCGTCCGCATGGAGTGGGGCGACGCCGCCTACGAGGCGATGCGGCGCGTGAAGCGACTGCTGGACCCCTGCGGCATCCTGAACCCCGGTGTGGTCCTGAACGACGATCCCATGGCGCATCTCACGAACCTGAAGGAGATGCCAGAGATCTCCGCCACAGCGGATCGCTGCATCGAATGCGGCTTCTGCGAGCCGCGCTGCCCGTCGCGCGAGCTGACGCTCACGCCGCGCCAGCGGATTCGCGTCACCCGCGAAATCGCGCGCCTTTCCCAGCTCCAAGGCGCCGAGGCCCGCGCCACGCGTGAGACGCTCGAACGCCAGTTTGGTTACGACGGGGTTGCCACCTGCGCCGCAGACGGGATGTGTCAGGCCTCGTGCCCGGTGGAGATCGACACCGGTGCGCTGATGAAGGAGCGTCGCGCTGCGGAGCACTCCTGGGGCGCCGGCCGGCTGGCCGGGGTGGTCGCCGATCAGTTTGCGGCGGCATCGTCGCTGGTGCGGACCAGTCTGCGTGCTCCGAATCTGCTGCGGGCCTTTGGTTTCGTTGCGGGTACGCAGCTACCGCCGCCCGCGCCGCCTCTGCCGCAGCCCAAGCAGGCGCCCGGCCGACCGCGCGTGGTCTATTTCCCGAGCTGCCTCACACGCACGCTGGGCGCCGCCGAGGGCGCCAGGCCGCTGGCGGCGGCGATGCTGGATGTGCTCGAGGCCGCCGGTTACGAAATCGCCTACCCGGCGCAGGTCGAGGGGTTGTGTTGCGGAATGCCATTTGCGAGCAAGGCCTTCGAGGCGGCGGCCGAGCGCGCGGCGGAGCGCACGCGCGAGGCTCTTTGGGCCGCGAGCCACGACGGGCGCGATCCGGTCGTGATCGATGCCTCGCCGTGCGCCCTCACATTGTGCGAGGCGGCCGCGGAGGCGTTCGCCACCAGCGGCCGCGTGCTTCGTGTCCTCGACTTCCCGGTCTTTTGGGCTCGCGAGGCGTTGAAGCGCCTTCCAGCGCTGCGCAAGCTGGCCGGCCCGATCGTACTTCACCCCACCTGCTCGCTTCAGCGTGGTGGCGGTGCCGACGACCTGCGCCGCGCCGCCGAGGCCCATGCCGAGGCCGTCATCGTGCCGCTCTTCGCGGAATGTTGTGGCTTCGCCGGGGACCGGGGCTTTGTCGTACCCGAGCTGACCGCAAGCGCGACGCGCGCCGAGGCCGAAGAGCTGAACGCCATCGCGGCCAGCGGCTACTACTCGACGTGCCGCACCTGCGAGCTCGGGCTGTCGCGCGCCACGGGCCAGACGTATCGTTCGCTCGTGCACCTGATCCACGAAAGCCTGGGCCTTGGCTGATCGCATCCTCGACGCCCTGGCTTCGCTGCCCACGCTGCCGAGCTATCTCGTGCTCATGGCGTTGTCGGCAGTCGAGAACGTCTTCCCGCCGGTGCCCGCGGATGTGGCCGTAGCCCTGGGCGCGTTTCTCGCGCAGCGCGGAGAGATCTCAGCGCCGCTCCTCGGCCTGTTGTGTTGGCTCGCCAACACCGGCTCGGCGGCTTGGATCTACTTCCTTGCGCGCTCCCATGGGCCCGGCTTGTTTCGCGAGGGCTGGGGACGGCGGCTGATGCCGGAGGATGACATCGCGACGCTGCGAGAGGCCGTGGCTCGCCACGGCCCGCTCGGGATATTCCTGACACGCTTCCTGCCCGGCGTGCGCGCGGCCGTCTTGCCCTTTGCCGGCGCCTTCGGGCTCTCGCCGGCGCGAGCCCTGGTACCGGCCGCCGCCGCCTCGGCGATCTGGTACGTGTTGCTGGTGGCGGCGGGATCGATGCTGGGCAACAACTGGGCGGCCGTGAAGGCCCTGGTCGGCGACGCGAACCGTGCCCTCGGGCTGTGCGCACTGCTGCTGGTCCTGCTCGGCATCGCCCTCTGGCGGCGCCGCACCAGGCGAGCGCGTTGACGCACGAGGCAGGCGCTACTTCTTCGTGACGGACGCGACGATGGCACGGATGCGCGTCTGGGTCGCCTCTGAAAACCAGCTGTCCAGCCACGCCCCGAGTCGTGCCGACTCCTCGGCGCGCATGCTCGCGAGAGTCGCCTCGCGCAGAGAGCCCTTGATCCCGGCGAAGGACGCCGGGTCCTTCTCAGCGAACTCCTCGAGCCGCGCCAGGGCGGCCGCGTGGAAGCCGTCGCTCGCGGCCAGTTCGTCGGCCAGGCCCGATGCGAGCGCCTCCTCGTCCGCGAGATTGCGGCCGAGCAGGGCGACGCGCGACAAGGCCTGGGGCGGCAGGCTCGCCTTGAGGAGAACCGCCACCGACCACGGCAGGGGAACGCCCACCTTCACTTCATTCAGGCCGATCTGCGCGCCCCGAGCCAGCAGGCGCCAGTCGGCCGTGAGGGCGAGGATGCAGCCGCCTGCGATGGCGTGGCCGGAAACCCCCGCGACGAGGGGCTTGGGCAGCGCGTAGAGTGCCCAGGTCATCTCGGCGAAGCGCAGTATGAAGCGCTGCATCGCCGGCCGATCGAACTCGACCAGCGTGACCAGGTCGAGGCCCGGCGAGAACAGCTTCGGGTGGGCCGACGCGAGGAGCACGCCTCGCACCCCCTGGTCTTCGCCAAGCTCGCGCGCGGCGACGATGAGCGCCTCGACCAGCGGCGGGTCGATCGCGTTGCCGCGAGGCTTGTCGAGCGTGAGGAGGCCGATATGGCCGCGTCGCTCGACGCGGATCATGCCAGACTGGCCCGCAGGAACCAGACGTGCTTTTCGAACTCCGTGATGATCCCGGTGAGCAGGTCCACCGTGTCGACGTCGTCCTCGGCTTCGCCCAGGTCGCGGGTCTTGCGCAGACCGTCCAGGTACTTCTCGATCCGCTCGGCCAGCAGCTTCACGTGCTCGAGGTCCCGAACCGTGCTCTGTGGGTACTCGGGAAGCGCGGAGTGCTTGGCGACATGCCGCGCCGTGCCGTGGGCGAGCGCGCCCAGCGTCACGGCGCGCTCCGCGATCGCGTCGTTGTGGTTGCCGAGGCTCACCGCGAACGTCTCGAACAGCGGGTGCAGCGCTGCGAAATGCGGGCCCTTGATGTTCCAGTGGGCGACCTTGATCTGGCTGTGCAGATCCAGGCCATCGACCAGCCGGTCGTTCAGGCTGTCGGCGATCCGCTGTCGGATCTTCTCGGATAACGGCGTCGGGCTCTCGTACATGATCACGCTTCTCCTTTCGTGTCTTGGACAGCTGGCCTTCTGGACGCTGCTCAGGCTCTCCTGGTCTTGCGGCCGCGCATCACCACCTGGTACTCGCGGACCTCGAATCCCGGGAGGCTCTCGACCTTCTTCACCTGCACCGACTCCCAGGTACGTCTAAACATCGACTCTGTCAAGCGCGAGGCGCATCAACAGCGCGAGGCGCAGCGCGAGGCGCAGCCCAAAGCGCCAGTTGGGCCGGGGGCCCGGCGAAGCGAGCCGTCGCGCCCTTGTCGTCAGCTGCGCGATCGAAGCCGTGCTTGCAGCGCAAGCGTTCTACGAGAGCTCGAAGGCGCGTTCGATAGGAACCGCCCAGGTACACGCGTCCCTCGTAGGCGTGGCGATACGCTTCGACGTAGCGGGGGAACTCGGCCTCGAGCCAGCGGAAGTACCTTTCACGGGTCGGCGAGCGCAGGAACAGCAGCGTCGAGGAGAGCCGGCGGACCCCGGCCGCCGCGCCGCGACACAGCAGCGCGTCGAGATCGGCCTCGTGATCGGTGAGTGCGGGCAGCACCGGCGAAACGCTGAGCCCTACGTCGAGGCCGACCGCGGCGAGCCGGCGCAGCACTTCGAGGCGCACCTCAGGCGGGGGGGCCCAGGGCTCCAGCCGGCGCAGCAGCGCGGCGTCGAGAGAGATCAGCGAGACGTGAATCGAGAGCCGGCCACGTTCGTGGATCCGCCGGAGCAGATCGATGTCCCGCAGGATCACGGCGCCCTTGGTGATGATGCCGAGGCGCACGCCGCGATGCTGGGCCACGAGCTCCAGAAAACGCCGGCTCACCCCCTCCTCCGCCTCGCCGGGCTGATACGGATCCGTCGCGGTGCCCAGCGCGATGCGCTCGCCGCGGCGGATCGCGCCTGCCAGCCGCCGGGCCGTTTCGCCTGGCTGGTCGCGCTTGACGTAGATCGAGGCGTGAAAGTCCTCGGCGACACTCGAGCCCAGGTACTCGTGGGTGTAGGCCGCATAGCAGTAGCGGCAGCCCATGGCGCAGCCCCGGTAGGGGTTCACCGTCCACTCGAAGGGCAGGCTGCGCGAGTTGCAGCGGTTGAGCAAGGAGCGGGTCATGAAGGCCCGATACTCCACATCGCCGCGGCGCTTCAGCGTGTCGCGGCCGAGCAGCGGAGCGAGGTTCGGAGCGGGCACGCCGGGGCGGATCATCACTTTCGGCTTTCTTTCGTCAAGGCGAGTGTCGCCCCCTGACCCGACGCCTGTCAAGGCGGGACGTACAATCAAGTCAGGAGAAGTGTGACTACGACCGCCCCGCCCTTGAGCGAACGCCTGGCCCGTCTGACGCGCGAGGGCGAGCTGTACGAGAAGCTGCCCGAGGCTCGGGTACGCTGCGTCGCCTGTGGCCACCGCTGCCTGATCCCGCCTGGCCGGGACGGCATCTGCCGGGTGCGCTTCAACGTTGCCGGGACGCTGCGCGTGCCGTGGGGTTACGCCGCGGGCCTCCAGCTCGATCCCGTCGAGAAGAAGCCGTTCTTCCACGCGCTGCCCGGGGCCAAGGCGCTCTCCTTCGGGATGCTCGGTTGCGACTATCACTGCGGCTACTGCCAGAACTGGGTCACGTCGCAGGCCCTGCGTGACCCCGCCGCCAGCGCGCCGCCGCGCGAGGTGAGTCCCAGCCAGATCGTGAGCGTGGCGCTCGAGGCTGGCGCGCGGATCGTGACCTCGACCTACAACGA
>JAQBHI010000043.1:0-60866 GCA_032127875.1 Acidobacteriota bacterium
TCGCGCCTCGGCATGCATCGACATCGGGACGGGGTGCGTGCCGGGTCCCATGGAGTAGTGCGCGTCCGGTCTCGCCATGGGTCCATTATCCGCCAGCGCGGCGCCGACTGCGATACACTCGCGGCTCTCCAGGCGGGGGTCGAGGATGAACCGAGGGACTGGCCGGATTCGAAGGCTCGGGGCGTGCGGAGCCGCGTTGCTGAGCGTCGCTGCGCTGGCTTCGGCCCTCTCACCCGATACCCCGGAGCCCGGCTCCGCGGAGGCCATCGCGGCAACGACGACCGAGCCGCGCTTCCTGTCGCCGTGGGTCGCTTCGGTTCCCGACAGCCCGACGATCCCATCGCCGACGAAGTTCCTCGGCCACATCGCGGGCGCGCCTGGCGAGCTGACTGGCACCGTGAAGATCTACGCCTACTACCGCGCGCTGGCGGCAGCCACGCCGCGCGTGCGCGTGGAGGTGATCGGACGCTCCGAGGAAGGCCGCGAGATGCTGCTCGTGATCGTAGGCGACGAGCGAAGCGTCGCGAGCGTCGAGCAGACCCGGCAGGAGATGGCGAGCCTCGCCGACCCGCGCCGCTGCGACGCCGCCTGCTCGGAGAAGCTGCTGGCCGGCCTCAAGCCCTTCTACATGCTCCACGGCGGGCTCCACTCCACCGAGACCGGATCGCCCGAGATGCTCATGGAGCTCGTCTATCGCCTCGCCGTCTCCGACGCCCCGCTCATCCAGGGCATCCGAGACAAGCTGACGGTGCTCGTGAATCCGGTCGCCGAGCCGGATGGCCGCGATCGCGCGGTCGAATGGTTCTACCGGCACTTGAAGGGCAAGACCGACTGGGATCGCCTGCCGCGCCGCTCGCCGCCCTACTGGGGCAAGTACGTTTTCCATGACAACAACCGCGACGGCGTGCAGCGCAAGCTGGCGCTCACGCGCGCGACGCAGGACGCGTTCCTCGAGTGGCTGCCGATCGTCGTTCACGACCTGCACGAGTCCCTCCCGTTGCTCTCGATCTGGACCGGGACTGGGCCCTACAACGTGAATCTCGAGCCGAGCGTGTTCTCCGAGTGGCACACGATCGCCTTTCACGAAGTCGCGACCCTCACCGGCTTCGGCCTGCCGGGCGTCTGGACCTACGGCTTCGGCGAGGGCTGGGCGCACCTGTACGCCGACTCGGTCGCGACCAACCACAACGCGATCGGCCGCGGCTACGAGACGTTCGGCAACGCCACCGCCGAGACCGTGGAGCGAAGGCTCGATCCCGACGACAAGAGTTACACCGGCCGCGCGGTGACCGAGGCCGACTGGTATCGCGTCGTGCCGCCCCCGAAGAAGTTCAAGTGGTCGTTACGCAACAACACGAACTACATGCAGACCGCGGTGTTGGCCGCGCTGGACTACTCGGCGCACAACGCGCAGGGCATGCTGCGCCAGTTCTACCAGCGCGGCGCCCGCTCGATTGCGCGCGGCGCCAGCGAGACGCCTTTCGCGTTCGCCATTCCGGAAGCTCAGCCCGATCGGCTTCGGCTCGCGCGGCTCGTGAACCTGCTGCAGGAGCATGGCATCGAAGTGTCGCGGGCGAGCGGCGCGTTTGGGGTCAAGGAGGGCGACTTCCCCGCCGGCACGTATCTGGTGAAGCTCGACCAGCCGTATCGCGGCTACGCCATCGACCTGCTGACGCCGCAGAAGTACCCGATCGACAAGGCGCCCTACGACGCCTATGACGACGTCGCATGGGCGCTCCCGGTGAGCCTGGGTGTCGACGTGAAGCCGATCGCCGACCAGGCGGTCAAAGACGTCGAGACCACGCGCGTCGCCGGCCCGGTTCGCTATCAGGCCAGCGTCGACGGCGCCGGCCCGGTGTTCCTGGTACGCGATGCGGGACAGCAGGCGTTATTCGCGGCCCGGGTACGGCTGGCGAGGTTCGCGGTCGAGATCGCGGAGAAATCTTTCTCGGCGAACGGCCGCGACTATCCCGCCGGATCGTGGGTGATTCCCGCCCAGACCGGCCTCAAGGCCGCCCTCGATGCGGCGGCGGCGGAGCTGGACCTCGACGTCCACGGCGCCGAGCAAACGCCCGACGTGCCGCGTCACGCCGCCGATTGGCCGCGCCTCGCGCTGCTGCAGCAATGGGAGGACACGCAGGCGCCCGGTTGGGTGCGGATGATCTTCGACGACCAGAAGATCCCCTACACGCTGGTGATGGACGAGGACGTCCGCAAGGGCGGCCTGCGCGTGCGCTTCGACTTGATCCTGTTCCCGGACACGAGCAACAGCTTGAAGGACATGGCGATCGGCATCGAGCCGAAGACCGGGGCCCTCGCTTACACGAAGTCCGCGCAGTTCCCCAGCCACGGAACGCCCACGTCCTCCGCCGACATCACCGGCGGCTTCACGTGGTCGGGCATCCAGAATCTCGGCGAATTCGTGCGGGAGGGTGGCGTGCTGATAACACTGGGCGGCGCTTCGGCGCTGCCCATCGACGGCGGCCTGGTGTCCGACGTCCGGCATGCGTCGGCCAAGGACGTCGCCAACCCCGGCAGCGAGCTGCGGGTCCGCTTTCGGCGCCCCGATCACCCGCTGGCCTACGGCTACCCCGAGCAGACGTCGGTCTTCCGTGAGGATCGGCCGCTGTACTCGGTCGAGCGCGTCGACGAAGGCCGCATCGTCCTCCAGTGGGGCGCCAAGCCTCCGAAGGACGAAGACGCCGAGGACGAGGCGAGTGACGTCGAGGCTGCCGCGGACAAAGACAAAGAGGACAAGGCCGACGCGCTGGTGGTCAGCGGCGGCGTCAAGGGCGTGAGCGCGATCGAAGGCAAACCGGCGATCCTCGACATCCCGGTGGGCCGGGGCCGCGTCGTCGCCTTCAACTTCGACCCGATCCACCGCTACCAGACGGAGTCCGACTTCCGCCTGGTCTGGAACGCGATCCTCAACTGGAACGACCTGCCGCCGACGCCGACAAAGCCCTGAGCCGCCGGCCCTAGACGAAAAGGCGGACTGCGCGCCGGGCTTCGTCCGCGTAGTGGCCACCGAACAGCAGCGCGTGGTTCAGCAAGTGATAGAGCTGGTAAAGGGGATTGCGCTCTCGCCAGCCTTCGGGATGTGGCCACGCTTCTTCGTACGCCGCGAACGCCCGCGCCGAGAGCCCACCGAACAGCGTCGTGATTCCAAACTCCATCTCGCGATCCGCGTAGGCACAAGCCGGATCGATGAGAGCCGGCCCGCGCGCGGTCGTGAGGACGTTGCCGGACCAGAGATCGCCGTGAATCAGCGACGGCGTCGAAGTGGGCGGCAGCAGATCAGGCAGCCGGCCGAGCAGCCGGTCGTACAGGCTTCGATCGGCCGCAGACAATCGAGCCGCAGCGTCGAGCGCGTCGAGCAGCGGCACGAGGCGCCGGGCGCGATAGAACTCGGCCCAGGTGCCGCACTCTCGGTTGTCCTGGAGCGTCGCGCCACAATAGCTGGGCGACGGGAAGCCGAAGCGCTCGGCGCGTTGGCGGTGAATGGCAGCGAGGCCGCGTCCCAATCGCTCATCCTGTTCCGCTTTCCCGCGCGAAGGCGTCAGGTACTCGAGGATCAGGAAGGCGGGGTCCTGCCCCGCCGGAGCCCCAGCCGCGATGACCGCCGGGATCACGAGCTCCGACTCCACCGAGCGCAGCGCCTCGAGACCCTCGGCCTCGCGCAGGAACAGCTCCGGCGGGCAGCGGTCGTTCCATTTCGCAAAGAACTGGCCGGCGCCGGTGCGCAACAGCGCCGCCTGGTGGATACAGCCGCCACTCACGGCGCCCACGTTCTCGATGCGAAGGCCTGCTTCCCCAAGCGCCCGACGCAGCGCGCTTTCGAGGAAGGCGACGCTCAACTGCGCAGCGTCTCCAGGAGACCCCGACAGGCAGCGTCCAGGATCGCGTGGACGTTCTCGAAGGCCGGCTGCCCGTCGTAGTAGGGATCGGGCACGTCGACGCCGTCGGCGTGCGGATCGAACTCGCGCATCAAGCGGATCTTCTCCGCCCGGGCCGCTCCGGCCCGGGCCGCCAGCTCGCGCCGGTGGCCGCGATCCATGGCGACGATCAGGTCGAAGCGATCGAAGTCTTCGTCCACGACGGATCGGGCGATGGACGTGACGTCGACACCGTGGCGCTGCCCCACGCGGCGCGTGCGCGGATCGGCGGGGTCGCCTTTGTGGTAGCCGTGCGTGCCGGCGGAATCGACGACGAAGCGCGCGCCGAGACCGGCCTCCTCGGCCAGGTGCTTGAACAGCGCTTCGGCCAGCGGCGATCGGCAGATGTTGCCCGAGCACACGAACAGGATCTGGAGCGGCTTCAGCGGCGCCTCATGCGGCGCGGATTCTACCCCGCGCCGCGCTTCGGGGGCCGCCGGCCGCGATCGTGATGCCGAAGTCCGAGGTGTCGGCCACGTCGGTGTCGGTCGCCAGTGCAGCCGAAGGCTCGCGGTCGGGCCGAACGTCGCGGCGCCGGCACAGGTTCACAGCGCGCCGTAGCGGCGAGCCCTCGAGGCTGCGCTAAGGGATCACTGCTTCCTTGCGCTTGCGGATCTCTTGCCTGAGGCGGGGGTCGATGGGAACGCCGAGCTTCTCGGCGAGCTTGACCTCACGCTCAGCCTCGTCGAGGCGGCTCGTCAGCATCAGGACCACCGCCAGATTGTTGTGGGCGTCTCCCAAACGGGGGTCCAGTCGCAGGGCGGCGCGATACTCGCGTTCGGCGTCCTCTAGGGACCCGGCATTGAACTGGGTGGAGCCGAGGGCCAGCGAGACTTCGGCGGGAGGGTCTCTGCCCCGCTGCTTCCAACGCTGCAGCTCGTCCAGCCGCGCCTCGAGCTCGTGTAGCAGCCGGTTGCTTTCCGCGAGGTTCAGGGGCGTCTCGCGGTTCATCTCCCGCCAACTCACGCGCGTCAGCTTGAGGCGCTGCTGTTCCATCGCCCGGATGCGTTCCCGGATCGAGCGCATCTCCTTGTCGAGGCGCTGGTCGGCCTCGCGTCTGGCGGCGTCGGTGAGCACGTCGCAGGTGAAGGCATCCCGCGAACGCGTGAAGGCCGACACGGCCTCCGGGTAGCGCTTCAGGCCCATCAGGGCCTGGCCGAGGGCGTAGTGGCTCTCGGGGTGGAGCGGATCCAGCCGGGTGGCTGCGGCCAGCGGGTCTTCGGCCTCGGCCCAGCGCCCAGCCATCACCAGGTCCCGGCCCACCTGGTACGCGGAAAGGGCCTGCTGGCGCTCGGCGTCCGGCACGCCCAGCGAGCAGTCGAGGAACGAGGCGAGTGCGATCCCCACGGCAGGGTTCATGGGGCCCTCCTTGTTGTGGTGATTCGTGCCGATGGTCGGCCCTACCCCGCTCCTTGTCAAGGTCGATTTTTCAGGTCGCAACGCTAGCGCGAGCGGGCGGCGTAGACCTGTCGAGCGACCCGCGCAAAAGCTTCGATCAGAAGCGTTCGCTCGGCCCGCTTGTTCCAGACGAGGGCGATGTCCCAGGCAGCCTCTGGAAGCCGGAGTTGGCCCCGGCGGCGAGCGCCAACGCGGAGGTTCTCGTCGCAGTAGAGTAGCGCGTGGCGCCGCCCCGCATCGTCCGCGTCGTTGTCAGGGCGATCGTGGCGGGCATCCTGGGTGCGGTCTGGCTGCTGGCCGCCGCGATGTTCGTGACCGGACTCGTGATATGGCGCGACTGGCACGCGCTCGCCAGGGAAGGCGTCTACCACGAGGCTCGCGTGAAGACCTGCACGTGGGAGGTCACGCTCTCCGGCAAGCGGCCCGGCCGCAGCAGCAGCGGGTTCTTTTCATGCGACTACCTGTACTCGGTGGAGGGCTCAGGCCCGGAGTACTCGGGCCACTTCCAAAGCCCCCGCGAGTGGAAGGCCGGCGAACCGATCGCGATCCGCTATCGGCGCGACCAGCCCTCCGCCTCCGCGACTCTCAACGACCTGGAACACCCCTCCCTGGCGCCGGGCGCGCTCATCCTGCTTCCGCTCGTCTACGCCGGCTGGGAGTTCCGAGGGCCGCTGCGCCGGGCCCTTGCGAGGTTCTCGTCGCGGTAGAGTAGCGCCGTGACTGCACAGACTTGGCGTGCCGGGGTCCAAGACCTGGACCTGCTGGTCCCGCTCTTCGACGCGTATCGGCAGTTCTACAAGCTGCCGAGCAACCCGACGCTCTGCCGGGACTACCTGAAGGCCCGCCTCGAGCGCAACGAGGCCGTCGTCTTCATGGCCGGCACGCGGGGCGTCGAGGGCCTGGGATTCACGCTGCTCTATCCGACCTTCGGCTCGCTGCACGCGCGCCCGATCTGGGTGCTCTACGACCTGTTTGTCTCGCCGACGGTCCGCAAGGGCGGCATCGGCCGGCAGCTCATGAATCGCGCGCGAGCGCATGCCGTCGAGACCGGCGCCGCGTCGATCGTCCTGTCGACGGCAAGGACGAACGTCATCGGCCAGGCGCTCTACGAGTCGCTCGGCTACGTCCAGGACAAGGAGTTCCTGAACTACGAGCTGCTCCTCTAGCCTCGCAGCTGGTTGATCCGCTGGTGTGACAGGCCCAGGAGCTGACCAGCGTCCCGGACACTGACCCCCTCCTTCTCGAGCACCTTGGCCGCGTCCTTCAGCATGAGGCTGGCCAGGATCTCGTGCTTCGCCGCACGCGCCCGGGCCGCAGCCGTCCGATCGATCATCTTGCGCAGTTCGGCCGAGAGCCTGAATACCTCGTCAAACTCGGCCCGCTTCGCGTCCTTCACGAACAGTCCCAGGGCCTCGCAGATTCGCTCCCGCGTCTGAATGATGCTCCGCCCCTACGTGTGGCAGCCCTTGACCGCGGGCACGCAAGCCACCCACCAGCCATCCTCGCCGCGTTCGTACCGCACGCTGTAGCGCTTCATACGTTCAGCCAGCCTGTTCCAAGGCATGGCTCCAAGTCCCTTTCGATAGCCCGTAGCAGGCCCTTGCCGAGGCCCTGGTGGATTGGCAGCGTCGTCGAGCACCTGCCGGCAACGCACACGGACATGGGAACCCTTCTGGCGGACAATTTCGCAGTCGAGGCCCTTGAGCAGCCGCAGAGGGCCGTGTGGTAACCTGCCCGAACAACCACAAACCTTTCAGGAGCGTCTCATGACTACGCTCGTCAAGAACGGGACCATCGTCACCGCGTCCGACAAGTACAACGCCGACATCTACATCGACAAGGGTGTCGTGACGCTGATCGGGCAGGGGCTGAACATCCCGGCCGATGTAGTGGTCGATGCCTCAGGCAAGCTTGTGATGCCGGGCGGGATCGACGTGCACACGCATCTCGACATGCCGTTTGGCGGGACGACCTCGTCGGACGATTTCGAGAGCGGGACGGTCGCCGCTGCGCACGGCGGGACCACGACTCTGATCGACTTCGCGATCCAGAGCTTCGGCGAGGGGCTCTACCCCGCCTTCGAAGGCTGGATGAAGAAGGCTGAGGGGCGCGCGGCGATCGACTACGGCTTCCACATGATCGTCCGCGAGCTTTCGGACCAGGCCGCGCACGACATGGACAAGATGACCCGCCACGAGGGCATCACGTCGTTCAAGCTGTTCATGGCCTACCCCGGCGTGTTCCAGGTGGACGACGCCACGATCTTCCGCGCGCTGCTCAAGACGCGCGATAACGGCGGCCTGATCTGCATGCACGCGGAGAACGGCGGTGTCATCGACACGCTGGTGCAAGAGGCGCTGCGTCAGGGTCACAAAGCGCCGAAGTATCACGCGCTGACGCGGCCGACGCGGGCCGAGGGCGAGGCGACCGGCCGGGCGATAGCACTCGCCGAGATGGCGGGCGTGCCGATCTACATCGTCCACCTGTCCTGCTCCGACGCGCTCGAGAAGGTGAAGCAGGCACGCGACATGGGGCTGCCGGCCTATGCCGAGACGTGCCCGCAATACCTGTTCTTGTCCTACGACGACTACGAGAAGCCCGGCTTCGACGGCGCCAAGTACGTGATGTCGCCGCCGCTGCGCGAGAAGTGGAACCAGGAGGCGCTCTGGAAGGGCCTGCAGGAGAACGACCTACAGGTCGTTTCAACGGATCACTGCCCGTTCTGCATGAACGAGAAGGAGCTGGGCAAGGACGATTTCTCGAAGATCCCGAACGGCGCGCCCGGCATCGAAACTCGGATGATGCTGATGTGGGAGGGCGTGCGCGCGGGCAAGATCGACGCGCACCGCTTCGTGGAGATCACCTCGACCAGCCCCGCCAAGATGTTCGGGCTGTGGCCGAAGAAAGGCACGATTGCGGTCGGCTCGGATGGCGACATGGTGATCTTCGACCCCGAGCGCGAGGTAACGTTCACCGCGAAGACGCTTCACATGCGGGTCGACTACAACCCATACGAGGGCCGGCTGATCAAGGGCGCCCCGGCGCTGGTGCTCTCGCGCGGCGAGGTGATCGTCGATCACGGGGACTGGAAGGGCCGCGCGGGGCGCGGTGAGTTCGTGCGTCGCCAGGCCGGGAGACCGCTGGTTCCGTAGGCGAGTCGGGAACGGGCACAGCCTTCGGCTGCCGCCCCGGACGACGGAAGGCGCCCCCGGTTTATACTGCCCGCGTGACCGACGTTCTACCCGTTCTCGAGGACCTTCGTGGCCGTTTCGACCAAGTGCTGGCCCAGCTGGAAGTGGCAGCCGGGTGGTAAACGCAGCGGGTCCAGCGCCCGGTGGTGATTCTCGGACGGCTGTTGAACACGGTGCCGCTCCCCTTCGCGGGGTTTTGGCGAGCGGTCCTGGCGAGCCTGGGGGAAAACGTCGATTGGAGCCGGCCTTTGCCTGAATCCAAGGACCTGTGACGGGGACGGGAACGGAGACGGAGCACCCGGACGGGCGGGTCGAGCTAGAAGACACGAGCCGCATCGAGCAGAGCGCGCTCTACAACCACGACCTGGCGCCCGTCGCCATCCGCGACCGCAACTGGACCACGTACAACTACGCGGCGCTGTGGATTAGCATGGCGCACTGCATCCCGACGTACATGCTGGCCTCGGGACTGATGGCCAGCGGCATGAACTGGGCGCAGGCGCTGTTTACGATCCTGCTGGGCAACACGATCGTGCTGATCCCGATCCTGCTCAACTCCCACCCCGGCACCAAGTACGGCATCCCGTTCCCGGTCTTCGCGCGCGCCGCGTATGGCACCTTCGGATCCAACCTGCCCGCGTTGATGCGCGCGCTGGTGGCGTGCGGCTGGTTCGGTATCCAGTCCTGGATCGGCGGCGAGGCGTTGCACACGTTGTTCACGAGCGTGGTGCCCGGGTGGCCGATGCTGCTGGGCGGCGGCTTCCAGGGGCACACCACGACGGAGTGGCTGTCGTTCCTGCTGTTCTGGGGCCTCAACATCCTGATCATCTACAAGGGCATGAACCTGCTGCGCATGGTCGAGAACTGGGCGGCGCCCTTCGTGCTGGTGATGACCGGAGCGCTGCTGGTGTGGGCCGTGCGCGAGGCCCATGGCCTCGGCCCGCTGCTGGCGCAACCCGGCAGGCTGAACACGCTCGGCGAGTTCCTGCCGGTGTTCGTGCCGTCGCTGACCGCGATGATCGGCTTCTGGGCGACGCTCTCGCTCAACATGCCCGACTTCACGCGCTTCGGGCGCAGCCAGCGCGAGCAGATGCTCGGGCAGGTGGTGGCCCTGCCCACCACGATGTCGGTGTTCGCGGCGATGGGCGTCCTGATCACCAGCGCCACCGTCATCATCCATGGAGAGGCGATCTGGGACCCGATCAAGCTGGTGGCGAAGTTCGACACGCCGTTCGTGGTCGCGATCTCGATGTTCACCGCCGTGGTCGCAACGCTCGCTGTGAACATCGCGGCCAACGTCGTCTCCCCCGCCAACGATTTCGCGAATGCCTTCCCGCGCGCAATCAACTTCCGTACCGGTGGCTTGATCACCGGCGTGCTGGGGATCCTGATGCAGCCGTGGCGCCTGCTGGCCGATCCTTCAGGCTACATCTTCACCTGGCTGCTCGGCTATTCAGGCGGCCTTGGCTCGATCGCGGGCGTGCTGATCGCCGACTACTGGGTGGTGCGGCGCCGGAGCCTGCGGCTCGAGGATCTGTACCTTGAGCACGGCGCCTATCGCTATCGCGGCGGCTGGAACGGGGCCGCGCTCGTGGCCACGCTGGCCGGTTGCGCGCTCGCCTGGGGCGGGCTGGCGTGGGCGCCGCTGAAGCCGCTCTACGACTACGCCTGGTTCGTCGGCTTCGGCGTGGCCTTCGGCCTGTACGTCCTGCTGATGCGAGGCACGCCCGGCCTGGTTGCGCCTCAGCGTGAGGACTCCCGAGCGCGTCGAGCGGCGGCAACGCCAGATAGCGCATCGTCTCCAAGTCGACGATGAACCCAGGGAGACGCCTCAGCGAGCTGAGCCCCACGACGGCGATGTCTCGGCCCGCCTGCGCGTAGGAGTCCGGCGGGGCGATCACGGCGTTTTTCGAAGCGCAGCCTGTGATCGCCAATCGGCAACGTGATCTCGGCAGCGCGCAAGACCGTGATCGTCTGCTCCCCCCCGGCGCCGCCGCGTCGCTCCGTCTCTTCGACACGTTCAAGTGATTGAGCGGCGCCTGCCCGGCCTTGCTGGATGCTACGCGAACGCCGGGCGCGCTCCAAGACTGCCGGCTGTCGATGTCGTCGCAGCACTCGCCCGCTGACGGATCCCCGGCTTGCCTGCTAGAATTGGGCCTGGCCTTATCCAATGCTTCGGGTTCTCATCTGTTCCGAGCGCGACCTGCGACCCGATCTGGCCGCTACGCTGATCGGGCGCCAGGCGATCGAAGTGTATCGCGTCGAGAAGTTCGCCGACGCGCGGCTCGTCGGGTCCAGCCTGGGGGTCCAGGTCATCCTGGTGGATCGCGAGTTGCCCGAGGCCGCCGCCTACATCCGGAGGCTGCGCAAGGAACCGGCCACGCAGAAGCGCTCGATCGCGGTGCTGGCGCGCGGCTCGATGCAGGACTCGGATCTGGAGCTGCTGACCGCAGGCGCCAACGCAATCTTCCGGCTGCCCCCCGACGAGGGCTGGGACGAGCGCTTCTCGAAGCTGCTCAAGGTGCCGGAACGACAGCAGGCCCGGATCGCGGTCCACGTCGAGGTTGCGACCGAGCCCGAGTGCGCGGCCGCGATCCTGAACCTCAGCTCCGGGGGCATGCTGCTCGCGACCCACCACAAGCTGCGCGTGAGCGACGAGCTCAAGTTTCGCTTCACCGTGCCCGACGGCAAGAGCGTCGTGGGCAAGGGCCGGGTGGCGCGCGAGGCACCGCCCACGGGGTTCGGCGTCGAGTTCCTCAAGCTCGACGGGGAAGGGCGGGACGCCGTGCTGGGCTTTCTGCGTTCGGCCCGCATGGGCTGAGGCTGAGCGCGATCCCGCCCAGGATCGCCACGGCGCTCACCAAGAGCCGCGTACTGAGGCTCTCATCCAGGAACGTCACCGCGCCCAGTGCCGCCAGCGGCGGGACGCTGAGTTGCGCCACCGCGGCGTGCGTCGCCGACAGCCCGCGCAGCGCCGCGTACCACACGGCGTAGCCGAGGCCGGAGGCGAGCGCGCCGGAGACGATCGCCAAAAACACACCCGCCGGCGTCGCGTGCGGCGCCGCCACGCCCACGGCCGCGAGCTGCGCGACGAGGCACAGCGGTGCTGCGAGCGCGAAGCTGGCGGCGTTGGCGGCGAGCGGATCCGCGGCGCCACGGCCCAGCAGC
This sequence comes from Acidobacteriota bacterium, assembly GCA_032127875.1. GTDB lineage: Bacteria > Acidobacteriota > Vicinamibacteria > Fen-336 > Fen-336 > CADEEV01. The sequence continues at coordinate 11,693 of JAQBHI010000043.1, forward strand.
GAGTAGGCTCCCCACGCGACGCCGGCGACGAGCATGAGCCCAAGCCCGAGCGGGTCGGGCGAGGCGAGGCCAGGCAGCAGCAGGCCGGCCAGACCGCCCAGGGAAACGGCAAGCCCCAGCCATTCGCGCGGAGTGGGCCTCTCCCCAGCCACGAGCCCCCGGCCGATCATCGTCACTTGAACGGCTCCGAAGAGCGCCAGGGCGCCCACCGCGGCCGGGATCCGCAGATAGGCGAGCGAGAAGAACAGTGCATAGGCGAACAGTGCCAGCGCCGCGGGCCATTCGCTCGCCGGCCGGGGCCTGTGGCCACGCGTTGCCACCAGGACCACCAGCACGACCGCGCCGGACACCAGGCGGGCACTGGTAAAGCTGAACGCGTCGACGGCTCCCCGGCCCAGCGCGGCACGGCACAACAGCGAGTTGGCGGCAAAGGCGCTCATCGCCAGCGTCGTCAGCCCGGCTGTGCGCGCGGTCACGATGGCGATGCTACCCGAGGCCATTCGACGGTACCATTCGGGGATGCAGAACCCTCGCCTGGCCGTCCTTCTTGCCCTGGGCCTGCTGGCGGCGCCGGCATACGCCCAGGCCCCTGGCGATCCCGCCGCGCTCAAGAAGAGCTGCGACAAGGGCGCTGCCGCCGACTGCTTCACGCTGGCGGTCATGCAGGCCCGCGGCGAAGGGCTTGCCAAGGACGCGGGCAAGGCCGAGTCGCTCTACAAGAAAGCCTGCAACGCGAACCACGCCCCCGCCTGCCTCGAGCTGGCGCGAGTCGCGAAACCCGACGAGGTGGTCAAGCTGCTGGATCGGGCGTGCACGATCGGCAGCGCCGAGGGGTGCGGCCTGTTGGCGGCTCGCTATCAGGGCGGCGACGGCGTCGAGCACAACTTGACGCGCGCTGCCGAGATCCACCAGAAGGCCTGCGACGCGGGCTGGGGACCCAGTTGCCTCGCGCTGGGAGCACTGCTCCACGAGGGACGCGGCGTGCCGAAGGACGTGGCAAAGGCGAACGCCCTGTATGCCAAGGCGTGCGAAGCCGGCGAGGCGTCGTCGTGCGCGGCGTTGGGCTTCGCCCACCGCACCGGCGACGGCATCGCGAAGGACCTGGCGAAGGCCATGGCGCTGTTCAACGACGCCTGCGACAAGCGCTCGGCCGTGGGCTGCTACGGCCTGGCGCTGGGCGTCGAGCGCGGTGAGGGCGAGACAAAGGACCAGGCGCGTGCCTTCGAGTTGCACGGCTGGGCCTGCGACAACGGCGAGCCGCGCGGTTGCCACGCTCGCGCCCTGAAGCTGCGCGACGGCGTCGGGACGACGAAGGATCTGGCCAAGGCGGTCGAAGGTTTCCAGAACGCGTGCGACGCCGGCGTCGGGCCCGCCTGCCACGAGGTTGCCGTGCTCTACGAGACGGGCCGCGGCGCCAAGCGGGACTTCGTGCGGGCCGTACCTCTCTATGGAAAGGCCTGCAATGCGGGAGACGTGCGAGCCTGCAACCGCCTCGGCCGGCTCTACAACGGCACGCCGGGCGTCGAGGTCGACAAGAATCAGGCGATCGGGTTCTTCAAGCAGGCCTGCGACGGCGGTGACTTCACGAGCTGCGGCGCGCTGGCTCCCATGTACCAGTTCGGCGAGGCACCCCTGACCCGCGACCTGCCGCTGGCTGCCAGCCTCTTCAAGAAATCCTGCGACGGCGGGACCCAGCCCGACTGCTTCAGCCTGGCACGGATGCTTCGGGATGGGAGCGGCATCAACCCCGACCTGCCCAGGGCCCTGGAGCTGTTCGCGAAATCCTGCGACGCGGGCCTCGGCGTCGCCTGCTTCGAGATGGCGGTGCACACCGAAGCGGGCAAGGGCATCCCGATCGACCGGGACCGCGCCAAGGTCTTCTACAAGAAGGCCTGTGACGGCGGCGACAAGCGCGGCTGCGACAAGGTGCGTTACCAGGACTGATCGTGGCACACGTCGTCGGCACCAGCGCGCGGCGCAAAGAAGGGCCGGAGAAGCTGGCGGGCCACGCGCGTTACGTCGACGACTACCGCATCCCCGGCTGCCTGCACGGCGTCACGCTGCGCTCCAGCATCGCTCGCGGGCGCATCCGGCGCCTCGTCCAGGACCCCGGCTTCGCCTGGGACGAATTCGTGGTGGCGACTGCCGCCGACATCCCGGGCCAGAACGTGGTCTCGCTCATCGAACAGGACCAGCCACTGCTGGCGGCAAGCGAGGTGCGCCATGCGCTGGAGCCGATCGCGCTCGTCGCGCATGCGGATCGCGCGCGCGCTTACGAGGCGCTCGCCCACATCCAGGTGGAGTACGAGCCGCTCGAGGCGGTGCTGCTGCCCGAGCAATCGGAGCAGGTCTTCGAGAGCTTCCTGATCGAGCGCGGTGATGTCGCGGCAGGCCTGGCCGAGGCCGATCTCGTGGTCGAGGGCGAGTACTCGCTCCCCCACCAAGAGCAGGCCTACATTGAGAACAACGGCGCTGCCTGCTGGTTCGAGGCCGACGGGACGCTGGTGGTGCTCGCCTCGATGCAGTGTCCGTACTACGTGCACAAGGCAATGAAGCCGATCTTCGACCTGCCTGGCCACAAGGTGCGCGTGATCCAGGCCGTCACGGGGGGCGGCTTCGGCGGCAAGGAGGAGTACCCCAACCTGATCGCGGGCCACGCCGCGCTGCTCGCCAGGAAGGCGGGCCGGCCGGTGAAGATCATCTACGACCGGCACGAGGACATGCTCGCCACCACCAAGCGGCATCCGGCGCGGATCCACCACCGCACCGGCGTGAAACGGGACGGCCGCCTGGTCGCCCAGGACATCGAGATCCTGATGGACGGGGGCGCCTACGTGACGCTCTCTCCCGTCGTACTCTCGCGCGGCACGCTGCATGCGACCGGCCCGTACGACTGTCCCAACGTTCGGATCCGTTCGCGCGTGGTCGCGACCAACACGCCGCCCAATGGCGCCTTTCGCGGCTTCGGCGCGCCGCAGACGTTGTTCGCAGCCGAGCTGCACATGGAACGGGTGGCCGAAGCCATTGGCCTCGACTCCGTGGCGATCCGCCGCAAGAACGTCCTGCGCGTGGGCGGGGTGCTGGCGGTGGGCCAGGTGCTGCACGAGAGCGTCGGTGCGGAGGCGGCTCTCCAGCGGTGCGTCAAGCTCAGTCACTTCAAGGACAAGCGCCGCGAGTACGCGCGCTGGAACTGGCGCAACGATTTGCCCACGTGGCGCGGCATCGGCCTCGCGCTGGTTCACCACGGCTCCGGCTTCACCGGCAGCGGCGAGGTATATCTCGCGAGCAAGGCGACCGTGGCGTTGACGCGCGCCGGCGAGATCCGCGTGCTCTCGGCCTCGACGGAGTTCGGCCAGGGCACGAACACCATGTTCGCGCAGCTCGCCGCCGACAGCCTGGGCGTGCCGTTCGAATGGATCTCCGTCGAGACGCCTGACACCTCGCGCGTGCCCGATAGCGGCCCGACCGTGGCCAGCCGCACCTGCATGGTCGTGGGACGCCTGGTGCGCAGCGCGGCCTTGAAACTGAGGAACGCGCTGCTGCGCGAGCACGGGCACGTGCCACATACGCTGCGGCGGCTGCGCAAAGCCGCGCTCAAACTGTGTGGCGACGACCTCGAGCGCCATTTCGAGGCGCAGTACGAGCGGCCCGCGGGCATGCAGTGGGACGACGAGACGTATCGCGGCGACGCCTACGAGGCCTACAGCTATGCCGCCGTGGCCGTGGACCTGGAGGTCGACAAGGCGACCTGGGAGGTGAAGCTCGCGCACGTCACCTCCGTCCAGGACATCGGCACGCCGATCAACCCGCTGCTCGCCGAGGGCCAGGTCGTGGGCGGCACGGCCCAGGCCCTGGGCTACGCCCTGCTCGAGGCCCCGGTCTACAAGGAGGGCGTGATGCTGAACGCGCAGCTCACCAACTACATCATCCCGACGGCGCTCGACACCCCCGAGATGGAGATCGCCTTCGTGGAGGCGCCGTATTCGAACGGGCCGTTCGGCGCGAAGGGCGTCGGTGAGCTGCCGATGGACGCGCCGCCGCCCGCGGTGGCCGCAGCCATCCACAACGCCACGGGGCTGTGGATCACGGAGCTGCCGATCCTGCCCGAGCGCCTCGCGGCGGCCGATCGCCGGCGCCAGACGCCGCGAGCGCGCCGCTGATGCGGCGCAGGACAGGCCTCCTCGAGCTGCGCGTCAACGGCAAGCCGGTCCGCTTCGGCGGGCCGCCCTTCACGCGGCTGCTGGACGTTCTGCGCGAAGAGCTGGGTCTCACGGGCACGAAGGAAGGCTGTGGCGAAGGCGAGTGCGGCGCGTGCAGCGTGCTGCTCGACGGACGGCCCGTCAACAGTTGCCTGATCCCGGTCTGCCAGGCCGCGGGCCGGCGAATCGAGACCGTCGAGTCGCTGGGAACGCCGGCATCGCTGAACGTCCTGCAGCAAGCGTTCTTGAACCAGGGCGGCGCGCAGTGCGGCATCTGCACCCCGGGCATGCTGATGACCGCGTGGGCCTACGTCCGCGGCGGCGGGTCGAGCGACCCGGCCGCGATCCGCCGCGAACTGGCGGGCAACCTGTGCCGCTGCACCGGCTATCAGCACATCGTGAATTCGGTGATCTCTGCGGTGCGCTCGCGACGGCGTTCGCTGGCCAAGAAGCGCAGCGCGCCCAAGCGGGCGCCCGTCCGGCGGCGAAGACCGGCCGCCAGGCCGCGCGCGAGACGGCGGTGAGGGGCGCAGCCGCGTCGATGAGCGTGCTCCGGCCGCGCTCCGCGGCCGAGGCCCTGCGCCTGTACGGCCGCAACCCTGGGGCGGTCCCGCTCGCGGGCGCCACGGACTTCATGGTCGGCTGGAACGCGGGCCAGGCCAACGGCCGCACCATCCTCGATCTCGCCGCGGTCGCGTCGTGGGCGCAGATCAGGGCCACGCGCTCGGCGCTCAGCATCGGCGCGCTCGCGACGCACACGCAGATTCAGCGCGACCGGCACGTGCGGCGGCACCTGCCGCTACTCGTGGAGGCGTGCGCCACCGTCGGCGGGCTGCAGATCCAGAATCGCGGCACCCTGGGCGGCAACATCGCGAACGCCTCGCCCGCGGGCGACAGCTTCCCGCCGCTCGCCGTATACGAAGCCGTGGTCGAGATCGCCTCGGCGCGCGGCCGGCGGCGCGTCGCCTTCGGCTCGATCTTCGCCGGGGTCAAGAAAACCGTGCTCGGTCCGGGCGAATTGATCGAGGCCATCCACGTGCCGATTCCGCGGACACCCTCCCGGCAACTCTGGCGCAAGGTGGGAACGCGCGCGGCCCAGGCGATCTCCAAGACGATGGTCGCCGGCCTGCTCTGGCTGGCCCGCGACGGAACCGTGAGCGAGCTGCGCTTCGCTCTGGGCAGCATGGCGCCGAGCGTGCGGCGGCTCACGAAGGCCGAGGCCTTCGTGAAGGGCAAGCGCCTGACCCGCGAGGTGATCCACGAGGCCTGTGCGCTCCTGAAGCAGGACGTGGCGCCGATCGACGACATCCGCTCGACCGCCGAATACCGTCTGGCGGTCTCGGAAAACCTGCTCGCCGGTTTCCTGACACGGCAGAGATGACGAAACCCACGAAGAGCCCCGCCCCTCCGAAATCGGAAGGCGTCGCTCCGGAGGCCTTCGCGGCGACGATCCAGGCGGGAGCAACCGCCTCCGGGGCCAGCAGCGCCTCGATCTTTCCGTTTCGCACGAGCACGGCGGCGGGGCGCTCGCCGTGTTGTGTCATCACCCGTCGGCTGCGTACGGCGAGATCAGACGTCACCGCTCAGTAGGTCTGCTGGCCCGGCAGCTTCTTCCAGTCGATGAGCAACTGCTTGCACTCCTCGCGACAAACGCCAGCATGGATTTCCAGTGGGCTCTTGCCCAGGCGCTTGAGGGTGCGGTTCGAGATGCTCAGCTCGTTGAAGCCGAGGCGCTTCACGTCCGGCACGCTGGTCCCGAAATAGACGCGCCGCATGCGGGCCCAGTGAATCGCCGAAAAACACATGGGACACGGCTCGGTCGTCGAGTAGATGTCGCAGCCCTCGAGCAGGTGGGAGCCGAGGCGCTTCGAGGCCAAGCCGAGCGCGACGATCTCGGCGTGCTGGGTTGGATTGTACGTCTTCAGCACCAGGTTGTGCGCCACGGCAACGACTCGGTCAGCCTTGACGATACACGCGCCGAAGGGACCGCCCTCGTGAGCGCGGATGCCACGCGCGGCCTCGCGCAGCGCCTCACGCATGAACCGACGGTGGCGTTCGCTCACAAGACCGGCATTGTAAACCGCGTCGGCTACAATCGCGCATGCGCAGGCCGCTCGTCCTCGCCCTGGTGCTGGCGGCTAGCGGCCTGGGTTGCCAGGAGCGCTCCAAGCCCGACCTCGTGGTGATCCTGGTGGACACGTTGCGGAGGGACCACCTTTCCTTCCACGGCTACGAACGCCCGACCGCGCCCTTTCTCGCCGAGCTCGCCGGCCGCGGGAGCGTGTTCGAGAACGCCTATTCGACGACCTCGTGGACGGGGCCCGCGACCGCGGCGCTGTTCACCTCCCTCTACCCGGTCCAGCACGGCCTCGTCACCGGCCGCATGGCGGTCGAGCGCCTGGCGGGGAAAGGCGTCGCCGTGAAGGTGAACCGCATCCCCGGCTCCGCCGAGACGATCGCCGAGGCCTTGAAGGCCGGCGGCTACGCGACCTGGGCCGTGGTGGAAAACGTCAACCTGTCCCGCGAGATGGGCTTCGACCAGGGCTTCGACGAATTTCATTCGCTGCATCCCTCGCTGGACGCCGCCTCGATCTCGAAGAAGCTCGAGGAGTTGCGCCCGCGCATCCTGGCGAAGCACCCGTACTTCGTGTACCTGCACTACATGGACGTGCATGCGCCCTACGAGGAACGCCAGCCGTTCGCGGATCCGCAGCTGCCGGGCGACGCGCGCCGGATCGCCGCCTACGACAGCGACATCTGCTATCTCGACGGGCATCTACGCGCGAGCTTTGCGAGCTTCGGCTGGGAGCGAAACACGCTCGTGGCACTGACGGGCGACCACGGCGAGGAGTTGGGGGAGCGCGGCTTCTTCGGCCACGCCCGAACACTGTACGCCGAGGTGCTGAACGTGCCGCTGCTCTTCTTTGGCGACTTGGCCCCGGCCGGGCGCCGCATCCGCGAACGCGTCAGCCACGTCGACCTCCTGCCCACGCTGCGCCAGCTTGCTCAGCTCCCGCCCGGCGCCGGGGACGCGGGGCTGTCGCTCGTGCCGCTCATCGAGGGCCGCCGTGAGGCGCTGCCGGATCGCGCGCTCTTCGCCGATCTGTGGCGCAACCCGCGCGGCGAGCGTCGCGCGGTGCTGCGAGCCACGATTCATGGCCGTTGGAAGCGCATCGGCGGGGGCGGCGAGGGCCCACAACTCTTCGACCTCGACGCCGACCCGCGCGAGCTCGTGAACCTCGCCGGCGCGCACCCCGAAGTGGAGGCGGAACTCAGGCGGCGTTTCGGCGATTTCGAGGCGACCGCGCCCACGCTGACGCCTGAGTTCGCCGATTCGATGCAGGATTCGGACACCAACGAAGCCCTCAAGGCTCTCGGCTACGTGAACTAGGGCGCTGGCTGGTCCACGCTCCGCCAGGCTGCTCCGCTGCTAGAATCCGCGGCGAGATGAAACGCCTCGTCGCCTGCCTCGTCGCCGGGTTCGCCCTCTTCGCCGTCTGCCTGCCACACCGCTCGGCGCGGCGCCCCGACGTGGTGCTGATCATGATCGACACGCTGCGCCGCGATCACCTGCCGTTCCATGGCTATCGGCGCAACACGGCGCCCTTCCTCACGAACCTGGCGCAGCGTGGCGTGATCCTGGAAAACGCCTACTCCACCTCGGCCTGGACGGCGCCTGCAACGGCCTCCCTGCTCACCGCGCTGTATCCGTTCCAGCACGGCGTCGTGACCGGGCGCAAGGCGGTGCGCGATTTGCAGGCCGGCGGCGCGCACATCGAGCTGAACCGCATCCCCCGCGGCGCCGAGACGATCGCCGAGGCCATGAGTCGCGCGGGCTACACGACCTGGGCCGTGACCCAGAACGGCAACGTCTCGGCCGAAATGGGCTTCGAGCAGGGCTTCTCGGGCTTCTTTCCGCTCCACCCCGCGCGCACCGCCGACGTGATCACCCGCAAGCTCGAGGAGATCCGGGCGCAGATCCTCGCGCGGCGGCCCTACTTCCTGTACCTGCACTACATGGACGTGCACGGGCCCTACAAGCGCCGCGCCCCTTTCCCCGCCACCGATCCCGGCCCCGAGGCGCGCCGGCGGGCGAGCTACGACAACTCGATCGCCTACCTGGACGGTCAGATCCAGGAGGTGTTTCGCGACTTCGGCTGGGACGAGAACACCGTGGTGATCTTCACGTCCGATCACGGCGAGGAGCTCGGGGACCACGGCGGTTGGGGCCACGCGCAGAACCTCTACGCCGAGACCCTGAACGTGCCGCTGGTCGTGTACGGCCTGAGCGGGGCGACGCCCGGGCAGCGCGTCCACGAGCGGGTCAGCCACGTGGACGTCTTGCCGACCTTGCGCGCGCTTGCCGGCCGGAGCGCGGCCGGGGCGGACTCGGGAACCTCGCTGCTGCCGCTGCTGCGCGGCGAACGGCAGCGCCTGGCGCCGCGTGCGCTCTACGCCGACCTGTGGCAGTCCCCCGACGGACTGCGCACGCCGTACCTGCAGGCGACGCTGTTCGGAGGCTGGAAGTTCATCTACGGAATGGAGGAAGGGCCGCTGCTCTTCAACCTGGACGAGGATCCGCTGGAACTGGACAACAGGGCTTCAGCCTACCCGCTGATCGGCCCCGAGCTGCGGCAGCGCTTCCTGGACTTCGAGGCGACGAGCAAGCGCTTCACTCCGGAGTTCGAGGACGCGGTCCAGGACGAAGCGATGAACGAGGAGCTGCGCGCCCTCGGCTATGTGAACTAGATCCTCAGCACTCTGGCAGGTTGACCGAGAGATCGAGCGGGACCTCGAGGACGTTGATGGCCAGGCCGCCGCGAGCTGTCTCCTTGTACTTGTCCTTCATGTCGGCGCCGGTGTCCCGCATCGTCTTGATGACCTTGTCGAGCGACACGAAGTGCTCGCCGTCGCCGCGTAGCGCCATGCGAGAGGCGTTGATCGCCTTCACGGCGGCCATCGCGTTGCGCTCGATGCACGGCACCTGGACCAGGCCGCCGATCGGGTCGCAGGTGAGCCCCAGGTTGTGCTCCATCGCGATCTCCGCGGCGTTCTCGGCCTGGGCCGGCGAGCCGCCCATGACCTCGGTGAGCGCGCCTGCGGCCATCGAGCAGGCCGAGCCCACCTCGCCCTGGCAGCCGACCTCGGCGCCGCTGATCGAGGCGTTGCGCTTGTACAGGACTCCGATCGCGCCCGCCGTCAGCAGGAAGCGGACGATGCCGTCGTCGTTTGCCCCCGGTACGAAACGCGCGTAGTAGTGCAGCACCGCAGGGATGATGCCGGCAGCGCCGTTGGTGGGCGCCGTGACGACCCGGCCGCCCGCGGCATTCTCCTCGTTGACCGCGAGCGCGTACAGATCCACCCAGTCGACGGCGGTGAGCGGATCGCGCAGCCCCGCCTCGGGGTTCTCGATGAGCCGGCGATACAGGTCGGCGGCGCGCCGCTTGACCTTGAGACCGCCCGGCAGGATGCCCTTGGTCTCACAGCCTCGCCTTACGCATTCCTGCATGACCTGCCAGATCCGCAGCAAGGCGGAGCGCGTCTCGGCCTCAGGGCGCCAGGCCTTTTCGTTCTCGAGCATCACGCGGCTCATGGCGAAGCCGCTGCGCCGGCAGTGTTCCAGAAGCTCGGCGGCGCTCGCGAACGGATGCGACAGCGCGCGCGCGTCCTCCTTGAGCGGGCTCTTGCCTTCCGCAGCCGCTTCGTCCACCACGAAACCGCCGCCCACCGAGTAGTACACGCGCGCACGCAGCACCGCGCCTGTGGCGTCGAGCGCGCTGAAGCGCAGGCCGTTGGGGTGAAAGGGCAGCGTGCTGCGCTGCATCACGAGATGCTCCGGCTCGCGGAACGCGATCTCGACACGTCCCAGGAGTGGCAGCCGGCCGTCGCGCCGTACACTCGCCACTAGGCCCGGGATGGCCTCGACGTCGACGGCCTCGGGGGTTTCGCCCATCAGGCCCAGGATCACGGCCTTGTCGCTGCCGTGGCCGCGACCTGTGGCGCCCAGGCTGCCGAATAGCTCAGCCTTCACGGCAGCCGTGCGGGAAGCGAGGCCGGCGCTCTCGATGTCGAGCGCGAAGCTGCGTGCGGCGCGCATCGGACCCACGGTGTGGGAGCTCGAGGGTCCGATGCCGATCTTGAAGAGGTCCAGAACGCTGATGTGCATCGCGAAACAGCATGATACCGCGTTCGCCACGGGGCCCTGCTGCGGTACCATGCCTGCGGCGGACCTCCGCCCCGAAAAGGAGACGATGACCCGATGCGAACACTGAGCCGTGTCTTGCCTATCCTGCTGCTCTCGGTTCTCGCCACGGCTTGCGGCAAGGCGCCAGCCGAGCAAGCCTTGAAAACCGTCGACGCGGCGCTCGAAGCCGCCCGACCCGATGTCGAGAAGTACGTGCCCGTCGAGTGGCACGCCTTGTCGGGGGCTGCGGTCGCAGCCAGGGCGCAGTTCGAGCAGGGCAACTACAAGGATGCCCTCGCCTCTGCCCGGGAATTGGTGCCGAAGATCCAGGCGGCTGGCTCGGTTGCCCAGAACAAGAAGAAGGAGCTGGCGACCGCGTTCGAGGCGATGAAGGGCTCGCTTCCCGGAATGCTGGACGTTCTCTCGAAGCAGCTCACCGCCTACGCCGCGATGAGAAGGCTGCCGGCGGGCATCGAGAAGGACGCGGTGGCCACAGCCCAGGCCGAACTGCCCGGCGTCACCCAGGACTGGGCGAGCGCGCTCGTGGCGTTCGACGGAGGCGACGTGATCAAGGCCGTCGACACGGCGATCCAGGTGAGGACGAAGCTCGACGGGCTGTCGAAGACCTTCCTGCCGACCGCCACCGCCGCGACGCCTGCGGCACGCTAGACAGACCCGGACTGGGGTTTCGGCGAAAGGGAGGTTCCTGGCCGGTGCCGATCTACGAATTCTATTGCCCCGATTGCCACCGCGTGATGAGCTTCCTTTCGCGCTCCGTGGACACCAGGAAGCAGCCCGCCTGTCCAAAATGCGGCCGCGCGGGCCTCACACGCCGGGTCTCGAGCTTTGCGATCTCGAGGGGCCGCAAGGAAGAGCCCGGGGCGGCGGCCGGAGTGCCGGGCTTCGACGAGGCGCGCCTCGAAAAGGCCATGGAGTCGCTGGCCGGGGAGATGGAGCACATGAATGAAGACGATCCCCGACAATCCGCGCAGTTGATGCGCAAGCTGCTCGAAGCGACCGGCGCGCCACCGAACCCTCCAATGGAAGAGGCCTTGAAGCGGCTCGAAGCCGGCGAGAACCCGGAGCGGATCGAAGAGGAGATGGGCGATCTCCTGGGCGAGCCATTCGGCGAAGATCCAGGCGGCCAGGACGCGGAGGCGCTCCCCGAGACTCCGGGCCGGCGCCTCGCCCGGCTGGCACGACGCCTGCGCCCAGCCTCGCTCGATCCGGAGCTGTACGATCTGTAGGAACTGTCTCTCGTAGCTGCCGACTCAGCTCAGCAGCGACTCCAGGGCCGTCCCCGGCGGCGCTTCGACGGGCGGCTCACCCCGGCGAAAGATCCGCGCGCCCGCCAGGCCCCTCAGCAGCACGCTCGGCCCCGTGACCCGGAGCAGCGCGCCCTCGCGCAAGCCGACGACAGGCGCCTGGTTCTCCTCGTGGAACTGCAGCAGCCGCTCCTCGCGGGTCTCGCCCATGTGCCTCGATCCCGGGTCGGGATCGACGTAGTGCGGGTTGATCTGGAAGGCGACGAGGCCGAGCGCGTGCAGCGACGCCGGTTCGACGATCGGCATGTCGTTCGTCGTGCGAATCGTGGGACAGGCGACGTTGCTTCCGGCACTCGCGCCAGAGTACGGCAGGCCCCCGGACACGCGGCGCCGGATCAGGCCGAGCAGATCGTTCCGCTGCAGCGCGTCGAGCAGGCGGAAGCTGTTGCCCCCACCACAGAAAATCGCCTCTGCCGTTTCGATCGCCTGCTTCGGCGCCGCGCTCTCGTGGATCGAGTCGAGAGCGTAGCCCATCGCCTCGAACGCTGCGCGAGCCTTGGCCGCGTAAGCGCCTGGATCCGCGAGCGCATACGGGAGGAACAGCACGCGCCTTGTCGCGCCGAGGAAATCCCGAAACTCGGAAACCGCGTGTTCGAGGTATTGGGTACCGTGGACCGTCGAGGTGCTGAGCAGGAGCAGGCGCCGGGACATGCGGAGCTTGTATACCGCATCGGCCCCGGGCGCGTCGACCGACGTCGCTGATATCATCCGGGCCATGCTGCCGCTGATCCTGAACGCCCTTCTGGCGAGCGCCGCTGCGAACCCAGCGCCCGCCGCATGCCCGGAGCAGAGCCTCGACGTGATGGTCTTCAACATCGAGTACGGCGGAGACCTCATCGATTTCCGCAAGGTGGTCGAGGCGATCCGTGCTGGCCGCGCCCCGATCGTGGCCGTCGAAGAGGCCTGGGCCGAGATGCCGCGGCTTGCGAGCGCCCTCGCCTGGCCCTACTACGACACCCGGACGCAGGTCGTCTCGCGCTTTCCGCTCGTCGAGCGACGCGGCGAGCACGCCGCCTACACGCTGGTCGAGACCAGCCCCGGCTGCGCCATCGCGATCGTCAACGTCCACCTGCCGTCCGATCCGTACGGACCGGATCTGCTGCGCGCCGGCGCGGGCTGGGCCGAGGTGGAGGCGCTCGAGCGCAAGCTGCGGCTGCCGGCGATCCTGGGTCCGCTCGCCGAGATCCGAGCCGTGGCTGCGACGGGCATGCCCGTGTTGCTGGCGGGAGACTTCAACGCGCCGTCCTTCCGCGACGATGGCCAGCCGTGGCCCGTGAGCCAGGCGGTCGAGGCGGCCGGGCTGCGCGACTCCTACCGTGACGTTCATCCAGACCCCAAGGCAGTGCCGGGATTCACGTGGTGGGCGGCGCGGCCGCGGGTCGAGGGTTGGAATCCCGACCCGAAGGACGCCCAGGTCCGCATCGACCTCCTCTACAGCACGGGCGCCGCCAAGGCCACCGCCAGCCGCATCGTCGGCGAGAAGGGCAATCCCGCCGTTGCGATCGGTGTCGAGCCGTGGCCGTCGGATCACCGCGCCGTGGTGTCGACGTTTGCCGTCACGGGGGTGCCCTTGCCGGCGCTGGTGGCCGTGCCACATCGGTCGGTCACCGCGGGCGAGGAACTGGCCGTCCAGTTCCACGCCATGGCGGACGGAGGCAGCGTGGTGCTGCTGCCAGAGGGTGGGGATCTCAAGAGCTCGCGGGTCGGGGTGCGCTCGGCCTTCGCAAAGCCGCGCGTGGGCACTCTGCGCTTTCCCACCGGAAGCCTGCCATCGGGCGCCTACCAGGCAGTCCTGCTGGACGCAACCGGCGCGGTGGTTTCCCGCAGCCCGTTCTGGATCGAGCCGCGCGACGCGAAGCCGCAAGTGGGCACCGACCGTTCGTCCTACAAGTCGGGAGAGCCGATCACGGTGGCGTGGCGGCATGCGCCCGGAAATCGCTGGGATTGGCTGGGCGTCTACCCGGCCGGAGCCGATCCCAAGGGCGGCGATCCTGGCGTCTGGCGACACACCGAGGCGAGCGTCGCTGGCACCGGAGTCCTGGACGCCAAGGCCGACGGCGGAGGCTGGCCGCTGGCCCCGGGAAGGTACGACGTCCACCTGCTCCTCGACGACTCCTACAGGAGCCTGGCCGAAGCTTCCTTCGAAGTGCGGCCCTGAGCGACGACCGCCGGGCCCTGCTCGAGCTGGCCGCGGCGCAGTGGCGACTCGCTCTGCGCCTGACGGCCGCGATGATGGCCGTCTACTTCGGGTTCATCCTGCTCGTGGCCTTCGGCAAGCCACTGCTCGGGACCCTGCTCCTTCCGGGACTCTCGCTCGGCACGCTGCTCGGGGCCCTGGTCATCGTGTCCGCCTGGGTCTTCATCTGGATCTACGTGCGCTGGGCCAATGACCACTACGACAAGACTGTAGCTTCGCTCCGGGAACGCCGCTGATGCCGACGGCGCTGGGCGCGCCCAACTTCGTCGCCATCGCCTTCTTCTTCGTCTTCATCTCAATCACGCTCGGGATCACCTACTGGGCCGCGCGGCGGACGCGCACTGCCGAGCATTTCTATGCGGCAGGCCGCAGCATCACGGGCTTCCAGAACGGCCTGGCGCTGGCCGGCGACTACATGAGCGCCGCGAGCTTTCTCGGGATCGCCGGCCTCGTCGCGACCGCGGGCTTCGACGGCCTAATCTATTCGATCGGCTTCCTCGTCGGCTGGCCCATCGTCATGTTCCTGATCGCCGAGCCGCTGCGCAACCTCGGCAAGTACACGTTCTCGGACGTCGTGGCCTATCGCCTCGAGGGGCCGCGGGTGTGGGTCGCGGCCGCTTTTGGAACGCTGGCAGTCGTGTCCTTCTACTTGATCGCGCAGATGGTCGGCGCTGGCAATCTCATCAAGCTGCTCTTCGGGATCCCGTACGAATGGGCCGTGGCGCTGGTCGGCGTCGTGATGCTCGCCTACGTCCTCTTCGGCGGCATGATCGCGACGACCTGGGTCCAGATCGTGAAGGCTGTGCTGTTGCTCACCGGCGCGACGATGCTGGCCGGGCTGGTGCTGCTGAAGTTCGACATGAACCCGCTCGCGCTGTTCGCCGCGGCCGCCGCGCGCTACGGGGACGAGGTGCTCGCACCCGGACAACTGGTCAAGAACCCCCTGGAGGCTGTGTCGCTGGGCCTTGCGCTGATGTTCGGCACGGCGGGCCTGCCTCATATCCTGATGCGCTTCTACACCGTGCCCAATGCCAGGACCGCGCGCACCTCGGTTTCCTATGCAATCGGCTTCATCGGCTTTTTCTATTTGCTCACCTTCATCCTGGGATTTGGGGCGATGGTGCTGGTCGGGCGCGAGACGATCCAGGGCATCGACAAAGGGGGCAACATGGCGGCTCCCCTGCTCGCCGAGGCGCTGGGAGGGACGGGCTTCTTGGGCTTCATCTGCGCCGTCGCATTCGCCACGATCCTGGCCGTGGTCGCCGGGCTGACGCTCTCCGGAGCGGCGGCACTTTCCCACGACCTGTGGGTCAACGTCGTGCGCAAGGGCCATGCGCCCGAGCATGAGCAACTTCGCGTGGCGCGCGGTGCGACCATGCTGCTGGGGATTTCGTCGATCGCCCTGGGAATCGCCTTCAAGGGCCAGAACGTCGCGTTCATGGTCGGGCTCGCCTTTGCGATCGCGGCCAGCGCCAACTTTCCAGCACTCGTGCTCTCGGTGTTCTGGCGGCCGTTCACGACGCGAGGGGCGCAGGCCAGCATGCTCGTGGGAACGCTGTCGGCGCTCATCTTGATTTCACTCTCGCCGACGATCTGGGTGCAGATGCTGGGGCGGCCAGTCGCGCTGTTTCCGCTCGCCAACCCCGGGCTCGTCACGATTCCGCTGGCGTTCGTGACCGGTATCGTCGTTTCGCTGCTGGCGCCCGAGGCGCGGGCCGATGAAGCCTTCCCGGCGATGCAGGACCGGCTGCATCTGGGAGCGAACTAGCAGCAGCGGGTGGCCGTCGGACGTGCCCACGGGGACGGTCAAGTGAACGTGGACGCGCACGACTCACGCGACGGGCGTTCCCCTCGGCCGTCTCTACCTGGCGAGCTTTGTTCCACCCCTCAGTCGATTCACGCCGCTCACCACAGCCAGAACGATGGCTCCAGCCACGACGCCGACCAGGCCATTCAGAAGCGTGGGCATCAGTGCTCTCACGATGCCAGGTCCGTGGCCCAGTTCTTCGACCCAGTGGTGGAGCGGCGGGATGCCGTGTACGAGGATGCCGCCGCCCACCAGGAACATCGCCGCCGTACCCGCCACCGAGAGAAAGCGCATGAGAAAGGGAGCCGCTCTCAGGATTGCAGATCCGGCGCCTCTCATCAGGCGCGCGGACGCTCCCGCGCCTTCCTTGCGGCCAAGATGGAGCCCGAAGTCATCGAGCTTCACGATGCCGCCCACGAAGCCGTAGACCCCCACCGTCATCAGGATGGCGATGGCGCTGAGCACAGACACCTGAGTCAGGAAGGGCGCGGCCACGACCGTGCCGAGCGTTATGGCGATGATCTCCGCCGACAGGATGAAGTCGGTCCGCACGGCGCCTTGGATCTTCTCCTTCTCGAAGACCACGAGGTCCAGTGTCGTATCGACGAGAGCCTCGGCCAGTGCGGCGTGGCTCGCTTCGTTTTCGTGCTTGCTGTGGAGGAGCCTGTGGGCGAGCTTCTCGAAGCCCTCGAAGCACAAGAACGCGCCACCGATCATGAGAAGGGGGATGACCGCCCACGGAGCGAAGGCGCTGATGAGAAGGGCCGCCGGCACCAGGATCGCCTTGTTGACGAAAGAGCCTTTCGCCACCGCCCACACGACGGGAAGCTCGCGGTCCGCGGCAACGCCGGTGACTTGCTGGGCGTTGAGCGCTAGATCGTCGCCCAGAACGCCCGCGGTCTTCCTCGTCGCGATCTTGGTCAGGACGGCGACATCGTCGATCACGGCGGCGCTCTTCTGGCTCGCCACCTTGGTCAGGATGGCCACATCGTCCAGCAGAGTGGCGATGTCGTCGATGAGTGAGAGCAGGCTGCTCCCGGCCATGTGTTTTTCCTCTCTAGGATGAGCGCCAGCGGGTGCCGGAGGAGGACGCCATGGCGAACCATAGCAGGGACGGCGTAGCTGTAGAAGCGGCGAGGTGGGGAGCGGGCGATCCTCGCAGTCGAGTCTGCCGAACAGCAATGCCGTGCTGCTGCTGCTCTTCGGACTGCTACGCACCGGGGCCGCGGAAGATCGCGTAGAGTCCGTGCCGGGTGCTTTGGACTTCTTCGAGGCCGATGTCGAGGTCCTGCACAAAGTGGTTTCGTTCCACTTTCGGCCTGGTCTCCGGCCGTGGCATTCCTTTCCCGCCCGAGCACGCTCGGAAAGAGTGCTAGCCAGGTCCCCGAACAGCTGCTTTGCCACCTGCACGCCAACGAGGGTATGGTTCGCCATGATGGGCTCGCCGTCATTGCTAGTCAGCAGCGACTTTGGCACGTAGATGCCGATCAAGTCGTCGGAGGAGTCCATCTCATCAATGCAGCTGACGAAGCGCGGCCGGGCTGTTGCGTCGAACGATTGAGGACAACCAGTGTTCGGCGGACCTGTGGTGGATCGACGAGGGAGGAATGTAGCCAATGGGCAGAGTCGTAATCGCCTGCTATCGGCCGAAACCCGGACAGCAGGACGCCCTCAGGGCGCTGGTGCGAGAGCACGTCGCGACGCTTCGCTCGATCGGCCTTGTCACGAATCGTGTGCCGATCACCATGGAGGCAAAGGACGGCACGTTCGTCGAGGTATTCGAGTGGGCGTCTCCCGAAGCGATCCAGGCTGCGCACAGCCATCCTGTCGTCCTACGGATGTGGGAGGAGTATGGCAAGGTGTGCGACTACATCCCCATGTCCCAGGTCGCTGAAGCAGCGCAGATGTTCTCGGAGTTCACCCCTGTCGAAGTACATCCGTAGCGAATGAGCGACACACCTGCGAGCGGAAGACGGGAAGGTCTGACTGAGCAACCGGGGGACGACATCCACACCCCAAGCCGTTCAGTTTCTCCGGAAGTCCTACGCTGTCGGTGCCCTGCGGCTTCTCCGCCGACGGGCTGCCACTCCGCGTTCAATTCGTCGGTCGCGCGTTGAGCGAGAGTGTGCTCTGCCGCGTCGGGTACGCGTTCGAGCAAGCCCACGCACTGGCCAATGCGGCACCCTGCGGATTGATGGCGAGACTCCTGGGCCTCTCTCCGCAGCGCAGTCGAACAACCGCGACCCCAGGTACACTGACCGGAGGCACCGCATGCACACGCATCACGCGATCGATTACATCGAGTTCACGGTCCGCGACCTCGCCGCCGCGAAACAGTTCTACACTGCCGCCTTCGGCTGGGGCTTCACGGACTACGGTCCCGAGTACGCGGGCATCCAGGGTCCTGTAGGGGAGGTCGGAGGGCTGCGCCAAGCTGAGGCAGGACCGAAGGGCGGCCCCCTCGTGATCCTCTATTCCACCGACCTTGGCGCGAGCCTTCAAGGCGTCCGGTCGGCGGGCGGCACGGTGCTTCAGGAACCCTTCCCCTTTCCCGGGGGACGCCGGTTCCACTTCCTCGATCCCAGCGGGAACGAGCTGGCCGTATGGTCCCCCGACTGACCGTACTTGGGGTGCGATCGGCCTGACGGTACGAATTGGCGAGAACGTGATCGAGCGGCGGGCACCGCATCGTGAGCGCCTCGAGAGCTTCGTCAGCAAGGACTCGTACGTCGCGAGCGCCCCACCATCTACTCGACGCCGACGATGGTCCCATCGGGCTTGAGATCGATGTCGTGCGAATGCGGCCTCTTGGGCAGGCCGGGCATGGTGAGGATCTCGCCCGTCAGCGGCACCAGGAAGCCGGCGCCGGCCGCGATGCGCACCTCGCGCACCGTCATCTCGAAGTCGCGCGGGCGGCCCAGCCGGCGCTGATCGTCGGACAGCGAGAGATGGGTCTTTGCCATGCAGATCGGCACCTCGCCGAAGCCCAGACGCACCGCCCGCTCGAGCTGCGACTGGGCCGCGACGGTGAAATCCACCTCGGCGGCGCCGTAGATGGCGCGGGCGATCTTGCGGATTTTCTCGGCGGGCGGATCGCTGAGCTCGTAGGTGTAGCGGGGCTTCGGGTTCGCCGAACGGGCGCGCGCCACGATCTTCTCGGCCAGAGCCGTGGCGCCGGCTCCACCCTGCCCGTAGACGTCGGCGAGGCCGGCCTCGACGCCGTCCTGCTTCAGCCGCTCGAGGACGTACTGCAGCTCGCCTGCGGCGTCCTCGGCGCGCACGTTGATCGCGACCACGGGCTCGAGGCCGAACTGGGTGACGCTATCCAGGTGCTTCTCCAGGTTCTCCATGCCGCCCGCGAGCGCCTTGGCGTTCTCCTTCGCGGCCTCGGCCGCGGGCACGCCGCCGTGGAACTTGAGCGCGCGCAGCGTGGCCACGAGCACCACGGCGTGCGGCCAGATCCCGGCCGCCCGGCACTTGATGTCGAGAAACTTCTCGGCGCCCAGGTCGAAGCCGAAGCCGGCCTCGGTGAAGACGATCTCGGCCCGCCGCAGCGCCAGGCGTGTCGCCACGAGAGAGTTGCAGCCGTGGGCAATGTTGCCGAAGGGGCCGCCGTGGACCAGGGCTGGTGCGCCTTCGGTAGTCTGCACGAGATTCGGAAGCAGCGCGTCGCGCAGCAGCGCGGCCATGGCGCCCTCGGCCTCGAGATCATGAGCGTAGACCGGATGCCCCTCGCGCGTGAAGCCGAGCAGAATTCGGCCGAGCCGCGCCTTGAGATCCTCGTAGTCGCGTGCCAGGCACAGGATCGCCATCACCTCGCTGGCGGCGGTGATGTCGAAGCCACCCTCGCGCGGCACACCCATCGCCTTGCCGCCCAGGCCGAAGACCGTATGCCGCAAGAAGCGGTCGTTCATGTCCAGGACACGACGGAAGGTCATTTGCCGGTGGTCGAGCTCCAGGCCATCGGCGCCGGCCGGCGTCCGGAAGTAGACGTGATTGTCGGCGAGCGCGGCGAGCAAGTTGTGGGCCGAGGTCACGGCATGCAGGTCGCCGGTGAAATGCAGGTTGATGCGGGCCGAGGGCTCGAGCTTGGACTTTCCGCCGCCCGTACCGCCGCCCTTCTGGCCAAAGACCGGGCCGAGCGAGGGTTCGCGCAGGGCACAGGCAGCGCGCACGCCGAGACGGCGCGCAGCCTGTGTCAGGCCGATCGTACAGGTGGTCTTGCCCTCCCCCGCGGGTGTCGGGCTGATGGCCGAGACCAGCACCAGGCGAGCCTTCAGGGGATCCTCACGGAAGGCGACCTCTGGGCGCACCTTGGCGACACCGCCGCCCCAGGCTTGGATGTCCGCGAGGCCAAGGCCCAGATCCGAGGCGACTTCTTCGACTCCGCGCATGACGCACATTCTAGGCGACGGCGCCAGCATCAGTCGCCGCGGGCCTACTCTAGGGCGCGATCCGGAGCCAGGGGGCTTCGTTAGGTTCGAGCGGCGGCCGCCTAGGCAGTCCGGAGACTGAAGCCAGAGCGCTCCAGCAGACCCGCCAGCTCGTCCGGGGTCGCGCGAAGCCGCGGCGCCGCGGCCAACAGATCTTCGGCGCGCACCGGGTACCAGTCGTTACGCGAGCGGTCGCCAAGCCCCGCGACATCGAAAGGAGCGATGGCCGCGTCGATCCGACCGAGCAGCTGCCGACGCGCTTCACCCGTGGGGCGCAACAGCGCAGCCTCCGCGATCCCTGCGCTCTCGGGGCCGAAGCTCGTGTGGTCGCACAACAAGAACCCCGGCGCCAGCTCCGGACGTCCGAGCCGGCGCGTCGTCTCGCTGAAGCTCGCCGCAGCGAAATAGAGTAGGCTGAGCCGCTTGAACAACTCGAAGTCGGCCATGTTGGCGTAGAGCGCGGCGACGAGACGCTCCGTCGCATCCAGCTCTGCCTGCGTGTGCCGCGCGTAATCGGCAAGCCGCTTCTCGAGTTCTGGACGCTCCCAGTCGTGGGCCAGAGCTTCCGCGAGGCGCAGGATCCCCAGCAGCGTCAAGGGAAAGCCCGTCGAGAGCAGCGGGTCGATGACGCCGACGGCCGACGGCAGCAGGGCGAAGCGTTCGCCGCACACGACCTCACCGCGATGCGCGAGGCGCGGCGAGTGGACGAAGGGCAGCGTCGCCCTGGCGGCAGCGAACTGTTCGCGCACCGAGGGCAGCTCCGTGAGCAGCCGGTCCCAGGCGGTGGCGCCCTCGGCCAGCCGCAAACGCACGGCGCACGCGTCCGTCACGGCAGCGCCGGCGCTGGTGATGCCGTTCGCGAAGCGCAGCACCCAGATCCAGCCGCCGTCGAAGACGTGGTGGAGGGCGGCGTCATCCACGGGATAGGGCGGGATGCCGTCGCTCGCGAAGCGACGATCCCAGCGCTCGAGTGCCTCGAAGTGCGTGTAGAGCGATTGCGTGGGCGGCAGCCACCGAAACGGCCGCTCCGGGAGCGCAAGAGCGCGCTGCAGGAAGCCGCGCGAGCCGCTGGCGTCGATCACGAACGCAGCTCGCAGCTCCAGCGATCGGCCCAGGTGTACGCCTTCGAGAGTGACGCCCTCTGGCCGAAAGCGAACGCTCTCGAGCGCCGTCTCCTCGAACAGCATGGCGCCCGCGGCCACGGCTTCCCCCGCCAGGAACTGGTCGACGTCGGGGCGATACCAGTGCGTGTCGGCCACGGCGTCGTGCGGGCTCGCCGCCACGAGCATCTGCCGAGCGTGCTCGGGTCCGTCCGCGAAGACCCGGCCAGCGTCGTGATGCAGAAAGCTGAAGCCACGCTTCAGGCCGCAGGTGATCTGCGGATAGGCCCCTTGCCAGGTCCCCCACTTGGACAGCGGCCTGATGCGGGGCAGGTCGTAGCGGTCAGCGATCTCTTCGAGGAGCAGGTTGGCGAGCGGCGTCGAGGACTCGCCGATGGCGAAGCGCGGATGCCGGCCGCGTTCCAGAATCAAGACAGAGCGGCCCTGCCGCCGGAGCGCGAGCGCCATCAGCGAGCCGCCGAAGCCGGACCCGATCACCGCGACGTCCGCCTCGACACGCAGCACCGGAGCGAGCGTCATGCCACGCTCCCGTACCCGCAGGCCTCGCACTCGGTTGCACGGTGAGCGGCTTGCTCGAGATTCATGCGCTGGAGCCGCTCGCGTCGCGAGGGCAGACACCGGGCGCAGTCGGAGAAGCGCTCGAGATCCCAGAGGTCGGCGAAGACACGGCCGCGCGCCTCGGGTAGAGCAGTGCTGAGGGCGCGTTCGAGCTCCGCGAGTCGCGGCACGCGGAACAGGCCCTGGCGGCTGAGCGCCTCGAGCGTTCCATTCCCGGTTCGCGTCGGAACGAGCGACACCACGGAGGCTTCACAGGCGAACGCGAAGTCGATCGAGCGCCGGAGCCAGGCGTCTTCTTCCGCAGCTGGGACGAACGGCGGCGGCACGAGCAGGAACGCCCGGAGCGCGATGCCACGGCGGCGCAGATCGAGGGCGGCTTTTTCGAATTGCGCCAGGCTCATGCCCTTGTGAAGGCGGGCGAGAGCCTCGGGATGCGCAGTCTCCAGGCCCATGGCGACTTCCAGGCGCGCTTCAGGGGCGGAGGCCCCGCGATGCCGGCCGAGTGCCACGAGCAGCCGATCGACAGGCTCTCCCACGAGTGCTGGATGCGACTCGACGACGACGTGGTCGAAGCCGTCGAGCCGAGCCGCAATCCCGTCGTAGTCGTCCCTCGGCACCGCGCGCGGGTCGAAGAAACTGCCGGCGTTGTACAGCTTGATCCGCGTCGGCAGCTTCCCAGTTCGAGAGATCGCTTTTAGGGCGAGCTCGATCTGCCTCGCGATCGCGCCCGCAGGCGTGTCCGTTTCGGTGGTGTGCTGCCACAGGTCGCACATCGCGCAGCGCCACGGGCACTCGCGGCCGGTCAGGAAGACCGTGGCCATCGCGGCGATCGCGCCAGTTGCCGTGCGCTCCGCCTCGACGTGGAAGCCCCCGGGCTGCCAAAGGTCGTGCCTGTGTCGCTCGGGCCGGCGAGCGAGCAGAAACCGGTCACGCTCGGCGGAGGCTGCGGGCCAGCCCTCCGCGACGGCCTCAGGCGTAGAGGGCAAGGAAGCGCCGCCGGAAATCGCTCTCGGCGCCGCGCAACTGCGCGTGCAGGGCAGACTCGGGCAGGGCCCCGTGCTGGAAGCGACGCTTCGGGAAGACGGGCATCTCGAGCCCGGTCACCGCCTTCACCCCGCGCCGCACGATCTCGCCCTTCAGCGAGTAGAGGGCCTCTACGTCGTAGCGCGTGAGCGCGGCGAACGGGATGCCCTCGGCGACCTCGACGACCGCCGGCCGCGTGTAGGGGCTGAAGCCTTGGAAGCCGAAGCGCCGCGCGGGAGCGTAGGTGCGCGCATAGCTGCGGCTGAGGCCGCCGCTGTACGTGAGCGAGTGCTTGATCTTCCCGACGCCCCAGCCCTCGTGGTACAGCATCAGGTTGTCGACGACGCTGCGGATCGTCAGCTCGGGGTTGGCTTCGATCGGATAGTCCTTCAGGTTCTCGTCCCCGCCATCACCATCGGCGAGCTGCAGCCAGTCCGGGTAGCGCTGGCGAATGCCCCGGCACAATGCGAGCCCAACGGCTGCGCACTCCACGTCCAGCGGCTTGTAGTCCTCGAGCACTCGCAGTGTTTCGTCCAGGTCGAGCCCAGCGGGGCTCGCCTGGATCTCCTCGAGAAACAACTGAAGGCCCAGTGCCCCCAGGAACGCGCGCGCCTGCGCCAGATCCGGCCCATCGCCGAGGTCGAGTGTGAAAGCCTTGAGGCGGGCGGGCGACTGGCCGAGGCGCCGCAGCACGTGGTACACGAGAAGGAACACACAGCCGCTGTCGATGCCGCCGGAGAAACACACGCCGATGGGCTGCGCCGCGTCGAGGCCCTCGATCCACTTCGCGATCTCGGCTTCGAGCGCGCCGACGTAGTGGCGCCCGATCGCCTCGAGATCGGCGGGCAACTCGGCCTTTGCCGGCTTCAGGAAACGGGTGTATGTCGGGTCCGGGTCGGGGCAACCCACCAGGCGCACCTCGGTCACGTGGTGCGCCGGGACCATGCGCGTGTAGCTGGGATGGAACTGCGCCGCGAGACCCTCGGCGGCGAGCGCCCGCTGCAGCGTGTCGATGCGATCCGCCACGAACAGCGCCGGGCCCTGCTTGCGTTTGGCCAGGAAGTAACGCATCGGCCGGTCGAGGGAGCGGGCCATGCGCACCGCGACGCCGTCGCGCGCGAGCAGGGCGAAGGAGCCGTCGATGCCGCGCACCGCCGCCGGGTCGGCTGAAAGCACGCGCTGACGCGCCTGCTCGAGTGTCAGCCCCTGGAGACGGTTCTCCGACGGGTCGAGCAGGTCCACGACACGGTCGAGCGGCTGGTCCATGGCGACTGCCTCCTTACTTGCCCGGGATGCGTTTGTGGCCGACCGCGATCTCGATCAGGTTGGCGGCGGGGCCGACGAGAAAGAGCGCGTAGTAGGGGGCGTGAACGAAGCGAAGCAACCGGAGCGCGGCTTCGACCGCCGCTATCAGGAAAACCACGGCGCATTGCCAACGCTTTGACGCCCGCACGGTCGTCTTCGGATCCGTGATCATGAAGAACATGAAGAGCTGGTACATCGGGCCGGTGAGGGGGGCGACCTCGGCGGGCCAGGGATGCCCGGTGGCCCATGCGCGCAGCACCGAGAACGCGGTGAAGGCCGCGACGTAGCTGAGCGTAATGTGGAAGCGCCCCAGACGATGGATGATGATCGAGCCGAAGAACCACACGACCGCAATCGGCAGCAGCGCGTTGCCCCATTGCACGGAGAGGCTCGCCACGGTATCGGGGGCGAGCACCAGCATGGCCACCAGGCCGAGGTTGGAGGGATTCCACAAGTGTCGCCCCTCCACCCGGATCAGGTACTTCGAGGTGATCGCGATGGCGGAGCACAGGGCGTAAGGCCAGAACTCGGGCGAGCGCACCAGTATTCCGACGCTGATCCCCGACACGTAAGCACTCGCCAGGTGCGGCCACTCTCCCGAGAAGAGCCGGCCGAGCAGCAGCTCGACCAGGATCGCCGTCGTGATGGCCAGTGTCGTCCGCGACCAGCTTTCGAGGAACCCGAAACTGAGCTGCCCGGCCAATAGCACGATCGTGACGAGGATCGGCGCCAGAAAGCGATTGTCGATGCCAAAGCGCCGCGGGGAGGGCTCGGCCGAGGCCACTGCGTGGCTCGTCACGCCGGTTCCTTGAGGTGGTGCAGGCGGTTGGTTTCGGGACGGACCACCTCCTGAATCTTACCCGACGGCCAACGCACGACAACCTTCTGGACGCTGGCCCGCTCGCCCAGGCCGAAATGGAGCCGTCGCTCGTTCTGCGCGCAAAAGCCGGACCCACCCGAAACCTCCTGCAGCTGGTGGTTCGTCCCCCAGAACACCTCGACCTGCGCCCCGATCGCGCTGCGGTTCGTGCAGCGAGCGAAGTTTGGCCCCGCGGAACAGCCACCCTCCAGCTCGAAGGCGATGAAGTCGCGGCCCGGAGCCACCTCGTTGCGGTACAGAAGCAGCGGCCCCTTCTGGTTGGCGACCACGACGTCGAGCACTCCGCGATTGGCGAAATCCACGAGCACCACGGAGCGCCCATCGTGGCGGTCGGCCACGCCGACCATCGGCGCCACGTCGAGGAAGCGGCCGGCGCCGTCGCTGATCCAGAGCTTCTTCTGCTGATAGCCGGCCAGGCTGCGAGCGCCCATCGGCGGCCAGTTCTTGGCGTCGGAGATCACGACCTCGTGGCCTCCGGCGACCTTCGCGAAGTCGTACCAGTAGTTCTCGTCCCTGGAAGCCGACACGTAGCCGTTCACGACGTAGAGGTCGAGAAAACCGTCGTTGTTCAGATCGCCGAACTGGGCGCCGAAGCTCCAACCGCCGAGGTCGACGCCCATCGCGGTGGCGAGGTTCTCGTACTGCTGCAAACCGTTCTCGACGCGGGTGGGCATCCACAGGTTGTTCCCCTGAAGCAGGATGCCCTCTTGCGAGATGTTCGACACGTACAGAGCGAAGCGGCCCTGATTGAGCACGTCGCCCACCGAGGCGTTCATGCCGCTCTTGGGTGCGTAGCCGACGCCCGTCTGCTTGCCCACCTCGCGAAAGCGTCCGCCCTCGTTCACGAACAGCTCGGAGACTCCGTAGTCGTTCGCGATGAACAGATCCGGGTAGCCCGTGCCACGCAGGTCGGCGGCGACCGCTGCCAGCGCCCAGCGGCGCGAGCTGAGGCCCAGCTTCTCGCTCACCTCTTCGAAGCGCCCGCCACCCAGGTTGTGGAAGAGGTACTTGCGCCCGCCGTTTTGCGCGTACTCGAAGCTGCCGGGCATCATCCGGGTCGAGTCGAGCTTCCAGAGATCGACACTCTCCGGGTAGTAGCCGCCGAGAAAAAAGTCGAGCTTCCCGTCGCGGTCGAAGTCGAACCACACCGCAGCGTTCACGTTGGCCCAAGCCGGCAGGCCGGCGCTTTCGCTCACGCGGCTGAAGGCCTTCGCGGCATCGTTGTGAAACAGCTCCGGCCGGCCCCAACGGTACACCAGCAGATCTTCGTAGCCATCGTTGTCGTAGTCGCCCCAGACGGCGCCCATCGAAGCGCCAGTCTTGGCCTGGTTCAGATCGGCGACACCCAGCTTCTCCGCCACGTCCTCGAAAGTGCCGTCGCCGCGGTTTCGGTACAGATGGTTCAGCGAGCCCTCGCCGCTGTTCGTGACGTAGAGATCGTTCCAGCCGTCGCGATCGAAGTCGGCGACCGAGACCGCGGCGCCCCTCGAGGCCACCTGCGGCATGATGTGCGCGAGCTTCGGGTCCAGCGTGGGCGCCTGGTGCACGAAGTCGAGGCCCGCGGCCTTCGCCGATTCCGTGAGGCGGAAGCCGTAGCGCCCGAGCACGTCGGCGCCGCCAGCCTGCGAGGGCGTGGCGTGAGGCTTCAGACGGCGCATCAGCGCGGGCGTCGCGAGCAGTACCAGGAACACGACGCCCAGCAGCGGGCGCCTGTAGCGCTTCACGGCTGCTGGCCCTCGGCAGGGAGATGAAGCGCATCCCGGACTCGCTCGGGCGACACGTAGCGCGTGTGGTAGTCGGCGAAATCGCCCGCGTGCTGCTTGTAGACGGGGTCGTCCTCGAGCCGGGTCGGGGGCTGGTCGTAGCGAGCGGTCGCATGTGTCGGTAGTGGCAGCACGGTGCGCGAGAAGGCCGTGTTGTAGTCGCCATCCTTCACCCAGCCGTCGCCGATCACGATGAAGTCGCGCTTCTGGCCCGGTGCCGGCGCCTCGGGCGCCGCGAAGCGGAAGCGCAGCTCGTCACCCGCATCCAGGATCACGTAACGGTCGTCCACAGCCAGCAGCAGCTCCTTCACGTCGCCGAAGCGCGTGTGATAGCCCTCGAGGTCGCGCCAGCGCGGCGCCGTGCCGGCGAGCACGTAGCGGGGGCGCTCGGGCGACGAGGCCGTCGCCTGCTCGGTCACCGAGTAGCCGCGCGGGCGCAGTTCCGCCGTGCGCAGCGGAGCCCGCCGAGGCTGCAGCTTCACGTCAGGCCGCCCCACCGCCCAGCCCAGTCGATCCCAATAGATCTCGAGGTTGGTCGACAAGCGAAGCCGGCGCGGAGCGTTCGCGGGGAACAGCCCGGCGAGATCGAGCAGGATCGTCTTGTCTTTTCCGGCCGGGAAACCAAAGCCCTGGCGCAGCTGGTGGAAGCGACCGCTGGCGTCGGCGACGGAGAGCGCGAGACCGCGCGGGCGCGGAAGCGAACCCTGGCCGAGCGCCACGTTCACCGAGCTGTCCGTAGGGTGGATCCAGCCCTGACCGACGAGATAGAGCGCTCCCCGGCGCGGCGCTGCTTCGGGCAGTTCCAGCTCGACGAAGTGCTCGCGCGTGACGCCCTGGTAGGCGCCGCGGCCCGCGCTATCGAGATGCTGGCCGTCCCTGGCACGCAACACGCCGGCCACGTCGTCTCCACGATCGTCCCGCGCGGAGGCGAACTCCTGCACTGGCTCCGTGGCCACAGGCTGCAGCTTTGGCGGCGGCACGGCGAAACGTTCGTCGACGAACAGCTCGGTGCCTTCCGGATGGTCGACCACGAGCAGCGACACCAGGTCGAAGAAATGCGTCTCCCAGAGCTCCGCGGTGATGCGCAGGTCGTACTCGCCGTCGCGGGGGGCGAGCTGGTCGCCACGGAGCTTGACCCAGTCCTCGGTCATCAGCACTTCGGCCGTGGCCTGGGCGTTGATGCGCAGCCCCAGCGGCGAGCGCCAGATCAGATCCGTCACGAAGCCCATCTCGCGCCCGTTCCACGCGAACAGCCACGGACAGGAGCCCTTGAGGCGCTGCTGCGCCAACAGGACGCGATCGGCGGCGCTGTCGAACTCCGACTGCAGCGTGCCATTGGGCCACGCGACGCGCACCACCTCCGCCCGCGCAGACGCCCCCATGCCGAAGTGAACCACCGGGGTCGTGATCACCTGCTTCTGTACGGCGAGTCCGTTGCGAATCTCGATCTCGCCGCCGATCCCGAAGGAGTTGATGCGTTGGTCGCCGGCCGAGCTGGCCGCTCGCGGACGCAGCGTCTGCCAGTGATAGGCCTTGGCGCCTCGGCTGGCTGCCTGCACGACGCGCCCATCCTTATCCAGGCCCAGCAGTTCGAGCCGGCCGTCGCCGTCGAGATCCGCGGCCGCACGGACGCTGAGCGCTAGGGGTCCTCCCTGCGCCTTGAACACACCCCCGGTTCCGCCCAGCAGCACCTGCGATGTGCGCGCTCCCGCCACGACCAGGTCGAGCGCGCCGTTGTTGTCGAGATCTGCGACCAGCAGTCGCCCTGCGCCGGGCGCGAGGCCGGCAGGCGAAGCGTCGAGCGTGGCGAGCTTCGCAAGCTGCCAGCTCCGGCCGTCCTCGCCCGAGCTCGAGCGAAGCACGCCTCCTTGAGAAGTCAGCGCCAGCAGCTCGAAGCGGCCGTCGCCGCTCACGTCCGCCACCGCGAGCGCCACGGCCTTCGGGAAGGCGGGCAGCGGCTGTTCCCGGAACGCGCCTCCCCGCTGATTCAGGAACAGCCGGACCGTGCCATCGGCGTCCAGCAGCGCAGCATCGGGGACGCCCTCGCCGTCGAAATCCGCCCACACGAAATCGCGCAGGCGAGCGATCTCGGGGAACGCCGCACGCGCGGCAAAAGTGCCGTCGCCGTTGTTGCGGAGCACGATCGGGGCGCCCTGCGTCGCGCCGACCACGATGTCGAGATCGCCATCGGTGTCGATGTCGGCCGCCCACGCGCCTGTTGCAGCACCGGGGCTCGCGGACGACGGGAGCCTTGCCTCGGCCGTCACGTCGCGCAGCGATCCGTCCTCCTGCTGCCGTAGCAGAGCCACTCCGCCTGCGCCCGCCAGAACGAAGTCGGTTCGAAAGTCGTAGTTGAGATCCGCCGCGAGGACGCCGGCC
This sequence comes from Acidobacteriota bacterium, assembly GCA_032127875.1. GTDB lineage: Bacteria > Acidobacteriota > Vicinamibacteria > Fen-336 > Fen-336 > CADEEV01. The sequence continues at coordinate 40,867 of JAQBHI010000043.1, forward strand.
CAGGCGCCCACAGAGGAAGCGCCGCTCGAGACGCTGGCGACGCGCTCGCCGACGTGGAGTTCTCGAGCATCGGCGGAGACCACGACCGGCGCGCCCTCGCCATCGAGCCAGGCGACGCCTGCGAAGGAGGCGCCCTGCATCCTCGCCCCTGGCGGGGCGGAAACGACGAACGCGAGGGCGTCGTCGGCTGGCGCCGCCTCGGATCTTGGCTGCTCGAGCGCCAGGAAGCGGGTGAGCGGCTCGCCGATCTCGTCGCGCGGGGTGCTGATGGCGGCGAGGGCCCCACGGTACTCGGGCGTGCGCACCAGCACGTTCTTGAGGAAGGCCACGCGCGTGGCGGCCTGCCGCGTATCTCCCCCGGCCGCATCCCGAAGCGCGCGCCAATACGGCTGAACGTCCTCGGGCCAGGCCTTCGAGGACTTCCCGAGGTGTTCGATGGCGCTGTGCAACGCGGGCTCGTCGCCGCGTTTCGCCGCCACGCGCGCGAGCTCGAGGCGAGCCGCCAGGTTGTCGGAGCGAAGCAGCAGGGCCTCGAGCAGCCGCTGCGCCTGCGTGGCGCTTCCCTCTCCGCCCTGGCGCTCCGTCTCCTGCGCCAGGAGGAAGGCCGCCTTCAAGTCGCCCGGGTCGAGAACCAGCGCCCGCCGCAGATGCGAGATCGCCGGGGCGAGGTTGCCGCGACGGCTCTCGGCGAGGGCCAACAGCCGCTCGACGGGGGCGCTCTCCGGCGCCAGCGCAGCGGCCTTGTCGAGTTTCTCGACTGCCTCGTCGAGTTGCTGCAAGCGCATCAGCAGCAGGCCCAGGTTCGCCCAGCCCGCCGGCTCGTCCGGCACGAGGGCGATCACGCGCTGGAACTTCTCGCGGGCCAGCAGCTCCTGGCTGGTCTGCATGGCCGCGAGGCCGGTGTAGAAGGCGGACACGGTCTCGCGATACGTCGCCTCCGGCACCTCGAGGCGCTGGCGACAACCGGAGGCTGCCAGGAGCGAGAGCCCGGCGACGAGCATCAGCAACCGGGAACTCGGGCGAAGCTTCGTCACGGCCCCAATGTTACAGGAGCCGCTCGCGATGCGAGCTACTCCCGGCCAACCCCGAGCGCATCCGCGACGCGGTTGATGTAGTTGAACCAGGACGCGATCAGCGTGATCTGCAGGATGCCGCGGTCGTCGAAGCCGACGGCGCGCAAGCGGACATGGTCCTGCTGCGTGATGCGCGTCGCGTCCTTCGTGAGTTGCGTCACGAAGTCGAGCATCGCGCGGTCGGCTTCGGAGAGCGGCAGGTTCTCGTAGTCTTCGACCAGCGCCTTCACGAACGTCTCGTCGAGCGTCACGGCACGCAGAAACTCTGCGTGGGACTCCAGTCAATAGTGGCACCGGTTCAGGGCCGAGACGCGCGTCGTGATCATCTCATGCTGGCGCCGCGTGAGCGGCAACTCGGGCGCCATCAGCGCCCCGAAGGTCGAGAACGCGTGAAACAGGGCCTCCGGAATCAGGGTGTGCGTCGAGACGATGCTGGAGCTGCCGTCGTCGCCCGGGGCCCGGGCGTATTCCTTCGGGTACAGCGCGTTCTGCTCCTGCAAGGCCTTGAGCAGCGTCGCGTCGGCTTCGGTGAACGGAATCGTCTTGATCCAGGCCATCAGTGGCTCTCCTGCCTCGGGGGTTTCACCCACAGACGATACACCGGCCAGCCCAGGCTCATCACCAGGACACCGAGGGCGGCCTGTTGCGGACGGCCGGCGCCGAGCAAGACCAGCAACATCCCCAGCACCGCGAGGAAGCCGAGCGGCGTCAGCGGATAGCCGGGCACACGGTAGGCGTCGCCGCTGGGGCGGGGCAGCCGATACAAGCCTGCGACGGTGAGGGCGATGAAGCCCAGGGTCACGAAAATGAAATAGGCGACGATCTCGTCGAAGCTGCCGAGCGCCGCGAGCAGGCAGGCGAGCAGGGCCTGGATCGCGATGGCTCGCAGCGGCGTGCCGAAGCGCGGATGCAGCACGCCGACCGAGCGCAGGAAGGCGCCGTCGCGAGCCAGCGCGTAGTAGACCCGCGGCGCCGCCATCTGGAAGGCCGCCAGGCTGCCGAGCACGGCCACCACCACGATGGCGGCGAAGACCTGCCCGCCCGCGCGCCCGAACATGCGCTCCCCGGCGCTGGCGGCAAAGGCCGCGCCCGAGGCCGCGTTCCCGATCGGAACCAGGTACACGAAGACGGCGCTCGTCAGGACATACACGAGGGTCACCGCGGCGACGCCGAGGGCGAGCGCCCTGGGCAGCACGCGCGCGGGGTCGCGCACCTCGCCTGCCAGCTTCGACACGTCCCAGAAGCCGCCGAAAGAGAAGAAGGCCGCCACCAGAGCGCCGGCGAGGCCCGGGAGAAGCGCGCCGGAGCCGGGGCGAGCCGCGACGAACGGCGTGAAGTGGGAGAAGTCGCCGCGGCCGGAGGCGAAACCCCACACCACGAGAACCGCGAGGAGTAGGAGCTTCAGGGCCGTGAGCGTGCCCAGCAGGCCCGCCGCCAGGCGCGTGCCGCGTGCGTTGACGAGGGCCAGGGCCAGGATCGCTCCGATCGCCACCGCAGTTTTTCCCGGCGCCGAGAGCGGAGTCAAATACGACACGTACTCGGCCAGACCGGCGGCGAGCGCCGCCGTCAGCCCCGGGTCCATCACGAGCAGACATTTCCAGCCATAGAGGAACGCCAGGCCGGGGCCCCAGGCCTCCCGCAGGTAGACGTACCCGCCCCCGGCCTCCGGAAAGCGCGCCGCGAGTTCTCCGTAGCACAGCGCGCCACAGAACGCGCAACCGCCCACGAACAGCCACACGACGAGCAGCCAGAACGGCGATCCGAGCGACTTCGCCATCTCGCCAGGCGTCAGAAAAATACCGACGCCGATCACCTCGCCGATGACGAACGCCGTCGCGGCTCCCAGCCCCAGCCGCCGCTCGAGCACGGCAGGAGGTGACTCGACCGCCTTGGCTACCACGTCGGCCTGCTCGCCTGGGATGCGCTACTTCTTCCTGAGCAGGTCGCGGATCTCGACGAGGAGCAGTTCCTGCCGGTTGGGTCCCGGGACGGGCGCTGCGGCAGCCAGCCTCGCCGCGGCGCGGCTGAAAGGCAGCACGACGATGAAGTAGAGGGCGAAGGCCTTGATCAGGAACGCGATCACCGCGTTCAGGAAACTGCCGACGGCCACGGGGCCCGCCTTGATCGCGGAGAAGTCCGGCTGTCCTCCGAGCGCTCCGATCACCGGCGTGATCAGGTCCTTCACGAGCGAATCGACGATCGCCCCGAAGGCGGCGCCGATGATAACCGCCACGGCCAGATCCACCACGTTGCCACGCGTGATGAAATCGCGAAATCCCTTCAGCATCCTGCCTCCGTTCGCTGGGATTAGACGAGCCCCGCTGGCCCCAGTCAAGCGGGTGCCAGCGTCACGAACGTCGCGCCCCAGCCGCCATGGGCGGGTTCGGCGTCCTCCGCCGCCAGCACGAAAGGCAGGCGAAGAACGGTGCGGCGCACGATCGCGCGTTGAACACCGCGGCCACGGCCATGGATCACACGCACGCGCAGCACGCCGCGCGCGCGGCAGGCCCTGAGGTACTCCTCGACGACCGATGCCACGTCGCGGGGCGCGAAAGCGTGCAGGTCCAGTTCCGAGCCGATCGGCAACTCGAAGACCGTGTCCGCCGCCGGTTCTTCTTCGTCGCTCATGCCGATGCGGGTTTCAACGCTGACAGCGTGGGCAGTAGTGGGAGGAACGCTGGCCGAGCAGTCGCCGGCGGATCGGCGTCCCGCAGCGCAGGCAAGGCTGGCCTTCGCGGTCGTAGACGCGCCGCTGCTCCTGGTACCAGCCGTAGCCGCCATTGGGCTGCACGAAGTCGCTGATGCTGGAGCCGCCGGCCTCGATCGCACGCTGCAGCACTTGTCGGACCGCCTCGGCCAGCCGCTCGAACTCGGCGCGCGTGACGCCTCCCGCTCGGCGCGTAGGGCGGATCGCCGCGATGTGGAGCGCCTCGTCGGCGTAGATGTTGCCGACGCCTGCCAGCACGGCCTGGTCGAGCAGCAGCGTCTTGATGGGAATCTCGCGCCTGCGGCTGCTGACCCGGAGATGCTCGGCGGAGATCGTGAGGGCGTCGGGGCCCAGCCGCGCCAAGCGCACCGGACTCTCACCGGCAGCCAGCAGTTGGACCTTGCCGAACTTGCGCTCGTCCCGAAAGTCGACACCCGGGCGCTCGTCGTGAAAGCGCAGCCGCAGGTGCGTGTGCTCGTCGGCCTCGATGGCGCCGGCGCGTGTGATCTCGCCGGTCATGCCCAGATGCAGCAGCAGGCGTTCGCCATCGTCGAGACCGGCCAGCAGGTACTTGCCGATGCGATCGAGCGTGAGAACGACACGGCCCGGCAGCCTGCGGCGCAGCACGGCCGGCGGCGTGAGAAAGAAGTAGCTGGGCCGTGTCGTCACCACGGCTGCGATGCGTCGCCCGACGAGCAGTGCTGCGAGCTGGCGCCGTGTGACTTCGACCTCCGGCAGCTCTGGCATCCTGGTCGCAGGCCTTTGAGCTACTGCAGCGTTTGGCAGCTCGCCGGGCAGGCTCCGGCGACGGGTACGATCGCGGCGCCGGTGGCATCGGCGCACAGGCGGCCGCTGGAGTCGCCGCAGAAGGAACGCGTTCCGGTCTTCCCTGGCTCCGCCGGCGACGCCGTGTAGGCGAAGCTCTGGTAGGTGCGCGGCTTCTTCCCGGCACGTCCGGCCTGGAAGGTCCGCTCGTACCCGCTCTTGTTCTCGAGGCTCGCGAGCTCGGCGCCCAGAAAGGCCGGTCCCGCATAGCCCTTGATGCACGTCGCCGGGGCCGGCAGGCAGGCCAGCTCGCCGTAGCCCCCGGCCGCGGCCGCGTACGCTGCTTGCGCACTGATCACGGTGCGGAGATCGCCGATAGTAGCCGCCTCGTTCGCCGAGTTGCGCCCTCGCAGCAGACTGGGAATCGCGAGCGCCGCCACGAGTCCCGCGGCGGCGCCGGCGCCGCCCGCCGAACTGAGCTTCATCTGCCGCCCCTGGGAAATGATGTCGAGGCCTTCGGCCCAGCTCTTGAGCGCGGGGATCTTGGCCATCTGCGGGTCCTGCGCGACCTGGATCCGGAGCACGGCCAATCCACTGCGGATCATCTCCGCACTGCTGCGGGCCGCCGCCTCGTCGGCCATCTGCGCGACGATCTGGAAAGTGCCGCCGAAGCGGCCGGACATCGTCAAGGACTCGGGCGCCGGCACGGGCGGCGGTGGCGCTCCGGGCTTGCGCATCGCGGCGGTGGCCGAGGGTCCGATCACCATCCAGAGTCCGGACGCGGGGTCGAGGCCCTTCAGCAGCGTCGTGAGCCCCGCGTTGGCTGCCAGCGGGTGCTGGCCCTGGGCCTGCGCTGCGAGCGTCGCGTCGACCGAGGCCGGCGTGCCGAACAGCAGCGTGCCGGCATCGAGCGACACGAGCGCCATGTCCGGCTTGGCGTCCTTCAGCAAGACGTACACCGTCTTGCCGTTCGAGGTCCTGGTGGTGAACCGCTGCTGAGCTGGACTTGCCGCCTCGATCGCCTTCGCGATGCGAGGCACATCGAAGCGCCCGAGCACCAGCGCCACGACGTTCGGCTGTTTCGCGTCGAAGGCGCCGACCGCCACTACCAGCCGATCGACGTCGCGCTGGAGGTTGACGCCGGTCTTTTCCTCGAGTTCCTTCAAGCCCTTGGCCATGCCCTCGCCGATCTCGTTTTTCCCGCCCGCGGCCGCCGGCATCAGTGCCCCGTCCAGAAGCCCCTTGTACTCGGGGCTGGCAAAGACGGCTTTGGCGTCGATCCCGAACAGCAGCCCGGAGTCCGCCGGAAGCGCCAGGGCCACGGGCGGCAGTGGCCCGTCGCCCGCGGCTGAGGTCCCACCGGAGGCAGCTGCTGGTCCCACGGTGAGCAGGCCGGCGAGCGCGACGGCGACCGAGCGACGCTTTTCGAACATGATCATTCCTTCATCCAGGAACCGCCGAGGTCGCCACGATCCCTGGCGATTCCCCTGTACGATCCTCGGCGAGCGAACGGTAGCCGCGGCGAGCAGGGCTGTCAACGGTTAGAATCCGGAGTCGTGTGCGGGGGTCTGTCCTTCTCATGGAGTCTGAAGAGATGCCTAGATTTGTGTCGGCAGCCGGCGCCGCCCTGCTGCTCGTGAGTCCAGCACTGGCCGCCGAGAACCCGTTGCTCCAACGCTGGAGCGGGCCATACGGGGGCGTTCCGCCCTTCGACGCGGTCAGGGTCGAGCAGTTCGAGCCGGCCCTCGAAGCCGGCATGGCCGAGCAGCTCGCCGAGATCGAGAAGATCGCGACCGATCCTGCGGCGGCCAGCTTCGAGAACACGATCGCGGCGCTGGAGCGAGCCGGTCGCAGCCTCGATCGTGTGACGACCTTCTACGGCATCTACTCCTCGACGCTGAGCAGCCCGGAGTTCCAGGCCATCGAGACGCAGATGGCGCCTCGGCTGGCCGCCTTCAGCGACCAGATCACCCAAAACGAGAAGCTCTTCGCGCGCATCGCGGCGGTCTACGAGGCCCGCGAGCGTTCGAAGCTCACGGCCGAGCAAAAGCGCCTCGCCTGGCTCGACCACACGAACTTCGTGCGCGCCGGCGCGCGCCTCGACGCCCCGGCCAAGAAACGGATGTCCGAAATCAACCAGCGCCTGGCCAGCCTGTTCACGCGCTTCAGCCAGAACGTGCTCGCCGACGAGACCGACTACGTGCTCTACCTCACGAACCAGGCGGAACTCGCCGGCCTGCCCGAGTCGCTCCGCTCCGGCGCGGCCGCGGCCGCCGAAGACCGCGGCCACAAGGGCGAATGGGCGATCCTCAACACGCGCTCCAGCATGGAGCCCTTCCTGGTCTACTCGGATCGGCGCGAGCTGCGGGAAAAGGTCTGGCGGACGTATTTCAGCCGGGGTGACAACGGCGACGCCAAGGACAACAACAAGATCATCACGGAGATCCTGAGGCTGCGAGCCGAACGCGCGAAGCTGCTCGGCTTCGCTACCCACGCCCACTGGCGTCTCGAGAACTCGATGGCCGGCACACCCGAGCGGGCAAGGGCGCTGATGGAGTCGGTCTGGCCCGCCGCCGTGGCCCGCGTTCACGAAGAGGTCGGAGACATGCAGCGGGTCGCCGACAAGGAAGGCGCCGGGACAAGCATCGAACCCTGGGACTATCGCTATTACGCCGAGAAGGTCCGCAAGGCGAAGTACGACCTCGACCAGAACGAGGTGAAGCCGTACCTGCAGCTCGACAAGCTGCGTGAGGGCATGTTCTGGGTGGCGGGACAGCTCTTCGGCTTCCAGTTCTCGCCGGTCGAAAACCTGCCAGTCTGCCATCCTGACGTGCGCGTCTTCGAGGTGAAGGATGCCGCCGGCAAGCACGTGGGCCTGTGGTATTTCGATCCCTACGCGCGGCCGGGAAAACGCTCCGGCGCCTGGATGAACGCCTACCGCAACCAGGAACGCTTCGATCACGAGACCACCACTATCGTCTCCAACAACTCGAACTTCGTGAAGGGCCAGCCGGGCGAGCCCGTGCTGATCAGTTGGGACGATGCCAGCACGCTGTTCCACGAGTTCGGCCACGCCCTGCACGGTCTCAACTCGAACGTCGGCTATCCGTCGCTCTCCGGCACGGCGGTGGCGCGCGACTACGTCGAGTTCCCCTCTCAGCTTTTGGAGCACTGGCTCTCGACACCGGAGGTGCTGAACCGCTTTGCGCTGCACTACAAGACCGGCCAGCCGCTGCCCGCCGCGCTGGTGCAGCGGATCGAGCGCGCCGCGACGTTCAACCAGGGGTTCATCACCGTCGAGTATCTGGCGAGCGCGCTCGTCGACATGAAGCTGCACCTCGCCGGCGACAAGCCGATCGACCCCGACGCGTTCGAACGCGAGACGCTCGCGGCTCTGGGGATGCCGAAGCAGATCGTGATGCGGCACAGGACGCCGCAGTTCAGTCACATCTTCTCGAGCGACAGCTATTCGGCGGGCTACTACAGCTATTTGTGGTCGGACACGCTGTCGGCGGACGCCTGGGAGGCGTTCACCGAAGCGCGTGGCCCCTACGACAAGGCCGTGGCCAAGCGCCTTCGCGACAACGTCTTCTCGATCGGCAACACCATCGATCCGGCCGAGGCCTATCGGGGATTCCGGGGCCGGGATGCGGGCACGGCCGCCCTGATGCGCAAGCGCGGCTTCCCCGTGCCGGAGCCGGCGAAGGGCGAATAGACTCCCCTACCTGGCGAATTCGATCGTCAGCTCGGGAGTCGGCTGGGCCTTGATGCCCTTGATGCCCGCGAGGGCGGCCGGATCCACGCTGGACGGATCGCCGCTCATGGCGCTCAGTTTCTTCAGGCTGGCTTCGTCGGCCGCGACCTGATCGAAGTCGATGGCGAGGACCGTGACCGTAGAACCCTCGCTCCAGGGGCTGCTAGTCCTGAGGAGCTTGCCCTCCACCTCGACCAGCGTCGTCATCTTCAGGCCCTTCAGCATGGTCTTCATCATGACCAGCGCCTGGGCCTCCATCTTGGCGGCGGCTTCCGCGGCTTCCTTGGTCGGCGTCGCCGGGGGCTCCGCATTCGCGTCCGGCTTTGGGGAGACGCCCATGACGGTCAGTAGGGCGCCCGAAGCCTTTTTTTCGAAGCGGAAGGTGAGCGGGTTCTTCACCTCCTGCGAGTCGTTCTCGGCGCTGTCGGCTGAAGGCTCGATCCTTATCTTGGTGATGTCCTTGAAGGCGTAGCTCAGCTTCTCCGGGCTCGTCCTGGTGCCGGGAACGAAGGCAACCAGGCTCACGCCGGGCCCCATCGCTTGCGCACGGGCCTTGAGCTTGGCGTCCTGCTTCGCCTTCTTCCCGGCCGCAGGCGTCTCGTCCATGCCGGCCATCGCCCCCAACATCTCGCGGGCCTGCTCACCCAGGGTGACGGTGTCCATGATCGTGCCGCTGCCGTCGGCGCGCACCTTGATCAGGCGCTGGCCCTCGATGCAGGCGACACTGGCGAGCACCACGGGAATCAGCAACAGCCGTTCGAAACGCATATGTTCCTCCAGGATCTTCCAGTGGCTTGCTCGGAATCGACCAAACCCGGCGGCGAATCGGGCAAGAGTGTACGCGAAACCGGCCAGACGTGGAGCCATCCGCGACCCGCAGTGACGCATAGAATGCGCCAGTGTTAGAGCAGCAGGGTGGGGGGCGTCCGGCATCCGGGAGCCTCTACGCGCTGGCGGTGCTGTTCGCGATCAACCTGCTCAACTTCTTCGATCGCCAACTGCTCGGCGTCCTGAGCGAGCCGATCCGCAAGGAGTGGGGGCTGAGCGACACGGCGCTGGGCGGAGCCAGCACCGCGTTCGTGCTGCTCTACGCCTTTGCGGGCGTGCCCTTCGGGCGCCTCGCCGACCGCCTGCCGCGAACCCGAATCCTGGCCGCTGGCGTCCTGCTGTGGAGCGCGCTCACGGCAGCCACCGGCCTCGCCCGAAGCTACGTGGAACTGTTCGCCTGCCGGCTCGGTGTGGGCATTGGCGAAGCCAGTTGCGCGCCGGCTGCGTCCTCGCTGATCGGCGATCTGTTCCCGGCGGAACGACGCTCGCGCGCGATGTCGGTGTTCATGCTCGGCCTGCCACTGGGCCTCGCGCTCAGCTTTGCGGTCGGTGGCCTGCTGGCGAAGTCGCTCGGCTGGCGCAGGGCGTTCTACCTGGCGGCGCTGCCCGGTCTGTTGTGTGCGCTCGCGGTGTTGTTCGTTCGGGATCCGCCGCGGGGCGCCGCGGAAGCCTACGCCATCGGAGGCAGCCAGCGCACAGGCTCGCCCTATCGCCTGATCCTGACGACTCCGACCCTGCTCTGGATCATCGCGTCGGGCGCGCTCCACAATTTCGCGATGTACTCGTTCAGCAGCTTCCTGGCGCCGCTGCTGATGCGCTATCACGGTCTCGACATTCGCCAGGCCGGCTTCGCGGGAACGCTGGTCTCGCTGTCGGGGATCCTCGGCTTGCTGATCGGCGGCTTCGCGGCCGATGCGCAGAGCAGCCGGAAGCTCGAGGGCCGGCTCCGCATTGGGGCCGCTGCAGTGGCGCTGGCGGCGCCGCTGATGTGGCTCGGCCTCCAGCAGCGTCCGGGCCAGGCACGCGCCTTCGCGATCCTCGTCGGTCTCGGATGCGCCGCGATGTACGTCTACTACCCGGTAGCCTACGCCGCCATCCACGACGTCGTCGAGCCAGGCCTGCGGGGCACGGCCATGGCCCTGTATTTCTTCGCCATGTACCTGCTCGGCGGCGCCCTGGGGCCGCTCGCGACGGGCTTCCTGAGCGACCACTTCGCGCGTCAGGCTGCGGCGGCCGCCGGCGTCGCGACTTTGGCGGCGCCCGATCTCGACCTCTTCCGCGCCGAGGGACTGCGTCTCGCCATGCACCTGGTTCCGGCCCTGAGCCTCGCCGTGGCCGGAGTGCTCTTCGCCGCATCACGCACGATCGGGGCAGACATGCTGCGCCTGCGCGCCTGGATGCAGGATCAGGCGCCACACGAGACGAGCCGCCAGCGCGCTAGTCGCTGACCTCGACGCCCTTCCAGAGCGCCTTGGCCATCTCGCCTCGGCCGCCACTCTACGACGTAAAGGTCGACCTGGCGGGGCAGTGACTTCGCCAGACGGCATGTCGCGCGATACTACCGCGGAAATGGTGCGACACGAGACCGACCAGCGGCTGGACTGGACTGCCTCCCTTGCGCTTGACGCGGGAAAGGGACCGGCCATAGTCTCCAACGGCGTTCTCGCCATCCAAGGAGCCCTCGATGCTGTCGAGCCTGAAGGCCGGCGTGCCTACCCTGCTGTTGTTCTCGGCCACGGCCCTTTCCGGCGAGGACGTGAACCTGGTGGTCGTCCACAAAATCAAGGCAGAAGCCTTCCAGAACTCGCAGGTGATGGATCACCTCTTCTACTTGACGGACGTCCACGGCCCGCGCCTCACCGCGTCTCCGGGCTTTGAAGCCGCCGCCGGGTGGGCTGTCGAACGCCTCAAGGGCTGGGGGCTCGCGAGCGTGAGGCAGGAAGCGTGGGGACACTTCGGTCGATCTTGGGCGCTCAAGCGCTTTTCGGCGCACATGCTGGCGCCGAGCTATGCGCCGCTGCAGGGCCTGCCCAAGGCCTGGTCCGCGGGGACGCCAGGCCCGGTCAGCGCAGAGGTGATCGTGGCGCCGCTGTTCGAAACCTGGGAGTCCGACGACCAGCGCGACGTCGTGAAGCTCGAGGCGCGCATCCAGCGCTACATCGAGCAGTACCGGGGCAAGCTGGCCGGGCGCATCGTGCTGCTCGAGCCGCTGCGCGAGTTGGAGCCGCCCACTACCCCCGCCAGCCAGCGCCTGGACGCGGCGCAGCTGGCCGATCTGGCCGCCGCGCCGGAGCCCTTCAAGTCCCCGCCGTATGAGTGGCCGCTTTCGAGTCTCCCCGGCGAGCCCAAGCTACGGCAGCAACTCATGGACAGCGTGCCCACGGAAGTGGGGGAGGACTATTGGGCGCAGCGAACCGCGGCGCGCTCGAAGCTCAACGCCTTCCTGCACAGCGAGCGCGTCGTGGGCGTGCTCACGACCGACCAGCGCTCGCCGGGCGCCATTCTTTTCGCCGAGCACGCGGGTCCCTGGCAGGCAGGGGGCCCCGTGCCACCGCCCGTCATAGCGCTGGCGCCCGAACCCTACGCGCGCCTCTACCGCATGCTGAACCACAAGCTCCCCGTCACGGTCGAGATCGACATGGCGGTGGATTTTCCAGAGGACGCGCGCGACGGCAACAACGTGGTCGCGGAGATCCCGGGCGGCAAGAAGAGAGACGAAGTCGTGATGCTCGGCGCGCACCTCGACTCCTGGCACACCGGAACGGGCGCGACCGACAACGGCGCGGGCAGCGCGGTCGTGATCGAGGCGATGCGCATCCTGAAAGCCCTGGCCCTGCCCATGGACCGCACCGTCCGGCTTGCCCTGTGGAGCGGCGAGGAGCAGGGGCTGTTCGGGTCGCGCGGCTACGTGAAGGAGCACTTCGGCGATCCCGTCACGATGGCGCTCAAGCCCGAGCACGCCAGGCTGGCCGGTTACTTCAACGTCGACAACGGCACCGGCAAGATCCGTGGCGTCTACCTGCAGGGCAACGACATGATCCGGCCGGTCTTCGAGAGCTGGCTCGCGCCCTTCCGCGACCTGGACGCCAGCACGCTCTCGATCCGCAACACCGACGGCACGGACCACCTTTCTTTCGATGCTGTCGGCCTGCCCGGTTTCCAATTCATCCAGGACCCGCTCGACTATGACACCCGCACGCACCACTCCAACATCGACGTCTACGACCACCTGCTGCCGGGGGATCTGATGCAGGCCTCGGCGATCCTGGCCTCGTTCGTCTACAACGCTGCCACGCGTCCCGAGATGTTGCCGCGCAAGCCCCTGCCCGCGCCGCTGCCGAAGCGAAAGGACGCGCCCGCCAACTAGGGCGCTGTCAGTCGCGAATACCGAGCAGGTTCAACAGGAAGGCGTATTCCTCCGCGGTCTCCTTCAGGCTCTCGAAGCGACCCGACCGGCCGCCGTGCCCGGCCGTCATGTTGATCTTGAAGAGCAGCGGGTTCTTGTCCGTCTTGGTGGCGCGCAGTTTCGCCACCCACTTGGCCGGCTCGAAATACTGGACTTGCGAGTCGTTAAGGCCGGTCGTGACGTAGAGCGCCGGGTAGGCTTTCGGCTTTACGTTGTCGTAGGGCGAATACGACAGGATGTAGTCGTAGTACGTCTTCTGCTTCGGGTTGCCCCACTCGTCGAACTCGTTGGCAGTGAGCGGGATCGTCTCGTCGAGCATTGTCGTGACCGCGTCCACGTACGGCACGTGGGCCACGATGGCGCGGTACTTCTCCCCTGCCATGTTCGCAACCGCGCCCATCAGCAGCCCGCCCGCGCTCACGCCCATCGCGAACGCCTTGTCGGGCGCCGCGTACTTCTCACGTACCAGGAAGTCGGTCACGTCGACGAAGTCGGTGAAGCTGTTCTTCTTCTTGAGCAGATGGCCGTCCTCGTACCAGGCGCGTCCCATTTCCTGTCCGCCGCGGATGTGGGCCAGCGCATAGACGAAGCCTCGGTCGAGGAGCGAGACGGCTGCCTGGTCGAACTCCGGGTCGCTGGAAGCGCCGTAGGAGCCGTACGCCGTCTGGTAAAGCGGCGCGCTGCCGTCCTTCTTGAAGCCCCGACGGTAGGCCAGGGACACGGGCAGCTTCGTCCCATCGCGCGCGGTCGCCCACACCCGCTCGGTCGCGTAGTTGGCCGGATCGTAGCCGCCCAGGACCGGCTGTTGCTTCAGCAGCCGGCGCTCGCCCGTACGCAGGTCGACCTCGTAGATGCTCGCCGGGGTGACGAGCGACGTGTGCGTGTAGCGCAGCAGATCGGTGTTCTGTTCGTAGTTGACCGAGAACGATTCGGCGTAGGCGGGCTCGTCGGAACGGATGTACGACGCCTTCTCGGGAGCCGTCCAGGGCACGATGCGCAGCCGCAACAGGCCCTGGCTGCGCTCGCCAATCGCCAGGTAGTCGCGAAACAGCGCCACGTCCTCGATGAAGACGCTCGGGTCGTACGGCAGCAGCTCCTTCCAGCGCGCCCGGTCGCCGATTTCGGCATCGGCGACGCTCATCAGGCGGTAGTTCGGGGCGTCCTGGTTGGCGCGGATCACCCAGCGGCCGGCGATGTGGTCGGCGTCGTAGAGCAGGTCGCGCTCCCGGGGTGCGAGCAGCTTGACCGCCGCCTGCGGATCGTCGGCGTCGATGACTCGCATCTCGGACGCCACGGTACTGCTCAGGCCGATGACCACGAAACGGTCGTCGCCGCTGTTGCTCACCCGCATGTAGAAGCTGGTGTCCTGCTCCTCGTAGACGACAGGATCCAGCTTGAAGTCGGTCCCGAGGACGTGTCTTTTCACGCGCGTCGAGAGCAACGTCACCGGGTCGTTCTCGACGTAGTAGACGGTCTTGTTGTCGTTCGCCCACGCCAGCGACCCGCTCAGGCCGGGGATTCGCTCGTCGAAATCCCGCCCGCTGGCGATCTCCCGGAAGCGCAGCGTGAACTGCCGGCGCCCGCCAACGTCCTCGACGAAGGCCAGGATGTCCTGCTTCGGGCTCACGGCTCGCCGGGCCACCTGGTAGAACTGTTTCCCCTCGGCCTCCTTGTTCGCGTCGACCAGGATCTCCTCGCGGTCCGATCCCACGGGGTGGCGCGCGAAGATCTTGTATTCCTTGCCCGGCACGTAGCGCGAGTAGTAGACGTAGTCCTTGTACTTGTAGGGCACGCTCGAGTCGTCCTGTTGGAGGCGCCCGATGATCTCGGCCGACAGCTTCTCGGTCAGGGCGCGATACGGCGCGCCCTTCGCCTCGTAGTAGGCGTTCTCGGCTTTCAGGTAGTCGAGCACCTCCGGTTTCGAGCGGGTGTCGTCGCGCAGCCAGTAATAGGGGTCGTTGCGAGTGCCATGGGGCGAGACCACGGCGTGCGGCTTGGTCGCGGCGACCGGCGGCTTGGCCTCCGCTGCGAGTTGCGTGTCGGCTGCCAGGCCAGGCCCCGCAACCGAGAGAAGTACGGCGAGTGCTGCCGGAATCCGCTGACACATGGGGACGCCCCTTTCGCCTTTCCGGGATGGTATCCTGACCGCCTTCACCCGTACCAGCTTGCGCGAGGCCTCCAGGATGCCGAAGGCCGTCTCGAAGCCGCGTGGCATGAGGGCCCCGGCCCGGCGCGCCGCTCCGAAGCCCTCGTCGCTGCGGACTGTGAGGGTCCCGGCCCCCATCGAGCCGCTGTTCCTGAAGGCGCAGGACTATGTCTCGCGCTACTTCAGCAAGAAGGTCGAGAACCCCGAGCTCGGCACGATTTCGATCTCGGGCGAGCGCTACATCCTGCTGCGCGCCGCCTCGATGTCGGTCGAGTTCTTCGACCTCGTGACGTCGCTCTACCAGGACAAGGGCGAGGGCGAGGCGCGCAACGTCGCGAGCAACCTGCTCTTCGATATGGCCCACGCCATCGGCAAGGCCGATGCCAAGGCGTTCCACGGCAAGATGGGCGTCACGGAGCCGATCGAGAAGCTCTCGGCCGGTCCGATTCACTTTTCCTTCTCGGGTTGGGCCTTCGTGGACATCTCGCCCGAGTCGCACCCGACTCCCGACAACGACTACTTCTTGATCTACGACCATCCTTCTTCGTTCGAGTCCGACACCTGGCTCCGGCGCGGGCGCAAGACGGCTTTCCCGGTCTGCATCATGAACGCGGGCTACTCCTCAGGCTGGTGCGAAGAGAGCTTCGGTCTGCCGCTGGTGGCCGTCGAGATCGAATGTCTGGCGGCGGGCGGCGCCCACTGCCGTTTCATCATGGCGCCTCCCTCGCGGATCGAAGAGCACTTGGCGCGATACAAGCGTGCCCACGCCGGAACCGGCGCCCGCAGGAAGGCCTCGCCCGTGAGCATTCCCGAATTTTTCCAGCGCAAGCGGCTGGAGGACGAGCTGCGCAGGTCCCATGACAGCCTCGAGTCGCGGGTGCGCGAACGCACTGCCGCGCTCACCGAGTCGAACGAGCTGCTTCGGAAGGAGGTCGCCGAGCGCAAGCGGGCCGAGGAGGTGCGCGACGAGTTCCTCTCGGTGGCAGCGCACGAGCTGAAGACGCCGCTCACCAGCCTGCGGGGCTTTGCGCAGCTGCTACTCGGCCAGATGGCGGACAACCGCACGCCCACGCTCGAGCACCTGGAGATGGCGCTGGGCGCTATCGACAGGCAATCGGAGAAGCTGGCGCGCCTCGTCACACAGCTTCTCGACATCTCGCGACTCCAGGCTGGCCAACTCGTGCTCGAGCGCAAGCTGACCGACGTGGTGCCGCTGCTGCGCGGCGCCGTCGAGAACGCCGGCGCCACGACCAAGCGACACACGATCACGCTGCTCGCGCCAACCTCGGCCGAGGCCTTCGTCGATCCCCTGCGGCTCGAACAGGTGCTGACCAACCTCGTGGACAACGCGATCAAGTACAGCCCCGACGGGGGCCTGATCGAAGTCAGCGCCGGGCGCGACGGCGAGCGGCTGCGGATCGACGTGGTCGATCACGGCATCGGCGTACCGACCGCGCACCGCGAGCGCATCTTCGACCGCTTCTACCAGGCCCACGTCGAGCGCCGCTTCGGCGGCATGGGCCTCGGCCTCTACATCAGCCGGCAGATCGTGGAGCTGCACGGAGGGCAGTTGAAGGCCGACTACCCGCCCGAGGGCGGCACGTTGATGACGCTGCGTGTGCCGCTCAGGCGTGGGGCGAGGCGATGACGACGCCGCGGCGCGTCCTGGTTGTTGATGACGACGCCAGCATCCGTCAGTTCCTGCAGATGGTGCTGGCCGACCGCGGCTACGACGTGGTCACCGCCGAGCACGGCCAGCAGGCTCTCGAAGCGATCCAACACAGCCCACCGGACCTCGTCCTGCTGGACATGCGCATGCCCGTGATGGACGGCTGGGCCTTCGCGGCTGCCTATCGCGAGCGGCACGAGCCGCGCGCCCCGGTGGTGGTCCTGACTGCGGCAAGGGACGCCGCTCAGTACGCCGGCGAGGTCCAGGCGGCCGCGTTCCTGGCGAAGCCTTTCGACCTGAAATCCCTGCTTCGCCTGATCGCCGAGATCATCGGCTGACGATCAGACGCGCGCGGTCAGCGTTCGCTCGAGGCGTCGATCGGGGATCAGCCACAGGATCGCGACCGTCACGTACAGGACGCAGGACATCCAGGCGTGCAGGAAGGCCAGCGGAATCGCGGCCGCGTAGATCGCGAGCGAGGTTCGGCCCTTGACGTCGCTGCCCACGGCAACGGCGAGTGGCGAATCCGCCCCGTGATGCGCAATCAGCACGCGTACCAGGATGTAGTACGCGCTGCCGGCGGCCAGTAGCACGACGCCGTAGAGCGCCACCGGCCAGGCCGCGAAGTGGCTTTCGCCCATCCAACCCGTCACGAACGGAATCAGCGACAACCAGAACAGCAGGTGCAGGTTCGCCCACAGCGTCGAGCCGCTCACGTGACGCACGGCCTGCAGGAGGTGATGGTGGTTGTTCCAGTAGATGCCGATGAAGACGAAGCTCAGAAGATAGCTCAGGAACACCGGGATCAGCGGTCGAAGTGCTCCGAGGTCGGTGGCGTGCGGAACCTTGAGCTCGAGCACCATGATCGTGATGATGATCGCGAGCACGCCGTCGCTGAAGGCTTCGAGTCTTCCCTTGCCCATGAGGCGAGAGTCTACGACAGGCTCCCGCTACAATGGTCCCGTCATGGGCAGTAGCGCCGGCCCGACCTCGCCACGCGAGCAGAGCCGCAGGTGCGTGGCCGAGCTCAACGACTCATCTGCGAATACTGCGGCCTCGCGTCGCGGAAGGCCGACGATCCGGCCTTCGAACGGGTGGCGCTGGACGAGTTCCACATCTTGCTGCCGCGAGCTGGGCCGGGGTGACGAGGCCAGTGAGTTCGGCTGCCGGTGCCAGCGGTGATCCTGAAGGTCGCCGCGGTGCAGGCGGCGCCCGCCTATCTCGACCTGACGGCGTCCCTCGCGAAGACGCGTCGGCTCGTCGCGGAGGCCGCCGCGCGCGGCGCGGGCCTCGTCGTGTTCCCGGAGACCTGGCTGCCCGGCTACCCGGCGTGGCTCGACTGCTGTCGCGACGTCGCGCTGTGGGACCACGCCCCGATGAAGCGCGTCTTCGCGCGCCTGCGGGAGAACAGCGTGGTGGTGCCCGGCCCGGTGACCGAGGAGCTGGCCTCGCTGGCTCGCGAAAACGCCGTGGTTCTGAACATCAGCGTCCACGAGCGCGTGGAGGAGGGAGCGGGCCGCGGCACGCTCTACAACGCGATGCTGAGCTTCGGCTCCGACGGCTGCCTGCTCAACCACCACCGCAAGATCATGCCGACCTTCAGCGAGCGGTTGATCTGGGGCGCCGGCGACGGTTCGGGGCTGCGGGCCGTGGCCACGGATCGCGGGCGCATCGGCGGCCTCATCTGCTGGGAGCATTGGATGCCGCTCGCCCGGCAGGTGCTGCACGCGTCGGGCGAGGACGTGCACGTCGCGGCCTGGCCTCAGGTCAAGGAGATGAACCTGATTGCCAGTCGCCACTACGCCTTCGAAGGCCGCTGTTTCGTGGTCGCCTGCGGCGCGCTCATGAAGGTGTCGGAGCTGCCGTCGGAGCTGGAGCCCATCGAGGCGCTGCGCGGCCGGCCTGACGAGCTGGTCCTGAACGGCGGCAGCGCCATCATCGGGCCCGATGGCTCGCTGCTCGCGGGGCCCGTCTACGGCGAGGAGACGATTCTCATGGCGGAACTCGACCTGGCCCGCATCGCGCAGGAGGCCCTGACCCTCGACGTGACCGGGCACTACGATCGGCCGGATATCTTCGCGGTGGCGCTCAGGCGGCCGTAGGCCTTAGCAGGGAGTCTCGAGGCGTCCCTGCACTCGGCTGGAGCTGGCCCTGCGGGCGCTTCAAAGCAGCCGGATCGAATGGCTCTTGAGCGCGAGCCAGACGCGGCGGCCGGCTCGCAGGTCGAGGCTCTGGACCGCGCCCGGCGTGAGCCGGGCCCACAGCGTTGCGCCGCCACCGGAGAGCACGCAGCGCAGCGTGGCGTCGGCGCCCAGCCGCGAGAGCGACGCGAGCTCGGCCTCGAACAGGTTGCGGGCCGACAGCGACTCGTAGCGCGCCGTGCTCACCAGCACGTCTTCGGCACGAAACGCCGCGGTCGCCCGCTCGCCCGGTTCGCGAGCCTCGGCGAGCGGAAGCAGCAGCGGAAGCCCCGCGTCCGCCGCGAAGCGAGTGACGCCGGCCACCGCATCGTGGGCCAGGATGCGGCCCGGCAGCAGGTTGTCGAGCGTCTGGCCCTGGCCCAGAGCGCCTTGCGACTCGAGCAGCTCGCGCGGCGGGCCCTGCGCCTCCAGCTTTCCGTCGCGCAGCAGCAGTACGTCGCCAGTGAGCGCCAGCACCTCGCCCACGCTGTGGGTCACGTACAGCATCGGCGTGCGCCACTCGTCGCGCAGCCGCAGCAGGTAGGGAACTATCCGCTCGCGCAGCGGCGCATCGAGACCGCCCAGCGGCTCATCGAGGAGCAGCAGGCGCGGGCTGCGCGCCAGGGCGCGGGCGAGTGCCACGCGCTGGCGTTCGCCGCCCGAGAGTGCCGCCGGATAACGGCCGAGCAGCTCGCCGATCTCGAGCAGCTCCACCGCCTGCTTCAGCCGCAGCGGATCGTAGCGTGGTGCGAAGCGTACGTTGTCGCCGGCGGTCAGATGCGGAAAAAGGCCGGCGTCCTGGGGCACGTAGCCGATCTGACGCCGCTCGGGCGTGAGGCGGAGGCCGCGCGACGAATCGAGGAGCGTCTCGCCGTCGACGCTCACGCGGCCGAGCGCCCTGGGGCGCAAGCCCACGATCGCCTCGAGCAGCGACGTCTTGCCCGCCCCCGACGGACCCATGACACCCGTGGCCGGGTCGCACAGGCGGACGCTCAGGCTCAGCACGAAGCGTGACAGCGGCAGCTCGAGGTCCAGCTCGATCATGCCGAGACGCGCCGGGCTCGACGGCGGGACACGGCCTCGGCCGTCCACAGCGCGGCGAAGGCGAGCGCCACGGTGACGCCCGCGAGGACCTGGGCACGGTCGTCATGACCGATCTGGTTTTCGTGGAAGATCGCGAGGGCCAGCGTCTGGGTGCGCCCCGGGATATTGCCGGCCACCATGATCGTGGCGCCGAACTCGCCCAGGGCACGCGCGAAGGCGAGCACGACGCCGGCCAGCACGCCGCGCCAGGCGAGCGGCAGCGTGACCCTGAAGAACGCGCCGAGCGGAGACACGCCCAGGCTGCGCGCGATGCCGACCAGACGCGGGTCCACGTCCTCGAACGCTGCACGCGCCGAGCGCACCAGCAGCGGGAAGGCGATCACGCTGCTGGCGATGAGCACCGCCTTCCAGGTGAACAGCACCTCGAT
>JAQBHI010000044.1:0-3678 GCA_032127875.1 Acidobacteriota bacterium
GTTCACCGAGCCGGGCCTCTACTCGGTCCTGCTCGAGGCGACCGGCCCCGGTGGCGCGAGCACGCATCGCGAGACCGTCACCGTGCGCCAGGTTCCGGCCTTCGCCGACGGGAGCTTCGAGCTGCAGATCCCGGGCTATGAACCGGCCTTTCCCTGGGTCGTGGATGCCGGCACCTCGATCCAGGTGGGCTCGGCGATTCTCGCTGGGGACCAGGGACTTCCGAGCCAGGGCTCGAACTGGTGCGACCTCGGGGCGCAGGGCTCCTCGAACGCGGTACCGCCCTCGAATCCGCGTGGCGCTGGTTCGGGAGCCACGGGGCTCGCCAGCGTCCACCAGGACTTCCTCTTCCCGCCCAAGGCACCGCACTTCTTCTTCGAGGCCGCCTTCCTGCTGGGCGGAGCCCAGGACTCGACCGCCGCCAACGACCTCATGAGCGTCGATCTCTCGGACGGCGTGACGACCTGGAACCTGTACCACGCCGACAGCTTCGAGGAGTTCCCGCTGGTCTCGGCGCTGCATGGCGTGGCCATGACGGAGGTCGAGCACGTGCACGTCGACCTCCGGGCCCTGTTCCCCGTGGCGACCGAGGCCACGCCCCTGACCCTGCGCATCGGCGTCGGCAACGTGGGAGGCGATGTCACGCCCTCGCGCGGCTACGTCGACGGGTTCCGCTTCGGCCCGGCCGCCACGGCCACCTTCCGCAACGGACTTGGCATCAATCCGGCCTTCTACACGGCTTCACCGGCCGTGCTCGGCGGCCTGTGGAAGATCGACATCGACTCCTCGATCCGGCCGCAGGCGCGCATGGTCGTCATCGCCGGAACGAACCAGGCTCTCACAGGCGCGCCGCTCTATGGCGGCCAGCTCCTGGTGGGGGGAGGCACCGTGTTCTCCCTGAGCTTTCCGACCACCGGCGGCCTGGATCACCACGAGATCCCCATCCCCGACAACATGGCTCTGATCGGGCGTTCGCTCGCGACCCAGGCCGTCTTCGTCGGAGGCGGCTTCAAGCTCGGCAACGCCTTCGACCTCTCGATGGGGTACTGAGGCCCAAGGAACCCTTCCAGACGGCCGACCCCGACCTCCAGCGTGGGGCAGTATTGAAGACAACCCCAATCTCCCACCTCCCGTGATCCTCCGAAGAAGTTTCTTGCTCGGTTCCTGCGCCGCTTGCCTGATTGCAAGCTCGCTCTCGGCCCAGATGGGCAGTGTCCTCCGTCACAAGAAGATCAGCGAGGTCACCGGGGTCTTTCCGGGCGGCCTGGATCCCAACGACCAGATGGGGCGTGCCGTGATCACGGCCGGCGACATCGACGGGGACGGCAACGTGGACCTCGTCTCGGGCGCCATCGGCGACGACGACGGCGGAAAGGAAGGCCCCACCAGCGACACCGGCGCCCTGTGGGTCCACTTCCTGGCGTCCAACGGCGCCTCGCTGAGTAACGCGAAGATCAGCATGACCACGGGCGGCTTCATGGCCAACCTGGACACGCGCGACCAGTTCGGCCGCTCCCTGGCCGCCCTGGGCGACTTCGACGGGGATGGCATCCCGGACATCGCCGCCGGTGCCTGCCGCGACGACGACGGTGGCACCAACCGTGGAGCGATCTACCTGCTCTTCCTGAAGCGCGACGGCAGCGTGCGCCGGCAGGTCAAGATCAGCAATACCCAGGGCAACTTCCACGGCGTCCTGGACGACCTCGACGAGTTCGGGCGCTCCATCGCCAACCTGGGCGACCTCGACGGAGACGGCGTGATCGACCTCGCGGTGGGGGCGATCGGTGACGACGACGGTGGCGTCGACATGAAGGGCGCGGTCTGGATCCTCTTCCTGAAGCCCGACGGAACCGTCAAGCGCGAGCAGAAGATCAGCGACACCCAGGGCGATTTCCTGGGCGCCCTCGGCGGCGGCGACATCTTCGGCTTCGCCCTGGCGAACCTGGGCGACGTCAACGCCGACGGAGTCATCGATCTGGCCGTCGGCTGTCCGAAGGACGACGACGGCGGCGTGCGCAAGGGCGCGGTCTGGATCCTGTTCATGAAGCCCGACGGCAAGGTCAAGGGCTTCAAGAAGATCAGTGACGTGGGCGGAGGCTACGGCCTGCAGCCCGGCAACGAATTCGGCTCGGCCATCGCGGGCCTGGGCGATCTGGACGGTGACGGGATTCCCGACATGGCCGTCGGCTCGATCCTGGACGACGGCGGGCTCAAGGACCAAGGCGCCGTGTGGATCAACTTCCTGAAGCTCGACGGCGGAGTGCGTTCGAAGCTCAAGATCAACGACCTCTCGGGCAACTTCACGGGCAAGCTGGCCGAGAGCGACTGGTTCGGCGCCTCCCTGGCGCGCATCCCCGACCTCGACGGAAACGGCAAGATCGAGCTGGCGGTCGGAGCGCGCTTCGATGACGACGGCGGGCTCAACACCGGCTCGGTCTGGATCCTGTTCCTGGAGGGCGTCGCCAACGTACCGCCCAGGGCCGGCTTCGAGCTCCTGCCGGCCCAGGGCGACGTGCCCCTGCCGGTCGACTTCCTCGACCGTTCCTCGGCCGGAGCGCAGACCTGGGACTGGGACTTCGGTGACGGTACGACCTCGACCCAGCGCAATCCCCTGCACGTGTACACGCAACCCGGCCCGCACACCGTGACGCTGCGCATCACGGGGCCGGGCGGTTCCGCGACGCACGTCCGGCCCGGCGCGGTTTTCGCGACCATCCGGGCCTCGGCGACTCCGCGCAACGGATCGGGCTTCAACCGCATGTGCTTCCAGAGCACGAGCCGGCCGATCCTCGGCGCGACCTGGAGCGCCGAGATCGATGCCACGCAGCACCCCGGCGCGGGCATGACCGTGATTTTGGGGACGAACGCCTCGATTCCCGGCCTCAAGCTGCCCGTCGGCGAGCTCTTGATCCTCCTGCCGGCCCAGGGCGGGCGCAGCTTCTACAGCCTGATGGCCAACTCGGGGGGCGGCATCGCTCACCATTCCGTCCCGCTGCCGGCCGATGTCTCGCTGCTTGGCGTGGCATCCTACGCGCAAGGATTCATCCTCGGCGGCCGCCTCGAGCTCTGCAACGCGGTCGACCTGGTCCTCGGGTATTGAGCGCTGGAACGGCAGAGAATTCTCACCTCGCAACGAGACGAGGCATGACCGGATCGACCCCCTGATCCCGCTTGTCGCGGCGAGTTCCCTTCACCCCCACTGGAGTCCCACTTGAGCCGAATCCCCGAGAAGGAGACGGGCATTCGTGCCCTCGCTCGCGCTGCGGGAGCTCTGGCCGTGTGGCTGGCGCTCGCCACGACCGGCCAGGCCCAGTTCGGGACGATTCAGCGCGAGCAGAAGATCTCCTCGACCAGTGGCAGCTTCAGCGGCTTCCTGGCCAACGACTCGCGCTTCGGCGTGAGCGTGGCCGAGCTGGGCGACTTCGACGGCGACGGGATCCGCGATCTGGCGGTCGGCAGCCACCGTGCCGACATCGGCGGGCTCGAGCGCGGCGCGATCTGGCTGCTCTACATGAACGAGGATGGAACGGTGCGCGAGCACCGCGAGATCAGCTCGCTGGCCGGCGGACTGAGCGGCCCTCTCGACGACCACGATCGCTTCGGGATCTCGATCTGCTCCCTGGGCGACCTGGATCTCGACGGCACGACCGACCTGGCCGTGGGCACCTGTCGGGACGACG
>JAQBHI010000045.1:0-3670 GCA_032127875.1 Acidobacteriota bacterium
GTTCGTGCCCCCAGCCCGCAGCGACTCCACCGTGGAGGACGCATTGGTGGTTTGCGCTCCGATGAAATCGTGCAGGTGAGCCGCCCCAGGCTCGCCCGGAAAGACGATCGGGTCGTCGGACGACGATTGCGAGTAGTTGCATGAAACGATCCAACCTGTGCCTGCCTGGGCTCTGCCTGGCGCCAGCATCAGGACGCCGAACACCACGGCCGGACCCACGACCACGCTTCTGATTCTTGCCATTCCCGCCTCCTCTCGACTTGAAAGCTCTTCTTGTCTGGATCGCAGCGCGTGCTCGCCGTCCAGGGCGGAGCAGCGGCTCGCGCTAGCGGTATCCTTGGTGGCGGCCCCCGTCCTCGAGCTCCTCGACGGCCCGCTGAGACGCGGCCAGGTCTTGCTTCGCTTTCTCCAACTGACTGATCCGCTCCGCGCGCCCGCTGCCGTAAAGGCCGGAGAGACCGCTGAGCGACGCCTGGAGCCGATCGACCGCCGTCGAGTTGCGCGCGACGTCCTCGCGGGCGTTCTGAAGCATCTGTCGCCAGGCCTCGAGGCTGTCTTCGCGCGCTTCCTCCTCGGAGAGTGTCTCGGGCTCCTCGGCCACCTCGCCTGAGGGCACGGCCGCTGATCTCGCTGCCGCAACCGGGGGCGTGGCCTGGGGGCGCTCGAGCGGGCGGCCCAGCGCGAGATCCCATTCGGTGATCGTGCGCGCGGGTTTGCCGATCTCCTTGCGGCGTTCTTTCTCCCGCGCGGCCGCGGCGGCGAGGCTCTGGGCCTGCGCTCCCGCGGGAAGCAGGAGGAGTGCCCCCACGACGAGGCTGGTTATGCGACACCAACGCTTCCGTGGCATGGCGGCTCCTTTCTGGATGTAGGCGAAGATCTCGGCAATGGCGGCGAGCACACTCGGCACGGACTTGCCGCAGGAGCGCGCCGAACTGAAAGCCCCCGGCTGGTCGCGTCGGCTCACGCCCGTCGACTTGGGCTGCGCCGTCCAGGAACCCACGGTCGGGACGAAGTGGCTGCCGTCGAGGGCTGGCATGGCGCGATGAGGATGCTCTGCGCGGCTGGGCAGCACGGTGATGCGTATCACTCACTGTCCCACTCGGTGCGCTGGCTCACACTGGCTCGACGTGAGCTTGCGCGGTGTCGCGGCGCCGGCGGCCCGAAGCGACCGGTTGGGCGAGAGCGTGATCCTGAGCACCGCTTTCGTTCTTGCCGGACGGCGCGTAAGGATCATGAGGTAGCAACCGCCACGATCTCGCGCGGACGCTTCGGTCTGCCCTGCCACGGGAGGTGTGTGCGGGAGTGCACTGCGTGTGCGGGAGTGCACTGAATGAGGGGTCACGCGCACGAGAAGGTCGAGGCCGGGGGTGAGCGAAAGCCTTTCGCGTACACCTCTAAGTCGCTGTCAGAGAGTCCCTTCTGCGAAGGGGGGAGCCCAGCCCGCCCACCGTTCGTAGCTGGCACTACATTTGCTTCCTCCCCAATGGGGTCCTCTAGACCCCGAGTCATCTAACTTAAGGAGAAATGACCAGAAATGAAGAAGTTCGCTTTGTTGCTCTCGCTGATCGTAGTCCCCGGCGTAGCGTTCGCCCAGGAAACCGCCAAGACCGCCGCTCCCGCGAAGGCGCAAGAGTCCCCCGCCATGAAGATGCACGAAGTGACGGCCGATGTGGTCTCCATCGACGTCGTGAAGCACACCATCACCCTCAAGGGCGAGAAGGAGAACAACACCGCCCCCGTCGAAGGCAAGGCCCTCGCCAGCCTCAAGGACATCAAGGCCGGCGAGAAGGTCACCTTGACCTGCCGTGACAACGAGAAGGGCGAGCACCAGGCCGTGACCGAGATCAAGCCCGCTGCGAAGCCGGCTCCCGCCGAGAAGAAGTAGCAGAACTTCGTTCCCTCCGTACTGGGCGCACGGGCCGGAAGGGCCCGGCGCCCTGTTTTTTTTGGCGCGTCCTGCGAGGCGTATACTTCTGCTTCGCCTCGCCCCTCGAAGCGTCCACTCCTTGCGGAGCGTGCGACACCACCTATCATTAGCAGCGAGGAGCGAGCGCCCGAGGAGTCAAAGGCCCGCCGAGGGCCAAGCGCTCGCGCCGTGAGGGCCATGACGAAGCTGAGCTTCGAGCATCTCTCGGGTCCGCGCCTTGGGGAGATCGACATCCTCACGACGACGCCCGCGACGATCGGGTCGGAACCCGGCATGCAGGTTCTGGTCCCCGGGGCCGCGTCGCCTCACGCTCGGATCCTGCATGAGGGGGACCGCGTCGTGCTCCAGGACGCTGGCTCGGGTCAGGAGACGCTCCTGGCCAGCCAGGCGGTCCGCGAGGTCGACCTGCGCGACGGCGACGTCGTGGAGTTGGGGAGGGGCGGCCCGCGCCTGCGCTTCCGTCGCGAGGCGGAGGCCCGCGCCTCCGGGCTCCCCCGCCTGCGCGAGCACGCGGACTTCCGCATCGCCCTGGCGCTGGTGCTGCTGGCGGGCGCCGGACTCGTCGGCTGGACCTACCGGCTCAACCGCCAGGTGGAGCGCCTTCAGCACGCCCTGCATGTCGCCGAGTCCGAGCGGCAGCGCTTCCAGGAGCGGATCGAGGAAGAGCGACGCAAGGCCGAGAGGAACAGCGAATCTCTCGAGGGCCGGATCGACGAGTCGCGGCGCCACGCGGAGGAGCTCCGGCAGCGCCTGGCCGAAGCGGCGGACGGCGGCGACGTGCGGGCGCTGCGCGAGGAGTTGCTGAGGACGCGCTCACGGCTCGTGGCGCTCGAGGGAGAGCGGGCGGTCGGCGAGCGCATCATCCGCCAGTACGGCGCCGGCGTGTGCCTGATCCAGGGCTCCTATGCCTTCTACGATGCGGAGGGACGGCCCCTGCGCTACCGTGTCGACGAAGCGGGCCAGCGGGTGCGCGAGGCCGACGGTTCCCTCGCCATCGACCTGGAAGGGAACGGCCCCATCCACACCGTGGACTACGTCGGTACGGGGTTCCTCGTGGATCGAGGTGGGATCATCCTGACCAACCGCCACATCGCCGAGCCATGGTGGAAGGACGAGGCGGCCCAGGCCCTGGCGAAGAATGGGTACAGTGCCCGCTTCGTCGTCTTCCGCGCCTTCTTCCCCCAGGTCGCCGAAGGCTTGAAGCTGGATCTGCACCGCCGCTCGGAGACGCTCGACCTCGCGCTGCTCAAGGTCGACATCAAGGGCCGGAAGATCCCGACCCTGCCCCTGGACGTCTCCGGACGCGGCGCCGTGGCGGGCCAGGCCGTGGTCGTCGTCGGCTATCCCACCGGCCTCGATGCGATCCTTGCCAAGACCGACACCGGCGTCGTCCAGGAGATCCTGTCCGCACAAGGCACGAGCACCGGGCCGATCACCGAGGCGCTGTCGCGCAAGGGGCTGATTCGCCCGTCCACGACCCAGGGCCACATCGGCGACGTCACGAAGACCGACATCGTCTTCGACGCCGCAACCAGCCTGGGGGGCAGTGGCGGGCCGGTATTCAACAAGTACGGCTGGGTGATCGCCGTGGAGTACGCCCTGCTCGCGAAGTTCGCCGGCAACTCCTACGGCCTCCCGGTCCGCCACGCCATCGAGCTACTCAAGGAGCCGCGGAGCTGAGGCCTGCTGGTATCCACTTCATCGTCCGCTTCAACTAGCGCCCTTCCCCGCCGAGCGCGTCGC
>JAQBHI010000046.1:0-98818 GCA_032127875.1 Acidobacteriota bacterium
CGGCGATCGGCGAAAGCTTCGGCGGCGAAGCGCAGGCCCTCGGCTTCGGCGGCGTGTCGCATCACGGTCGAGGAGCTGAGCCCCACGAGCACCAGCTCGGGGCTGGCGCGAGCGACCGCGCGGGCCACGGCGTGGGCCAGCGCTTCATCGGCTGCAGCCTGGTTGTAGAGCGCACCGTGCGGCTTGACGTGCACCAGCGGCACGCCGTGGGCGCGGGTGAATGCGGCCAGTGCGCCCACCTGATAGAGCACGTCGGCCTCGATCTCGGCCGGGTCCGCGCTGATTGCTCGGCGGCCGAAGCCGCGCAGGTCGAAGAAGCCGGGATGCGCCCCCACGGCGACTCCCAGCCGTGCGCACAGAGCCACGGTGCGGTCCATCAGCTGCGGATCGCCCGCGTGGAAACCGCAGGCCACGTTGGCCGAGCTGACGCACGCCAGGATGCCCGCGTCATCGCCCAGAGGCCAGGCCCCGAAGGCCTCGCCGACGTCGGCGTTGAGGTCGACCGTCGTCATGGCCCCGAGCCTACGCCGGGGAGTCTGCCTTGTCGACCAGAGCAGCGAAGCGCGGGATTCACTCCCGCGCGAGCGAAAGGGGGGGAGCGCGAATGCGCGCGGGGGGGTGCATGTTTCAGTACCCCCCCGGAGTTCTCGACTGAAACTAGTTGAAGGTCACCGTGTGGCTGTGGTTATCGCTGTCGCCCGCACCGGACTGTTTCGCAACCCTCTGCCCGTCGCGGATCTGCACCACCTCGGCCCCGGAGACCACGACCGTGTGGGTGTGGGTGGCCGAGCCCCGGATCTCCAGGTTGAGCCCGCTACCTGCCGCCAGCTCGGCGGCCGTGATGGTTGCGGTGTGGCCGTGGTTCGCCGAGATGGTTCCGTTCTTGTCGCCGGCGCCCGGCGTGGGCGTCGGCGTGGGGTTCGACGGTCCCGCTGGAGTGCCTCCGCCACCCCCGCCACACCCCGAGATCGTGATCGCCGCCGCCCCCAGCATCAGCATCGCAAGCTCGATCGCCGCTCGACGATCAACCTGGTCCTTCATCATAAAGACACCCTCTAGGGAAACCCGCCCGCCGCCCAGGAAGCTGCAACGCGCGTGCCGCGCGGGCATGATCCCCCGGCGAGCGCCCTTCGCCGCCTTCGCCCGAGAGATTCCTTACCGGAAGCGTAAGTCGTTACGGCCCACGGAAGGGAGTTACCCCCCGGAGTTCCTCAGTCGATGTGATACTTCGCGAGGTAGTACGAGAGCGCCCGCTGGCTGATGCCGAGGATCTCGGCCGCCTTCTTCTTGATGCCCTGGGCCGTCTCGAGGGCGCGCCTCACGGATTCACGCTCGGCCCATTCGACGTTGTCGTGAAGCTTCTCCGAGGGCAGTCCGGCGCGGGGCTCCTGGTGCGCCCCGAGCATCGAGATATCGGAGGCGCCGATTGCCGTTCCCGCGGCGAGCACTACGGCGCGCTCGATGGTGTTCTCGAGCTCGCGAACGTTGCCGGGCCAGTCGTGATCGCGCAGCTTCGTTAGCACGCTTTCGTCCAGCGGGTCGATGCGTTTGCCGGTGCGCTGAGCGTGCTTGTCGACGAAATGCTCGACGAGGGCCGGTATGTCTTCGCGCCGCTCGCGCAAGGGCGGGATTTCGATGGGGATCACGCTCAGCCGGTAGAAGAGGTCCTCCAGGAACTTGCCCTCCGACACCAGACGGCGCAGATCACGATTCGTCACGGCGATGACGCGGACGTCGACGCTCACGGTGCGCTCCGAGCCGAGGGGCTCGAACTCGCGTTCCTGGAGCACGCGTAGCAGACGGGCCTGCAGGGAGGGGCCCATGCTGCCGATCTCGTCGAGCAGGATCGAGCCCCCGTCGGCCAGGGCGAAGCGGCCCTTCTTGTTCGCGGTGGCGCCGGTGAAGGCGCCGCGCACGTGGCCGAAGAGCTCCGACTCGAGCAGCGGCTCGGGGATCGCCACGCAGTTGACCTTGATGAGCGGCATCGCGCGCTGGGCGCTGCGGTCGTGGATGGCCCGCGCGACGAGCTCCTTGCCCGTGCCCGTCTCGCCGGTGACGAGCACCGTGCTCTTCGACTGGGCGACGCGTTCGATCCGCTGCAGCACCTCCTGGATGGCGCGGCTGCGCCCCACGATCCCGTAGTGGCCGAAGTCTTCGTCCCGTTCCGCGAGCAGGTAGCGGTGCTGCCTACGCAGGCGCTGGTGCTCGAGGGCGCGGCCCACGACCACGAGCAGTTCGTCCACCTCGAAGGGCTTCTGCAGGTAGTCGAAGGCCCCGAGCTTCATGGCTTCGATCGCGCTCTCGACGGTGGCGTGGGCCGTCATCATCACGACCTGCGGCCGCTCGCCTTCGGGCAGCGCCGCGGCCAGCTCGCGGATCATCTCGATGCCGGTCTTCTCCGGCATGCGGTTGTCCACGACGAACACGTCGAAGCCGCGCTCCGACAGCAGGCGCTGCGCCTCGGAGGCGCTCGTCGTCGCCACCACGTCGTGATCCGCGTCGCGCAGCGCCCGCCCCAGGGCCCGAACGATCTTCTCCTCGTCGTCGACGAGCAGGATCGATCCGTGGGGCTCCACGACTAGGCTGCCCTCGGCTGCCGGGGAAGCTCGACACGCACCTCGGTGCCTTCGCCCCGGCGACTCTCCACCGTGAGGGCTCCTCCGAGTGCGTCGACCACGTTGCGAGCTATGGCCAGTCCCAGGCCCGTTCCGGTGCGCTTGGTCGTGAAGTAGGGATCGAACACGTTGGGCAGGTCTTCGGCGGCGATGCCCATGCCGCGGTCGGCCACGACGATCGCCACCCGGTCGGCGCCGACCGTGGCCGTGCGGAGCTCGACCGCCCCCTCGCTGTCACTGGCACCCCGTGCGAAGACGGCGTCGCGCGCGTTGACGAGGATGTTGACGAGCGCCGTGCGCAGGCGCTCGCTGTCGGTGACGATGGCCGGCAGCCCGGCCTCGAGGACGAGGCGATGGTTGGGCGCCGGCTCGTCCGCGAGGGCCGCCTGGACGGCGTCGCGGCAGAGCTGGTTCAGGTCGCACGGAGCGTAGTCGAGGTGCAGGGGGCGGGCAAAGTCGAGGACGTCGTCAACGATTCGGTTCAGGCGTTGCACCTCGCCGTCGATGTCGACCGCCGCCTCGCGAACTTCGTCCGTCCTCACCCCGTCGCGGCGCAGCGTCCGGGCAGCGGCCTTCAGGATCATCAGGGGGTTGCGGATCTCGTGCGCCACCACCGTCGACAGGCGCCCCAGCGCGGAGAGCCTTTCACGCAGGCCCGCCTCGTGCTGGAACTTGCCGATGGAATCGGTCAGCGTGTTGAAGGTGGTGGCGAGCAGGCTCGTGTCGTGATCGTGCCAGGGTCGTGGCAGGCGGATCTTGCGGGTGAGATCCCCCGTTGCCGCCATCTCGTCCATCGCTGCCGTGATAGCGCCCAGCGGCCGGGTCACCGTTCTCGCGACCAGGTAGCTCCCGGCGATGGCCACCAGCACGGCGACCAGGGCCGCGATCCACAGGCCCGCACGGAACGTGCCCAGGAACTGCAAGCGCTCGGTGCGCGAACGCAGCACTACCGCGGTCGGGCCGCGTAGGCCGAGCGGGCGAGCGAGGGCGACGTACTCACTGTCGCCCACGCGCACGATGCCGATGCCAGTGCTTCCGGCTGCGGCCAAGGGGCCTCGATCGACGAGCGTCGCGGCGCGCACCCGGCCGGCGTCCACGAAGGCGACTTCGCTCTGCGTGAGCTCACGGAACTCTCGCGCCAGGGCATCGTCGATGGCGAAGCCGAGGGAAAGGGTTCCCAGGACTTCGGGCGGCGTCAACCCGATCGTGATCGGCACCGTGACGACCTCGAGCATCCGGCCGCCGTCCTCCTGGAACGTGATGGCCTCGCTCCCGGCCAGGGCTTCGGCCGTGGCCGAGGAGTCGCTGCGGGCCCCGAGCGTCGCGAGCGGTCGGCCTCCCGCGCCCGCGACGATGAACACGTCGGAACGCGCGCGCGCCTGGTAGTCGCGTGCCACCGGCGCCACCGTCGGCGGGTCGCCGGTCGCGACGGCGGCCTTCAGCTTTGGCAGGTCCGCCACGAGCCGTGCCATCGACGCGAGCGTCTCGAGACGGGCGGCGTGATGCCGCTCGAGCAGATCCGCAGACCCGGCCAGGCCCCTGCGCAACTCGGCCTCGGCCTCGCGGGTGACGCGCGCCGTGACGAACTGCGTCGCGACCGCGACCGACGCGATCGCGACCAGGGCGCTCGCCAGAAAGACCCGATGGCGCAGGGAAGGGAGGATCGTCATGGCGCCTTCATTCGACGACGAAGTCCTGGGTCACGATGCCACCCTCATCCCCGACGCGGACGGCCCGCACGGCCCGCACCCGGCCGTCGGTCCACACGGCAAGGTTGTACGTCCCCGGCGGCACGTTGTCGATCCGGAAGGTTCCGGATGCGTCCGTGGCCGCGAAGAAGCGGTGGGCGAAGACCAGGATGAAGGCGTTCATGTGGGAGTGGATGTCGCAAAAGACCCGCACCACGCCGGCGTGATCGAAGCGAACCGACTTGAAGCGGCCCGCGGCGTAGCGTCCCAGGTCGAAGGGCTGCGCCTTCGACAGCGAGAAGACGTTGTGGAAGGTGCGGTCGCGGTTCGGGAAGTCCACCGTGGTGCCGCTGATCACGGGCAGGACGTAGGGCACGAAGCTCTCGTTCTTCTGATCGAGAGCGGCCCGCGGCCGCTCGTGGTCCTCGAAGGCGCCTTGGGGCGCCGTCTCGAAGTAGACGACACTGCGGCGCCGGTCGGGCACGTCGTGGCGCGCCGGCGCGCCGATCTCGTTGACGCTCGGGCGTGGCGCTTTGGGCGGCAGGTCCAGGCGGACCTCCACGACACCACGGATCGAAGCCAGGGACCGGGCCTCGCCCTGGGCGGCCTGGGCCGCGACGAGAAGCAGGGAGAGCGACGCGCACAAGCTCAGAACCACACCAGGATCTGACCGGCCACGAGGCCTTGGGAGTGGACGAAGCCGCCGTCGCGCCAGTTGTGCTGATAGGCGGCCTTCAACTGGACCTGCCGTCGCAGCGCGTAGCCGAGCGCGGCCTCGATGCGCATCAGCGGCGCGTCCCAGGTCTGGGATCCGCCCGAACCCGTGATGCGGCCGAAGTCTAGCCGGTCCACGCGAGCCGCCACTTGGAGACCGGGCGCGGCCCGGTAGCGGCCCTCGAGGAACACGGCAGCGACGGCTAGGGGCCCGTCGATCGCCGGTATCTGCCAGTCGCTCACGATCGCTTCGCCCCGTACCACGAAACGCGCCCAGGAGTACTCGACGTCGAGTCCGAAGGCCTGTTGGCGGAAGGGCGCCGGTGGGTTGAGCAGGCGCCGGACGGCGTCGTCCAGGTATTGGCCGCGCGCGAACGACCCGCCGACCTTGAGTCCGGGGACAAAATGCCAGGCGAGGCGCGTCGAGATCTGCTTGCCGTCGTTGTCGTCGGAGAGCCGCGGATTCCCCAGAGAGCCCTGCGTCACGGCCACGCTCCACTCGATCGGCGTCTTGCCGACGCGCACCTCGATGCCTGTGTCCCAGCGCATCGATTCGACCACGGGCAACCCGGCGTCGTTGGCCGCGGAGCCCACGGAGTAACGCGTGAGCCAACCCCCGCCCCGCTGGGCGAGCATCTCGTCGGCGTTCCCGGGCACCGCATCGGGACGCACCGTCGTGAGGTACTGGTACCCGAGCGGGGTGCCGATGAGGGGATTGTCCTGGCCGTAGCGCCTCCGCGCGAAAGCCCCGAAGACCGGGGGGATGCGGCCGATCTGCACGTCGAAGGCGCGGCGAGGCAGCGGCCTTACGCGGAGATAGAGTGCGTAGGCGCGCGGAGCGTCGAGGTTCTCGCTGCGGAGTTCCCCGAGCAAGGCGACATGGGACCCTCCCCGCAGCTCCGCGAGCAGGCTGGCCCGGAACAGGCGCAGCGCGTTGCGCTGGTAGTCCACGTCGTTGAAGAAGCCGCGGTCCTCGGGAGCGAGCGTCCCGCTCACATCGCCGCCGACCAGCAGCTTCATGCCGTCGTCAGGCGGGATGGCGGGCTCCTCGGCCCGCGCCGCGAGGCCAAACATGCAGGCCGCCAGTCCCCAGCCGAGCCGCCGGACCGTCCGTCCCGCCGAGTGCATCGTGAGCCCCTGGTGAATGCAAGAGCCGCACCGGATGGTAGAGGGGGCCGCCGGCCCTTTCGGGACCCGTCACGGCTTACGGGCCCGGCAACCTCCAGCGAGATCGATAGCACACAACCCCTTGAGCCTCAACGGCTGCCTTCGGGCACGCGCCTTGCTGCCCGTGACTGTATCAAGGAGGCGTCCATGAAGGAGCCCGATCTTCTGGGCCGGCGGGAGTTCACTCTCCAGGCGGTCCTGGCCGTGCTGGCGGGCACAACGATCACCGTTTCAGGGTGCGGTGGCGGGGGAGGCGGCAACGACAACCCCGCAGGGCCCAGCGGCCCGCCCCCCAACATGACCGGGACCGTGTCGGCGAATCACGGCCACAGCGCCGTCCTTCTCGGCGCGCAGGTCGTCGGAGGCGCCGCTGTGAGCCTTAGCATCCACGGCCAGGCGACTCATCCCCAATTCGTGGATTTGACGTCGGCCGAGATCAACTCCCTGCGTCGCGGTCAGCAGCTGTCGAAGACGTCGTCCACGGGCGACACCGACAACCACACCCACGTTGTGACGTTCCAGGGTCCCCAGGGCGGAAACAACCCCTACGACGGCTACTAGCGCGCAGGGAATAGCCTGGCCTTCCGCGCTGTAGAGGCTGCAGAGGAGGGTTGAACATGACGAGCCTGGCACTGGTGTGGGGGATTCTGGCGGCTGCGGTGACACCGCCGGTCGCGGGTGCGGTGAAGGCGGAGCGGCCGCGGGTCGAGGTGACGTTCGTGCTCGACACCACCGGCAGCATGGGCGGTCTGATCGAAGGTGCCAAGCGACGGATCTGGTCGATCGCGCGCCGCATCGGCGAGGGCCAGCCGCGGCCGGAGCTGCGCATTGCCCTCGTCGGCTACCGTGACCGCGGCGACGAGTACGTCACCCGCGTCTTCGATTTCACGGGCGACATGGACGAGCTCTACGCGAACCTGATGTCGTTCCAGGCCACCGGTGGCGGCGACACGCCCGAGCACGTTTCGGCCGCCCTCTCGGACGCCGTCCACAAGCCGTCCTGGTCGAAGGGCCGTGGCATGCGCGTGATCTTTCTCGTGGGCGACGCGCCGCCGCATCTCGACTACCAGGACGGTTTCGATTACCGCCGGCACGTGCGCGAGGCTGCTGCCCGGGGCATCGGCGTCGAGGCGATCCAGTGCGGCGGCGATGCGCTGACGGCCCAGGTCTGGCAGGAAGTCGCGTCGCTCGGAGGCGGGCGTTACGCGCAGATTGGCGGCGACGGCGGCATGCCGATCAAGGTCACCCCGGTCGACGTCGAACTGTCGCGGCTGGGCGGCGAACTGGCCTCGACGGCCGTCGTCGGTGGCAGCCGCGACGAGCGTGCGAAGACCGCTGCAAAGCTCGCGGCCCGCGCGAACATGGCGGCGCCCGCAGCCGCGGAGGCAGCCTCGTACTTCGCCGCCTCCGGGCGCATCGCCGAGAAAGATCTCGTCGACATGCCGGTTGCCGAGCAGAAGAAGGAACTGGCCGCCACCAGACAGGCGGGCGCGCCACCGGCGACGCTCGTCGGCAAGTCCGACGCCGAGGCGATCGCCTACCTGGCCTCGCAGAAGGACAAGCGCGCCAAGCTGCAGGCCCGCATCCTGGACCTGCAGAAGCAGCGCGAGGCGTATCTGGCAAAGGACGCGGCCAGCCAGGACGCCTTCGACCAAGCCGTCGTCCACTCGCTGCGCGGGCGCGGCAAGGACGCCGGAATCAAGTACTGAGCAGGCGGATACTGCGCGCGAGCGTCTTCTTGAGTTCGCGCCGGTCCACGACCATGTCGAGCATGCCGTGCTCGAGCAGGAATTCCGCGCGCTGGAAGCCCGCGGGCAGCTTCTGACGGATCGTCTGTTCGATGACGCGGGGCCCGGCGAAGCCGATCAGGGCGCCGGGCTCCGCGACGTTCAGGTCCCCGAGCATCGCGAACGAAGCGGTCACCCCGCCCGTCGTAGGATCGGTCAGCAGGCTGATGAAGGGCAGGCGGGCGTCGTCGAGGCGCGCGAGCGCGGCCGAAATCTTGGCCATCTGCATTAGTGACAGCGTGCCCTCCATCATGCGCGCCCCGCCCGAGCACGAGACCACGACGATCGGCAGCTTCTCGCGCAGAGCCCGTTCGATCGCGCGCGTCACCTTCTCGCCCACGACGACGCCCATCGAGCCGCCGATGAAGCCGTATTCCATCGCGGCGACGATGAGTCGCAGGCCCTCCATCGCACCGATCGCCGAGACCAGCGCATCCGCCGACTGAGTCTTCGCCTGGCCGTCCTTGAGGCGCTCCGCGTAGGCCTTGGTGTCGCGGAAGTGGAGCGGGTCGGCGCTCACCAGGCTCTGGTCGAATTCCTCCCAGGGCCCGTCGAAGAGCATCGCCAGCCGCTCGCGGGCCGAGATGCGGAAGTGGAAACCGCACTTGGGGCAGACCGAGAAACTCCGGATGACCTCCTTGCGGTAGAGAGCCTCCTTGCAGGCGCCGCATTTGATCCAGAGCCCCTCGGGGATCCGGCTCGCCTGCTCGCCCGAGGGGAGAGCGGTCTCCTCGCGCTTGAACCAGGCCATCTTAGGCAGTCCGGGGGGGTACCGTCGGGAAAACACCCCCCCGCGCGCTACGCGCTCCCCCCCTTGTCGCTCGCGCCGAAGTGAATCCGGCGCTCGCTGCCGGAGGCGTCGGCAGGGAAGCACCCTCCCGCGCGCTACGCGCTCCCCCCCTTGTCGCTCGTGCCGAAGTGAATCCGGCGCTCGCTGCCACGAGTGTCAATCTGCCGCTTCCTCTTCTTTGTCGAGATCGTTCTCGACGCCGAGGATGCGGCAGGCGCCGTCGTAGATCTGCTTGGCGGCGTTCTTGGCGTTCTGAAGTTCGGCGAGGCGCTCCTTCACCTTGGCGAGCTCCTCTTCGATCTGGCCGTTGAGGTCCCCGATCTGCTTGCGCGTCATCTCCAGTGTCTGCTGGTAGAACTGGGCCTGGTCCTTCGAGAGCGCCATGGGGCTGCTTCCTCCTGTCAGTGTCTATTTGATGCCGAACTTCTTCAGAAGCCTTCCGAGGCCGGGCGCGGGCTTGGCGGGCGGCGCCTCCTGCGCCTGCGCCCCGGGAGCCTCGTCGGGCTCCAGGTCGATTTCGAGGTCGTCGGGCTCGGCGGCCGGCGCCGGCCCGACGGAAAGCTCCTCGTGAGCCACCGTGTCACTGCGTTCCTCGCTCTCGAAGAGCACTTCCATGAACCGGGAGAGCTCCAGGGCCGTGGGCGGCTGGCGCTCGGCGAGCGCGCGCTCCAGGTCGTGCAGCATCTCGCCCGCGTCCTGGTAGCGGTGCTCGGGGTCGCGGTCGAGGGCCTTCATCACCACCCGCTCGATGCGTTCGGGCACGCGCGGGTTCACCAGGCTGGGCGGCGAGACTCGGCACTCGCGCACCATCTCCAGGATGCTCTTCTCGGACGTGCCCATGAACGGCTTGCGGTCGGTGAGCATCTCGTAGAAGCACACGCCGAGCGAGAACACGTCCGCGCGGCGATCCATCGCCTTGCCCATCGCCTGCTCGGGGCTCATGTAGAGGAGCTTGCCGCGCGAGGCGCCGCGATCGGTGCTGGTTGCCTTGGAAGTCGCCTTGGCGATGCCGAAGTCGGTCAGCTTCACCTCGCCCTCGAAGGAGATCAGGATGTTCTGAGGGCTCACGTCGCGGTGCACCATCTTGAGCGCCTGCCCCGCGTCGTCCTTCTTGCGATGCGCATACTCGAGAGCGGCGGCCACTCGCCCCGTGATCAGCACGCACAGAGCGAGGGGGATCGTGATCCCCTTGTCCTTGGCGCGGCGCAGGATACTGCGCAGGTCGTGGCCCGCGATGTATTCCATCGCGATGAAGTAGGTGCTGTCGATCCTGCCGAGGTCGAAGATCTGCACGATGTTCGGGTGGGCGAGCCCGGCGACCATCTTGGCCTCGTCCACGAACATCTCCACGAACTCCTTGTTGTCCGAGAGGTGGGGCAGGATGCGCTTCAGCGCGACCACCTTCTCGAAGCCCTCGACACCCGTGCGCTTCGCCCGGAACACCTCGGCCATGCCGCCGGCGGCCACTTTCTCGAGCAGGCGGTAGGGGCCGAACTCGTCTCCAGCGGCGGACGTGCGGGTTGGCGCCGGGGGCTCCATCGAAGGCGGCGGCAAGCTCAGCGCGTCCTCGGCGAGCGAGGCGAGGTCGAGCATCATGCGCGACTGGCCGGCCGCAACGATCTTCGGCGCCGCGGCCTGGAACTTGGTGACGATCCGGCCCGCGCGCTGGGGCACCGACTTGAGCAGTTCGCCAAGGCCGGGCACGGCTTCGGCAGGCTTCG
Organism: Acidobacteriota bacterium; assembly: GCA_032127875.1. Lineage (GTDB taxonomy): Bacteria > Acidobacteriota > Vicinamibacteria > Fen-336 > Fen-336 > CADEEV01. The sequence goes on from JAQBHI010000046.1 coordinate 10,483, forward strand.
CCGGTCCGGCCGAGTCGGTCGCGGGTGCGAAGACGCCCTCGAGGAGCTGATCGAGATCGGTGAGCGGGAGCTTGGGCCTTTCGGCTGGCGGCGGAGCGGCCGCGACGGGAGCCGGCGCCGGTTCGTGGTCGAAGACGGGCGCCTTGAAGTCGCCGGGAGCCAGTGTCTTGGCTCCCGAGTCCTCTTCCAGCAGGCTATCCAGCGCCACCTCCTCGCCCGCTGCCTCCCAGGGCGCCACCGTCGCCGGCTCGTCGACGATCGGAGCCTTGATCCCCTCCGCGAGAGTCTCGGCTTCCGTCTCGACGGCCGACTCGGGCAGCCCTGTTTGCCGCGCTTGGGTGGGCGCCATGCTGTCGAGTAGACCCGACAGGTCCTCCTCGTCGCCCGCCAGGGGCGATGGCTGGCTCGTCGCCCAGGACTTCGCTGCAACGACGCGTTCGAGGGTCGGTCCGGGTTCCGGCACTGGTTCGGGCTGCGTTAGCCCCGGGGCTGCGGCCGGCACCGCATCGCAAGGCTCGACGCTCGAATCCCGGAACGCGTCGAGCAGTCCCGGCAGGTCTTGCGGCAGCACTTGCGCTGGCTTCGGCTTGGGTGGCGCGACCTCGCCCGCCTCGTTCACCTGTACGCGGATCGGCGTGGCCCGTGTCGGCGTCGGCGAGGCGTGGGCATCGGCCGGGATCGGTGCGTCGACCAGATCGCCGAAGAGATCTTCGGAAGTCAACAGACCTTCAGACGAGTCTGCCGAGAGATTCTCGGGATGAGGCGCCGGGACGTCCTTGCTAGAGCCTGTGCTCACGGGGACACGAGTGTCTTCCGAGGATAGCGGCAGAGTGGCCCTTAGGTCAACGTCCATAGCAAGTTACGCTTGTCCCCGCACGCGGCAAGGCTGCGCGGAAGCAAGCCGTTCTCGAGTGCTTCGGCCAGCTGTGAGCGGAGCGGCCACGCCGGCCGGCGGCCCCGTCCGCCAGAGAGCGCGACTAGCTGCAGGTCGATCGCGCGGCCCGTCGACCAGGCCTCACGTCGGCGCACGAGGCCGCCGCCTCTACAATATCAGTCCGCTCCTGCCGCGATCTCCCCGGGGAACGCGCGAGGATAGCGCGGAGGTATAATCGCGCCGCGCTTCAAGAGCTCCAAAGACAGGAGGCCCTCCCAAAAAAGGGCGCGATGGACCAGGTCTTTTCCCTTATCCTCGACAACCCGTATGTCCCCTGGATCGCCGCCGGGCTCGCCGGCTGGTTCGTCTTCCAGAAGTTCGTCGCCGGTCGCCGGATCCCTGGCACCAGCAGCGCTGGCGGCGGCATCGACGCCCTGCTCGGCAAACTGCTCGGAAAGGGCTACGCCGATCGCAAGGTCGACAAGGCGGTCTCACGCGAAAGGAAGAACGGCAACTGGCTCTCGGCGGGTCGCTACTACGAGGAGGCCGAGCGCTTCCAGGAGGCGGTCGACGTCTACACCGAGGGCCAGGAACTGTACGCAGCGGCCTCGGTCCTCGAGAAGCTGGGTAGGCTCGATCGCGCCGCAGAGCTTTTTCTTCAGCACGGCGACTTCAAGAAGGCGGCAGCGGTGTTCATCCAGACGAACAAGCCGGCGCGGGCCGCGGCCTTGTTCCTCGAGAAAGGCAATACCCTCGAGGCGGCGCGGCTGTTTGGCGTCTCGGGCGAGTGGGGTCGGGCGGCGGATCTCTACCTGAAGAGCGGCTACCCGCTGCGCGCCGCCGAGGGCTACGAGAAGACCGGCGATTTCCTGAAGGCCGCCGAGTGCTACGAGCGGCACTTCACCGAGAATGTCTCGTACTCCACCACGTACTCCGCGACCGCGCAAAATGCGGACCAACGCAGCGCCCTGCTCGCCGGGCGCCTGTACGAGAAGGCCGGCGACGTGAACCGGGCCTTTCAGGCCTACAACAAGGGCAGCTACTTCAAGGAAGCCGCCGGTGCGCTCACGACCCTGGGTCAGCACGCGAAGGCCGCGGAGCTGTTGATGCGGGCCGAACAGCCCGAGGCGGCGGCCTCGGCCTATGAGCGAGCGGGCGACACCGTGAAAGCCGCCACGCTGCGCGGCGAGGTGGCCCTCAAGCAGGAGAATGTGCCCGAAGCGGCCCGCTACTTCCAGGAGGGCGAGGACTATCTGCGCGCGGCCGAGTTGTTCGAATCGATCGGCATGCTGGCCGAGGCGGCAGGCGCCTACGAGGCCGGCGACAGCTTCCTGGCGGCGGCCAACGTGTACGTGCGTGCCGGGCTCAAAGACCGCGCGGCCGCCAGCTACGAGCGTGGCAACGAGTACGAGACGGCGGCGAAGTTCTACGAGGAGGTCGGTGACAACGAGAAGGCGATCGAGCTGTACGAGAAGGCTGGCCTGACCTTCAAGAGCGGCGAGGCCGCGGCCCGCGCCGGCGACAGCGAGCGCGCGATCTCACTGCTGCAACGCGTACCCGCCAGCGACGAGAACTATCGCGCGGCCACGGAGCTTCTGGCACAGCTCTTCGTCGAGGGGAAGATGCCGGGCCTCGCCGTCGAGCGGCTGCAGAAGCTGCTGGGCAGCGATCCGGTGACGCCGGCGAACCTCGATCTCAACTACTGGCTCGCCGCGGGCCACGAAGCCTCGGGCAATCCCCGCGAAGCGCTCAGCGTCTACAAGAAGATTCTCGCCGAGGACCTGCGGCATCGCGACGTGAACGAGCGCGTGGCGCGCTTGCAGGCGGCGGGCATCTCGACCGCCACCCCGGCGGCCCCTTATCCAGCTCCCGACCGTCGTGCCGTTGCCGCTCCGCCGACCGCGCCGGCGCCGAAACCCCCCCGCTTCGAGCGCAAGGAGGAGATCGGCCGCGGCGCGCTCGGCGTGGTGTACCGCGCCGAAGACACGACCGACGGTCGCGGCGTGGCGCTGCGCGCCCTACCCGCGCCCCTGCTGCGTGGCGAGGGCGTTGCCAGCGCTCTCGTGGCCGACCTCAAGGCCGCAGCACTCTTCTCTCACCCGAACGTGGCCAAGCTGCTGGGCCTCGTGGATTCGGCGGGCGACAAGTGCGTGGTGACCGAACTGGTCAAGGGCCGTAACTTCGCCGAGGCCTTGAAGAACGGCCACAAGATGACCTTCCAGCAGGCACACAGCCTGGGTCGCGTGCTCGCACAGGCGCTTGTGGCACTGCATGCCAAGGGTCTCGTTCACGGCTCGATCCAACCTTCGAACATCATGGTCGCCGGCGGTGTCGTGAAGATCACCGATCTTGGCCTGGGCCGGCTTGCCTACTCGGTGTCGCCGGCCGATCACTATCGGGCCCCGGAAAACCAACTCGACATGGCCGGCGATCTGTTCGCGCTGGCAGCGGTTCTCTACCACCTGCTCACCGGCGTCCACCCGCGCTCGCAGGCGCAGGGCTCGGCCCTGCCGCTGCCGAGCAAGCTCGCCGCCGGTGTTCCGGAGGCCTTCGACAAGCTGCTGCTGCGCGGCCTGCATCCGCGTCAGGATCTGCGCTTTGCCTCCGCCGACGACATGCAGCGCGACCTCAAGGACATGGTGCGGATCGGCTGAGCGGGCATGAGTCGCGAGACGGGCTGGCCGTAACCCCGGGACTCGACGGCGAGTAGCGTCTCTCGGTTAGGCTAAGGGACGGGTCGGTCCGCATCCGCCGGTCCGGCAGAGAGCCATGGTCTTCAGCTCCCACCTCTTCGTCTACTACTTCCTGCCGGCAGCGCTCGCCGTCTACTACGCGCTACCCCCGCGCGCCCGGCAGCTCTGGCTCAGCCTCGCGAGCTACGCCTTCTACGGCTGGGCCAACCCCGCGTTCATGGCTCTGATGCTGTTCTCGACGGCGATCGACTTCGGCTGCGGACGAAAGCTCGGGGCGACACTGCCCGCGGCCCATGGCGGGCGCCGATTCTGGGTCGGCGTCTCGGTCGTGAGCAATCTCTCGCTGCTCGGCTTCTTCAAGTACTTCAACTTCGCGGTCGACAGCTACTCGGCCCTGCTGGGCGCGCTGGGACTGAGCGCCCTGCACCCCGACGCCGTGCTCAGAATCGCGCTGCCGCTCGGCATCAGCTTCTACACATTCCAGTCGATGTCCTACAGCCTCGACATCTACCGCGGCCGCAGCCGGCCACTCGAGAGCTTCCTGGACTTCGCCTGCTACGTTTCGCTGTTCCCGCAGCTGGTGGCCGGGCCGATCATCCGCTACTCCGAGATCGCGGACCAGCTCCGCGAGCGCAGCCACACGCCCGAGAAGTTCGCGCGTGGCGTCGCCTTCTTCAGCCTGGGCCTCGCGAAGAAGGTGTTGCTGGCAAACCCCTGCGGTTTCGTCGCCGACGCGGCTTTCGACGCCGCCGGGCTGCGCACGCTCGACGCCTGGACGGGCGTGCTCGCCTACGCCTTCCAGATCTACTTCGACTTCAGCGGCTACTCCGACATGGCGATCGGCCTGGGGCTGATGTTCGGTTTCGTGTTCCCCAAGAACTTCGACTCGCCCTACCGCGCCGAGTCGATCACAGACTTCTGGCGCCGCTGGCACATCTCGCTGTCGAGCTGGCTGCGCGACTACCTGTACTTGCCGCTCGGCGGCAGCCGGCTGGGCGTATGGCGCACCTATCTGAACCTGGGCATCGTAATGCTGCTCGGCGGCCTGTGGCACGGTGCCGCCTGGAACTTCGTGGTCTGGGGCGGCTGGCACGGCGCCTGGCTTGCGCTCGAGCGGGCACGCGGCAAACGTAGCCCATACGGCCGGCTGCCGCGGCCCGCACGTGTGGCGCTCACCTTCGCCGGCGTGTTGGTCGGGTGGGTCTTCTTCCGGGCGCCCGACCTGCCGGCGGCCGGCCGCTATCTCGCGGCGATGGGCGGCCTGGGCGAAGCGCCAGCGGCCGCGGCGCTCGTGGGCGGCCTGCTTTACACCCCGTACGCGCTGCTGAGCCTCAGCGTCGCCGCGAGCGTGACATGGCTCGCCCCGCAGACCTGGGACTGGACACGGCGGCTCACGCTGCCACGGGCCGGGCTGGTCCTGGGGTGTCTCGCCCTCGCGCTGGTCGCGATGGCGAGCCAGGGCTACAACCCGTTCATCTACTTCATCTTTTGAGCATGGCCAGCATACTGGAAGCCCGCGTCACACAAGCCGCCCACGAGCTGGGCCAGACCGCTGTGAGGCCAGCGGTGGCGTGGCTGCTGAGGCTAGGCTTCGCGCTCTGCGTGGTAGTTGTGCCGGCCCTCGAGATCGCCCGGGACTCGAAGCGGGATTCTGGCTCTGCCTGGCCCGATTTGGCCGCGGCGCCTGCGCACGCCTGGCAGCTCACGCGGCGAACCGGCGCGCTCGCGGGCAACCGGGCGCTGCACGAGAGCCTCATCGCATTCGAGGCTGCGCTCGAGGAGCGCTCGCTGCTCGGTGCTCGCGCGCGGCCGCGCTTCCAGGAACTGCTCACGCGTTGGCTGGGGGCCGGCAACGAACAGGTTGTGACGGGACGCCGCGGCTGGCTGTATTTCCGTCCGAGTCTCGACTACCTGACAGGGCCAGGCTTCCTCGAACCGGGCGTGCTGAAGCGCGGGGCCTCGGCAGGACGCGGCCAGAAGTCGCGGCATCCTGACCCTGTGCCAGCGCTGGCCGACTTCGCGGCGCGGCTCGCGGAGCGCGGCATCGGCCTGGTCGTGGTGCCGACGCCTGTGAAGGCTGCCCTGCACCCCGAAGGACTGAGCAAGGACATCGACGAGAGCGACCTGCCGCTCCAGAACCCGTCGCTAGCGAGCTTCCTGGCCCGGCTCGCCGACCTGGAGATCCCCGCCTACATCCCCGACACTCGCCTCGCGGCGGCGAAACACGACCGCTCCTGGCCCCAGTTCCTCCGAACCGACACGCACTGGACGCCGGAGGCCGTGGAGAACGCAGCCCGCGGTCTCGCCGACTTCGTGGACGCACGCCTGGCATTGCCCGAGCGGAGGCCCGTCGCTTTCACCCGGCGCCTGGCGGCCGTCCTGGGACGCGGCGACCTCCTGGCACTGCTCGGCTTGCCCGCGAGCCAGCGCCTGTATCAGCCCGAGCGCATCGTGGTGCAGCGTGTCTTCGGGCCGTCCGGCGAGCCCTGGCGAGCGGATCCCGGCGCCGACGTACTGGTGCTCGGCGACAGCTTCACGAACATCTACTCGCAAGGCAAGCTGGGCTTCGGTGAGAGCGCCGGCTTCGCGGCGCAGCTCAGCTACGCGCTGCGGCGCCCCGTGGACGCGCTCGCCGTCAACGCCGGTGGGCCCTCGGCGGTCCGCGAGCGGCTCCGCGAGCGGCTGGCCGCGGGCGAAGACCGGCTCGCGGGAAAGCGGCTGGTCGTCTATCAGTTCGCCGCACGCGAGCTGGCTCACGGCGACTGGCGGCTAGTCGGTCTCGACGCGATGGCGAATGCCGGCGCGACGCGGCCGCGCAGGCCTGAGGACGCCTTGCCAGCCCGCGGCGCTCTCGTGTGGGAGTCAAGCCGGAGCGGCGACTGGCGTATCTGGACGCGGCGCCTGGAAGGCTCACCGCCGCGCCAGCTCTCGCCCGACGAGCCGGGGTTGCAGCACTGTTGCGCGCACCTCAGCCCGGATGGCTCGCGGCTCGTGTACCTGAGCCGGTCGGTCTCGAAGGACGAGTATCCCGAGTTCGAGGTGCCCGGCGAGCTGCGGCTGCTGCGCCTTGACGGCGCCGGCGGCCGCACGCTCACGAGCGGGCGGCCTTACGGGTGGGGCAACCGCGCCGCCCTCTGGAGAAACGACCGCGAGCTGATCCATGTCGGGCCGGACGGCCGTACGCGGCTGCTCGACGTCGAGTCGGGCGCGTCGTCGTGGCTCACCGAGGAGCCGCGGACGAAGCTGGCCTGGCTGATCGATGCGACGCTCAGCCACGCTGTGAGCGGCTCCCCGACCTTCTCCTCATATGATGCGGCGAAACGGCGCGTCCGCGTGGGGCGTCGCTTCCCGGGTTGCGAGCCCTACTTCTCCCACGACGGGCGCTTCGGCTTCTGGGTCGAGCGCGGCGGCGGGCCGATTCGCCTGATCAACCTGGCGAGCCGCGAGATCGCCACCCTGCTCGAGCACGAGGACCCCAGCATCCCGGGCGCGCAGCGCTACTTGTACTTCCCGATGCTGTCGCGGGATGGCCGGCTGCTCGCCTTCGGTGCCTCGTCGGGCGACCACGACCACTTCCGCTCCAACTACGACGCGTTCGTGGCGCCCGTCGACCCGGCGACGCTCACCCTGCAAGGCCGGCCGCTCCGCCTCACCGCGCATCCGGCGAGCGATCGCTACCCGGACGTCCACGTGGAGACGCTCGACGTGGAACGCTGGCGCCGCGAGGCGCCGCCAGTGCCGCAGTCCGATCCGGCCACCCACGAGCGCCCTGTGGCAGCAGGACCGCTCGACGTGCGCGCGGTGTTCCGGGTCTGCTCACGCGTGCCCAGCCTGCGCGAGATCTCGCCGTATCGAGACGCGCTGGTGGTGTGCGAGTGGCAGATCGTTGAGGCCGGCGCTGCGAGCGGACGCCGCTTGCGCGTCGCTCATTGGGGCTTGCGCGGCGGCGAGCGGCAGGCGATAACGTCTACCCCGCCAGGCGTGACGGCGCGGCTGCGGCTCGAACCGCTGGTCGGCACGGTGCAGCTCGACGGCTATGCGTTGTCCGATAGCCTGCCGCCAGCGGGCGAGTTGCCGCTCTACTACGACGCCGGCGAAGACTAGCTCAGCGGGGCGATCTTGTGGCTGATGCTGTCGATACCGCAGCCTCCATCGCCTACTCGCCGATCCCCGCGGGCTTCTGGTACTGGATTCGATAGATAGCTCCGGCCTCGTCGTCCGACACCAGCAGCGAACCGTCCGGGTGGACCAGCACGTCGACGGGGCGGCCCCAGGCCTTGTCGCCCTTGAGCCAGCCCTGGGCGAAGGGCTCGTAGGACACTGCGCGGTCGCCTTGCAGGCGGACCAGCATCACGCGGTAGCCGATCTTGCGGCTGCGGTTCCAGGAGCCGTGCTCGGCGATCAGGATCTGGTTCCGGTACTCGGCCGGAAACGAAGATCCCGTGTAGAAGCGCATCCCCAGCGCGGCCACGTGAGCGTCGAGCGCCCGCGCCGGGGGCACGAACTCCTCGCAGCGGCGGCCCTTGGCGTACTCAGGGTCGACGATGCTGGCGCCGTGGCAGTGCGGGTAGCCGAAGTGCAGCCCCGCGTCCGGCGCGCGGTTCAGTTCGTCGGGCGGCCGGTCGTCGCCCAGCAGGTCGCGGCCGTTATCGGTGAACCACAGCACCTTGGTCTCGGGGTGCCAGTCGAAGCCGACGCTGTTGCGCACGCCCTTGGCGAAGACCTCCACGGCGCCGCCGGCCGCCGGCAGCCGCGTGATCGAGGCGTAGATCGGGGTCTCGGGGTCGCAGCTGTTGCACGGCGCACCGACCGGCACGTAGAGCCGGCCGTCGGGACCGAACGCGATGAACTTCCAGCCGTGGTGCCTGTCCCTGGGGAAGGCGTCGCTCCAGACGACCGGGACCGGCGGCTGGTCGAGCTTGCCCTCGATCCCATCGAAGCGCAGCACGCGGCTGATCTCGGCCACGTACAGGGCACCGTCGCGAAAGGCGACGCCGTTGGGCGTGTCGAGGTTCTTCGCGATTTGACGGATGGCCTCTGCCCGTCCGTCCCCGTCCGCGTCGGTCACCGCGTAGACGCGTCCTTGCTGCATGGTGCCGACGAAGAGCGTGCCCTTGGCCCCCCAGGTCAGGGAGCGCGCGCCCGGCACCGGGTGGGCGTAGACGGAGACGCGGAAGCCCGGAGGAAGCTGGAGCCGGTCGATCGGCGGTTCGGCCGCTTCCATGGCAGCGCCGGCAAACACCGTGCAGAGGGCTGGAAGGATGACGCGTCGGAGGCCCGCTGGCACTAGCTGACGGGGACGATCTTGTAGAGCTCGCCGTCGCTGTAGTCGAGGATATAGGCCTCGCCGTCGCCATCGACGCCGAACGAGCTGATGTTGTCGATGCCACCGCCCAGGACCGAGGTCCAGTCACGCGAGTCGACGGCCTGGCCGTTCTCGACACGGATCGAGCGGATGATCCCGGAGCAGAAGTCACCGTAGAAATACGTCCCGGCGTAGCCGGGCAGGCGGCAGCCGCGGTACACGACGCCGCCGGTAATCGAGCAGCCGACGCTGTGGTCGTACTCGACCAGCGGGAAGGTGATGCCCGCCGTGCCGCAGTTGAAGGCCGGGTTGAAGCAACGGGAACCTTCGGTGACGCGCCAGCCGTAGTTCTCGCCGCCGCGCCGCGGTTCGAAGCCCACGTCTACCTCTTCGCGCTCGCCCTGGCCGACGTCGCCGATGAACAGGTCGCCGGTCAGTCGGTCGAAGGCGAGGCGCCACGGGTTGCGCAAGCCGTAGGCCCAGATCTCGCGTGCGAGCCCCGGGCTCGCCGCGAACGGGTTGTCGCCGGGGATTCCGTAGGGCGTCGCCGCGTCCACGTCGATGCGGAGGATCTTGCCGAGCAGCGTCGTGAGGCTCTGGCCGTTGTTGAGCGGGTCGCCACCGGAGCCACCGTCGCCCAGCCCGATATAGAGCAGGCCGTCGTTGCCGAAGACGAGCGAGCCGCCGTTGTGGTTCGAGAACGGCTGATCCACGCTGAGCAGGGTGCGTTCCGTCGAGGGGTCGGCGACGTCGCCGCTCGAGCGGAACTCGGCGATGTGCGTATCGCCGGTGCGATCGGTGAAGTTCACGAAGAAGCGGCCGTTGTCGACAAAACGCGGGTGGAATGCCAGACCTAGCAGGCCTTGCTCGCCCCCGGCGCTGATGCGGCCGGAGATATCCAGAAACGGCGTGGTCACGATGGCTCCGCCGCGCAGGATCAGGATTCGCCCGCCTTGCTCGACGATGAAGATGCGGGCCTTGTCCCCCGGCGGGCTCTGCAAGTCGAGCGGGTTCGAGAGGCCTGCCGCCACGCGCTGCGTCGTGAGCGGTGGCGTGCCCGTCAGCGGGTCGCCCGCCGTACAGGCCCCACCCGGGGTGGGTGTGGGCGTCGGGCCCGGTGGGGTGTCGCTCGAGCCGCAACCCGAGAGCAGTGCGACGCCGAGCAGGCCAGCGAGAAGCCTCATGCCCGCCCCGTCGCCTTCGCGAGCACCCACAGCGGGCCGACGAGCAGGTGGACGAGGTTGCGATAGAAGGCCGGCGATTTCTTCTCGTAGACGTAGTGGCCGACGTATTGGATCGCCCAGCCGAACACGAACAGCGCCACGGCGGCGAGGAATGGGATCTGCCGGCCCCCGGCGACCAGCAGCACCGACGCCACGAACATCAAGGCGCCCAGCCTCGCATCGAGCTTCAAGTAGTACAGGGTTGCCGCGACCAGCGTGAGTTCCGCAGCCGTGATCGTGAAGCCCGCGACGCTAGCGAGGGGTAGCTGCGCGAGCATCGCGAAGACGCTGAGGACGATCAGCGGCACCGCGAAGTAGTGACAGGCCTGGTTCCCAGCTGTCGCGTGGAATGCGGCGTAGTCGGCGAAGTAGGACCTGAGTGCCGGAGACATGAGACGCCCTCCTCGGTCGATTATACCGGCCGGGGGAAACCAGGGACTTCACCGGCGAGCAGCTTCGGCAATTCGTTCGCCGCGAACTGGAGGCCGGTGTAGAACGGGCCGAACTCGGCGTACCAGGCCGAGGCCTCGTCGAAGCGCATCTCGTAGATCAGCTTCTTGAAGACCGCCGGATCGTCGGCGAACAAGTCGACGCCCCACTCCCAATCGTCGAAGCCGATCGAGCCCGAGATGATCTGCGTCACGGCGCCCGCGTAGTGGCGGCCGATCATGCCATGGTCGCGCATCATCCGCGCGCGCTCCTCCACGGGTACCGCGTACCAGTTCTTGTCCTCGCCGCGGCGCTTGTTCATCGGATAGAAGCAGACGTAGCGACGCTTCGGGACGTCCTGGAAGAGGCGCCCGATCACGCGCCGCCGCTGCTCCGCCATCTCCGCGTCGAAGGCCTTCTCGAACTCGGGCGAGCCCTTGGCAAGCCCCTTCTCGGCGAGCCGGCCGTGGATCTGCGCGGTCATCTCGTACATGCCCAGCTCCACGATCGAAACGTACGAGGTGGTGGGCTCGAGATAGCGCTCCAGGGCGAGACCCGCCACCTGGAGCTGCGCCGCCTGCAGAGCGTCGAAGCTGCGCCGGAAATGGATGAGCAGCAGGTCGCCCTTGTGGCCGAGCAGCGTCGCGAGCGCCGTCGTGCCGGCCTCGCCCTGGTCCATGGCCTCAAACGCCGTGGCCGCCTCGCTCGCGATCCGGCTGCGTGCGTCGGCGCCGAGCTCCCGCCAGGCGCTCCAGCGGATGCGGAACATCTGGTGGAGGGCGCTCCAACCATCCAACGTCTCGGGGACCCGCGGATCATGCATGGACGCTCTCCTGCCTCCTGGTACATGATTCTATCCTCGTCACGACAGGAGCCCCGTTATCGAACGCCTACGCGTCCTGCCCCTGATGGCTCTGATGCTCGCCGCGTGCGGAACTCCCGGCGACACGCCCGCGGGTACAGGCAAGCTGCGGCTGGTGGTCGCCACCGGCGGGACCGGCGGCGTCTTCTACCCGCATGGTGGCGGTCTGGCTCGCGTGCTTTCGGCGAAGCTCAGGAACGCCGACGCCACGGCCGAGGTCACGGGCGGCTCGGTCGACAACATGAAGCTCGTCAACGCGGGCGAGGCCGACCTCGGCTTCTCGACGACGGACTCGGCCTGGGATGCCAGCCGCGGCACGGGCTCGTACACCGACACCGGGCCCGTGCCCGCTCGGACGATCGCCGTGCTGTATCGCAGCTTCGTCCACGTCGTGGCCCTCGAAGGCAGCGGCATCGTGCGCGTCAGCGACATGCGCGGCAAGCGCGTCTCGGTCGGTTCCGCCGGGAGCAGCACGGAGGCGGTCGCCGATCGCGTCCTCGAAGCCGCCGGGCTCGACCCGCGCCGGGACATCCGTCGCGACAACCTGAGCGTCGCGGAGTCGGCAGGCGCGGCGAAGGACGAAAAGCTCGACGTCTTCTTCTGGATCGGCGGGCTCCCCACGGCTGCCGTCACCGACCTGGCCACGACCCCCGGCCGCAAGATCCGCTTCATCCGCGCCGCCGAGTACGTGGGGGCGATGTGCGCCAAGGCGGGACCGGTCTACGAGACGGACGTGCTGCCGAAGGGGACGTATCCGGGCCTGGCCGAGGACGTTGCGGGCATCGGTGTCGGCAACATCCTGTTCGCGAACGCCGCGATGCCCGACGTCCAGGTGAAAGCGATCCTCGGCGCGATCTTCGACAACCTGGACGAGGTCCACCGCATCCACCCGGAAGCCGTGAGCCTGTCCCTCGATTCCGCAGCGAAGGGCTCGCCGATCCCGTTCCATCCGGCCGCGATCCGCTACTACGAGGAGCAGCGCGTCTGGCCGAAGTAGACGAAGTGCTCCCGGACGCACGGGCGCACCAGATCCTGGAGAAGTTCGACGCCGACGCCGCGCCGCGCCCGCTCGCCGGCGCTTGGGCGACGCTGGCCGGCCTGCTCGCCACCGGCCTGGCCGTGTTCGCACTGTGGTGGACCCAGTACTCGCTCCCGACCCAGGTCTACCGCGCGAACTTCCTGCTCCTGGTGCTGGTGCTCACGTTCTTGCTCTATCCCTCGCGCCTGCGGGAGCGTGGGCGCGTGCCGCCCTGTGCGCGGCCTTCGCGAGCCTCTCCGTCCTGAGCCTCGGCTACTCGCTCCTCGTCTACGAGCAGGCGCTGCAGCGGATCACCAACCCGACCCGGGCCGAGGTGTTCTGGGGAGGGGTGCTGATCGTCCTCGTGCTCGAGGCCACCCGGCGCACCACCGGCTGGATTTTGCCCGCGACGGCGGCGCGGTTCCTGATCTACGCATACCTCGGGCCACACATGCCCGAGCCGTTCGATCACCGGGGCATGGCGTGCCGCGCATCGTGGGCCAGAACTACCTGACGCTGGAGGGCGTGTTCGGCACGCCGCTGGACGTCGCGGCCACCTTCATCATCCTGTTTACGATTTACGGCGCCGTGCTCGAGGCGAGCGGAGCCGGCCGCTTCTTTCTGGAGTGGTCCTTCGCCGCGCTCGGCCGGTCGCGCGCGGCGCCGGGCCTGGCCGAACGGTCACGGCCGCGGGCTTTCTGCTCGGCACCGTCTCCGGCAGCGGCGTCGCGACCACAGTGACGCTGGGCTCGCTCGCCTGGCCGATGCTGCGGCGCGCGGGCTTCGACAAGGAGACCGGCGGCGCGATCCTGGCGGCTGCCGGAATTGGCGCGCTGCTCTCGCCCCCGACCCTCGGCGCCGCGGCCTTTCTGATAGCCGAGTACCTGAAGATCTCGTACCTGAAGGTCCTGGTGATGGCCAGCATCCCGACGATCCTCTACTACCTCTCCTGCGTGCTGATGATCGAGGCCGAGTCGCGGCGGATGAAGACGCTGCCGGCGCCCCTGCCACGGGCTCGCTCGGCGAACTGACCCGTCGGCAGGGCTATCACTTCACCTCGCTCGTGGCAGTGGCCCTGCTGATGGCTTACGGCTTCACACCGTTCCTCGCCGTCTTCTGGTCGCTGGTGATCGCCCTTGCGCTCAGCTTCCTGCGACCGGAGACGCGCCTGGGTTCGCCCAGGGCTGCCCTCGCGGGCGCCGGGCTTGCGGCCCCGCTGCTCGCCGTGGGACAGCGGCCTTCGGTGGCGTGCTTCTGGGGCTTGATGGCAGCCGCCACGCTCTCGGCCGCGATCAGCGACCGCCGCTTGTTCGCGGCGCTGGCAGCGGGAGGCCGCGGCGTCGTGTCTGTGGCCGCGACCACGGCCACGGCCGGGCGGATCGTCTCGGTCGTCACGCTGACCGGGCTCGGCTTGAAGATCTCAGGGATCATCGTCTCGTTCGCCGGCGGCAGTCTGCTGCTGACCGTGGCCTACGCGGCGGTTGCGGTGTGGGTCCTCGGCCTCGCCGTGCCGGTGACGGCGTCGTACATCATCGCGGCCGTGATGATCATTCCGGCGCTCACGACGGTCGGCGTCTCCGAAGCAGCCGCGCACATGTTCGTCTTCTACTATGCCGTGCTGTCCGACGTATCGCCGCCGACGGCGCTCTCGCCGTTCGCAGCGGCCGCGATCACTGGCGGCAACCCCTTCCGCACCATGATGCTGACCTGGAAATACTGCCTGCCCGCGTTCCTGGTGCCGTTCATGTTCACGCTCACGCCCGAGGGCCTGGGTCTGCTCTTGATCGGCGAGCCCCTCGGGATCGCCTGGACGTTCCTCACGGCCTGCGTGGCCGTGGCTGCCTTTGCGGCGTGTTTCGGCGGCTTCCTGCTCGGGCCCGCCAACCCGCTCGAGAGGCTGCTCTTCGGCCTGGGCGGCCTGGGCCTGCTCTATGCAGATCCCCGCGGCGACGCGATCGGCGCCGGTTTTCTGATCCTGGGCGGGGGACTTCACCTCCTGCGACGTCGGCGTGCCGCCCGAAACGACGTTTGACACGCCGGGCCTTTGAAAAGGCGCACCGTTGTCGCGGAGAATAGGGCTTCGCCGCCGTCGCGGCAGAGGCCCAATGCGCTCGAAGATCCCGCTCATTCCCCCGCTGCTCGCCCTGGCTGCAGCGGCGTGTGGCCAGACCCAGGGCGCCCCCGCCGCGCGGCCGAGCCAGCCCGCGATCCACGTCCGCGTCGCGACGGTCAAGGTCGAGGAGCTCGTCTATCGCGTGCAGGCGCTGGGCTCCCTCGAAGCGCAGGAGATGGTGCAGATCACGGCACAGGTCGAGGGCGCCGTGGCCGAGGTGCTGTTCAACGAAGGCGATCGTGCGACGCCGCAAACCGTGCTGTTGCGCATCGATCCCGAGCGCTATCGGCTCGAAGCCGAGCGCGCCGAGGGCGCCTACCGGAAGGCGCTCGCTGACCAGCATCGCTCGGAGGCCGACCTGGAGCGCCGGGAGGCGCTGGCGCGAGAGCGCCTGCTTGCCGCCGAGGAGCTGAACCGGGCGCGCCAGGAGACGGAGCGTCTGAGCGCGGAGGCTGCGGCGTCCCGGGCCACCTGGGATTGGGCCAGGCAGAATCGGTCCCGCGCCGACGTGAAGGCGCCCAGTTTCGGCATCGTCAACACCCGAACGGTCGAGACCGGACGCTTCGTCAAGGAGGGCGACGTTCTCGCGACCCTCGTCGATACCTCTCGCCTGCGCCTTCGCTTCAAGGTTTCGGACGCGGAGTCGCTGCGTGCCCGCAAAGGCCAGAAGGTCAGCTTTCGCATCGCGGCCCTGGGCGAACAGGACTTTCCCGCGGCGATCTATCACGTGGGCGAGGTGGCTGACCCGGCCACGCGACAAGTCGAGGTGCTCGCCTGGGTGAGGAACCCGGGGCTGCTGAAGCCGGGCTTCTTCGCGGAGGTGACGCTTGCCACCGAGTCGAAGAAGGGCGCCCTGGTCGTTCCCGAGGGTGCGATCCAGGCCAGTGAGCGCGGCTTCGTGGCGTACACCGTCGAGTCCGGTCACGCGCAGCTGCGTCCGATCCAGATCGGCCTGCGCACCGGCACCGGTGTCGTCGAGATCCTCTCGGGCGTGAAAGAGGGCGACACGGTCGTGATCGAGGGCTCCGATCGCATCGCCGACGGAGTTCCCGTCCAACCCGCGCCCTAGGATCTCATGAGCGATCACGGTACAACCCCCGAGCCACCCGAGGATCCGAAGAAGATCGCCACGGGCATGACCCTGGCCGACATCTCGATCCGCAACCACGTGTTCGCGTGGATGCTGATGGCCGGCCTGATCGGCTTTGGGCTGCTGTGCTTCACCGGTGTCGGCGGCGTCGTGCGGGGGCTGGGCATCAGCCAGAACCCCGACGTGGACTTTCCGGTCATCAACGTGGCCGTGACCTACGAGGGCGCGTCTCCCGAGGTGATGGAGACCGACGTCGTGGACTTCATCGAGGACGCCATCACCTCCGTCGAGGGCGTCAAGCAGATCTCCTCGACGTCACGTCAGGGCTCCGCCTCGATCACGGTCGAGTTCGAGCTCTCGCGCAACATCGACGCAGCGCTGCAGGACGTGCAGACGCGGGTGGCCCAGGCTGCGCGCAAGCTGCCGCGCGAGATGGACCCGGCGATCATTACCAAGAACAACCCCGAAGATCAGCCGATCCTGTGGATCACGCTCGCGGGCAACCGGCCGCCGACGTTCCTCGCCGACTACATCCGCAACGTGCTGCGCCCGCAGTTCCAGACCATCGAGGGCGTGGGCGAAGTGATGCTCGGCGGCTACCGCGAACGCTCGATCCGCGTCTGGTACGACGCCCCCCGGCTCGAGGCCGCGAACCTCACCGTGCTCGACGTGAACGCAGCCATAGAGCGCGAGCATTTGGAGATGCCGGCCGGGCGCATCGAGACGCCCGAGCGCGAGATGAACGTTCGCGCCGAGGGTGAGGCGATCGACGTCGAGGCGTTTCGCAACCTGGTGATCGCTTACCGTAGCGGCACGCCGGTTCGCCTGAGTGAAGTCGCCGTGGTCGAGGACGGCCTCGAGGACCTGCGCCGCGTGGCGCGTGCCTCGGGCATCCCATCGATCGGCATCGGCATCCGGAAACTGCGTGGCGCGAACGCCGTGCAGGTCGGCGCGAACGTCAAGAAGCGCGTGTCGGAGCTCCGCCAGCAACTGCCTGAAGGCCTGGCCCTCAGCGTCAACTTCGACTCCACCACCTTCATTGAGCAGGCGATCGCCGAGATCCTGTTCACGCTGCTGCTGGCCGCGGCTCTGACCGGCATCGTGTGCTGGCTGTTTCTCGGCTCCTGGTCGACGACGCTAAACGTGCTGCTGGCGATTCCGACGTCGATCCTGGGCACATTCATCGTCATGTACGTCCTGGGCTTCACGCTCAACACCTTCACCGTGCTGGGCCTGACACTCGTGGTCGGCATCGTGGTCGACGACGCGATCATGGTCCTCGAGAACATCTACAGGCATCGCGAGCTGGGCGAGGGCAAGGTGAAGGCGGCCTCGATCGGCGCCCGGGAGATCACCTTCGCGGCTGCAGCCACCACCGCCGCGATCGTGGCCATCTTCCTGCCGGTGGCCTTCATGAAGGGCATCATCGGCAAGTTCTTCTTCCAGTTCGGCGTGACGATCTCGGTCGCGGTGCTGATCTCGCTGCTCGAGGCGTTGACGCTCGCCCCGATGCGCTGCTCGCGCTTCCTGGAGGTCCAGCACCGCCGCACCGGGATCGGGGCGCGCCTCGACCTCGGCTTCGCGAGGCTCGCGGCTGCCTACCAGCGCGTCCTCGTGCCCGCCCTTCACCACCGCGCCCTGGTGCTGGTGGGCGCGCTGGTGTTCTTCGTGGTCTCGATCTTCGGGCTGCTGCCGCTGCTCAAGACTGAGTTTGTGCCCTCCCAGGACAGCAGCCGGTTCCAACTCCGCTTCCAGACGCCGGTCGGCACGAGCCTCCCGGCCACGGACCGCGTCTTCCAACGGATCGAGGCCTTCCTGGCGTCACGGCCCGAGGTGGAGCGCTACTTCGGGCTGGTGGGCGGCTTCGGCGGCGGCGAAGTCAACGCAGGTTTCGTTTTCGTGACGATGAAGGAGCCCGGCGACCGGCCGCGCGACAAGCAGACCGGCACCCGGCTTAGCCAGCAGGAGTTCATGGGCGTCGCGCGCGTGGCCGTGAACTCGATCCCGGGCGCCCGGGCCGTGCTGCAGGACCCGTCGCAGCAGGGCTTTTCCGCTACGCGCGGCGGTGGCTTCCCGGTCGAGATGACGATTCGCGGCCGGGACTGGGACGTGCTCGCGGAGAAGAGCAAGCAGATCGCCTCGGAGATGCTGCAGACCGGCATGGTCAGCGACGTGGACAGCGACTATCAGGTCGGCATGCCCGAGGTACAGGTGGTTCCCGATCGCAACAAGGCTGCGGACCTCGGCGTCAGCATGTCGAGCCTGGGTGAAACCGTGAACGCCGCGATTGGCGGGCTGCGCGTCGGCAAGTTCAAGGACAAGGGTCGCCGCTTCGACATCCGTGGCCGCTTGCTGGCACAGCAGCGCGAACGCCCCGAAGACATCACGCGGCTGCTGGTACGGACCAGCGGCGGAAGCGTGGTGCGGCTGGGCGACCTGGTGCGGATCGAGCAGCGGCCCACGCTCCAGGCGATCACGCGTCGCGACCGGGAGCGCGCCATCACGATCACGGCCAACGTGGCCGCGGGCGCCTCGCAATCCGAGGCGATCGCCCGCTCGATCGCGATCGCCCGCGAGGCGCTGCCCGACGGTTATCGCGCGATCCCCGGCGGCAGCAGCCAGGCCTTCAAGGAATCGTTCGATTCGCTGCGCTTCGCCTTCATCATGGGCCTGATCGTGGCCTACATGGTGCTGGCGGCGCAGTTCAACGCCTTCTCGCACCCGTTCACGGTGCTGCTGGCGTTGCCTTTCAGCATCAGCGGAGCGCTCGCCGCGCTGTGGGTCTCCGGCCAGAGCCTCAACGTGTACAGCGTGCTCGGGCTGATCCTGCTGATGGGCATCGCGAAGAAGAACTCCATCATGCTCGTGGACTTCACGAACCAGGTGCGCGAGCGTGGCGTCGAACGGCATCAGGCCCTGCTCGAGGCCTGCCCGATAAGGCTGCGCCCGATCCTGATGACCTCGCTCGCGACGATCGCCGGCGCATTGCCGCCGGCGCTCGCCATCGGCCCCGGCGCGGAGCTGCAGCGGCCGATGGCGATCGCGCTGGTCGGGGGCATGCTCGTCTCGACGGCGATGACGCTGCTGGTTGTGCCCGCGGCCTACAGCTCCTTCGACGACGTGATCTCGTGGAATGAGCAGCGCCGGACCCGCGGCGCCGGCTTCTTTGCTGAGCTCGCCGCGCTGCGCACTCGGCTCGGGCACAGCCCCGGCGCCTAGCGAATCAGGACTCAACCCTGACCGGTTCCCCTCGGTCCAAATGAAGTGAACGCCGCGCTGCTTGATCGCCGGCGGGGGAAAGGCAGGAGTTCATGAGTTCTTCGAGGTTATTCGTTGCATTGAGCGTCGCGACCCTGGGCTTGGGCGTCGGGGCGCAGGCGGGCGAGATCCGCCAGGATCACCGGGAGATTCGGCGGGATCGGCGCGAGGTGCGCGCCGACCACCGGGAGGTCCGCCACGACCGGCGCGAGGTCCGCGGGGACACGCGGGAGGTGCGCGATGATCGCCGCCAGTTGCGCGCCGACCGCCAGGCGGGCGATCGCCAGGCCGTCCGGGAGGATCGCCAGGGGCTGCGCGAGGACACGCAGGATCGTCGCGAGGACGTGGCCGACACTCGCCAGGGCCGTCGAGACCTGCGGCAGGACCGCCACGAGCTCCGCGAGGATCGTCGCGATCTGTGCCAGGACGTGAAGGACAGGCTGCACGACGCACCGGCCCCGATCTCGAACTGACGATGGCGGGCGCTGGCCGCGGTCGGAAACCACCGCGGCCAGCCGTTTGCTCGATCAGGGCCGGCGAATCAGCCGTCGGGCGTCCCGAAGGCGAGCGCCATCAGCGAGGTGCCAGCAGGGTCCCGACCACGGGCACTCCCGCCAGCGTCATGGAGCTGCGGCCGGATAGCGCAGGCGCGCGCCGGCAGTACGCAGCAGGGGCAACAGGCCGACGTACAGCCCGACGCCGAGCAGGGGAGCGACGAGCGCCCAGCCCAGGATGGCGTGGAGGCCGGTAAGACCGAAGCGCTCCAGGAACAGGCCGGGGTTCTCGCGCGCGGAGGCCAGGATCGCGGGCAGCGAAATGGCCATCGGCGGCGCGTTCACGGTGCGTTCGCCGAGCCGCACGAACGCCAGGATCAGCGCCACCTGCATTGGATAGACCACGTAGTTCGCAAGTTGCAGCGCCGCGTGGCTCAGGCGCAGCGCAAAGCCAAACGTCACGCACAGCAGCGTCGTCGCACCGAGCACTGGGAAGAGCCCACACACGACGCCGAGTGCCAGGCTCAAGGCCAGCTTCTCCGGCGTCAGCCCCTGTTCCAGCAGAGCCAGCACCGGGTTCACGACGTAGCGCCGGAGCAGCTCACGCATCGTGTGCCGATTGTATGCGTGGGCGGTCCCCGGCCCACGAGGCTGATCGTCCTGTCCTGAGCCTGCCAGCGTTCCCGTTGTATCCTGAAGCATGTCCACAGCGCCTTTCGGCTTCCTGCGCGTGGGTGCGGCTTGTCCGCGTCTGCGCGTGGCGGATCCCGAATGGAACGTCGGCGAAATCCTCGGCCTGGTTGCTCAGGCACGCGCCAAAGGCGTCCAGGTCCTGGTCTTTCCGGAGCTGGCGCTCACCGGTTACACGGCCGGCGACCTGTTCTTCAGCCTCACGACCCTGGTGGGCGGCGCCGAGCGTGCGCTCGCGCGCCTGATCCGCGAGACCGCGGCCTCGCCCATGGTCGTGACCGTCGGCCTCCCGGTCGCGGTCGACTCGCAACTGTTCAACGCTGCGGCCGTGATCCAGTCGGGGCGCCTGCGCGGCGTCGTGCCCAAGAGCTACCTGCCCGGGTACAAGGAGTACTACGAGGAACGCTGGTTCTCATCGGCGCGCCAGGCGCTGCGCAAGGAAGTGCGGCTCGCCGGGCAGGAGGCGCCTTTCGGGGCCGACCTGCTGTTCCCGGTCGATGGCGAGCCCGGCGTCGTGCTCGGCGTCGAGATCTGCGAGGACCTGTGGGTGCCGATGCCGCCCTCCGGCCCGCTGGCGGTGGCGGGCGCCACGGTTCTGCTCAACCCTTCGGCCTCGATCGATCTGGTCGGCAAGGCCGACTATCGGCGCGAGCTGGTGCGCCAGCAGTCGGGCCGCACCATCTCGGCGTACGTTCTCGCGAACTGCGGAGTCCACGAGTCCACGACCGACGTGGTTTTCGGCGGCCACCTGGTGATCGCCGAAGACGGCGTGCTGCTGGCGGAGGGCGAGCGCTTCCGCCGCGACGGCCAGCTCATCGTGAGCGACGTCGACACGGAGCGCCTGCTGGTGGAGCGCATCCGACTCACGTCCTTCGCGGACAACGTGAGCGCCCTGGGCACGGCCTACCGTCGCGCTCGCCTGGCGCCGATTCCGCCGCCCGAGCCGCAGCGGCTCGCGCGGGCCGTGGATCCGCATCCATTCGTGCCGCAGGATCCGCAGACCCTGGACGCGCGCTGCCTCGAGATCTTCCAGGTCCAGACGGCCGGTCTCGCGAAGCGCGTCGAGCACACTGGTTTGCCGAGGCTGCTGCTCGGGCTTTCCGGCGGGCTCGACTCGACGCTCGCGCTGCTCGTCGCGGTGCGCACCTTCGATCTGCTGTCGCGCCCGCGTCAGGGCATCCTGGCCGTGACCATGCCGGGCCCCGGCACCACCGAGCGCACCCTGGGCAGCGCTCGCAAGCTGGCCGGCGCGCTGGGCGTCGAGTTGCGTGAGATCGAGATTCGGGCGGCCTGTGCCCAGCACGTCAAGGACATCGGCCTCGACCCGAAGGACGAGTCGAGCACGACCTACCAGAATCTGCAGGCGCGCGAACGGACGCAGATCCTGATGGACCTGGCGAACAAGGAGGGCGGCCTCGTCGTCGGCACGGGAGACCTCTCGGAGCTGGCGCTCGGCTGGTGCACCTTTGCGGGCGATCACATCGCCATGTACAACGTCAACGGCGGCGTGCCGAAGACGCTGGTGCGCCGGTTGCTCGAATGGGTGGCGGGCCACCGGACCTCGGGCGCCGAGCGCTCGGTGCTCGAGGAAGTGCTCGCGACACCCGTGTCACCCGAGCTGGTGCCTCCGGGCAAGGCCGGCGAGGTCGCGCAGAAGACCGAGGACCTGATCGGTCCCTACGAGCTGCACGACTTCTTCCTGTGGGCGTTGCTTCGGCTCGGGGCCGGGCCGCGCAAGATCCTCTTCCTCGCGAGCCACGCCTTTGCCGGACGCTACGACATGGTCACCCTCTCGCGCTGGCTGCGGCTGTTCCTGAATCGCTTCTTCGATCATCAGTTCAAGCGCTCGGTGCTTCCCGACGGGCCGAAGGTCGGCTCGGTCAGCCTCTCGCCCCGCGGCGACTGGCGCATGCCGAGCGACGCGGCCAAGGACGCCTGGTTGCGCGAGTTGGACGAAGCGTAACCCCCTTGCCCACGGTTCTTCTCTGCGGGCCGCAGTCGCTGCTGGCGACGTCCACGCAGTTGGGCGTCGAGTTCCTGCGTTTCGAGGGCGAGGGCCGCTCGGGCCCGTTCGTCGAGATGCAGGCCTGGACCTGAGTCTATAATGCCCCCCGCGATGACATGGTCGCCCCGCCCTCGGCCCTGAAGGGCCACCCTGAACCGTCCGCGAGGCACTAGTTAAGGATCTGATGGAGATCAGCACGCTTCACGTCGCCGACATCGAGTTGCCAGCCGAGATGGAGCGTTTGCGAGATCTGGCCTATGACCTGTGGTGGAGCTGGAATCCGCAGGCCACGCGGCTGTTCGCCTGGATCGATCCCGACCACTGGCGCCGCTATCACAACCCGATCGAGCTGCTCATCAACGTCGAGCCGCACCAATGGGTTCGCCTCACGGCAGACCCGGAGTTCCGCCGCACCTACGAAGCGGTGATCCAGGCCCTCGACAGCTACCGTGCGCGCAAGCGCTGGTGCCACGAGCGCGCCACGGCGATGGCTGGGCCAGTCGCCTATTTCTCGATGGAGTTCGGGATCCACGAGTCGCTCGGCGTCTACTCGGGCGGCCTCGGCGTTCTCGCAGGCGATCACTGCAAGGCCGCCAGCGATCTTGGCGTGCCGCTGGTGGGCGTCGGCCTGCTCTACAAGTGGGGCTACTTCCGACAGACGGTCGATGCCGACGGTTTCCAGCAGCACATCTATCCCGACTACGACTTCGCGCGCCTGCCGGTGCTGCCCGTCGAGGCGGCGGGTGGGGGTCCGCTCACGGTGCCGATCGAGCTTCCCGGGCGCGTCGTTCACGCGGCCGTGTGGAAGGCGCAGGTCGGCAACGTCCCGGTGTTGATGCTCGACACCGACATCCCGCTCAACGACCCCGCCGACCGGCCGATCACCGGCGTGCTCTACGTGCGTGGCCGCGAGATGCGGCTGTGCCAGGAAATGGTGCTCGGCATCGGCGGCGTGCGCGCCGTGCGCGCCCTCGGCATCCACCCGGCGGTTTGGCACATGAACGAAGGTCACGTGGCGTTCCTGGGCCTGGAGCGGGCTCGGGAAAAGGTGCTGCGCGGGGACGGCCTCGAGGAGGCTCTCACGGCGGTGGCGCGCAACTGCGTCTTCACGACCCACACGCCCGTGCCGGCTGGCAATGAGACGTTCGACCGCGAACTCGTGCGTCACCACCTCGAACCCTGGGTGCGCGACGTGGGCTGCACGCTCGACGAGGTGTTGGCGCTGGGCAGCGAGAACGGCAGCTTCAACCTGACGGTGCTGGCGATTCGACTGTCCTCCAGCACGAACGGCGTGAGCAAGCTGCACGGTGAGGTCTCCTCGGCCATGTGGCGACACCTGTGGCCCGGGAATCCGGAGAGTCCGGTGAGCGCCATCACGAACGGCGTTCACACCCAGAGCTGGATCGGGCCGGAGCTGCGGGCCCTCTATGGCCGCCACGTGGACCCGGCTTGGGAGGACCACCTCCTGGAGCCAGCCATCTGGTCGCGCATCCAGACGGCCCCGGACGCCGCGCTGTGGACCGCTCATCGCTCACAGAAGGAGCGTCTGATTCGCTACGTGCGGCAACGGGTTCGGATCCAGGGCGCCCGCCACGGCCTCGGGCCCGACGACCTGCGCACGGTGGAAGGCCTGCTCGACCCCGACGCGCTCACCATCGGTTTCGCGCGGCGCTTCGCGACGTACAAGCGCGCGGTGCTCGTGCTCTCCAACATGGACAGGCTGCGCAAGCTGCTGACCGACGCCGAGCGCCCCGTGCAGTTGGTGTTCGCAGGCAAGGCCCACCCTGCCGACCGCGCCGGCCAGGCCCTGATCCGCCGCCTGGTGATGCTCACGCAGGGCGAGTTCCGCGGCCGCATCGTCTACCTCGAGGATTACGACATCGAGATGGGCCGGATGCTGGTGCAGGGCTGCGACGTCTGGCTCAACACGCCGCGCCGGCCACAGGAGGCGTGCGGCACTTCCGGGCAGAAGGCTCCGGTCAACGGCGGCATCAACCTTTCGATCCCGGACGGCTGGTGGGTCGAAGCTTACCGCGGCGACAACGGCTGGTCGATCGGTGATGGGGCGCTCTCGGCCGACGTGGAGGCGCAGGACCACGCCGACGCCGAGGCGCTCTACGCGTTGCTCGAAGGCGAAGTGATTCCGCGTTTCTTCGAGCGCGGCGACAACGGCCTGCCGTCGAAATGGATCGCCACGATGAAGGCGTCCATCGCCTCGGTGCTGCCAGCCTTCAGCGCCCACCGCATGGTCCGCGACTACGTCGAGACCGTCTACCTGCCGGCGGCGCAGCGTCACTAGTTCGGGGCGGTACGGGGAACCCATGCACCCCCGCGCCCTTCGGGCTTGCCCCCAGTCGCTCCGCGGCCGAGTAAATCGGGCGCCGCGCTGCTGCGCGGCCCTGGGCCGACGGGACCATGCACCGCCCGCGCGCGCCGCGCACTAAGCTATTGCGGATGGCTGTGCCTGAGCCGTGGGACTGTCCGATCTGCCTGCGGCGGGTGCCGGCCAAGGTGGCCGAGTGCTACTGCGGCGAGAAGCGCGCCGCTGGGGCAGGGAGCAAGGCGGGGTCGGGCGAGGGAGTGAGCGCGCTCGGCATCGGTATGGCCGTGCTGCTGCTCGCGGGTGGTGCCGCCGCCTACCTTCGGCAGAGGGCGAGCGTGCCGCCGCCCTTGCCGGAGGCCGCCACCACGACCCCACGGCCTGCCCCGTCTGGAGGCTCCGCAGCGGCGCCCAGCGTCTCGACGGTTCCCGCCGCGTGGAAGGCGCTCGCCATCGAAGCGACGCCGAGTCCGTCCGCTCCGGCCCCCGTCGTGACGCAGCCGGGCGCTGTGCCTGGGTCACCCACGCCGACGCCGTCAGATTCGATCGATGCGCAGCGCGAGAAGGGCCTCGCGGCCTTCGAGGCGACGCTCACGAGCCTGGATGCGCGGGCCGCCGAATTCCGCGAGAAGCTGCGCCGCTACGACGACCAGTGCGCGAGCGCCAGCACGCATGTCGTCGGTTGCGACTCGTTCCGTTCTGAGATCGCTTCACTCGCCCGCGAGATTGCCTCCGGAGTCGAAAACGCGGAGGAACAGGCGCGTCGCTCGTGGGTCGATCCGGGTCGCCAGCGCGAGAGTCGCGAACGCCACGGCCTCGACGACGACGCGATTCGCGATTTGCTGAAGTCCGCCTCGGAAGCGCAGAAGCGCTAGGATTGGCTAGCTGGCGGCGGCCTCGTAGCGCCGTTTGGCGTCGAGGAAGACCTGCAGCAGGCGTTGGCGCTCGGCGCTGACGCCGCGGATGGCGGCGTCGGCAGAGCCGGTGTCACGCGCGTTCAGCACCAGGTCGGCGAGGCATGCCCAGGCCTGGGTGCCGTCAGCGGTCTTGAACTCGTCGCCCACCAGGATCACGAACACCCGCCGCCGTGCTTCGGGGTTGAGGCGGTTCAGGCGCTGGTAGAGGCTTTCGCCCTTCGCGACCGAGCCCGCGACGCGATTGGTCACGACCAGGTCGTAGACGCCCTGCTCGATCATGCGTGCGCCTTCGGCGGGGTCGTCGAGCGTTTCGACCTGCTGGCCCTGGCGCGTGAGGGTCAGCGTGATGGCCGCCGCCTGGGTCTTGTCCGCGAGCGAAACCAGGGCCCTGCCGCCAGCCGCGCCGCCCTCGCTTGCCGACATCTCGCGGCGGATCTGGGCCATCATCTGCGCCCGCAACTCGTCCTCGGCTGAGGCCGACTGCGCAGAAGCGGGGGCCACTTCGCCGCCCTTTCCGGGAAACTTGACGAGCGTAGCGCACTTCGGGCACTTCACCTGGAAGGCGCGGTCGGGGACCTTGGCGTCGTCGATCGCGATCTTGTTACCGCACTGCGAACAATTGCCCTGCACGCGCTTACCTCTCGATCAGGTCGTCCATGTCGGACTTGGGCTGAGCCTTCCTGGCGGGCGCTTCCTCTTTGGCCTTGATCGAAGGCCCGGCGTCGGCGCCGCTCTGCGTCTCCAGCTTGAGCTGGAGGTTGGTCCGGTTGGTCGCGTAGGAAAGCGCCACGTCCTTGTCGATGACGCCGGCGCCGATCAGTCGCTCCAGCTCCCAGTCGAAGCTCTGCATGCCTTCCAGAACGCCGTCCTCCATCGCATCCAGCAGGCTCTTGCCCTCGCGCTCGCCCTCCTGGACGTATTCCTTGGTGCGCGATGTGGAGCGCAGCACCTCGCACACTGCGACGCGCCCACCACCCAGCTTCGGGACCAGGCGCTGCGAGACGATCCACTTGAACGACTGCGAGAAGCGAGTGCGGACCTGGCGCTCCTCGTTCTTCGGGAACACGCCCACGATGCGGTCGATGGTCTTGGCAGCGTCGATCGTGTGCAGCGTCGAGAGCACCAGGTGGCCGGTCTCCGAGGCTTCGAGCGCGATCGAGATCGTCTCCACGTCGCGCATCTCACCGACCAGGATCACCTTCGGCGCCTGGCGCAGCGCGGCACGCAGCGCCAGCGCGAAGGTCTGCGTGTCGGCGCCCACCTCGCGCTGATTGAGGGTGGCCAGCTGGTGCGGATGCAGGTATTCGATGGGGTCTTCGATGGTGATGATGTGAATGGCCTTTTCGCGGTTGATCTTGTTGATGA
This sequence comes from Acidobacteriota bacterium, assembly GCA_032127875.1. Classification (GTDB taxonomy): domain Bacteria; phylum Acidobacteriota; class Vicinamibacteria; order Fen-336; family Fen-336; genus CADEEV01. Next base: position 37,139 of record JAQBHI010000046.1, read on the forward strand.
TTGCCGCCAGGCTGGTCGACTTGCCGGAACCGGTCGGCCCGGTCACCAGCACGATGCCATTGCGCTCGTTGCCGACATCGTTGAGCGCCGTGGGCAGCCCCAGCTCCTCAACGGTGGGGATCTTGTTCGGGATCACGCGCAGCACGATCGAGTAACTGCCACGCTGGGCGAAGACGTTGACGCGGAAACGGGTGCGCCGCGCCAGGCTATAGGAGAGGTCTACCGACCCCGTCTTCACCAGCTTCTCGGCCAGGTCGCGCTTGTTCGCGAGCAGCCGCATCGCGATCAGCTCGGTCTGGTACGGCAGCAGCCGCTCGATGCCTGCGTAGGGAACGGAGCGCAGGGCGCCATCGACCTCGACCTGGGGCGGGCGCCCGACCGAAAGATTCAGGTCCGAAATGCCCGGCGCGGCATCCAGCATCGTCTCGAGCAGGGGATCGAGATCGAAGTAGGGCATTGGCAAGGACCTCCGAGGATCGGGATGATACCCCAAACCGGCATGCTATGCTTCGCGCGATTTCTTCGCCGGAAGGCCCCATGCTCGAGACCGCGGACCTCTCGCGGAGCGTTTCCCGCGAGCGCTATCGGCGCGAGTTTCCGCCGCTCCAGGAGCGGCTGCGGCAGCTCCAATACGCACTCAAGGATGCCGAGATCCCGACACTCGTGGTGTTCGAGGGCTGGGATGCGGCGGGCAAGAGCAGCGTGATCCAGCGGCTCACCGAGAAGCTGGACCCGCGCGCCTTCCGGCACTCGCCCGGCTCCCCACCCTCCGAGCTCGAGCGGCGCTATCATTTCCTCTGGCGCTATCAGATGCAGCTGCCCGAAGACGGCCAGATGGCCTTCTTCGACCACTCCTGGTTCAGCCGCGTGCTCGTCGAACGCGTCGAGAAACTCACGCCCAAGAGGCAGTGGAGGCTCGCCTTCGCCCAGATCAACGAGTTCGAACGCTGGCTCGCCGCCGACGGGCAGTTGCTCGTGAAGTTCTTCCTGCACATCTCGAAGTCGGAACAAAAAAAGCGGCTCAAGAGGATGGAGAAGGACGAGGTCGAGCACTGGAAAGTGCAGAAGGAGGACTGGCGGCGCAACCGCCACTACGACGAGTGGCGAGAGGCGATCGAGGAGATGCTCGCCAAGACACACTCGCCGCACGCGCCCTGGAGCGTGGTCGCGGCCGCCGATTTCCGCTGGCTTCGCCTTCAGGTCTTCGGAACCCTGGTCGCGCGCATGGAGGAAGCGCTGCGCCGGCGTCAATCCGCGCCGGCCGACGTGAGCCGCTCGCTGCTGGCACGAGCGGCGACGCGCGCCGCGCGGGAGAAGCGCGCGGCGGAAGAGCGCGAGCTCGTCGAGGCCACGGCCCGTGACGCCGGCTTGCCGCTGGACGAAGCCTGATGCTCGCGCAGCTCGATCTTCGCAGGAAGCTCGGCGAGAAGGCGTATCGGAAGAACGTCGGGGAACAGCAACTCAGGCTGCGGCGGCTCCACTTCCGAATGTACGAAAGCCAGCTGCCGTGCCTCGCGCTGTTCGAAGGCTGGGATGCCGCAGGCAAGGGTGGCGCGATCAAGCGCATCACCGAGACACTCGAACCACGGGGCTACACGGTGTCCTCCTTCGCCGGCCCCCGCGGCGAGGAGAAGACCCATCATTATCAATGGCGCTTCTGGCGTGCCCTGCCGCGCACGGGCCACCTCGGTATCTGGGACCGCTCCCACTACGGCCGGGTCCTGGTGGAGCGGGTCGAGGGCTTTTGCTCCGAGACCGAGTGGCGGCGGGCGTATTCCGAGATCAACGAGTTCGAGGCTCAGCAGGCCTCGCTCGGGATGGCGATCGCGAAGTTCTGGCTGCACGTCTCGAAGGAAGAGCAGCTGCGCCGCTTCAAGGCGCGCGAGCGCGACCCGTTCCGCTCCTACAAGCTGACCGAAGAGGATTGGCGCAACCGTGCCCGCTGGGGCGAATACCAAGCCGCGGTCGAGGACATGCTCGCGCACACCTCGACCCGGGACGCGCCGTGGACCGTGATCGAGGCCGACGACAAGTACTGGGCGCGGGTCAAGGTGCTGCGCACGCTGGCCGACGCGATCGAGAAGGCGCTAAGTTAGGGGCGGGAGGCGCGTCGCAACTCGATGCCGCGCGTCGCAGGCGGGCCAGCAGCTTGCGTACTTCGCTGTCGATCTGCTCGCTGCCGAGCGACGAGTCGAGGCGCGAGCGCGTAAGAGTGGGCAGCTTCGCGACGTCTTCCGGAAAATCGCACTCGTGAGACCGGCCCACGAGTTGCTCGCGCAGACCCAGCGCGCAGACGATCTCGGTGGCGGCCGGCAGCAGCGAGACGATTCTCAAGGGCCCTCCTCGAAGCTGTACAGCGGCGCGGCCGAGCCGGTCACAGTGTGTGCTCGGATTCTCACGCCGAAGGCCTGGGCGGCCGCGTCGCTGCCGAGCACCTCTGCGGGGGTGCCTTGGGCCGCGACGCGCCCCTCGGCGATGAGCAACATGCGTTCGGCCCAACCGGCAGCCCGCGCCAGATCGTGGACGACGGCGAGCACGCTGACCCCGCAGCCGCGCACGCCATCGAGCGCGCGGAACAGCCTGAGTTGGTGTCCGACGTCGAGATGCGAGGCGGGTTCGTCGAGCAGCAGCACGCGCGGCTCCTGGGCCAGCCCGCGCGCCAGCGCCGCGAGTTGGCGCTCGCCGGCGGAAAGCGTCGCGAGTCGCCGCCGCGCGAGGTGCGCAATCCCGGTCTGCTCGAGGGCGCGCGCGACGGCCGCGGTGTCGGCCTCGCCCAGTGGACGGAAGGCGCCGCAGTGCGGGTAGCGGCCGAGCGTCACACGATCCTCGACCGTGAGCGATCCGGGGGCCTGTTCGTCCGGGGCCACCAGCGCGACCATCCGTGCCAGAGCATCGCGTGGCCACTGCGCGAGCGGGCGGCCTTCCAGCGTCACGGAGCCGGAGTCGATCGGAAGCAGGCCAGCGAGCACACGTACCAGCGTCGACTTGCCCGCGGCGTTGGGGCCCACGATGGCGAGCGCCTCGCCGACCCGCAGCGCCAGGCTCACGTCGAGAAGCACGCCCCGGCCCGCACGTGTCGCGCAGACGCTGTGGGCGAGCAGCCGCTCGGTCACGAGCGGCCCTCGTGCGAGCGCAGCGCCAGCAGGAAATACGGCGCACCGATGAAGGCGGTCAGCGAGCCGAGCGGCAGGTCGAGGCTGCTCGAGAGCGTTCGGGCCGCGAGATCGGCCAGGACGACGAGCAGGGCGCCGCCGAGAAACGAGGCCGGCAGCAAGTGTCGAGACAGCGGCCCGACGCGCGGCCTGAGGGCGTGGGGCGCCATCAGTCCGACGAACGGCACCGAGCCAGCGACGGCAGTCGCCGCTCCGGCGACCAGCGACGCGAGCGCGAACAGCACGAGCCGCGTTGCGTGAACGCGCAGGCCCAGCGAGGCGGCCTCCAGCTCGCCGAGCGAGAGCACGTCGAGCGCCCTCGAGAGCAGGAGCAGCAACGCGCAGCCCGTGAGAATGAAGCCTGCGGCCAGCTGCAGATGGCTCCAACTCCGGGCCTCGAGGCCGCCCGCTAGCCAGAACAGCACCGTCTTGACGCGAAACTCTTCGGTGGCGACGAGCAGCATCGCCATGCCGGCGCTGGCGAGGGCCGAGACCGCGAGCCCGGTGAGGATGAGGCCATGGAGCGTGGGCCGGCCCGAGCCATGGGCGAGCGCGTAGACGAGCAGGACCGCGGCCATGGCCCCGGCGAATGCCGCCAGCGGCAAGGCGAAGAACAGGCTCGTGGCCCAACCGAGGTGGACCGCGATCACGGCGCCCAGACCCGCGCCCGCGCTTACGCCGAGCAGGCCGGCATCCGCCATCGGGTTGCGGAAGATCGCCTGGAGGCAGGCGCCGACGACCGCGAGGCCGCCACCGACGAGCGCCGCGATCAGCACCCGGGGCAGCCTTACCGACCACAGGATCGCCTCGCCGGCGGGCGAAAGCGTCCCTGCGCCGAGTGGCAGACCTGCGCGAGTGGCGATCGAGCCGAGCACGCCATGCAGAGGCAGCGAGACACTGCCGACCGCCACCGCGGCGGCCATCGCGAGGGCGAGCGCGAGGCCGAGCCCCAGGAAGACAGCACGCCGTCGGCGAGCCTCGGTCACGGCGGCGCCGGCATCCGGTCCGGGTGGAGTCGCGCCGCCAGCCACACGCAGCCGTCGGCCGTGTACTGGCTGAGCGCCACGAGCAGCTTGTTCGGCATGACCACGATGCGCCCCTCGCGCACCGCGCGCACGTCCTTGAGCAGCGGGTGCTCCGTGAGCGCCTCGACCGAGCCAGGATAGCGCGCGACCAGGATCACGTCGGGATCGGACATGAAGGCACGCTCGGCTCCCGGCGGCGCGATTCCTCTCACGCCAAGCTCGCGCCCCACGCTCAACCCGCCAGCGGCTTCGATCAGCGCGCCGATGCTCGTGTCGGCGCCGGCCGTCATCCCGCCGGACCAATACAACACGCGCGGCCGCCGCGCGCCGTGCAGGCGACGCGCGAGCGTGGCGAGCTTCTCGTCGTAGCTGTCGACCAGACGCTGCGCCCGCGCCGGCTCGCCGACGGCCCGGCCGAGATCGAGGATCGCAAGGCGCACGCCGGAGAGCGAGGCCAGGCCCTGCATCCGGTGCCAGCGCAAGCCCGACCGCTCCAGTAGCCTCAGAAAATCGGCGTCGGTGTACTCCGAGACGACCACCAGTTCGGGCGTGAGCGCGACCAGCTTCTCCATGTCGGTCTTCTGAAAGCGGAAGGCTCCCGGCGCGACGCGACCGACCACGTTCGAGGTGTCGGGATCATCGGCCCAGCGCGTGACGCCCACCAGCCGCTCGGGCGGCAGGATCTCGGCGAGCACCTCGTCCGCGGAAAGATTGATCGAGGCGACGCGCTGCGCGGCGGCGTCGGCGACAAGCCCCGTTGCCGCCGCGAGCGACGCGACGGCGAGCCACAGCCGTTTCATGCCGCGGCCGGCGCCGGCAGCAGATCGGCGAACACGAAGCCGTCACGCGTGACGACGTCGCCAGTGCGGATCGCGAGCGGCTCGCGGAACATCGGGCCCTTCCACGCGAAGCTGTGGAACTCGCCGTTCTCGCCGCAGGGATCCACGCCGGCGGGCAGGTCGTCGAGCAAGGCGTGGTCGAACTCCCGGCCGGCGAAGGACTCGGGCAGCACTCGCGGGTCGATGCAGGTGAGACGCGCCCCGAGGCCGCTCGCGAGCATCTCTTCCGCGAGCGCCCGCGTGGGTCGGCCCCAGAGCGGGAAGAGCGGCTCGACACCGGTGTCCTTCAGGCGCGCCTCGCGGTAGCGGCGAACGTCCTCAAGAAATAGATCCCCAAAGGCCATCGCCTCGATGCCCTGCGCGCGCGCCGTCATGAGCACCTGGGCCATGGCGGCTTGGTAGCTTTCGTTGGGGCACGGGTAGGGGATCCGCACCAGCGTCAGCGGCAAGCCGGTGGCCGCAGCCTGGGCCTCGAGCAGCGAACGGCGCACGGCGTGCATCGCCACGCGGTCGTGGGTCTCGTTGAGGGTGGTCACGAGGCCCACGACCTCCACGTCCTGCCGCTGGCGCAAAACGTGGAGGGCGAAGGCGCTGTCCTTGCCGCTGCTCCAGGCGAGGAGCGTCTTCACTGCTCGCGGTGGAAGCGCAGGCCGGCGCGCACGGCGCGGCCCAGGGAGGGGTACCCCAGCGCTTCCATGTAGCTTTCGTCGAACAGGTTCTCGCTGACAGCGTAGGCCTCGAAGCCATGGCCGAGGCTGACCCGCAGGCGGGCGTCGAAGCGCGTGTAGCCGGTGTTTTCGAGCAGGCCGATCCCGGCAAAGTCGCTGTCGGCGCGCTTGCCGACCAGCAACAGCGTCGCGCCGAGGCTCGCGCGTCCACGCCGGCCCTGGACTGAGAGCGAGCCCTGGTGCTTCGGTCGCCGCAGCAGCGACTTGCCCGCGGCATAGACGGGGTCGAAGGCATTGCCGCTCGTCACGATCCTGCCGTCGAGGTACGTGTATTGCCCGGAGAGGGAAAGCTCGCGGATCGGCGCGACCTCGACCAGCGTCTCGACGCCCCTGGCCCTGGTCTCGCCCAGGTTCACGTAGCTGCCCTGGAAGCTGTCGAAGTCCACGATCTGATACGCGATCTGATCGTCGTAGCGATGATCGAAGCAGGTGGCTTCGACGCGCGCCCGGCCGCTCGCCAGTCGCTGCTCGAAGCCGAAGTCGAGGCTGCGGCTGCGCTCCGGCTGGAGGTCTGGATTGCCCTGCGCAAAGAACGAGACTCCGTAGGACTGGGAGAAGTCGGGCTCCTTGATGCCCTTGCCGGTGCTTGCGCGCAGCGTCGTCGCATCTCGGCCGCCGCGCAGCTGCACCGCGAGGGCGGCGCGCGGCACGGCCTCCCAACCGAAGTTGTCGTTGTGCTCCAGCCGCCCGCCGAGTGTCAGATGGGCGCGGGCCCCGAGCACGAAGCGGCCCTGGAGGTAGCCGCCGGCATTCGTGCGTGTGGGCGAGAGCAGTGGCTCGGCGCGTGAGCCGATGCTGCCGGTCTCGTGCTCGAGATCGAGCCCCGCCGTCACGAGGTGGCTGCTACCGGCCTGGATCTCCGCCAGGTATCCCGCCGAGAGCCGGTCCGTGTCGTTTTGATAGCCGAGGGCGTCGACGAAGTCGAACAACGCAAAAGCGGCGAGCTGGTCCTCGAACTCCGGCACGAAGGAGCCGGAATCGACCGGGTCGCGCGAGAGCTGGTGGCTTCTCGCGAAGCCGAAGCGCAGCTGGTGCGTCGAAGCGCCGCGTGCCTGGCGCAGGCTCACGCCCGTCACGAGGTCCCTGCGATCGAACGAGCCCTCGAGATCCGCAGGGCCGAAGGTCGTCTGTCCGGGCGTGCCCAGGCTCGAGTCTTCGGCGCGGATCACGAGCCGCGCGTTCGTGCGCTCGCCGAGTTCGAGTCCGAGCGAGGCGGCGACCGCCGTTTCCCGAAAAGCGTTGTTCGGAACCTGGTTGTCTGTGTCGAGCCGCAGCAGGCCCGCGTTCCAGTCGAGGTTTCGGGAGCGGCCCGAGGTGCCCGCCTGGAAGCGGGTCGACGCGAAGCTGCCGGCCTCGGCCTCGCCGCGGAAGCCCGGCCGCTCGCCCGGTTGCGCCCGACCGGTCACGAGCTCGATGACACCGGCCAGCGCATCGGTTCCGTACAGGCTGCTCGCGGCGCCGCGCACCACCTCGACGCGCTCGAGCTCGAAGGGCAGGGCGCTGCCGAAGTCGAAGCTGCCGCCGGGCTGGTTGACCGGGATGCCGTCGACGAGGATACGCGCGAAGCGCGACTCACCGCCGCGCACGAACAGCGAGCCTTGGGAACCGATTCCACCCGTACGCGCGGTGGCCAGCCCCGGGAGGCCCTGCAAGAGATCGAGGAGCGCGGGCGCTTGTCGTTCGGCAATCTGTTCGCGATCGAGCGCGCTCGTCGCCATACCCAGCGTCGAGGCGGCCGCTTCGCCGCGCGTGGCGGAAACGAGCACGTGCTCGCGCAGCCTGGCGGGCGCCAGGACCAGGCTGAGCGTCGTTTCGCCGTCGGCAATCGTCACGCGCGGTTGGGGCATGAGCACGAAACCGGGCGTGGAAAGCGCGATGACGTAGTCGCCCGAGACCAGTTCCGCCACACGGAAGCGGCCTTCGGGGCCGGTGACGACGCTACGCTCGCCGGCAGGCCCGGTGAGGACGAGAAGCAGCTGCTGCAAGGCGTTGCCATTCGTGGTCCGCACGTCGCCGCTGAGCGAACCCGCTAGAGCAGCTGATGACGACAGCAATACGACAAAGGTCGAGAGCAATGGGCGGGACATCAGGCGAGTCTCCCTTCCGCGAGAAAACTCGAAGACCAGTCGTGACAGGGCAGGTTTCCTGGCTCCCGGGTCCTCGCCTCGTCTCCAAGCCTTCCCCGGGCCTTCTCCATGGCCCGAGTGGCGGCGCTCTACGGCGCCTTACAGGAGATGGGCTCGCCGGCTACAGTGGCGCGACCGCGCAGGTTTTCGACCTGCTTCCCTTTTACCCCCCACTTGGGGGCACCCTGACGTCTGCGGGAGTCTAGGGGGAAGGCGAGCGCGCTGTCAACGCGGCTAGAATCCCCGGATGCTCCCAGCTTTCGCTTGCCTGCTCGCGCTCGCGCTCCCCGACGCTGCCCTGACCGCCGCGGCTCCCGACACGCCGGAGCCTGGCACCAGCGAAGCGATTCGCGCCGCCACCAGCGAGCCACGCTTCCTCTCGCCGTGGGTGGCCTCGCTGCCCGATTCCGCAACGGTCCCCTCGCCGTCGGACTACCTCGGTCGGATTGCGGGAGCAGCGGGGGAGCTTGCCAACACGGCGCAGGCCCATGGCTACTATCGCAAGCTGGCCGAGGCCTCGCCGCGGGCCCGACTCATCACGCTGGGCAAGACCGAGCGGGGCCGCGAGATCCTGATGCTGGCGCTCGCCGACGAGGACGGCATCCGCAACCTCGATCAGCTCAAGGCCGCCACCGCGGCGCTCGCCGATCCGCGCCGGACCACGCCGGAAGAAGCCGAACGGATCGTGGCACGCTCGCGTCCGACGTACTACCTGAACGCGAGCCTGCATGCGGACGAGACGGGCAGCACCGAGGCGATGCTGGAGCTGGCGTACCGGCTGATCGTCTCGGAGGATCCCCGGATCCGGTCGATCCGGAAGAACGTGCTCGTGCTCATCAACCCCGTTTCCAATCCCGACGGCCGCGACCGAGTCACGGAGTGGTTCTATCGCTTCCTCAAGGGCAAGACCGACTACGACACTCTCCCGCGCCAGTCGCCGCCCTACTGGTCCGACTACGCCTTCGTCGACATCAATCGCGACGCCCATCAGCTCGTCCACGCCTCGGTGCGGGCCGTGGAGCGGATGTTTCTCGAATACCACCCGATCGTGATCCACGACCTCCACGAGGCGATCGCACTGCTGCTCACCTGGAACGGCACCGGGCCGTGGAGCCCCAACATCGACGCCATCACGACAAGCGAGATGCTGGAGCTCAGCTTCCACGAGGTACAGACGCTCACGGCGCTCGGCATGCCCGGGGTTTCCACCTGGAAGTTCGGCGAGGGCTTTGGCCAGCACTACCTCGATGGGATCGCGAACAACCACAACGCACTCGGCCGTGGTTACGAGACGTGGGGCAACAGCACTGCCGAGACGGTGCGCCGCGTTCTGGGCCCAGGCAGCACAACCCGCGAGTGGTGGCGGCCGTTGCCCGCGCCCCGCGAGTTCATCTGGAGCGCCCGCGACAACGTCAACTACACGCAGACCGCGGTCCTCGCCGCCCTCGACTACACGGCGCGCCACGCTCAGGACCTGCTCCTCAACTTCTACCGCAAGGGCTTCAATTCGTGGCAAAGGGGCGTCAACGGCACGCCGCGCGCGTTCGTGATCCCCGATGACCAGGGCGATCGGCTGCGCGTCGCCCAACTCGCGTCGCGGCTCCAGGATCAAGGCATCGAGGTCGGCCGCGCCACAGCCCCGCTGCGGCTCGAGGACGGAACTTTTCCGGCCGGTAGTTACGTCGTGCGGCTCGACCAGCCCTATCGCAACTATGCCGTCGACCTGCTGCTGCCGCAGCGCTACCCGATCGAGTCGGGAATCGAGCCCTACGACGACATCTCCTGGTCTTTGCCCGCGCACTACCATCTCGAGGCCACGCCGGTGTCCGATCCCGCCGCGCAGGACGCTGCGCTCTCGCCGCTGCTGCGTGAAGCGCCGAAGCCCGCGGGCCGGGTCACCGGCGAAGGTCCGGTCTTCTTGCTGAAGGACACCGGCCAGGAGTCGCTGCTCGCGGCTCGCTACCGGCTCGCGGCATTCGAGCTCGCGATCGCCGAGAAGCCGTTCCGTGTTGGCGCGGTCGAGTATCCCGCCGGATCCTGGATCCTGTCCGCGCAGGCCGGCCTCGCGGAAGCCGTCCGGGCTTCAGCCGAGGCGCTCAGTCTCGACTTCGCGGGCGTCGCGGTCGCGCCGGAAGTGGCGCGCCGCGAGGCTCCTGCGCCACGCATCGGGCTCTGGGTGCCGTGGGCCGACACCGACTCGATCGGCTGGATCCGCTACTCGCTCGATCAGCGCCAGGTGCCTTACAGCTATGTGCGCGACGAGGACGTTCGCTCCGGCGTCTTCCGCGCGAAGACCGACGTGCTGCTGTACGGTCACGTCGACCTGGAGCTGGCGGAGCAGATCCAGGGTCTGCCCAAGGCGTGGGGGCCGATGCCGTACAAGAAGACGCCGCAGACGCCGAGCCACGGCTTTCCAGCGGAGAGCGACGACATAACCGGAGGCATCGGCTGGGAGGGTGTCGGCCAATTGCAGCGCTTCGTGGAGGACGGAGGGCTGCTCGTGACGCTCGGCAGCGGCAGCAGCCTGGTGCTCGAGGGTGGGATAGTTCGCGGTGTGCGGCGCAGCGCCGGCGGCGTGCCGCGCAGCACGGATGGTGGCGGAGCCGCGTCCGCGGCCCTGGCGGCGAACGCGGCCACGCGGACGCCAGGCGTGCACCTGCGCGTGCACTTCACCCAGCCCGACCATCCGCTGGCCTACGGTTATGCTGCGAGCACCTGGGTGTTCCGGCAGAATTTTCCGCTCTACGACGTGCCCTTGCGCTGGCTGCGCATGGCCTATTGCACCTCATGCCTGGATGGGCCTGAAGACCGCCGCGGCATCGTGATGGAGTGGGGCGATGGCGCGCGGCCGTTCGTCGTGAGCGGCGGGGCCTGGGGCGAAGCAGGGCTGATCGGCCGCCCGGCGATCCTCGACATGCCCGTCGGCCACGGCCGGGCCATCGCGTTCAATTTCAACCCGCTGCACCGCGACCTGAACCGCGGCGACCAACGCCTGGTCTGGAACGCGCTGCTCAACTGGAAGGCCATCCTGGCGCGGCCACAGTAGCGGCCTGCCAAGCGACTAGAATGGCGGCGCCATCATGGCCGAGACTCCGCCCGTCGTTCGACTCACGCAGCGGATCGACCCGGCGCAGCTGCGCCGCCTCGTGAGCGCCTATTTCGAGGATATGAACGAAATGAACCGCGCCGCGAAGCTCCTGCTGCCCACGGACCGCGAACGCCTTCGGCGCTGCTATGAACGAATCCTCGCCCTGACGGACCTCACGGTCGAAGTGAATGCGTCGCGCTCGCTGCGTCGCGAACTGCTACGCTGGCGGGATCTCGTGGCCGAGCGCTACATTGCCACTGAGCCCGATGCCGCGGCTCATGCCGCGAACTTCCGAGCCCTGCTGTCACTGCACCCGGAGGCCTGGCGGCAGCTCCCGTATGTCACGCTGGGAGCGCTCGCTTGAACGACCGCTTCCTGCGTGCCTGCCGGCGCGAGAGTGTCGACAAGACGCCGGTCTGGTTCATGCGCCAGGCGGGACGCTACATGCCCGAGTACCGGGCGCTGCGCCAGAAGCACTCGCTACTCACGCTGTGTCGCACCCCCGAGCTCGCGGTCGAGGTCACGCTACAGCCGATCCGCGCGCTCGGCGTGGACGCGGCAATCCTGTTCAGCGACCTCCTGCTGCCGCTGGCACCGATGGGCATCTCGTTCGACTTCGTCGTGGGCGAGGGCCCGGCCATCGAGACGCCGGTGCGCTCGCGGGCGGACGTCGAGGCGCTGCGCCGCTTCGAGCCCCGCGAGGCTCTCGGCATGGTGCTCGAGGCCATTCGCCTGCTGCGCCGCGAGCTTCAGGTTCCCCTGATCGGCTTCGCCGGCGCCCCCTTCACGCTCGCCTCGTATGCCATCGAGGGAGGTCACTCCTCGAGTTTCGCCCTCACCAAGGGAATGATGTACGGCGATCCGGCGACGTGGCATCGCTTCGCGGCCCTGCTGGCCGAGATCGTTGGCGACTACCTGCGCGCACAGGTCGAGGCCGGGGCCCAGGCCTTGCAGATCTTCGACTCGTGGATCGGCGCGCTCGACGAAGCCGACTATCGCGAGTTCGTGTTCCCGCACGTGCGCGCGATCTTCGCCGGCCTTGAGGACCTCGACGTCCCGCTCATCCACTTCGGCACCGGCACCGGCCACCTGCTGGCGGTGCAGCGCGAGGCCGGAGGCAGCGTGATGGGCATCGACTGGCGCACGCCGCTCGATGAGGGTTGGTCGCGCGCGGGCGATGGTGTCGCCGTTCAGGGCAACCTCGACCCCACGCTCCTGTTCGCGCCGCAGCCACTGCTGTTGTCGCGCGTCGATGACGTGCTACGCCGCGCCGCCGGCCGGCCTGGTCACGTCTTCAACCTCGGCCACGGCATCCTGCCAGGCACTCCGGTCGAGAACGTCAAGGCCGTGGTCGATCACGTACACGGCGCGGCGAACTAACGGGCCTCACGATGGACGAGCGCGTGGATGTTGCGATCGTGGGCGGTGGGATCAGCGGTCTGGCCGCTGCCCACGCGCTCACGAAGCGCGGGATCGGCTTCGCGCTGCTCGAAGCCCAGCCCCGCCTTGGCGGGGTGATCCGCACCGAGCACGCGGCCGGCTTCGTGCTCGAGGCCGGCCCCGATGCGTTGCTCGCGCAGAAGCTCGAGGGCATCGCGCTGTGCCGCGAGCTGGGACTGGGCGAGAGCCTGGTGCCGACGAATCCGCAGGCGCGCACGGTGTTCGTCCTGCGGCGGGGCCGGCTGCATCCGCTGCCCGAGGGGATGATGCTGGCGGTGCCCACACGGGCCTTGCCGTTTCTGCGCAGCGGCCTGTTCTCCTGGCCCGCCAAGCTGCGCATGGGGCTCGACCTCGTGATCCCGGCGAAGACAGACGACGTGGACGAATCGATCGCGAGCTTCCTGCGGCGCCGCTTCGGCCAGGAGAGCGTCGATCGGCTCGGCGAGCCGCTGCTCGCGGGCATCCATGCCGGCGATCCAGAGCGACTCTCGATCCGCGCCACGTTCCCGCGCTTCGTCGAACTGGAGCGGCGGCACGGCAGCCTGATCCGTGGCATGTGGGCCGAGGCGCCGGCTCCGAGCGCGGCGCCGACGTCGAGCGGTTTCGTTTCCCTCCGCGACGGCCTCGGCCAACTGGTCGCGGCGCTAGTCTCGCGGCTGCCCGCGGCTTCGCTGCGCAAGGCGACGCCGGTCCAGTGGGTGCATCGCAGCGGCGATACGCTGAGCGTGGCGCTGGGCGGCGGAACGACGCTGTCCCCGCGAGCGGTGATCCTGGCCGCGCCCGCTGCGAAGGCTGCATCGATTCTCGAGCCGCTCGCGCCGGCCATCGCCGCCTTTCTCGCCGACGTGGTCTTCGCCTCGACCGCGACCATCCTGCTCGGGTATCGACGCGCCGACGTCGCGCACCCGCTCGACGGCTATGGTTTCGTCGTTCCGCGCAGCGAAGGCTGGCGCGCGAGCGCCCTCAGCTTCGTCTCGACGAAGCTTCCCGGCCGCGCTCCCGAGGGCCATGTCCTGCTGCGCGCCTTCGTGGGCGGGGTGCGCGACCCCAAGGCCCTCGAACTCGACGACGCCACGCTCGTGGCTGCCGTGACCCGAGAGATCACGGCGACGCTCGGCCTCCGCGGTGAGCCCGTGCTGGCGCGGGTGTTCCGCTGGCCGAGCGCGACTCCCCAGATGGAGGTCGGCCATCTCGACCGCCTGGCCGCGATGGAGGGCGAGCTGGCGACGATTCCCGGGTTGTTCCTCACCGGAGCCGGGCTGCGTGTGACAGGCATCCCCGACTGCATCGCCGATGGCACGCGCGCCGGCGAAGCCGCCGCCGCGTTTGTCGAGAGTTCGGGAGGGTACGGAATCACGCACCCCCCCGCGCCCGTCGGGCTCTCCCCCACCACGCTCGCGCGGGAGTGAATCCCGCGCTCGCTGCTAACCGATCGGCCGGCCGGGCGGAACCGGCTGGCGCGGACGGGCCCTGCGCAGCTCGGGTTCCTCCAGGAACTCCGTGACGTCGCGCTGCGCCAGGCGCAGGTGTGCTTCAGCTTCGGGGGTAGGCCCCTTCTGCAGCCTCAAGTCGTCGCGCAGACGCACGAGCGTCGCCAGGGTCAGGGCCCGCACCTCCGGCGCCGCCTCGGGTCGCGCGGCGAGATCCAACAGGCCGTCGAGGACGACGCGTTGCGAGACACGGCGCAGTCCGGCCAGGCGAGCGGAGGCTGCAGAGGGCGCGCCCCATGTCGCGCTAACCAGCCGGCGCAGGAGCGTGTTGAGGGTGAGCGCGTCGGTCCCGGAGGCGAGCGTCAGGCGTGCGGCGCGCTCGGGATCGAGCAGCGGGTTCACGATCAGCGAGGCCAGCGCGCGTCCCGCCGACAGCGGGCTGAACACCGGCCCTGCGTCAGAGGCGAACCGCTCGCGGCTAGGGGCAGTGCCGCTTGGCTCGGCCACCAGGGCCGCGACGATCTGGTCCGGGATGTCGAGATTCTCGGGGCCGAGTGCCGCCATCAGCAGCTCGAGAGCCTCCTTCTGTTTGGCTGCAGGCACTGCGGCTGCGGGCGTCTGGCCGTCGTCAGCGAGGGCATTGGTCTGGTACACGCCGCCGACATGCTGCTGCGCCGCCTGGATCCCGAAGCGGTGGTACAGGTATGCGAGGCTGAAGCGCTGCTGCAGCTCGTAGACGGGAGTGCCCGGGGTCAGCTGCCCCAGGCCGAAGCGCTCGAGGATCACGCGGCGCACCTGCTGGGTCGTGGGCAGCCACGCCACCGGGTCGGGTCCCCAGTCGTACTCGGCCCAGCGCGGGTCGCTCTCCAGGGGGTAGTACTCGCCGCGGGCATAGCCCTCGCGCACGATGTGGTCGAGCGCGGCCTTGTCCTCGGTGGGCGTGTAGCCCCAGCGGATCGTCAGCCGGTCATACGAGCCGATGTCGGTGGGGTAGGCGTTCGAGAAATCGATCTGACCGTCCTTCACGCTCAGGTTGGGGCCGAGGTAGTCCATCACCGAGCCCCAGCCGACCGTGGTGGCGGCCCAGTTGTGCTGGAGCCCGATCGTGTGGCCGACTTCGTGCGCGGAGAGGTAGCGAAGCCTACCTAGCACGAGGCCCTCTTCCGATTCGAACCCGCTGCCGCTCGCGAGCCAGCCCAAGTCGGGTGCGTCGCCTGCGCCACAGGCGTGCCCCGGAGCCAGATCCTGCCAGAGGCGCGAGGTGGTGCGTCGGCGGTGCGAGTCGATGCGGGCCACGCCCTGCAGGATCTCGCCCGTGCGCGGATCGCTGCGGATCTCTCCGATCGACCAGGCCCGCTCGGCGCGGTTGATCCACTCGATCCCCGAATAGCGCACGTCGAGGAACGTCGCCCCGACCGGAAGCTCCTCGAGGACGAAGGCGTTGTTGAAGCCGGCTTCCTCGAACGCGTGATTCCACCACAGCGCCGCCTCGCGCACCGCGGCGCGTTCCGGCTCAGGCATGCCCCGGTCGAGGTAGTAGGTGATCGGCTTGATCGGCTCCGAGAGCGGGGCGTCCTTGTCTTTCTTTTCGAGCCGCCAGCGTGTCACGAGATAGCGTTCGATCGGCTCGGTGTAGGGCGCGGTGTGATCGAGGATGCGGTCGGCGATGAAGCCGATGCGCGGATCCAGGAAACGCGGCGTGTAACCCGGCTCGGGCAGTTTCAGGAACGAGTGGTGCACGCGCAGGCTCATGCTGCGCCCGTCGGGGAGGACCGCGGCCACCGCCGCCGCGGCGTTCTCCGACGCGAACGTCAGCGTCGCCTCGAACTCGCTGTTGCGCGGGAACGCGCCGCTGCGCTCGAAGCTCAGGGCCGAGCGCGCAGTGTCCTGGCGCCAGTCGCCCAGTTGAGCCCCGCGCAGGGCTGCGGCGACCCAGGTGTCGCGCAGCAGGAAGTCGGTTGCATCCACCAGCACACGGCCGCCGTCCTCGGCCACGATCGGCAGCGAGGCGAGGATCGACGACGGGAACGACTCGGCCACCACCCGCGTGCGCTCGGCATCGGCGACGCCGCTGCGGTGTGTCGTCTGCTGCTGGTGCAGCAACACGCGGGGTCCGACCCGCTCGAAGCGGCACAGCGCGAGGCCACCGAGCTGCCCGCGATCGAGCGCGACTTCGAGCAGCCCCGCGCCTCCCGCAAGTCCGGCTCCGTACAGGAAATCCTCGCCGAGCCTTGCGACCTCGACCAGCAACTGGCCCTTGCCCGCATCCCAGTAGTAGGGCAGGAAGCCGTCATGGCGTTCGAGACCCGTGGTCCTCGCGACCAGCGTCGCGGGCGCCTCTGCGCCGGCCGAGAGGCTCAGGCCGACGAAGCCGGCGGCCGCGAGCAGTGTCAGGCGCATGAGTCGGTCACCTCCAAAGCCAGCCTCAATCCAGCACCGGTGAAGCGCTGAAAGTCCCTGAAGAGCCCGGATCAGGAAGCTCGTGTCGAGATGGATCACCGGGTCCGTCGTTGTGCCGAACTGGCACGCCGCTCAGCTCGAGCAGCCCTGCTCCAGCGCGCCGCCCCTTGCCGGCTCGGCGTCAGCGAGTCCTGGGCGGCTCCGAGTGCGAGCAACGCCTCACAGCCTGAGTCACCAGCCTGGAGCACGGCCGAGGCTTGAATCACACGCCGCAGCGCTTCGGACCGGGAGACCTTCCACGTTCGCGCCAAGTCCTCAAGAGCCTTGACGGTGCCAACATCGAGGGCATACGTCGTCTTGATCGTTGGGGTGGCCATTTCTTCCATAGTATGGCCGTACCTTCCGTCAGGGGTAGGCCTAGGCGCCATTGGCGGAGCTGCATTCGCGAGGTCTACGGGCGTGCGGGGCTGCAGTCTCCGGATTCGGCGAGCAGCTTGTCGAGCGCCGCCTCCAGCTCGTTGCCGCTGGCCTCGCCGGCGTGCACCTCGCCGATGTGCTTGGCGCGGAGCTGGCCGCACTTGTCGACCAGGTACGTCGTGGGCCAGTACTGGTTCTTGAGCACGTCCCAGTAGGCCATGTCGTTATCGACGAAGTTCGGATAGCCAAGGCCATGCTTGTGGATCGCCGCTTCGATCGAGTCGCGCTTCTTCTCGTAGCCGAACTCCGGGGTGTGGACGCCGATCACGCGCACCCCTTTCGCCGCGTACTTCTCGTGGACGCCCTGGACCCAGGGCAGCGTGCGGACGCAGTTCACTCAACCGAAGGTCCAGACGTCGAGCAGCACCACCTGGCCGCGCAGGCTGGCCCACGACTGCGGCGCGCCGATCCAGACCTTGGGGTCCACTGGAAGCGCCGGGGCCGCGCTGCCCGCTGGGCGCAGACTCGCGGGCGCAAGCAGCGCAACCCCGAGTACGAACACCGCGACACGTCGACGCATGGCCCTCAATGTCCGCTAATACCCCGTGGCGGCGCCGTCTGGGCTGCGGCGATCGTAGGCGCCCTCGAGCAGATCCGGGGTCGGGGCAAGGATGGCCTGGCAACGGCTCGCGTACTCCCAGCCGAGCTTGAGCGCGTGTCCCCGACTGGCCAGCAGTGCGAGCGTGTCCGGCGAGAGGCCGTTGGTCTCCACGAGGATCCGGTCGGGCAGCCACTGGTGATGGAAGCGCGGCGCGTCCACCGCCTCCTGCACATTCATCCCGAAGTCGACCACGCTCACGATCACCTCGAGAACCGTGTTGATGATGCGCCGCCCGCCCGCGGCGCCCAGGGTCAGGAACAGCTGGCCTCCCTTCGTCACGATCGTGGGCGTCATACTCGACAGCATCCGCTTGCCGGGGGCCGCGAGGTTGGGCGGGGTGCCGATCAGACCCGTCGCATCCGTGAGTCCCGGCCCTGCGTTGAAGTCGCCCATCTCGTTGTTGAGCAGGAAGCCCGCGCCCGGCACCACGATCTTCGAGCCATAGTCGTCCTCGAGCGTAAAGGTGAGCGCGACGGCGTTGCGGTCCTTGTCGACGACCGCGAGGTGCGTCGTGTCTGCGCTCTCGGCCGGCCACTCGAAGCGCTCGGGTGACGACGCCGAGGCGTGGTCGTCGCGGATCGTTCGGCGCAGTTGCGCGGCGTAGTCCTTCGAGAGCAAGCGGGCGAGCGGTAGATCGGGGTTGAAGTCGGGATCGCCCGCGAAGCGCGCCCGATCGGCGTACGCGCGCCGCATCGCCTCGGCCATGCGGTGCACGGTGAGAGCGGACCCAAAACCGCTGGCCGCCAGATCGTAGCCTTCGAGGACATTGAGCATCTCGACGAGCGCGATGCCGCCGGAACTTGGTGGCGGCATGCTGAGAATCTCGTAGCCGCGGTAATTCCCGCGCAAGACCTCGCGCTTGCGCGCAGCATAGGCGGTGAGGTCGGCTTCGGTCACGAGACCGCCGTGAGCCCTCATTTCGGCTGCGATCAGGCGTGCGGTCTCGCCCGCATAGAAGCCCGCTGGCCCGTGCTCCGCGATGCGTTCGAGAGTGCGGGCCAGATCGGGCTGCTTCAACACCTCGCCGGCCGCGTACGGCGTCCCCGCGTGCGTGAACTGGGCGAGCGTCGCCGGATACTTCGCCATCTCGGCCTGCACGCCGCGCAGATCGGTCGCCAGCCACTCGCTGACCACGAAGCCGTCCCGAGCAAGCGCAATGGCAGGCGCGAGCAGCCGCGGCCAGGCCAGCTTTCCGCGCTCGCTCCAAGCGAGATGCAGGCCGGCGACGGTGCCCGGAACGCCCACGGCCAAGTGGCTGTTGTGGTGCCGCTCGCTGTCGTAGCGGCCGTCCTTGAGGAACATCGTGGCGCTCGCCGCAGCCGGCGCTTGTTCACGGAAGTCGTAGGCGACGGCCGAGCCGGCAGCGCCGCGGAACAGCAGGAAACCGCCGCCTCCGATATTGCCGCCGGTGGGATGGACGACCGCCAGGGCGAAGGCCACGGCTACCGCCGCGTCGACCGCGCCGCCGCCCTCGCGGAGGATATCGACACCGATGCGGGTCGCCGCAGCCTGTGAGCTCGAGACCATCCCCGACTTCGCGCGCGCCGGCTCCGAGCCCGCGCGTACCGGACTCGGGGCGAGGAGCGGGCTGACAATGGCCAGGACGAGACAGCGCTTCATGCAGAATCCTCCGTCGAGGCGAGAGGCTAGCATGCTAGCCTTTGCTTTTGCCAAAACGGAGGTGCGCGTGCTGCTGCCTGTCCTGATTCTCGCTGCGACGACCGTGACCGAGCCGCCCCGCACGCTGCGCGTCGACTACTTTCATGCCGGCAGCGCGGCCGAAGAGCGTTTCTCACTCGACGTCGTCGCGCTCGAAGGCACGTGGCCCGGCCGTCTCGACAAGCTGATCGACGACACGAACCTGGGCAAGTACTTCTTCGAGGTGGCCGACGCCGGCACGGGCGCCCTGCTCTACTCGCGCGGTTTCGCGAGCGTTTTCGGCGAGTGGGAAACCACACCCGAGGCGAACACCCGCGCGCGCACGTTCCACGAGTCGCTGCGCTTTCCCGAGCCGAGCTCAACTGTCGAGATCCGTCTCAAGAAGCGCGGGAGGCGCAACGAGTTCCGCGAGGTCTGGAACACGCTGGTCGATCCCGCCGCGGCCGAGGTCGACCGCGCGGGGGCGTCGAAAGCCGCCAGGGTGTGGGCCGTCTGGCAAAGCGGCGCGCCCGCCGACAAGGTGGACCTGCTGCTGATGGGCGACGGCTATACGGCTGGCGAGATGGAGAAGTGGCACGCCGATGCCAAGCGCCTGACGGAGATCCTGTTTGCCGCCGCGCCGTTCAAGGAGCACCGAGGCGATTTCAACGTGTGGGCCGTCGACACGCCGGCCGAGCAGAGCGGCGTCTCACGGCCCTCCGACGGCGTCTATCGCCACTCGCCACTGGGCGCGGCCTACGACGCCTTCGGCTCCGAGCGCTACGTGCTGGCCTTGCAGAACCGGCGCCTGCGCGAGGCGGCCGCCGCGGCGCCCTACGAGTTCATCGAGATCATCGTGAACGATCGCAAGTACGGCGGCGGCGGGATCCACAACCTGTACGCAACCGTCTCCGCCGACAACGCCTTCACGCCCTACGTCTTCGTCCACGAGTTCGGCCATCATTTCGCCGGCCTCGCCGACGAGTACTACACCTCTGCCGCGGCCTATGCGGCCGCCGAGGGACGGCCCGAGCCGTGGGAGCCCAACGTGACTGCGGATTCGCAGGCAGCCAAGTGGAGCCAGCTGGTGACGCCGGGAACGGCGCTGCCGACGCTCTGGCCCAAGGAGGCGTTCGAGAAAGCCCAGGCCGAGATCCAGGCGCGGCGGCGCCAGATCCGGGCGGAGAAGCGGCCCGAGACGGAGATGGAGGCACTGTTCCACGAGGAGCTGGGGCGGATGACGCCGCTGCTCAACCGCGGAGCGCACGCCGGCAAGGTGGGCGCTTTCGAGGGCGCGCTCTACGAATCGAAGGGCTACTATCGGCCGCAGGCCGACTGCATCATGTTCACGCGCGACGAGGTCGGCTTTTGTGCCGTGTGCCGGCGGACGATCGAACGGGTGATCGCGCTGTACGCTCGGCAGCCCTAGGACAGCGAGCCCGGGGCTTGCTCCCGGGCGAGCGGCTGGGGGGAGCCCGACGGGCGCGGGGGGTGCTTCGGGTCCGTACCCCCCCGAGTTTCCGGGCGACCCGATATACTGTCCAGATGACCGCGAGCGCGCTGAAGCGCGGAGCCGGCAAAGCCTGGAACGAGTGGGTACGTCCGCTGCTCGTGCTGGTGCTGGTGCTCGGCTCGCTGCGTTCGGCCGTGGCAGACTGGAACGACGTGCCCAGTCGATCGATGGAACCCACGATCCTGCCCGGCGACCGCATCTTCGTGAACAAGCTCGCTTACGACCTGAAGGTGCCGTTCACCAGCGTCCGGATCCTGCACTGGGCCGACCCGCAGCGAGGCGACATCGTGGTGCTGTGGTCACCCTACGACGGCAAGCGGCTCGTGAAGCGGGTCGTGGGCGTGCCAGGAGACTTGATCGAGGCCAAGGGCCATCGCCTGACCATCAACGGCCACGCGGCCCAGTACGTGCCGTTCTCCGATGCGGCGCGCAGCCAGGCCGACCTCAAGGGCGTCGACGCCACGGTCATGGCCATTGAAACCGTGGATGGCCGCAGCCACGCCGTGATGGCCGATTCGTTCCAGGGCCTCGGGGCCTCCTTCGCTCCCGTCACTGTGCCCAGCGGCAAGTACTTCCTGATGGGCGACCATCGCGACGACAGCTTCGACTCCCGTTTCTGGGGTTTCGCGGACCGGGACCTCATCGTCGGACGGGCCTCGGCCGTTGCGCTTTCGTTCGATTTCAACGAGTGGCGCCCGCGCTGGAAGCGCTTCTTCTCACCCCTTTCCTGAGCCCGGAGCCTCGTGGTAGGCTCCCCGAATCGCGCCTGCCCTCCAGGGCGTCGTGAGTCGGGGGTTTCGTGCTCGACAACGCGCTACCGACCTCGTTTGCCGAGTTGTCGCGCCTCGGAGCGGAGGCACGTCTGGAACAGGGAGCCTACCTCTGGCGCGAGGGCGACCCCGGGGATCACGTAGTGTTGCTCCTCGACGGCTTCCTCGAAGTGACGCACAACACCCCGGAAGGCCAGATCGTGGTGCTGCGCACGGTCGAGACCGGGGCGATCGTGGGAGAGATCGCGGCCCTCGACGGGCGACCCCGCTCAGCCACGGTCAGGGCCAGCACGCCCTGCAGGGTCGTGAGGATCGCGGCCGACGTGTTTCGCCAGGTGCTTCACCGCCGCACCGACATCCTCGAAGAGCTGTATTGGATGCAGGTCGAGCGCGTGCGCAGCCTGACGCGCCAGGTGACGCAGACCCATGATCGCGCCATCACCGACCCGCTGACGCACCTCTACAACTTCGGCTTCTTCCGCGAGCGCCTCGGGCTCGAACTCCAGCGCGCCCGCAAGACCGGCGACAACCTGGCGCTGATCATGTTCGACATCGATCACTTCAAGAACTTCAACGACGTTCACGGCCACCAGGATGGCAACATGGTACTGGTGACGGTGGCCGACATCCTGCGCACCTCGGGCCGGCGCGGCGACATCGTGTGCCGCTACGGCGGCGAAGAGTTCGTCGTGCTGCTGTACGGCGCCACCCGCGACGAGGCTGCGCGCTTCGCCGACTCCGCGCGCGTGTCGATCGCCGCGCACTCGTTTGCCGGCGGCGAGACGCAACCACTCGGCCGCGTCACCATCTCGGGCGGCGTGGCCGCGTTCCCCGCCGACGCTTCGGGCGACGAGGCCCTGATCAAAGCTGCCGATGCCCGCCTGTACCGCGCCAAGGAACTCGGACGCGACCGCATCGTGTCCGTGACCATCAACAACTGATGCGCTGCGCGCTGGCGCTACTGCTGGCGCTGGCTGGGGCCCCAGACGCCTTTGCCGCCGAGACGGCCGACACCTTCCTGACGCTCGACGCAATCGTCGAACCCACGCCGGGCTTCGTTCCTGCTGCGGCGCCTCGGCGGCTGCTGATCCTCGAAGACGGCACGCTCTACGTCGGGGGCACGCGGCATCTGGCGACGGGCCGCCTCGAGAAGAGCGAGATGAAGGCGATCGAGAAGCGTCTCGACAAGCTTCGCAAGCAGCAGGCCGCGCTGCCGGCCAGCGTCAGCTTTGGTGCGGGCGCTGCGAAGTACCGGCTCCTGGTCGCAAAGGGCAAGCCAATCGAGGTGACGACGACGGGGAATCCCGAGCTGGCGCCCTTCAGCCTCCGGCTTCTCGCCTCGCTCGTCGCCGATCTCGCCTCTCTCAGCCATCCCTCGCTGCGCCCCTACCGTCCTGGGTTCTACGCGCTGCGCGCCCAGCAAGGAAGCTTGTCTGGCGGTTGCCGCTATTGGAGCTTTCCGGTGTCACTGGAGCAGAGCCTGGCGGCACCCCAGCCGCTGTCGGCGGCGGCGGCGGGCGACTGGCCGACCGGCGCCGTCGCCGCGTCCGTCTGCGCGAACGACAAGAGCTACGTCGTCACGCTGCGGCCGCTGCTGCCGGGCGAACGCCCGTAGCGTACAGCGAGCTTGACTCCCGAAACTATTGGACCCGTGCTATAGTCGCTTCCGGAGGACGACGATGACCGTTTCGCGGTGGGCGAGCCGCCCATGAGGCATGGCTCGCGGCACTCGCGGCGCCATCGAAACCCCCACAGACACGACCGGCCCAACGGACCCCAACAGCAGCACCAGGGGCCGAGAGGGCCGCGGGATCCCCGACAAGCCCCCATCCCGACGACGGGTCCGACGACGGACGTCGCGGGCGTCGCTGAGTTGACGGAAGGGGCGGGCGGGTTCCTGAGGCAGGTCGCCCAGAACTACCTACCGCACCGCGACGACGTCACGGTTCCGGCGTCGATCGCCCGAGATCACGGGCTGCGGGACGGCGTAGAGGTCGAGGGCCTTGCGCGTGACGGTGGCGGTGGGCGCCGCACCCTCGTAGAAGTTCAGAAGGTGATGGGGATGACCCCGGAAGAGGCCCTTGCTCTGCCTCACTTCCAGGACCTCATCTCGATCAATCCGAACGAGGCCTTCCAGCTCGCCGGCGAGAACGCCGAGGCGAGCCTTCGGATCATCGACCTGATCGCCCCGATCGGCCGAGGCCAACGCGGGCTGATCGTGTCTCCGCCCAAGGCCGGCAAGACGACACTGCTCGAGCACCTGGGCCGCTCGATCGCGGCGAATCATCCCGAGACTCACCTGATACTGCTGCTCATCGACGAGCGACCCGAAGAGGTCACGCACTTCCGCCGGGCCGTTCAGGCCGAGGTGCTCGCGTCTTCCTCGGACTCGGCGGCCGACGCTCACATCCGGCTGGCGCGCCTCGCAATGGAGCGCGCCAAGCGCCTCGTCGAGGCGGGCCGTCACGTGATGATCCTGCTCGATTCGCTCACGCGTCTCGGGCGTGCCAGCAACCGCGAGATGGGGCCCGGCGGCCGCACCATGTCGGGTGGCGTCGACAACCGGGCGCTGCTCTTCCCGCGGCAGTTCTTCGGCGCCGCGCGCAACTGCGAAGGCAGCGGCAGCCTGACGATCCTGGCCACCGCCCTGATCGACACCGGCAGCCGCATGGACGAGGTGATCTTCCAGGAGTTCAAGGGCACCGGGAACATGGAGCTGATCCTCGACCGCTCGATCGCCGATCGGCGCGTCTTCCCCGCGGTGGACGTGCTCAAGTCCGGCACGCGCCGCGAAGAACTGCTGTGCTCGCCTGAAGAGCTCGCCAAGCGGCACCTGCTGCGCCGCGCGCTCGCCGATCTCTCGACGGTCGAGGCCGCGCAGTTCCTGCTCGACAAGATCAACAAGACGCCTTCGAACGCCGCGTTCTTGGCCGCGCTGGTGGCGCCTTCGCCCTCGGCCGTGCGGAGGTTTCGTTGATAACTCCGGGGGGGTACGGACGCATGCACCCCCCCGCGCCCTTCGGGCTCCCCCCCCAGCCGCTGCGCGCCAGAGTGAATCTGGCGCTCCGCTGGCCGCCGGCCTCGCGCTAGAATCCAACCCTCGCGGAGGCGCCAGAATGAAGCACGAGCATCACCGCTGGTATTCCCATCGCCTGGGCAGGGAGATGGGTATCAACGTGTACGGCCACTACGGCTCGCCGATCCTCGTTTTCCCGACCAGCGGCGGCGACGAGAACGAATACGCAGGGCAGGGGATGATCGGCGCGCTCGCGCATCACATCGACTCGGGGCGCGTGAAGTTCTACTGCGTCAACTCGATGAACAATCAGAGCTGGTACGACACGCGTGCGCACCCGCGGCACCGCAGCTACGTTCAGGTCCAGTACGATGCCTATATCGCCTGGGAAGTGGCGCCGTTCATCCGCGATGACTGCCGCTCGCCGGAGATCGGCATCACCACCAACGGGTCTTCGTTCGGCGCGTATCATGCCGCCAACACGCTCCTCAAGCATCCCGACGTGTTTCGGCGTTGCCTGGCGCTCTCGGGCGTCTACGACATCCGCAAGTTCATGGACGGCGACTACGACGACAACTTCTACTTCAACAACCCCGTAGACTACCTGGCGAACCTGAACGACCCCTACCAGCTCCACCACCTGCGGCAGGACGACATTCGCTTCGCCACGGGCCACGGGCCCTGGGAGGACTCGGGGCCGACTTACCAGATCTCCGACGTCTTGTCGCGCCGCGGCATCAAGCATACGGTCGACAACTGGGGCGCCGAGGGCGGGCATGAGTGGCCGTACTGGAAAAACCAGATGAACGAGTACATCGGGCGATTGTTCTAGGTCCACGGCCTGCCTTCGCCCGGTGCGCGTCCGAGGGAACACGGGCAGGCCTCCCGTCGTAGCGTCGCAGTAGAATCCACGGTTCGATCGGGGGAGCGCACGGCTTGTCTGAACTGAAGAACGACCTCGATTCCTTGAAGATCGACCGGGAGCGGCCGGCCGCAAGCGCCTGGCGCTGGCCGTTGCTGCTGCTCGTTCCCGCGCTGTTGCTGCTGGCGGTCGTCTACGCGCTCAGGCTGCGACAGGCGCTGGCGGCGCCCGAGGTCGAGACGCTTCGCGTGAGCGTGCGGGCGGCGACGGGGGCCTCGGCAGGCACGCCCCTGCTCTCGGCCTCGGGTTACGTGGTCGCGCGGCGCAAAGCGGTGGTCTCGGCGAAGATCCAGGGCCGGCTTTCCGAACTCAAGGTCGAAGAGGGCAGCCACGTCCGCGAGAACGAAGTGATCGCGCGCCTCGAAGACGCCGACTACCGTGCCTCGGTCGTTCGCGCCGAGGCCGAGGTGCAAGGCGCTCAGGCGGATCTGGCCGAGAACCAGCGCCAGTTGCGGCTGGCCGAGCGCCTCGCCGCCGAGAAGGTGCTCGCCGAGGACCAGCGCGAGATGGCGGCGAGCCGCGTGCGGATCGCCGAGGCCGCGCTGGCTCAAGCGCGCGCGAACGTGGGCTTTGTGGAGGCTCAGCTCCAGAACACGGTGATCCGCGCCCCCTTCAGCGGGGTCGTCGTGAAGAAGATGGCCGAGGTCGGGGAGAGCGTCGCGCCGATCCCGCCCGGTGTGAACATCTCGACCGCCTCGGGCGCGATCGTGGCGCTCGCTGACCTGGAGACGCTCGAGGTCGAGGCGGACATCGCTGAGTCGAACGTGGCGAAGCTGTCCGAGGGGCAACCCGCCGAGGTCGCCGCCGAGGCCTTTCCCGATCGCCGCTACAAGGCGGTGCTCCGGCAGGTGATCCCCACGGCGGATCGCACCAAGGCCACCGTGCAGGTCAAGGTCACGATCCTCGACAAGGACAAGGACCTGAAGCCCGAGATGAGCGCCCGTGTCACCTTTCTCGAGAAGCAGCCACAGGCAACCGCCTCCGCGCCGCCGGTCGCCACGATCGCGGTCCCGAAAGAAGCCATCGCGACGCGCGACGGCCGGAGCGTGGTGTTCGAAGTCGTCGAGGGCAAGGCGCACCAGCGCGCCGTCGCCACGCTCGGCGAGCGGGACGGACAGCTGGTCGTGAAGCAGGGTCTCGTCGGCGGTGAAATCCTGGTGGCGCGGCCGGCCGAGAACCTGAAGGACGGCGACGCCGTCCGTGTGAAGGAGTAGCCAGCATGGCGATGGTCGACGTCCAGGGCGTCCGCAAGCTGTACCGTCGCGACAGCCAAGAGATCACGGTCCTCGACGGCATCGATCTTCAGGTCCCCGAAGGCGAGTTCGTGGCGCTCATGGGGCCCTCGGGCTCGGGCAAGACGACACTGCTCAACCTGATCGCCGGCATCGACCGCCCGACGTCCGGCCAGGTGATCGTGGCGGGCACCGACGTCGCCCAGCTTTCCGAGAGCGCCCTGGCCGGTTGGCGGAGCCGGAGCATCGGTTTCATCTTCCAGTTCTACAACCTGATCCCGGTCCTTTCCGCGACCGAGAACGTGGAACTACCGCTGCTGCTCACGAGCCTTGCCAAGAAGGAGCGCCGCGAGCGGGCGCTCACGGCTCTGAAGGTCGTGGGCCTCGCCGATCGGGCCGGGCACTATCCGCGCCAGCTCTCGGGTGGTCAGGAGCAGCGTGTGGCGATCGCTCGCGCTATCGTCGCCGACCCGAAGGTGCTCGTGGCGGACGAACCCACGGGCGACCTCGACTCGAAGAGCGCCGAGGAGATCCTCGGCCTCATGGAGACGCTCAACCGCGACTTCAAGAAGACGATCGTGATGGTGACCCACGACCCGCGCGCTGCGCAGCGCGCCCACACCCAGAAGCACCTGGACAAGGGCGTCCTCAAGGCGTAGGGAGGAAGGCTGCCATGAAATTTCTGCCTTTCATACTGAAGCATCTGCGGCGCAACTGGGTGCGCACCGGCAGCACCGTCGTCGCGATGGCCGTCTGCATCTTCCTCTTCTGCACGCTGCAGACCGTGCTGCGCGAGATCAATGCCCAGCTCGAGAGCGCCAATGCCGCCCGGCTCGTGACACGCCACGCCGTCAGCCTCGTGTTCGACCTGCCGCTTGCCTACGGCGCGCGGATTCAGGCCGTACCGGGCGTGAAGAGCGTCGCAAACGCAACCTGGTTCGGCGGCTCGCTGCCGACCAAGAAAGAAGGCAAGGCGGAAGGCGGCGATTCCACGACCACGGACTGGAGCAAATTCTTCCCGAACATGGCCGTGGATGCCGAGCCCTACTTCGCCATGTACCCGGAGTTCCAGGTGCCGCCCGACCAGTTCCGGGACTTCCTGGGCGACCTGCAGGGCTGCGCGATCGGCCGGAAGCTCGCAGACAAGTACGACTGGAAGATCGGCGACCGCTTCTTCCTCGAGAGCTTCATCCCGCCCTATCGCAAGGCGTCGGGGCCCTTCGAGTTCGTGGTGCGCGCGATCTTCGACACCGACACCGGCAAGTACCCTGGCACCGACACCAACGTCATGTTCTTCCAGTACAAGTACCTCTACGAGGCCACGGGCCGGACCCTCAACGCCGGCACCTACACCGTCGAGATCGACGACCCAGGCCAGGCCGGCGCGGTCAGCAAGGCGATCGACATGCTGTTCGAGAACAGCGATGGGCAGACCCACACAGAGACCGAACAGGCCTTCCGCGCCGGCTTCATCGCCATGGCCGGCAACCTCGCGCTGCTGCTCAACAGCATCGGGCTGGCAGTGAGCTTCACGATTTTGCTGGTGACCGCCAACACCATGAGTATGGCCGTGCGCGAGCGGCGCACCGAGATCGCGGTCCTCAAGACGCTCGGCTTTTCCAGTGGCCGCGTGATGGGGTTGATCCTCACCGAGGCGCTGTTCCTGGGCGTGCTGGGCGGGGGTTTCGGGGTGCTGGGCAGCCAAGCCCTGATGTCGGTGATCATGAACTCGCCGGCCCAGGCCATGCTGGCGGGCGTGGGACTGTCGAGTCTGGGGATCAAGCCGGCAGTGGGCCTGCTCGGGATGGCCGTCGCATTGTTCCTCGGCTTGGCCGCCGGCTTGGTCCCGGCGCTGAACGCCTATCGCTCGCGGATCACGGACATGCTGAGGACGGTCTGATGGCTCTCCCGCTCTCGTACAACGTTCGCAACGTCCGGGTTCGCTGGCAGGTGACGCTGCTCTCGATCGTCGGCATCGCGCTGGTGGTGACGGTGTTCGCCATCCTGATGTCCATGTCCGAGGGCTTCTCCAGGGCGCTGCGCGCAACCGGACGCAAGGACAACGCGATCATCATCCAGCCCGGGTCGGCTTCGGAGCTGACTTCGGGCGTGTCGCTCGAGAACGGCAGCCAGATCGTGGTCGACTCGCGCGTCGCGCGCGGGGCGGACGCCCAGCCTCTGGCGTCGTGGGAGTGGGTGATCGTGATCAGCCTGCCGAAGGCCACGGACGGCCAGCCGACCAACGTCAGCTTGCGGGCCGTGCAACCGAAGACCTTCGAGGTCCGCGGCGGGATCCAGATCGTAGAGGGGCGCAAGTTCACGCCTGGCCTCGATGAGGTGATCGTCGGCAAGCGGCTCCTCGACCGCATCCAGGGCCTGCAACTCGGCGGCTACGTGAAGTACCAGCGGAAAGAGTTCAAGATCGTAGGCATCTTCGAGTCACAGGGCGGCGCCTTCGAGAGCGAGATCTGGGGCGACCGCGACATCTTCGGTGCGATCTTCCAGCGCGGTGGCGGCGCCTCGGCGGTCGTGGTGCGCATGAAGGACCCTGCCGATATCCCGGCCCTCGACCGCTGGATCAAGTCGAACCCGCAGATGCAGCTCCAGGCCGTGGAGGAGCGCAAATACTACGAGGACCAGGCCGGTCCGCTTGCCTCGATCCTGCAGACCCTGGCGCGGGGTGTCGCCTTCGTGATGGGCATCGGCGCGGTCTTCGGAGCCATGAACACGATGTACGCAGTCGTAGCGGCCCGGACCCGCGAGATCGGCACGCTGCGAGCGCTCGGTTTCTCGCGCCGGGCGATCTTGTTCTCGTTCGTACTCGAGTCGGTGTTTTTGGCCGTGATCGGCGGCGCGGTCGGTTGCCTGTTGGCGTTCCCCATGAACGGCTTCTCGACGGGGACCGGCCAGACCCAGAGCTTCAGCGAGATCGCCTTCGCGTTTGCGATCACTCCGAGCATCGTGGGTTGGGGAATGCTCTTCGCGCTGTTGATGGGGCTGGTCGGCGGCCTGCTGCCGGCGCTGCGCGCCGCGCGGCTGCCGATCACCACCGCGCTCCGGGAAGCGTAGAGGCCGGTTACCAGGGACTGAGCGTGAGCGCCCGGGTGAGGAAACCCAGGCCCTTTTCGAAGGCGCTCAGCACGTATTCGTAGCCGTGGTCGCCGGGCAGGATCTCGAACTCGTGGCCCACGCTGCGCGCCTCGAGCCTTCGGTGCAGGTCCTGGTTGCCCTGGTAGAGCCCGAAGCGGTCCTGGCCGCCGCAGTCGAAGCGCAGCGCGGGAGCCGTGCGCGAGTCGGCCTTCGCGCTGAGTGTCAGGGGGTCGGCCGCGGCCCACGCCGCTGCATCGATCGGGTCCCCGAAAACCTTGCCGAACGCCTGCATGTGCCAGCGCCCGGCGCCTTCAGCGGGACTCGGAATCTTCTCGAGCAGCATTGCGCTGTGGGTGGCGACCGCCCGGAAGACCTCGGGATGCGTGAACGCAATGCGCAGCGCCGCGTAGCCGCCCATCGACACACCCCAGAGCGCTCGCCCGTCGCGTCCGGGGAGCACGCGCAGGTGGGTCTCGGCCCAGCTCGGCGCCTCGCCGGTCACGACGTCCTCGTAAAGGCCGCCCGGGCCGTTCACATAGAAGCTGTTGCCGCCGTCGATGGCCACGAGCACGAATTCCGGGAGGCGACCCGCTGTCCAGAGACGCTCGAGAGCCACAGCCAGGCCGCGTTTGTCCCAGAAGCCGGCGCCTTCGAACAGTCCATGCAGCGCGTACACGACGGGGTAGCGGCGCTGCGGCGCCGACGCGTAGGACGGCGGGAGCTGGATCGCGACGGAGACATCGCGGCCCAGCGCCTGCGATGGAAACGTGGCCGGCCGCAGCTCGGCCCGGGTCGGCGCTGCCGCGAGCACGAGGCCGACCAGAGCCATGCCCGACACGAGACGCCGCTTCATGCCCGCCTGCATTTCGATGCCCCCCTCAGATGCCGCCGCACCTTGCGCAGCACCGCGTCGAGCTTCGCAGGCGTCAATTTGCCCGTGAAGGTATTCTGCTGCGAGACGTGATAGCTCGTGAACAGCTTCAGGCCCTCGCCCAGGTCGTGCACGAGCCCGTGGCCGAAGGCATAAGCCCTGCGCGGCGGCAAGCGCCCCTCCTCGCGCAGCATCGCAAGGAAGCCGTCGGTCGCGATCTTGCCCTGGGTCAGCACGGCGCGAACTCTCCGCAGCAGCCGCCATTCCCGCACGAAGTACTCGCGGCAGTTGCGGATCTCCTGCGGCGTCGGCTTGTTGGCCGGCGGCGCGCAGCGCGCCAGCGGGGCGATGTAGGCTCCGCGCAGCGCGAGGCCGTCGTCGCGCGAACGGGAGGTAGCCTGGTTCGCGAAGCCGGCGCGGTGCAGTGCCGCAAACAGGAAATCGCCCGAGCGATCGCCGGTGAAGACGCGGCCCGTGCGATTGCCGCCATGCGCGGCGGGAGCCAGGCCGACGATCAGGAGCCGTGCCTCGGGATCGCCGAAGCCCGGGATGGGCCGCCCCCAGTAGCGCTCACCGCGGAAACGCTTCACCCTCACCTCGGCTACCTCGCGGCACCACTCGCGCAGCCGCGGACACCGTTCGCAGGCGATCACGTCGCGGCTCACGCGCTCGAGCGAGTCGGCAGCCATCCCGGAGGATGATAGGTGGAAGTGGCGCGTGCCGGGAAGTAGCATTGAAGGGCCACCGGGGGGAGGCCATGTCCGAAACACTTACCGTTCACCGCAGCTTGCCGCTCACCGACCTCTCCGAGGAAGAGCTGATGTTTCGCGAGCAGGTCCGACAGTTCGCCGAAAGCGAAATCCGTCCGCACGTTCACGCGATGGACAGCGAGTCGCTGATCCCGCGGGCGCTCATCGACAAGTGCTTCGCGCTCGGCATCATGGGGGTCGAGATCCCCGAGAAATTTCAAGGCGCGGGCGCGACTTTCTTCATGTCGGCCCTGGTGGTGGAGGAACTCGCGCGCGTCGACGCCTCGGTGGCCGTGCTGGTCGACGTCCAGAACACGCTCGTGAACAATGCGCTGTTGCGCTGGGGCGCGGAAGAGCTGCAGGCGCGCTACTTTCCGAAGCTCGCGACCCAGTGGGTCGGCGCCTATGCGCTCTCTGAGGCGGGTTCCGGGTCCGACGCCTTCGCACTGGCCTGTCGCGCCGAGGACAAGGGCGACCACTACGAGCTGACCGGACGCAAACTCTGGATCACCAATGCGGCGGAGGCGGAGCTGTTCATCGTTCTGGCCACGCTCGATCCCGCGAAGGGCTACAAGGGCATCACCGCCTTCCTGGTCGAACGCAGCTTCCCCGGCTTCAGCATCGGCAAGAAGGAAGACAAGCTCGGGATCCGCGCCTCTTCCACCTGCGAGTTGATCCTGGAAGGCTGCCTTGTGCCGAAGCGGAACCTGCTCGGCGCGATCGGCAAAGGCTACAAGATCGCGATCGAGACCCTGAACGAAGGCCGCATCGGGATCGGCGCCCAGATGGTTGGCCTCGCCCAGGGGGCCTACGAGCTGGCACTGCGCTACTCCCAGGAGCGCCAGCAGTTCGGCAAGCACATCGCCGAGTTCCAGGGCGTACAGTTCCAGCTCGCCGAGATGGCCCTGCAGATCGAGGCGGCGCGCTTGCTCACGTACAACGCCGCGCGGCTGCGCGACACGGGCGCCGCCTTCGTCAAGGAAGCGGCGATGGCGAAGCTGCAAGCCTCGCGGACCGCCGAGTTCGTGGCCTCGAAGGCGATCGAGATCTATGGAGGCTACGGGTTCACCAGGGAGTATCCTGTGGAGAAGTACTTCCGGGACCAGAAGGTCGGACAGATCTACGAGGGCACGAGCAATATGCAACTGATGGTGATCGCCAAGCAGATCCTCGGGAAGATGTAGCCGCGATGGCCGACGACCAAGAGGCACGCCGGCGCAGCCAGCGCGTGGTCGCTCAGATCCCGATCAGGGTGGCGGCGGGCGCGGCCGAGGGCATCGGACAGACCGCCGTCGTGAATCGGCATGGCGCGCTGATCCTGTGCGCCGTCAGCGCCGGCGGCGAAGACGAGACGGGCCTCAGGAAATACGGCATCGAGCTGCTCGAGGAGCGCCCTGGGTTCTGGGGCTTCGAGGTCGAGTAGCCGAGCGGAGGCGGTTTCACTCCCCGCGGAGTTGGATGGGGGGCCCGAAGGGCGCCAAGGACACATGGTTCCGAAGTCGCAGGGTCGGTAGCAGCGCAGCGCCGGATTGACTCCGGCGCGGAGCGACTTGAAGAGGTTCCTGATCCGCACGCGAAGCCCGGCAGGCAGCGGAGCGCTGGATTGACTCCAGCGCGGAGCGGATGGGGAGGAGCGCGAATGCGCGCGGGGGGGTGCATGGATCCGTACCCCCCCCGAATCTTCTAGTAGATCAACGGCTGGTCGGCGCTCAGCGTGAAGTGGAAGGTGTGCGCCACGCCGGGCAGCACCCTCTCGGCGCGTTCATACTGGCACTTGATCCGGCGGGAGGTCTCGAGCGTCGTGATGTGGAAGCAGCTCCGCTCGATATACGGGTCGAGACGGTTCTCCCGCACCTCCTTCATGAGCAGCTCCAGGATCTGCTCGTCCTTCACCTGGCCGCGCGGGCTGCGCGCGATCTGATTGACCTTGTCGGCGAGGCTGTAGTTGGACACGTAGATGGGGATTACGTTCCAACCTGCGTAAAGCATCAGCGCGAAGACGGCGAGCCAGATGAAACCCTGGATGCCGCCTTCGCCTCTCTCGCGGTTGCTCGCCACCGGCTCTCTCTCGTCCATCTCGACCGACCTTTCGTTAGCGAATCAAATGAAAGAAACGATGCCAGCGCGTCTTCCCGAAGGACTGTGCGGTGTCGCGCAGCCAGTCGACGACACCGGTGCGATGGTACTCTTCCCGGCTCGCTTCGTACGACCAGTAGACCACAAGCGCGCGCCCCTTCACCTGATCGCGAGGCAGAAAGCCCCAGTAGCGGCTGTCCTTGCTGTTGTCCCGGTTGTCGCCCAGCACGAAGAGCTGGCCTTCGGGCACCGTTACGGGCCCGAAGCCCGCGCGCCCCTCGCGCAGTCCGTAGTCGGGGTCCTCGGGCCGGAGCCCGGAATCCAGGAAATGCACGTAAGCCCCCTCGTCGAGGGGCTTGCCGTCGATCAGCACTGTCTTGTCGCGGATCTCGACGCTTTCCCCCGGCAGGCCGATGACGCGCTTGATGAAGTCGCGGCCGGGTTCTTCAGGATACTTGAACACCACCACGTCCCCGCGTTTCACGTGGCGTTTGGGGAAAAGCCGGTCCTCGAGGGCCCCGACCGATGGCGAATACACGAGCTTGTTCACGAGCAGATGGTCCCCGATCAGCAGGTTGGTTTCCATGGAGCCCGTGGGGATCTTGAAAGCCTGGACGACGAAGGTACGGATGAACAGCGCGAGGATGACCGCGACCACCACCGACTCGAGGTATTCGCGGGCCACCGACTTCTTGGCCGTAACGGGAGCCTGTGCCGCCTGACCCATTTGGGGCCATTCTAGCCCAAGCCGCAAGCAGCCGGCCGATACCAGCGAGCGGCGGATTCACTCCGCCGCGAGCGCCTCTGGGGGGAGCCCGAAGTGCGCGGGGGTGGTGCAAGGCTCCCTACCCCCCAGAACTCTGATCAGAACCGCACGACGAAGGAGAGCAGGCCCTCCTTGACGGCGTCGGCCAGGTTCACGGCCCCGTCGACCTGCAGCTTGTTCTTCACCACGACACCGCCGCCGAAGGTGACGTGGTTCTGCTTGGAGTCGCGACCGGCCAGG
Source organism: Acidobacteriota bacterium (assembly GCA_032127875.1). Classification (GTDB taxonomy): domain Bacteria; phylum Acidobacteriota; class Vicinamibacteria; order Fen-336; family Fen-336; genus CADEEV01. The sequence continues at coordinate 71,328 of JAQBHI010000046.1, forward strand.
CCGTCGTGGTCCGGGTCGAGGTAGTAGCCTCCGCGCAGCGAGAAAATCCAATCGTCGCCCCGCGCCCAACTGTACTCGAGGCCTCCGTGGACCTCGGTGCCGTCCTCGAGTGGCTCGCGACCACCTTGGCCGAACAGTTGGTAGCCGTTCTGGCGGTCCGCCCCGAGGTCGGATTGGGAGTACTTGATCCGGACGACGTCGAAGAGGACGGTAAACGTGTCGGTAGCCTTGATCGCAACGCCGCCTCCGAAGACGTCGGGCACGCTGATCCGCACGGGCGCCGAGGCGACCCCGGAACGGAAGGGGGTGTCGAGGATGTCGGCGTCGATCGTTTGCTGGGCCGTCTGGGTGAAATCCAGGTCCGCGCCCTTCTTGAAGACCGCGCCCAGCGACAACCTCGGCGTCGGAGTGATCAGGATGCCGGCGTTGAACGTGGTCTTGAGTTGGCTGTCGTCGATCGTCGCATCATTGTTGGATTGCAGCAGCAGCACGTCGCCAGCGGCGATGAAGGGGAAGACGAGGGTGACGCGCTGGAGCGCCTGCGTCTTCACCCGCGTGGCCCGGATCGAGCCGCCGATCGAGACCTTGCTGCCCAGCTTGAACGCCCCCGAGACGCCGAAGTTCTCGGTCCGGAACGCCACGTCGATTCGGTCCTCGTTGTAGAGGGTGTCGTTGATGAAGCCCTGGAACCTGCTGTTGGAGCGAAAGTCCGCGGCCCGCTGGTAGAACACGGAAACCGCCGCCTGTTGCCAGGGATAGACCACGCTGAAGAAGGAGGGGCTGCCCACTCGGCTGGTGAACGTCTCGAAGCCCGCCCCCGACACCGTATTCGGCACCGTGTTGTCGAACTCGGTGTAGCGGAAGTGGGCCGAGAATTCCGGTTTCGTCAGGATCGTCAGTCCGGCCGGGTTGGATTCGGCTGCCGTCGCGTCGTCGGCCAGTCCAATGAAGGCCGCTCCCATGGCGAGCGAGCGTGCCCCTGGCGGCGCGAAGTTGTACTGGACGGGCGGCGGGCCGACGCTCGGTGGCGCCGGGGCCGGGAAATCCTGAGCCGTCGCCGTCGGCGCGATCGCCAGCAGGGCAACGGCCGCCGGGAATACGATGGAGCACACTCTTCTCTTCGTCATCTAAGCCTCCGCGAAGGGATTTACACAGTCTACCAATACTAGACGCGCAGGACGCGGCCGTTTCGGCTCGCGATGCATGGCTCGGGCCGCTCCGCCTCGCGCGAGCCTTACTTAGGGTGCGAACGGTTTGCGATGACTGTAGCACGGCCCCGCGTCTGGCTTTCGGGATAGAATCGCGGCGTTTCAGTGGGTGCAAGGGTGCGGCCATGAAGTGTCCGAAGTGTGAGTCCGATGTCTCGGATTCGGCCGACCTGTGCTTCAACTGCGGCCACGCGCTGCGCACCTCGAAGACGCTGATCCGCGGCTCGCTGGTCGACGGCCGTTTCGAGATCCAGGCCCCGCTCGGCAAGGGCGGCATGGGCATGGTGTACAAGGCCCGCGACCACAAACTGGAAGAGACGGTCGCGATCAAGGTGCTCCGTTCCGACGTGAGCAGCGACCCCGACATGGAGCGGCGCTTCCGCACCGAGATCCGCCTCGCACGCAGGGTGCGCCACCGCAACGTCTGCGGCATCCACGAATATGGGGACGCAGGCGGGCTGCGCTACATCGCGATGGAGTACATCGAGGGCGTCGACCTGCGCAAGGTGCTGGTCGAGAGCGGCCCGCTGGCCGTGGAGCAGGCTTTCGACGTGTGCATCCACGTGGCCGAGGGTCTGCAGGCGATCCACGACGTCGGCATCGTGCACCGCGACTTGAAGACCGCGAACCTGATGCAGGACAAGCTCGGTGTCGTGCGGCTGATGGACTTCGGCATCGCCAAGCAACTGGGAGCCGAGGCCACCATCGGCGCTACGGCGACCGGACTCGTGGTCGGGACTCCCGAGTACATGAGCCCTGAGCAGGCGCAGGGTGGCAAGGTCGATACCCGCAGCGACATCTACGCGATGGGCATCGTGGCCTTCGAGTTGTTCACGGGCCGCGTCCCCTTCCGCGGCGAGACACCGCTCGCGACGATCTTCAAGCATCTCCAGGAGCCGCCGTTGCTCGACGGCCCGGGCGCGCCTCCGCTGCCGCCGTCGCTCGTGCCGGTGCTGCGCTGCGCACTCGAGAAGAAGGCCGACGCTCGCTACGCCACGGCCGCTGAGTTTGCGCAGGCGATGGCGGCGGCGCGAGATGCCGCGGGCATCGCGCCGCTGGCGCCCGGGCCCCAGACGCCCAGGCCAAGCGGCCCGATCACGCCGCGCCCGCCGACGAGAACCGTGGCTGCGCCCACGCGGATTGCCCAGACGCGGATCGTCGATGCGCCCCCCACGCGAATCGCCGAGGCATCCTCGACGCGCGTACTCGACGCCCCGCGGCCGAGCGGTGCGAGGCCGGCCGCTTCGACTTCACGCTTGCCGCTGGTCGTCGTAGGCGGCGCTACTGCCCTCCTGCTCCTCGGCGGCGTCGGCGTCCTATTCATGCTCATGCGCGGCGATCCTGCCGCGACGCCGGGCCCCGCGCCGCCGGCGCTGCCGGTCACCACGCTGACGCCCTCCACGCCGCCGCCAGCGACGCTCGCCGCCTCAGGCACGCTCCTGATCGACGCCCTGCCCTGGGGCGAGGTAGTCGAGGTGGTGGACGCGCAGGGCCGCCGCCAGACGCTGCCGCCCTCGCGCTATACGCCACTCTTCCTCAGCCTGGCGCCGGGATCCTACACGGTCGAGGTCAAGAACCCCGGCTTCCCATCGCAGAAGGCGAACGTCAGCGTCCGGGTCGCCGACCTCGAGCGCAGGATCCTCGAATTCCGCCGCGTCGACGCCGGCGACTATCTGCGGCGGAGCGGGCTCTAGGTGCGTCGTACCGGCGGCCTTGCGCTGCTGCTGGCGCTCAGCCTTCCGCACCCTGCCCAGGCCGACTACAAAGACTCTTACCGCAAGGGTATCGAAGCCCTGGATCGCAAGCGTTGGGACGACGTGGCCCGCCACATGAAGGAAGCGATCACGAGCAACCCTGCGGAAGGCGAGCGCATCAAGCTCTACGGCCTTCGCTTCGAGCCGTACTTTCCCCACTTCTACCTGGGCGCCGCCTATCTCAACCTCGGCAACTGCGACGCGGCCGTGAAGGCCTTCGAGGCCTCACGAGCCCAGGGCGCGATTCGCTCGAATCCCAAGTATGCGGAGCTGGTGGACGGCCTCAAGTCGTGCGAGGGTCAGGTCGCGGTGAAGCCGACAACCGCCCCGCCGTCGACCACGGCCCCCAAGCCGGCCGGTCCCGGTCCTGCGGTCGTGGCCGCCGCTGTCCAGGCCGCCGAGGCAGCCCTCGCCCGCGCCGACGAATCCGCCCGTGGGGTCGCGGTGCTTGCCGCTGACGCGCTGCTCGCGCCGGTCTGGAGTCGCGAGCCGGCCCTGGGCCGGGCCGAGGCTGAGGGCAAGGAGGGTGTCGCCACCGCCCGCGCGAAGTTCGAAGCTGCTCGCCGCGCTTCCGACCCTGCGCAGCTCGCTGAGGCCCGCGATCTGGCCGCCCGCGCGAACGAGCGCCTCGATGGCGTGCGCCAGGCGGCGGAAAGGCGGCGCGACGCGCTGCGCACGGTCTCCATCCCTTCCACCGCTCCCGCGGGCCCGACCACCACTCTCCCCGCACCCGCTGCCAGGATGAGTCCCGAGTTGTTGAACGGGGCGCGCGCCTACTTCGAGGGACGCTACGCCGAGGCGCTGCGCTATCTAAGCCAGACTCAGGGCCAGCCGCCGCGGGCGATGGCGCGCAGCCACCTGCTGCGTGCCGCCGCGCGCTTTTCGTTGTTTCGCTCCGGAGGCGAAAGGGACGCCCGGCTGAGCGTGGAGGCGGCCCACGACGTCGCGGCCTGCCGTAAAGCCGACCCCAACCTCGCTCCGGACCCGAACTATTTTTCTCCCGCGTTCTCCGCGTTCTTCAAGAGTCACTGAGGCACTCGGCGATGCCTCCACGCCAAGGCGTCATCATGCGCCGCGCGGCCGGCGTTCTGGCGCTCGTGCTCCTGACGTTGCGGGTTGGCGCGGGGGAGCCGTCTCGCGGCCCGGCCCCTGTCTGCGTCGTAGCAGCGGAAGTCCAGGACCCCAGAAACTCGAGCGCCTCCGCCAGGACCTCAACCCAGGACCCCAACAGGGCAAGCGGCAAGGACATCAAGAAGTGGCCACCTGAGGCCAAGGAAAGCCTCTTCAGCGCCTACGACGAACAACAGCAGGGCCTGGCTTCGTAGTATCGCCGGCTTCGACGCGCCAGATCCTGCTGATCTCGGACTCGATCCGAAAGGGTTTCCGCTGACCTCGACCACTTCAGCAGGCCACTACGAAGCGCTGAAGCCCGCGCCCTAGCCGGCATGCCGCGCGCGGTCGCAGCGGCCCGCGACTTGACCAGGGGTGCTATGCTCCCCGGAGTCTGTACCGCCAATCTAGCAGGAGGAAGTGATGCGCGCAGCTGCCATAGTGGCCTTTTGCTGTGTCTGGATGGCGCCTGCCGACGCTGAAGAAGCTCCTGCCTCACCCAAATGGGACTACAGGGTTCTCGCGACCAACAAGACTTCGACCATGCAGAGGGAGCTCGGAGAAGCGGCGGACGCAGGCTACCGCTTCCAGGGAGTGATGGGCGGAGAAACGGCTTTCGGAGGGTCGGAGGCCGTCGTCGTGATGAGCCGAAATCCGGAACAGCCAGCCCAGCCCAGTTTCGAGTACAAGCTTCTGGCAACCAGCAAGACCTCGACGATGCAAAAGGAGGTGCAGGAGGCGGCTGCCGGGGGCTTCGAGTACGTTGGTCAGAGCGTTTTCTCCTCCACCTTTCGCGGCAAGGAGGTCGTGGTCATCATGGAGAGGTCCCGGAGCGTGGTTGAGACGCCGCGGCACGAGTACAAACTCCTGGCGACCAACAAGACCTCGACCATGCAAAAAGAACTCCTCGAAGCTGGCGCCGCGGGCTTTGCGCTTTGCGGCGTGACGGTCGGCGAGACGCTGTTCGGCGGCAAGGAGTTGGTCGTGATCACCAAGCGCCCACTTCCGAGCTCGGCTCGCTAGCTCGGGCCGATCGAGGTTCTGGCGTGCTGTCTGTCGGATCGAGGACTTTGCTCGCAGCCGTCCTGGCGTGCGTAGCCTTGGCCCAGGAGTTTGACGAAGGCTACCTTCGATGGCCAGGCGAGCAAGCGAAAGCGACGGGGCTCGCCATGCGTGCGCAAGGCAGGGTCGGTGGCCTGTTCGACCTGCGCGTCAGACACACGGAGAAATCGTACAACTACAAGCTGAGAGCCACCTGGCTGACACCGGAGGTGATCAGGGCCACCGCTCGGATGAAGCAGCTACGAGATGGCCTCAGTGACGCACGCACGCGGGCGCTCACCGGCGAAGCGGACGCGATTCGGGATACGGTCGTCCTGGTGGAGATCGACCCACGCGAAGGATCGGGCGTCATTCCCTTGGACTGGGGCGCCTTTCTCGGGCCGGCTGGCCTGTCCGACGACGCACCCGGGCGCATTCAAGGAATAGTCGATCCGGCGCTCCGCAATCTCTCGGCGCTGGCCGGTGTCGCGGATCGCGACTACGCCTACGACGTTTTCTGGGTGCGCTTCGCCCTGAAACGAGAAGATGGCTCCCCGCTTTTCGGCGGAAACCAGGGGCAAGCCGAACTGACCATTAGAATCTACGGAAAGACTGGTCGGGTCGCCTGGCCGATCCCCCCTTCAATCAGGGCGCAAATGGCAACGAGCACGCCGTAACCTTGCGCTAGCGCGCTGGCCCGGCTAGTCGTCGACGCGCAGGACGGCCAGGAAGGCTTCTTGGGGAATGTCCACGGTTCCCACGCGCTTCATGCGCTTCTTGCCTTCCTTCTGTTTCTCGAGGAGCTTGCGCTTGCGGCTGATGTCGCCGCCGTAGCATTTGGCGATGACGTTCTTGCGCAGCGCCTTGACGCTTTGGCGGGCGATCACGCGCGAGCCGATGGCGGCCTGGATCGCCACCTCGAACATCTGGCGCGGGATCAGCGCGCGCATCTTCTCGACCAGCGACTTGCCACGAGCGTAGGCCGTCTCCCGGTGCACGATCAGCGACAACGCGTCGACGGGATCCCCGTTGACCAGGATGTCGAGCTTCACGAGCGGCGAGACCCAGTAGCCTGTGAACTGATAGTCGAGCGAGGCGTAGCCCTTCGAGGCCGACTTCAGCCGGTCGTAGAAGTCGAGCAGGATCTCGTTGAGCGGCAGCTGGTACTCAATCATCACGCGCGTGGTCGTGATGTAGTGGATGCCCTTCTGGATGCCGCGCTTGTCCTGGCACAGCTTCAGGATCGAGCCCACGAACTCGTCGCCGGTGAGGATCGTGGCGGTGATGATCGGCTCCTCGATCGATTCGATCGAGCCCGGGTCGGGCAGCCGCGCGGGAGAGTCGATCTCGATCACGTCGCCGTCCGTCTTCTTGACCCGGTAGCGGACCGAGGGCGCCGTGATCAGCAACTCGAGGTTGAACTCGCGCTCGAGGCGTTCCTCGACGATCTCCATGTGCAGCAGGCCCAGGAAACCGCAGCGGAAGCCGAAGCCGAGCGCCGTCGAGGTCTCGGGCTCGTAGAAGAACGAGGAGTCGTTGAGGCGCAGCTTCTCGAGCGCGTCGCGCAGCTCGGCATACTGGTCGGCGTCCACGGGGTAGAGCCCCGCGAACACCATCGGCTTGATCTCCTTGAAGCCGGGGAGCGGCTCGGGCGCCGGGTTTTTCGCGTCGGTCAGCGTGTCGCCTATGGCGACGTCGGAGACTTTCTTGATGCCCGCGACCACGATCCCGACCTCGCCCGCGCTCAGCGACTCGACGGGAACCGGCTTGGGCGTGAAGACGCCGAGGGTCTCGACCTCGTACGCGCCGCCCGAGGCCATCAGCTTCACCTTCAGTTTCGGCTCGAGCCGCCCGTCCACGACATGCACCAGGATCACGACGCCGCGGTACTGATCGAACCAGGAGTCGAAGACGAGCGCGCGCAGCGGGCCCCCTGGGTCGCCCCCGGGCGGCGGCACGCGCTTGACGATCGCCTCGAGGATTTCCTCGATGCCGATGCCCTGCTTGGCCGAGGCGAGGATCGCCTGCGAGGCGTCGATCCCGATGACGTGCTCGATCTGCTCCTTGGCCTTCTCCGGCTCGGCGCCGGGCAGGTCGATCTTGTTGAGGACCGGGATGATCTCGAGTCCCGCGTCGGCGGCCAGGTGGGCGTTCGCCAGCGTCTGCGCCTCGACGCCCTGGCTCGCGTCGACCACGAGCAGCGCCCCTTGACACGCCGCCAGCGAGCGCGAGACCTCGTAGGCGAAGTCGACGTGCCCGGGCGTGTCGATCAGGTTGAGGATGTAGACGAGGCCGTCCTTCGCCGTGTAGTTGAGGCGCACCGAGTGCTGCTTGATCGTGATGCCGCGCTCGCGCTCGAGATCCCTCGAGTCCAGGACCTGCTCGCTCATCTCCCGCTGGGTGAGCGCCCCGGTCCTCTCCATCAGCCGGTCGGAGAGTGTGGTCTTGCCGTGGTCGATGTGGGCGATGATGGAAAAATTGCGGATGTTCTTCATGAATCGGGGCGGAGCCTCCCTCTGGCGCTCTTCAGGGAGGTTCCAGAACTCGTCATTCTAACCGGAATCGTTGACGGCCCGCCGCGAGCGTCGTACGCTCGCGGCGTCTCGACAACGACTGAAATAGCTCCGCCATCGCTGCTTGCTGATCCTGCCGGGGCGCGGCGACAGCTGGCGCCGACCGCTAGCGCTCCCGCGCGACTACGATCCAGTCGACGCGCGGCCGGCCGAAGAACAGCCCACGACCCTGGGCATCGACGCGCCACGACGGCTCCAGGCGCAGCAGCCGATCGGCCAGAGCCGTGAAGATGCGCTCGGCCGGCTCGCGTGCCGCCTCGGCGTCGGAGCAGGCGAGCAGCAGCGCCACGCGGCCGTTCAGGAAGGCGAGCAGAAAGTCGTCGTCGTCCCAGGCCTCGAAGGCATCCTGCTCCGGGCCCGCGCCGGCCAGACTGGCGGGCAACTCGAAGATGGCTGCGAGGCGCGGCTCCAGAAAGCGGCGAATCGGCCAACCGGGTTCCGCCGTCGGATCCGACTCGAAGCGGATGCCACGTCTCTCGGCAATGCAGGCGTAGCGCGCGCCGGTGGCCTCTCGCACGGCACCGAGAAGCCCCTGCACCTCTTCCGAGAGCCGGGCTTGGGACTCGAACACGCTTACTGCGCCAAGCCGATGATCGCGACCCGCGCGGCGCCCACGACGCCGGCGTCGCCGGAGAGCTCGGCCAGCTTGAAGGCGCAATCGGCGAAGACCTGCTGGAAAGTGCGCTGACGCACTTCTTCGCAGACGCGCCCCAGCAGGAAATCGCCGGCTGCGGCGACGCTGCCGCCGAGCACGACGCGGTCGAGGTTCAGCAGATTCAGCGTGGCGCCGATGCCGACAGCGAGCGCCCGTGCCGAGCCGGCGACGATTTCGAGAGCCACCGCGTCGCCCGCCTGGGCCGCCTCGATGATGGCCTTTGGCTCGAGCGTCCGGCCCCGCAGCGCCGAGGGCCGGCCGGCGAGGGCCGCCTCGGTGCGCCGCACCCAGCCGGGGATGCCGGCGACGGTCTCGAGGCAGCCGCGCGACCCGCAGCCGCAGGGCAGGCCGTCGGCTTCCACCTGGATGTGCCCGATCTCGCCCGCGTAACCGCTGGCGCCGGGCCAGATCCGCCCGTCGAGGATGATGCCGGCGCCGATGCCCGAGCCCAGTGATACGAAGATCTGACGCTCCGAGCCCCGGCCCGCGCCGAGCCAGGCTTCGGCCAGCGCCGCGGCGTTGGCATCGTTCTCGGCGAAGGTGGGCATTCCGATCCGCTCGGCGAAGTCCGCCCCGAACGCATAGCCGTTCAGCACTGGCACGTTGGGCGCAACTCGCACCAAGGCGGTGCCCTGCTCCACGATCCCGGGAACGCCCACGCCCACAGCGCGCGCGCCAGACGGCCCGGCCAGGTTTCGGACGGCTCGCTCGAGCTGCCGCAACAGCGACTCGAGGCTGTCCTTCTCGACCCGCTCGCGCAGACGGCCCTCGACCCTGCCGGCGGGGTTGACGCAGGCCCCCGTCAGGAAGCGGCCGCCGATGTCGAGGCCGATGAAGCGCAGCGTGCTCGGAGCGCCCATACTTCTTCGATGTTCGCCCCAGTCGCCTCGGGGAGTCAACGGCGCGTTCACCAGGCTGGATTTTTGACGCCTGCCCCGAGCCTCAACGGCTTCACCCGCGAGCAGCAGTTCTTCAGCGCCTGGGGCCAGTTCCGCGGTGACGCCGTCCGGCCTGAGACCAGAGCGGCTGATGGTACAGAGCGAGCCCCACCCAATCGGAAAACATCGGGTGATCGGGCCGCTATCCAACCTGCCGGAGTCCGAGGGGCCTTCGGCTGGCCTGCGCAGGCGTCCATGGTGCGGCCTGCCGCGCGTCGCTGCGACGTGCGGCGGCGCCCCGAAGAGGTTGAACCGCGCGACTTTCGGTGGTAAAAACCTGTACCGGCTCAGCTGAGGTTCGTGACTCGCCGGAGGAGTAGGGAAGCGATGCTCAGGAAGATCCTCGCGGTCGACGATTCCGCGCTGATCCACCAGATGTACAAGCTCTTCCTCTCGCGCTACAAGAACTGCAAGCTGATCAGCGCGATGAACGGCCTCGAAGCGCTGGACAAGCTGGCCCAGGAAGAAGGCATCGACCTGATCCTGCTGGATATCAACATGCCGGTCATGAACGGCCTCGAGTTTCTTCAGCGGGTTCAAAAGGAACCGGCCTACTCGGCCGTGCCGGTCATCATCATCTCGACGGAAGGCAAGGAAGAAGACACGATCCGTGGCCTCAAGATGGGGGCCAAGGGCTACGTGAAGAAGCCGTTCCAGGCTTCGGAATTGCACGGCCTCATCGAGAAGATCACGGCCGCGTAGGTCCTGCCGGGGGAGCGGCCCAATGTCGGATTCCTTTCAGGTCTCGCAGGAGCTGGTCGACATCTACCTCGAGGATGCGCGGGCGCATCTCGAGGCGCTCGATCACTGCCTGCTGGCGCTCGAACGCGACGGCGTCGACCCGGCCGTGATCTCGCAGGTGCTCGGCCCGCTGCACACGCTCAAGGGCAACAGCGGGATGATGGGTTTCTCGGGCATCAAGGAGTACGTCCACCGTCTCGAGGACGTCTTCGCCCAGCTCGTGGACGGCGGCATCGTGCTCGAGGGTCCGGCCTTCGACCGGCTGTTTGCGGGGGCGAGCGCCTTGCGCGAGTCGATGGAGCAGGCCTGCCGCGAGAAGGCGGAGGTCAAGAGCCTCGCGGCGGAGAAGGCCGACCTCGAGGCACTGCTGGCCGGCCGCGGAGCAAGCCCGCATCCGGGTGGCGGCGCTCCCAAAGGACCCTCGGCGCCCGCTGCCCGGGAAGAGCGTGAGGCCGAGAGCGCGGCGCGCGACGGCTCGCTCGCAAAGGCCGCCGACACCCGGCGGACGCAGTCACAGTACGTGGCGGCGCGCTCCAACACGGTCCGCGTCGACTTCGCCCAGCTCGACCACCTGCTGAACCTGGTCGGCGAGCTGATCATCTACCGCACCAAGCTCGACCAGCTCGGCAAGCGGGCCGTCAAGGCTGAGAGCGGGCGCGATTCAGGCCAGGAACTGCTCGACGCCGTGAATCATCTGGCGGGCGTCTCCCAGCAGCTTCAGGAGACCGTGATGGACATCCGGATGCTGCCCATCCGCCACGTCTTCGAACGCTTCCCGCGCATGGTCCGCGACCTGGCCCGCAGCCAGGGCAAGGAGATCGAGCTGATCCTCGAGGGCGACGGCACGCGAGTCGACAAGGCGATCATCGACGAGATCGGCGAGCCGCTCGTGCACCTGATCCGCAACAGCGTCGACCATGGCATCGAGGACCCGCGCACACGCGTCGCGCGGGGCAAGACGCCGACCGGCACGATCCTGCTCTCGGCCTCGCAGGAATCGAACCACGTCGTGATCACGATCATGGACGACGGATCGGGAATCGACGCGGCGACGGTGCGGCGCAAGGCCGTCGAGCGCGGGCTGCTGAAGGGCGACGAAAACCTCTCCGACCGCGAGGCCGTCCAGTTCATCTTCTCCCAGGGCTTCTCCACTCGTGACCAGATCAGCGAGGTCTCGGGCCGCGGCGTCGGCCTGGATGTGGTGCTGAAGGCGATCGAGCGGCTCTCGGGTCTGGTCGAGGTCGAGACCGTGCCCGGGGTGGGTACCAAGTTCATCATCCAGCTCCCTCTGACGCTGGCCATCATCTCGGCGCTGATGGTAGACGTGCGGGGGCGCACCTACGCGCTGCCGCTGTCTGCGGTGGTGGAGAGCCTGAAGTTCCTGAGCTCCGAGGTACACCGCATCAACGGCCGCGACACGCTGCGCGTGCGCGATCGGATCATCCCGCTGGTCCGGCTCTCGACGCTGTTCGGTTTCAAGGGCTTCGAGGGCGGGCAGTACGCCGTGATCCTGGGCCGCGGCGACAAGCGCGTGGGACTGGTGGTCGACAAGCTGCACGGCCAGCAGGAGATCGTGATCAAGGCGCTCGATCCCGCGGTGTCGGGCGGGGCCATGCCGGTGGCGGGCGCCACCATCATGGGCGACGGCCGTGTGGTGCTGATCCTGGACGTGGCGGCGCTCTTCGAAGGCAAGCGGCAGGCGCTGCTGCACGGCCGCCTCGACCTGCCCACAGCACTCCCGGGGGCCTGAGGCATGGCGAAACCGAGCGACGGCCGCAAGAAGGGGGGCCGCAAGGCGGAGCCCCCGCCCAAGGACGCCGCCTGGAGCGTGCGCGAGGAACCCCTGGTGTTCCCGGCGGAGGTCGCAGTCGCGGGCAGCGGGCGCATCTCGCTGCCGTCCTCGGGCCTGGCGGCCGACATCCTGGCGCGTGCCGACGCAGCACTCGTCGAATCGACGCCGGCCACCGCACTGGGCACCGGCGAGGCCGAACTCGTCGCGGCGACCGAAACCAGCGTCTCACGCGTCCACAACATCTCCTTCTTCGCCGCCCCCACCCGCGAGGAGAAGAAGGCGGTCGAGGCGACCGAGCATCTGGTGAGCTTTTTCCTCTCCGACGAGGAGTACGCGATCGACGTGCGGCTGGTCCAGGAAATCATCCGCGTCACCGAGATCACCCAGGTGCCGCGCGCGCCGGAATTCATCAAGGGCGTCATCAACCTGCGTGGCCGGATCATCCCGGTGATCGATCTGAAGCGGAAGCTGGGCCTGGGCGACGTCGAGATCGTCCGGCAGACGCGCGTGGTGGTGGTCCGCCTGCGCGAGCGGCTGATTGGGCTTTTGGTCGACGGCGCCTCCCAGGTCCTGAAGGTCCCCGTCTCCACCATCGAGGCCGCCCCGGAAGAGGTGGTGGAGATCGACGCGAACTACATCCGTGGCGTGGCCAAGCTCGCCGAGCGGCTCATCATCCTCGTGGATCTGCAGAAGATCCTCGGTGTCGAACTGCGCGAGACGCAAGCCCTGGCCGCAGGCACCAACTAGGCGCAGAGGAGTTCATTGATGAGACAGCTCCGGTCCTTGTTGCTCTCGGCTCTCGTAGGCTCGGCGGCCGCCGCCTCGGCCGCCGATGTCGCGGCGTTGAAGAGCAGTGACAGCCCGGCCTGGCGTCCGGCCATCGACAGCCTGCGGCGCGCCATCTCGGCCCACACGCTCACGGAGTACGACCTGCGCGGCGACCGGGCCGAGGCGGATCGCTTGATCGCCAGCCTCAAGGACAAGGCCGCCGTCTTCGTGACCTTCGGCCCGCTCGCGGCACAAGCCGCGAAGGAAGTCGCCCCGGAGATTCCGCAGGTGTTCTGCATGGTGCAGGATCCGGCCCGGCTCGGCCTCGTTGGCGTAGCCAACATCACCGGTGTGTCGTTCTCGATTCCGATCAAGAACCAGCTCGCCGCCTTCCGCCTGGTGAATCCGCTGGGCGTCAAGATTGGCGTCGTCTACAACGATTCCAATACGGGCCGACTCGTCGAGGAGGCACAGAAGGCCGCCGGGGTGGTGCGCCTCAGCCTGAGCGTCCGGCAAGTGAGTTCGGAGCGGGACGTGCCCGAGGCGCTGCGCGCGCTGCTCCGGGGCGAGGGCGCCGTCGACGCGCTGTGGATCCCGCCCGATCCGATGCTGCTGGGCGAGGAGTCGCGGCGCTACGTGCTGACCGAGGCGCTCAAAGCCGGCAAGCCCGTCTACAGCTTTTCGCCCGCGCTCGTCTCCGAGGGTGCGCTCGTGTCGAATGGGCCCGACCTGGCATCGATCGGCGACCAGGCGGGCGATCTCGTGAATCGGATCGCCGGTGGTGAAAAAGGCAGGATCGAGATGCTCGTTCCCCGCGCCGAGCTCGTGGTCAACAAGAAGATCGCCGACAAGCTCAAGATCGAGATTCCGGCCGACGCCCTCCGCGCGGCCAACAGGGTTCTGTGATGGGACTCTTCATCTCTCAGAGCAGATCGATCCGCACGCGGCTGGTGTTTCTCGTCGCGATCGTTTCGCTGCTGATCGGGGCGGTTTCGACGGCGTACGACCTGTTCTCGAGCCGCAGGCTGCTTCGCGACCAGCTCGAGAAGCGCGGCCGCTACATCGCCGCGAACCTCGCCTACAACAGCAAGTACGGTGTCCTGACCGAAGACAAGCCGCTGCTCGCGCAGTTGCTCGAAGGGGCGATGTTTTCCGTCGCTGGTCAGGACTCCGACGTGATCGGAGCCATGATCCGTGACGCCAGGGGCACAGTCCTCGCGCAGCAGGGCATCGGCGTCAAGAACCTGCCTGCTGCGCCGGCGGCCACGCTCGAGGAATTCGACCGGACGGCCGAGAACGGCGACCGCGTGATCCTGTTCCGGGCGCCCGTGATGACGAGCGGATCATCGGGTGGTGACGCCATGGCGGCCGAGCTGGGCCTGAGCGCCGACTCGGGCTCGTCGAGCGAGGAGCAGAAGGGCGGCGTCGAGATCGTGCTGTCGCAGAAGGCCCTCGACGAGCAGCGGCGCAGCATGCTGCTGCGGACGATCCTGCTGGGCTCGCTGCTGGTGGGTCTCGGTTCCTATCTCGGCTGGTTCTTCATCGGACGCTGGTTCAAGCCGGTGCAGACGATGGTCGCCGTGGCCGGCGCCGTAGCGAAGGGAGACCTGACCGAGAGCGTCGAGATCGCGAGCGACGACGAGATCGGCGCCCTCGGGGCGAGCCTCAACGAAATGGTCGGCAATCTCCGCAAGGTCGTGGACAACATCCAGGAGGCCTCCGTCCAGGTGGCGTCGTCAGCCGGCGAGATCTCGACGAACGCCAAGCTGATCACGCGAGGCGCCCAGAGCCAGGCCCAGGCCGCCGAGGAGACTTCCACCTCGATGGAAGAGATGGCCGCCTCGATCCAGACGGTGGCCGGCAACGCCCAGAGCCTCGCGCAGTACGTCGACGAGACCTCCTCGTCGATCAACCAGATGGGCGCCTCCATCGAGGAGGTGGCCAAGTCCTCAGGCACGCTCGCCGCGACCGTGGCAGAGGCCTCGGCGACGATCGAACAGATGACGGTCTCGACGGATCAGTCCGCGAAGAACCTGGAGACGCTCGCGGAGACCGTCGCCGAGACGTCCGTGACGATCGAGGAGATGACGTCCTCGATCGAGGCGGTGGCCCGCAACGCCGAAGTGCTCAACACGGCCGCCGCGCGCACGAGCCAGACCGTTTCCGAGATGGCGGGCGCCGTCAATGACGTGGCCAAGATCGCGCAGGAGGCGGATCGCATCAGCCAGAAGGCCAGTGACGACGCCCGCACCGGCGACGTCGCGGTGACGACGACGATCCAGGGCATGAAGACGATCTCCGACACCATGGAGAACACTGCCCGCGTGATCACCAGCCTCGGCAAGCGCTCCCAGGAGATCGGCAAGATCCTCGAGGTGATCGAGGAGATCGCCGACCAGACCAACCTGCTGGCCCTGAACGCGGCGATCGAGGCCGCCCGCGCCGGAGAGGCGGGCCGTGGCTTCGCGGTCGTCGCCGACGAGGTGCGCAAGCTGGCCGAACGCTCGGTCGACGCGACCAAGGAGATTGGCGAGGTGATCCGCCAGGTCCAGCAGGAGACGACCGACGCCGTCGACACGGCCAAGGCTGGCGCTGCGGAAACCAAGGAAGGCATCACACTCGCCGACCAGGCGGGGCTGGCGCTGCGCCGCATCATCGATTCCGTCTCGCGCTCCAGCCAGTTGATGGCCGAGATCGCCTCGTCCACCGCGCGCCAGTCGAAGGCCAGTTCCGACGTGCTGAAAACGGTGGCGGACATGAACTCGTCGACAGAGCAGGTCACGACCGCGGTGCGCGAGCAGGCCGCCGGCAGCAAGCAGATCCGTCAGGCTACCGAGCACATCAACAAGATCATGGCGCAGGTGGCGTATTCGACGAAGGAGCAGGCGGCCGGCGGGCGCCAGGTGCGCGTCGCCGTCGAGAACATGAACAAGATCGCCTCGCAGGTCGGGATGGCGACCAAGGATCAGGCGGACGGCAGTCGCCAGATCATCCGCGGCGTCGAGAACATGAACCGGATGACCCAGCAAGTGTCCTACGCCACCGCCGAGCAGAAGCGGGGCGGCGAGCTGGTCGTGAAGGCGATGGAGAACATTTCCGAGATCGCGCGCGACAACCTTTCCACCGTCGAGGAGATGTCGAAGGCCACGGCAAACCTCGCGCAGCAGGCCGAGAACCTGGCCAAGCTCATCGCGGTCTTCCGGTCGAAATAGCGAAGGCGGGGGTACGCCCATGCCTTGCGACCGGCAGGCGCCGTTGAGGCCGGAGGACACAGGGCCGTTGCCATGAGCCTCGACATCCAGGCGGCCCTCCAAGCGCTGAGTTCCGGGGAGGAGTCGCTGCGCCGGGAAACGGTCGACCGCCTGGGCCGATCGCGGCTGGCCGAGGCGATCCCGGCATTGCTCACGGCGGTTGGCGACGAGAGTTGGCCGGTGCGCCAGGCTGCCGCCGACCACCTCGCCGGCTTCGACTCCATAACGCTGCTGCCCTCGCTGGAGCATGCCCTGCGCAACGACGAGGACGCCGGCCTGCGCAATGCCGCGATGGAGATTTACGTCAAGATGGGCAGCGCGGCGACGGGCCCCTTGCTCGGGCTGCTCGAGGATCGAGACGAGGAGGTGCGCAACTTCGCCGCTGTGATGCTCGGCACGCTGCGCGACACCCGTGCGGTGGGCGAGCTGATCGTGGCCCTCCACGATGCGGACCTCAACGTGCGCCACGCGGCGGCCGCCAGTCTCGGCCAGATCGGCTCCCAAGACGCAGTCGAGCCCCTCATCGAGGCGCTGCGCACCGAGCCCTGGCTCCAGTACCCGGCGATCGGGGCGCTGGGCGAGATCGGCGACCCACGCGCAACCGAGGCGCTGCTGCCGCTGCTGGAAGACGAGCTATTGCAAGGGCCGGTGTTGGAGGCCCTGGGCCGCGTCGCCGGCCGCGAGGCGCTGCAGCGCCTGATCCCGCATCTCTACGCCGACAATCCGGCCCTGCGCAACCTTGCGATCCGGGCGGTGGTGGCGATCGAACAGCGGGCGACCGAGGGCGGCGAGAGCCTGGACCCGGAGGTGCAGGAAGCGCTGCGCAAAGGGGATCTCGTCGAGCATCTGCTCGCGACGCTCGTCGACGACGACCCGCAGAACCGTCGCACGGCGGTGATCACGCTCGGGTGGCTGAAGGAGGCGCGCGCCGAGCCAACGCTGATCGGCTTGCTGGGCGAAACCGGCTTGCAGGAATACGTGACGCATGCGCTCGTTTCGATTGGTTGCCGCGACCGGCAGGCCTATGCCGTTGGGCTCGCCCATCCAGACGACGCGATCCGCCAGGGTGCTTTGCGCTGCCTCGCCTGGATCGCCCCGGCGGGCGCCACGGAGCTGGTCGCCCCGCTGATCCACGACCCCTCGCCGGAGGTGCGTGCCGAGGCCGTGCGAGCGATCGGTCGCCTCGGGCACGAGGACGCGCCGATGCTGCTCTTCGAGCTCTTGGGCGACGAGAGCGAGGTCATCCAGGAGAGCGCCATGGACGCGCTCGCGCGGATGCGACCCGGGCGAGTCGTGCCGCTGCTGCTGCAGGCGCTGGGCTCGGGCGAGGTGCCGGTGCGGATTCGCGCCGCCGAGACGCTGGGCCTGCTGCGCCAGCCCGAAACGGCGCCCGCCCTGATAGCCCTCTCCCGCGACCCGCGCGAGCACGTGCGGCGCGCCGCCCTCAAGGCCCTGGGCGAAATCGAGGCACCGGGCGTTCCCGACCTGCTGCGCGCGGCGCTCCTCGACGAGTCGAGCCTCGTCAAGCAGCAGGCCGTGCTCTCGCTCGGCAAGCGCCAGGATCTAGAGACCGTCGACGACCTGGTGCCGTTGCTCGAGGATCCCGACCCGAAGATGCGCTTTGTCACGATTCGGGCGCTCGGCCAGGTGCGCAGCCCCGAGTCCGTGCCGCGCCTGCTGCCCTTCCTCGGCGACGCGCGCAAGGAGCTGCGCTTCGCCGCTGTCGAAGCGCTCGGCTCGATTCGTGCCCTGGCCGCGGTCCGGCCGCTGGTCGGAGTGCTGAGCGACGCCGACCGCAACCTGCGCCGCGCCGCAGCCGAGAGCCTGGGCGCCATCGGCGATCCGCAGGCGGTGCCCTCGCTGATCGTGGCGCTCGATGACGAGCACTGGAGCGTGCGCTGCGCCGCAGCTTCCGCACTGGGCCGGATCCGCAGCGGCAAGGCCACTACGGCGCTGGCGGCGCGCCTGGACGACGAGGACGCGACGGTGCGGCGGGCCGCCGCGACGGCCCTGGGCGAGAGCGGCGATGCGCGCGGCGCGCTACGGCTGACGCAGGCCCTGGGCGATCCGGGGCTGCAGTCCACGGCGCGCGAGGCGCTGCGCCGGATGGGCCCGACGGCCCTGCCGGAGATCGAGCGCAGTTTCCAGGGTGCGAGCCCCGACGTGCGTCGCCTGCTCGTCGACCTGGTTGGTCATCTCGAGGACCGCCGGGCCACGCGCCTGTTGCTCGCGGCGCTCGTCGACTTCAGCTTCGAGGTGCGCGCGGAGGCAGCGCTCGCACTCGGCGACGGCGGCGACCTCGAGGCGCTCCGGCCGCTGCAGAGCCTCAAGTCCTCCGACCCCTCACCCGAGGTCCGCCAGGCCGCGGCCGCGGCGCTACGCAAGCTGCAGCCAAGATGAACCGGGCAGGGGGTGGGTGTGTCTCGTACCCGCCCGAGCTGCTCGCCGAAGGGCGCGCGGAGGTGGGCGACCCCGTGCTCGAAGAGCGCAAGGCAGCGGAGCGGCGGATTCACTCCGCCGCGAAGCGGCGTGGGGGGGGGGCCGAAGGGCGCGCGCGGGTGCGTGGCTGCGTACCCCCCCGAGTTTTCTGAGGATGTTTCACCCGTCGGACCACGATGTCGACCTTACCGAGGAGGAGTTCAGGCTGCTCCGCGATTTCGTTCACGAGAAGTTCGGGCTGTTCTTCGACGATGCTCAGCGCGGCACGCTGCGCGCCCGGCTGGCGGCGCGCTTGTCGGCGCTCGACCTCAGCTCCTTCGAGGACTACTATCACTACCTGCGATTCGGCCCGCAGCGCAGCGAAGAGTTGTCGCGGATGGCGAGTCACCTCACCAACAACGAGACCTACTTCTTTCGCGAGCAGGCCCAGCTGCAAGTCTTCTCCGAGCATGTGCTGCGCTCGCTCAAGGAGAAGAAGGCACGCAGCGGCGAGCGCTCGCTGCGGCTGCTCTCGGCCGGTTGCTCGACGGGCGAAGAGGTTCACACGATCGCGATGATCGTGTACGACAGCGGCCAGTTCTTCTGGAACTGGGACGTGGACATCGTGGGCATGGACATGGACGAGGTCGCCCTGGGCAAGGCCAGGAAGGGTGTCTACTACCACAACTCCTTTCGCGGTCTTTCTCCCGCCTTGAAGGAGCGGCACTTCAGCCGCGAGGGCACGGGCGAAAAGGTCAAGGAGCCGTTACGCCGCATGCTCCGCTTCCGCAACGGCAACCTGCTGGAGGCGGCGAGCTACGACGGTCTGGGCCCTTTCGACGCGATCCTGTGCCGCAACGTGCTGATCTATTTTTCCGACGTGATGATCCGGCGTGTCGTCGAGCACTTCTACGCCGCCCTGCTACCGGAGGGCTACCTGCTGCTCGGCCACGCGGAGTCGCTGTCCCGGATCACCGACATCTTCACGCCGATTCGTTTCCCGGGAGCCATGATCTACCAGCGCCCGGCCAGGGGCCGGCCTTGAGAAGGCGCCGGCCGATCCGCGTGCTGGTCGTCGACGATTCGGCGTTCGTCCGCCAGGCCCTGTCGCGCATGCTCGGGGGCGGCCCCGAGATCGAGGTCGTGGGCCTTGCCGTGGACGGCCGGGACGCCATCGAGAAGGTCCGCGCCTTGAAGCCGGATGTCGTGACGCTCGACATCCAGATGCCGCGCATGGGCGGCCTCGAGGTCCTCGAAGAGCTCATGGCCGAGAATCCGGTTCCGGTCCTGTTGCTGTCGTCGCAGACCCGCGAGGGCGCCGATGTGACGCTGCGGGGCCTCGAGCTGGGCGCGCTCGACTTCGTCGACAAGTCGCGAGCGCAGGGCAACATGAACCTGCTGAACCTCGCCGAGGAGCTGCGCGAGAAGATCCTTGCGATCGGCAGGGTGCATGTGGCGAGGCGCCCACGCCCGATCGTGCTGCCCGAGAGCCGTCCCCTCACGGCAGTTCGCAAGCCGCGCGCCGAGGTTGTCGTGATCGCTACCTCCACGGGCGGGCCGCCTGCCCTGCAGGCGATCGTGCCGCGCCTGCCGAAGGATCTACAGTCCGCCGTGCTCGTGGTGCAGCACATGCCGGTGGGCTTTACGCGCTCTCTGGCCGAGCGTCTGGACGCGCGCAGCGGGCTGCGGGTGCGCGAGGCCGAGAATGGCGACCAGGTCGCGCCGGGCGAGGTCCTGGTGGCCCCGGCGGGGCTGCACATGAGGGTCAAGCGGCACGCCTCCGGCGTGCACGTCGTGCTCGACGACGAGCCGCGCTCGACCCTGCACCGTCCCTCGGCCGACGTGCTGATGGCCTCTGTGGCGAAGGTCTACGGGACGCGCGCACTGGGCATCGTGCTGACGGGCATGGGCTCCGACGGCGTCGAGGGCCTGCGGGCGATCCGCGAGGCCGGCGGCCGCACTCTGGCCGAGAGCGAGGAGACCTGTGTCATCTATGGCATGCCCAAGGCCGCCGCGGAGGCGGGTGTCGTCGACAAGTCGGTGCCGCTCCAGCACATGGCCGAAGCGATCCTGAACGCGGTGTAAAGGTAGAATGGCCGCGTGAGTCTGACTGGAAACCTCGAGGATCTGCCGCTCCTCGACATCCTTCAGATCGTCTCCTTCAGCAAGAAAACCGGATTTCTCACGATCCGAGCCGCTGAAGGCGAAGGGGCGATCGTATTCGGGGACGGCCTCGTGGTCTGCGCCTTCACCTGGCAGAGCCTGCCGGTCGATCCGCGCATCGCCACCCTGGCACCCGAGCATCGGGACACCCTCATCAAGCAGCGCATCGCGATGGCGCTCGAACACTTGATCCGGCTGCGCGAGGGAGAGTTCGACTTCAGCCTCACGGAGGACATCCCAAAGCTGGTCGGGCAACGCGACATCTCGCTCGAGGTTCTGCTTCAGGGCATCAACCCGCAGGAGATGCTGCTCGACCTGGCGCGCGGTCTCGACGAAGACCGGCGCGACTCCTCGGCGGCGCTCGAAGCATCCTTTGCGGCACCCGCGGAAGAGAGTTTCGAAGACAGCCACGACGATACGGTCGACGAGCCCGTGGACGACGTGGTCGCGTCGTTCGTCCAGCAAGCGGCAGCCACGCGCTCGTCCGAACCGATGGGCGGGGCTGCGGTGACGCTGGCCCTCGAACCCGTGGCGTTGCCGTCCAGGCAGCCGGAGCCTGAACCAGAGGCTGAGCCGGAGCCGGCGCCGGAGCCCGCACCCGTGCTGGAAGCCGCAGCCAAAGCCCTTGTCACCCCGCCGCCGGCTTCCACCCCTGTCACCGCGTCGGCCGCGGCGCCCCGCACGATCCTGCTCGTTGACGACGAGGAGGACGTGCGTGGCATCATCGCCGGCCTCTTCAGCATGGTCGGCTACGACGTCGTGGAGGCCGAGGACCCCGATTCGGCGATGAGGCAGGCGGGCCTCTTGTCGAAGGCCGGGACGCCCTTCCTGCTGCTCACCGACCTCGGCATGCCGGCCTCGGGCGGCGCCTCTTTCCAGGGTGGTTTCGAGGTGGTGAAGCGGCTCTCCAAGATGAACCTGCGACCGCCCGTGCTGATGATGACCGAGAGCCTGTCACCGTCCCTTCAAGCGCGCGCCCGCCAAATGGGCATCTCGAGCTTCGTCTTCAAGCCGGGCCTCTCGAAGCTCGACCGCAAGCAGTTCGAGGCCGACCTGCGCGGCTTCGCGACACGGCTGGTGCAGGACGTGCTGCCCTCGATGATGGCGGGCCGGCGCGCCGACGCTCCGAAGAAGGCTAGGCCCGCGAGAAGCGGCGACTCCGCTCCGCGTCTCATCGCCGCGGGCCCGCCACCCTCGGCCGAGGACTTGACGCGCGAGCTCAGCCTGCTCCAGGAGCGGCTCGCCGAGCTGCGCCGCCAGGGCGATCCGACAGAGATCTCGCTGATGGTGATGCGCGTGGCGCGGGAGTTCTTCGAGCGCGGCGTGCTGCTGCTCGCGAAGAACGAGGAGCTGCGCGGCCTGGGTGGTTTTGGCCTGGCTCCAAAGGAACAGAAGCTCGGGCTCATCATCCGCGACGTGGTGATCCCGCTCAAGGAGCCCTCGGTGTTTCGCGACGTGGTGGATAGTCAGCAAACCTTCGTCGGCGAGCTGCCCGACAGCAAGTGGACGAAGGTGCTGCTCACCAGGATCGGCAGGTTCAAGTCCGAGACCGTGGTGCTCGTCCCGCTTCTCACCAACCGCGAGACGATCGCCGTGCTGTACGGGGACAACCCCGAAAGCGGCCGCGTGCCCGGCCGTCTCGAGACGCTCGAGCTGTTCATCAACCAGGCCGGCATCGCCCTCGAGAACGCCTTCCTGCAACGCAAAGGGAAGACGGCGTCCTAAGGCGGATCCCTCAAGGGATCTCGATCGCGCTGCGTGCACTGAAGGCGGGCAGGGGGTAGAATTCCACCCGCGACCGAGGGGGTATATGTCGAACCCGCCTGAAGATTCGAAGAAGGGCCAGGACTTCTTCCAGATCTTCACCAAAGCGAAGGAGTTCACCGAACAACTCCTGAAGGAAAACGAGCGCTTGCGCTTCCGGATCGCGCAGCTCGAGAGCAGGGGTGGTGCGCCGACGGGCGGCGAAGGCACGCAGCTGGAGCAGCGGATCAAGGACCTCGAGGCCAAGCTCGCCGAGATGGAGGCGCGCTTCAAGCGCGTCGAGGCCGAGAACAAGGAATTCGCCGACCGCTACATCGAGATCGAGGAGCAGAACAACAACCTCGCGAACCTGTACGTCGCGAGCTACCAGCTCCACTCGACACTGGACTACCGCGAGGTGGTGCGCATCGTCCAGGAGATCGTCATCAACCTGATCGGCGCCGAGGCCTTCCACATCTTCATCGTGAACGACAAGACCGGCACGCTCGACCTGGAGACCTCCGAGGGCCAGGTGTCCCCGATCAGCTCCGTCGCGCTGGGCGAGGGCAAGATCGGCACGGCCGCTGCATCCGGCGAGAACTACTTCGCCGACAACGTGGCGGTCCTGGCGCCCTCGCCCTTCGAGGAGCCGCTGGCGGTGGTGCCGCTCAAGATCAAGGACAGCGTGATCGGGGTGATCTCGATCAACAAACTGCTCGTCCAGAAGACGGCCTTCACCACGATGGATTACGAGCTGTTCACGCTCTTGGCCGGCCACGCAGCGACCGCGATCTTCGCGTCCAAGCTCTATTCGGTGTCGGCGCGGAAGCTCACGACGCTCCAGGGCTTCCTGGACATGATGAAGCAGAAGTAAGCGCCCTCGCCCCCGCCGCTATAATGCGAGCGGAGGGTCCTGCATGAGGGCGACGACGCTTGGAGAGTTGAAGCGGACCGGGGCCGGGATCTCGCCCGGCGTCAAGGAAGAGATGCGCCGGAACCTGCTCCTCAAGCTGCGCGGCGGCGAGAGTCTGTTCCCAGGCATCCTGGGCTACGACGATTCGGTCGTCCCGCAGGTCGTGAACGCCGTGCTGTCGCGTCACAACATGATCCTGCTCGGCCTGCGCGGCCAGGCCAAGAGCCGGCTGATCCGCAGCCTGACGTCCCTGCTGGATGAGGCGATCCCCTATGTGGCGGGCTCCGAGATCCACGACGATCCGTTCCAGCCGATCAGCCGCTACTCGCGCGACCTGATCGCGGCGTGCGGCGACGAGACGCCCATCGCGTGGCTCACGCCCGAGGAGCGCTACGTCGAGAAGCTGGCGACGCCCGACGTCACGATCGCCGACATGATCGGCGACGTGGACCCGATCCGCGCGGCGCGCGGCGCCCACGACCTGGGCAGCGAGCTGACGATGCACTACGGCCTTCTGCCGCGTGCCCATCGCGGCATCTTCGGGCTGAACGAGCTGCCCGATCTCGCGGGCCGCATCCAGGTCGGGCTGTTCAACATCCTCCAGGAGGGCGACGTCCAGATCAAGGGCTACCCGGTGCGCCTGCCGATCGACGTCGCGGTCGTCTTCACCGCCAACCCCGAGGACTACTCGGCGCGCGGCAAGATCATCACGCCGCTCAAGGACCGCATCGGCAGCGAGATCCGCACCCACTATCCGGCAACCCTCGAGCAGGGCGTCGCGATCACGCAGCAGGAGGCCTGGACCGCGCGCAACGGCGAGATCCGCGTGCCGCGCTTCCTGCGCGAGGTGATCGAGGGCATCGCCTTCGCCGCGCGGCGCGACAAACGCATCGACAAGCGCAGCGGCGTCTCGCAGCGCCTGCCGATCAGCGCGCTCGAGAATGCGGTATCGAACGCCGAGCGCCGCAGCCTCCAAGCCGGCGAAACGCCGGTCGTGCCCCGCATCTCCGACGTGTACGCGGCGCTGCCCGCCCTCACCGGCAAGTTCGAGCTGGAGTACGAGGGCGAGCTGATCGGCGGCGAGAAAGTGGCGCGCGACCTGATCCGTGCCGCGGTGAACGAGACTTTCGGGGTCTACCTGGGGGCGGCCGATCTCAAGGGGGTCGTCGCCTTCTTCGAGGCTGGTGACAGCCTGAAGCTCGAGGAGGGCGCGCCCGCGCAGGAGCTCCTGAAGCAACTCGAGCGTGTCCCCGGCCTGCTCGCGACCATCGGCGCGCTGGCCGTCGCGGGCACGGATCCCGCTTCGCTGCGCGCGGCCGCGGGGGAGTTCATCCTCGAGGGTCTCTACGCGCAGAAGAAGATCGGGCGCAGCGACGACCGCGGCTTCATGGCCGTCGAGCGTCCGGTCGAATCCGAGCTCGATCTCGAGAAGCTCGAGCGGCTGCGCCGCATGAAGAAGCAAGTGAATTGAGCGTTCGCTACCACAAATACATCGGCGGGCTGTGGGACGACCTCGATCTCGAGGACCTCCTCGACGGGCTCTCCGACTTCCTGCTGCAGAGCGGCTTCGGCTTCGAGCCGGGGGACTGGGACGAGAACGACCTGGAGTCGCTGCAGGACGCGATTTTGGACGCGGTGATGAGGCGCGGCCTGTTGTCGGATGACGAGCTGGCCCGACTCATGAACGACGCGCCCGCGATGGAACAGTTTCTCCAGAAGGCCGTCGAGCGCCTGACCCGCGAGGGCTACCTGAGCACGTCGGAAGGACGGCCGTTCAACGATCCGACGGGCGGCGGCGGGAGCTACGGGCCGGCCAGCAAGCCGATCAAGTTCGAGCTGACCGAAAAAGGCAGCGATTTTCTCGGCTTCAAGACGCTTCGGAACCTGCTCGGCTCGCTGGGCAAGTCGTCCCTCGGCCGGCACGACACGCGCGACCTGGCGACGGGCATCGAAGCCTCCGGCCCCTCGAAGGCGTGGGAATTCGGCGACACCTTGAACCTCGACGTGAGCGGGACGCTGCTGAACGCGATCTCGCGCGAGGGGCTCAAAGTGCCCCTCCACGTCGACTACAAAGACCTGCTGGTGCACCAGGCGGAGTACCAGTCTTCCTGCGC
Organism: Acidobacteriota bacterium; assembly: GCA_032127875.1. GTDB lineage: Bacteria > Acidobacteriota > Vicinamibacteria > Fen-336 > Fen-336 > CADEEV01. Next base: position 96,510 of record JAQBHI010000046.1, read on the forward strand.
CACGGTCGTGATGCTGGACTGCTCGCACAGCATGATCCTGTACGGCGAAGACCGCTTCACGCCGGCCAAGAAAGTGGCGCTGGCACTCTCGCACCTGATCCGCTCGCAGTACCCCGGCGACTCGCTCTCGCTGGTGCTGTTCCATGACTCCGCCGAAGAGGTGCCGCTGTCGCAGCTCGGCAAGGTGCGCGTCGGCCCCTACTACACCAACACCCGCGAAGGTCTGCGCCTCGCGCAGCGCATCCTGCAGCGCCAGCGCAAGGACATGAAGCAGATCGTGATGATCACCGATGGCAAGCCCTCGGCGCTGACCGAGGCCGACGGCCGTATCTACCGCAACCCCTTTGGCCTCGACGCTCGCGTCGTGGCGCTCACGCTGAAAGAGGTCGCCAACTGCCGGCGGCAGGGGATCCTGGTCAACACCTTCATGCTGGCGCGCGATTGGGACCTCGTCGCCTTCGTGAAGAAGGTGACGGAGATCTGCCGCGGCAAGGCGTACTTCACCACGCCCTACACGCTCGGCCAGTTCGTGCTGATGGACTTCCTCAACCGCAAGGTCGAGAAGGTCCACTAGGTTCAGGGCGCTGCGCCGCACGGCAGGGGTTCTCCTCGCCGCCCTACTGACCGCCCTGGGCGTCGCGCATCAGCGCGAGACGCACGAAGTCCTGCTCGACAGCTACGACTCCTTCTCGCTGCCTGGCTTCGACGCCCACGTGTATGCCGCGATGGCCGACGACCCGGCGTTCTTCACGCTGCCGCCCTGGGGCCACCGGATCCTGGTGCCGTGGCTCGCGCACCTGGCGCCGGGCGCCCCGGTCGATGCCTGGCGAGCCATTTCGTACGGGGCGCTTCTGGCGGGCGGCGGATTATTGTTTCTATTCCTGCGGCGCCTCGGCTGCGGTGACAAGGCCTCGCTCCTGGGGGTGGCGGTGTTCGCGTTCTCGATGCCCGTGGCGTCGGCCGTCGCGTACCCGTTCCTCGTCGAGCCGGTGACGCTCGCGGCGCTGCTCGGCCTGCTGCTGGGCCTCGAGGCGGGAGCGGGAGCAGGGGTGCTGGCGCCGCTCGCCGTGCTGGCGGTGTTGTCGAAGGAAGTGACGCTGTTCTTCCTGCCGGTGGTGTTCTTCGCGCGACGGGATCGCGATGGCTGGCGGCGCTCGCTCGCGACGGCGCTCGCCACCGCCGCGCCGGCCCTGCTCGCGTGGGCGGTGTTGCGGGTGTGGTGGGCCCCGGCGGCGGCGCCTGCGCAGGGCCCCTCGGCCGACGTGCTGTGGCTCGCGCTGTGGCGGCTCATCGAGCGCGCGCCCGACTGGTGGCGCTGGGCGACGCTCGACGGTCTCGCGCCGCTGGCGCTGATTGGCGCCTTGCGGCCCAAGGCCCGACCCTGGCTGGTGCGCTACGGGTACCTGCTCGCAGTCACCTGGGCGCTGCCGTTTGCCGCCTCGGTCTACACGGCATCCCCCTCGGTCCCCTTCTTCGGCGAGGACATTCCACGCTTGCTGCTGTATGCGATGCCACTGACGCTGGCGTTGGCGCTGGTTGCTCTGGATGCCGTCTTGCGCCACCTCGGGCCCGCGGCTTCGCGCGCTCACTTCGGCGCGCCGCTCGCGAGCTTCGGCGCGCTTGCCGCCATAGGCCTGGCGCTGCTTCCCCTTCGGACCCAGGATCCTTATCGCCGCGTTGATCTGAGGGGCCCGCGCGACGGCCGCTTCGTCCTGGCGTTGTGTCGCGAGTCGCTTGCGGAGGCGCGACGCCTCGCTGCCGGTCGCCTGGTCGATCTGGACCCTGAGCGGCGCAGCTTCGTTCCGGGCAAGACCCTGCCCGAACTCGCCGGGCGCATGCGCTGGTTCCTGAGGGACGGTTTCGGACACCAACCCCAGTACGGCACAGGCCCGGTCACCACGCGCGAGCGTGTGGCCTCACTGCTGCTTCCCTGCGTGAAGCCCGAAGACTGGAACCTGAGCCTCGTGGCGAGCTCACCGGCGCCGATGCGCGTGCAGATGGTGCTGAATGGCCGTGGGGTGGGGGAGTTCGAGTTGACGTCCGAGCCGTCGAAACAGCGCGTCGTGCTGCCCGGCGGCGTCCTGTTTCGAGGCGACAACGAACTGCGCTTCGTGGCGGACGTACCCGGCATCCGCCTCCACGAGCTGAGGCTTCGCGCGGCCCGCTAACAGCGGAGCGCCCGATTCACTCGGGCGCGGAGCGGTTGGGGGGGAGCCCGAAGGGCGCGGGGGGGTGCATGACTCAGTGCCCCCCCGAACTTCCTACGGCAACACGTTGCCGTCCGCGTCGAGGAACTTCACGGGTCCGAG
>JAQBHI010000047.1:0-2572 GCA_032127875.1 Acidobacteriota bacterium
ACAAGAAGCGCTACCTGGGCCGCGGCGTTCAGAAAGCCGTGGCCGCCGTCAACGACGCGCTGGCCGGTGAGATCATCGGCGAGGACGGCCTCGACCAGGCGCTGATCGACGCGCTGATGATCGATCTCGACGGCACCGACAACAAGCGCAAGCTCGGGGCGAACGCCATCCTGGCCGTCTCGCTGGCCGTCGCGAAGGCAGCGGCCGAGGCCACCGGCCAGCCGCTGTACCGCTACGTCGGCGGGACCAACGCCCGCACGCTGCCGGTGCCCTTCATGAACGTCGTCAACGGCGGTGCCCACGCCGACAACAAGCTCGATCCCCAGGAGTTCATGATCGTCCCGCACGGAGCCAAGAGCTTCGCCGAGGCGCTGCGCATGGGCGTCGAGGTGTTCCACAACCTGAAGGCGATCCTGAAGAAGAAGGGCCAGGCCACGGCGGTGGGTGACGAAGGCGGCTTTGCGCCCGACCTCAAGTCCAACGAGGAGGTGCTCGACACGCTCACGGATGCGATCCGGCTGGCGGGCTACAAGCCGGGGGCACAGATCTCGCTGGCCTTGGACCCTGCGGCCAGCGAGTTCTACGAGGGAAAGAAGTACGTCTTCAAGAAGTCCGGCGGCGGGACCAAGACGTCGGCTCAGATGGTGGCGATGTACGAGAGATGGGCGAAAGCGTATCCCGTCGTGTCCATCGAAGACGGCATGGCCGAACAGGACTGGGAGGGCTGGAAGGCCCTCACGCAGGCCCTGGGCGCGAAGCTCCAGCTGGTGGGCGACGACATCTTCGTCACCAACCCCGAGATCCTGGCGAAGGGGATCGCCCAGGGGATCGGCAACGCCATTCTCATCAAGGTGAACCAGATCGGGACGCTGACGGAGACGCTGGACTGCGTCGCGCTCGCCGGCCGGGCGGGGTACACCTGCATGATGAGCCATCGCAGCGGCGAGACCGAGGACACGACGATTGCGGACCTGGCGGTCGCCACCAACTGCGGCCAGATCAAGACCGGCTCCGCCTCCCGCACCGACCGTGTCGCGAAGTACAACCAGCTGCTGAGGATCGAGGAGGAGCTGGGGCCGATGGCGCGCTTCGCGGGCAAGCCAGCGCTGAACCCGAGGCGCTAGCCGCTGGCCGACGGCTCTTCGGTTCTCGCCGCGACGCTCCACTACGTCGCGTTCGCCCTTCTCGCGATCGCCGCGCCCGGTGTCGCGATCCAGCGGCTGCTGCGGCTTCCCATCGACGTGGTCCTCGTGCTGCCCCTGGGCTACGCTTTCGCGTCCGGCGCGGCGTGGCTGTCTCTCGCCTCGGGAACGGCGTGGCTGTTCCCGGCGCTGGTCGCGGCTTTCGCTCTGGCCCTCCTGATTCCCCTGGGCCCCTGGTCGCGGGCGCCCGGCCCATCGCTGCGGGGCGCGCTGCCGGCCGCCGCCGCGGTCACGGCGCTTCTGGCGCTCACCCAGTACCCGATGAACCGCGTCGGAGTGCGGGGCGATTTCCTGCTCGATGACGCCGAGCGGATCGACACTGCGTTCCACGTGGCTCTCACGTGGGAGCTTGCGACGTCCTATCCGCCCCAGGTGCCGGGACTCTCGGGTTTCCCGCTGGGCTATCACGTGGCCCCTCACCTGATCCGCGCCCAGGCCCTGCGCTGGGCCGGCATCCATCCCTACGATTCGCTCTACCGCTTCGACGTGACGCTCGCGGCGCTCGCGTTGATCCTGGCGTTGCGCGGGGCGGCCAAGACACTCGGCGGGGGCTCGCTGGCGGTGGCACTCGTGCCGTGGACGCTGTTCGCGAACGACTTCTCGTTCGTGTTCGGAGGCGACCCGAAGCTCCACTGGTGGACGGAGCTATTGGGCGGAAACCTGCTGCTTTCGCTCGTCTTTGCCAACTCGGTGGTGCCGGCGCTCGCGATCGGCCTCGCGGCGGGCGTGGCGCTCGGCCGCCACGCTGCCGGAGAGGGGCGCGGATGGCTCATGCTGGCCGTCGTCCTGGCGGCGGCCGTGGCATTCTTCAAGGTCTTCGTCGCGGCGCAGCTTTTGGCCGGCATCGCGTTCGCAATGCTCTTCGCCGGCCCTTGGGCCAGCCTGGCGCTCGTGGCCGCCCCCTGCCTGCTGGCCGTGCTGGGCCTGGCGCTCGGCCCGGGAGGCGGGAGCGTCGCCGTGCTGCTCGATCCGCTAGCGCCCGTGGCGCGGACGCGCCAGCTGGTCGGCCTGCCGCTTCTCGATGGCTTGCCGCTCCTCGCGTGGTCGGTGCCGTGGCTCGCGGCAGCTCTCGGACTGCGCCTCACGGCCATCCCGGCAGCGATTCGCGCCGTGGGATCGCAAAAGGCCGCGTCGGTCGTGCTGGCGAGCGTGGCGCTGTCCGGCTGGCCGATCGCGCTGCTCATCCGGATCACCGCGGACCACGAGTTCAACGAGGCGGTCTACTTCACCGGCACGAGCGGCGCCGTCTTGTGGATCTTCGCGGCGCTCGCCCTGGATCGCCGCGGCTGGTCCGGCACGCGGCGCGCCGCGGCGCTGGCCGCAGCGGCCACCCTCGCACTGCCTGCGAGCGTCGAGTTCGCCGTGCGCAA
>JAQBHI010000048.1:0-20685 GCA_032127875.1 Acidobacteriota bacterium
TCAACCAGATCTTCTGGACGGCCCGCGAGAGCTTCGACGCCTGGCTCGCCGCCGTGGCGCGTCTCGCGACGGCGCAGCGCTCCGGCGGGGCCGAGGCCTGCCGCGATTCGCAGCGCCAGCGCCGCGAGTCGCTGCTTTGACTCATGAAGCAGGCCGAGGCGATTCTCACCGGCGGCGGCCACGCCACGCCCCCGGCCACTCTCAATCCCATCTCCGGAACGCCCGAAGCACACGCGGCGCGCGGCGCTCCGCCCGAGGGTATGACGCTGGGCCGGCTCAGCGCAGACCTCGAGCCGCCGGGCTTCGATGCCTTCGCAGGCCTGCAGGTCGCGCCGCCGGTCGTGCCCGCCGTCGCGCAATCGAAGCCGGCGACTTCCGGCAAGGCCCTGGCCGAAGCGAAGGCGCGCAGGCAGGCGATCGAGGCGGCGAAAGAAGCGGTCTCGAGCGCCGAGGCCGAGGTGCGGCGCAAGCGCAAGGCCGCCGCCGAGGCGGCGGCGCGGGCCGACGCCGCGCGGCTCCACCAGCGAGACGCCGAGCGCATTCTTCACGACGCCTCGCAACAGGCACGGCGCGCCACGGAGGCTGCCGAGAAGATCGGCTTCGAAGCGCGCCAGGCCGGCACCGCCCTCGCCGAGGCCGAGCGCGTCGCCGAAGCCGCCAAGGTAGCGCTCGACCGCCGCAAGCGGGAGGTGCTGTGAGCAGCCAGCGCCGGATTCACTCCGGCGCGAGCGACGTGGGGGGGAGCGCTTCGCGCGCGGGGGGGTGCATGGCTGCGTACCCCCCCGAGATGGCCTGAACATGTCCCGCTTCAAGCTGGTCCTCGAGTACGCGGGCACGCGCTATCGCGGCTGGCAGATCCAGAAGAACGCGCGCACCGTTCAAGGCGAGATCGCGGCGGCCGTCCGGCTCGTTTCGGAGCGCACCGACTTCGAGCTGTACGGCTCGGGTCGCACCGACGCTGGCGTGCATGCTTTGGCGCAGGTCGCGCACCTCGACCTGAACACGACGCTGACGCCCCAGGCGCTGCGCTTTGCCCTGAACGACCGGCTGGCTGCGGACATTCATATCCTCTCGGCGCAAAAGGTGCCGCGGCAGTTCCACGCGCGCCACGATGCCGAGGCGCGCAGCTACCTGTACCAGATCTCACGCCGGCGCACGGCGCTCGCCAAGCCCTACGTCTGGTGGATCAAGGATCCGCTCGCGATCGCGCCGATGCGCGCCGCCGCTGCGCTCTTCACGGGCAACGTCGATTTCCGCGCCTTCACCGCCGACGACCCCGAGGAGAAGTCGACCCGCGTGCTCGTCGAGCGCTTCGAGATCGCCGAGGCCGGCGACCTGATCCTGTTGCGCGTGCTCGGCTCGCACTTCCTCTGGAAGATGGTGCGGCGGCTGGTCGGCGTGCTGGCCGAGGTCGGGCGCGGCAAGTTGACCGAGCACGACGTGAAGGCCTTCCTGCGCCCGCCCTCGAAGGCGGCCGCCGAGTTGACGGCTCCACCCTCCGGACTGTTTCTGGAGCGCGTCTTCTACCCAGGCGACGCGCGCGAACACCCGCTGCGGCCGGTCTTCAATCTATCGGGAGAAACAGCCTGAGCTTCGCCGCAGTCATCTTCGACCTCGACGGCACGATGCTCGACAACATGTCTTTTCACGCCCAGGCGTTCGGCGTATTCGCCGAGCGGCATGGCCTTCCACCCTTCGACCTCGCAGTGCGAGCGCGCCTGGACGGCAAACGCAATCGCGACATCTTCCCGATCCTCTTCGAGCGCACGCTGAGCGAGGTCGAGATCGCGAGCTTCTCGGAGGAAAAGGAGCGGCTCTACCGGGAACTCTCGCGCGGCAGGCTTCAGCCGCTGCGCGGTCTGGAGCGCTTCCTCGAGCTGCTCGAGGAGCGCGGGATCCCGGTCGCGATTGCCACGTCCGCGCCGGCCCCGAACGTAGTGCACACACTCTCTGGGCTGGGCCTCGCCGAGCGCGTGCGGCTGGTTGCACGCAGCGACCAGGTGGCCCGCGGCAAGCCATTCCCCGACGTGTTCCTCGCCGCGGCAAGGCTGCTCGAGGTCGATCCTGCCCGGTGCCTGGCATTCGAGGACGCGCCGCTGGGGGTGGTCGCGGCACGCGCCGCCGGCATGACGTGTGTCGCGATCACGACCAGCTTCAGCCGCGAGGCCATGCTTGGGGCGGGGGCGGAACCGCACGCCGCCGTGGCCGATTTCGCGGAGTACCTCGAGACCCATGCCGAGTGGGCCGGAACGGAACGGTGAACCGCCCCGCAACGGACATGTCGCAAACGAACACGGTTGTGTGGACGCCTACGGCCACCCAAGCGCCCCTCGATCTGCAACCTCACGGCTGCGATCGCAACCTCCTACTCCGCCGGCTTGCGGCGAAACAGCCCGTACACCGTTGGCAGGACGAAGAGCGTCAGCGCGGTGCAGGTAACGAGCCCGCCGATGACGACCGTGGCAAGCGGGCGCTGGACCTCCGCCCCGGAGCCCGTGCTCAGCGCCATGGGCACGAACCCGAGGGAGGCGACCAGCGCGGTCATCAGGACGGGCCGCATGCGCAGCGCGCACGCGCGCCGCAGGACTTCCGCGACGGGCAAGTCGGCGCTGCCCTCCAGGTCGCGGATCTGCGACATGAGGACGACGCCGTTCAGGACGGCCACTCCGAAGAGTGCGATGAAACCGACGCCCGCGGAGATCGAGAATGGCATGCCGCGCAAAGCCAGTGCGAAGACGCCGCCGACCGCCGCGAAGGGGACGTTGAGGTAGATCAGCGCCGCGGGGCCCGCTGAGCCGAACGCGAAGTACAGCATCGCGAAGATCAGGCCAAGGGCCACGGGCACTGCCACGGCGAGCCGGCGCGTCGCCGCCTGCAGGTTCTCGAACTGCCCTCCGAAGCGCACGTAGTACCCGGCGGGCAGTTGGACTTCCCTCCTGAGTCGCTCGCTCGCCTCCGCCACGAAGGACGCGACATCGCGGCCGCGGACGTTCGCTTCCACCACGATCCGGCGGCGCACCGCCTCGCGGCTGATCTGGGCCGGCCCGGTGTGGATGCCGATGTCTGCGAGCTGCGCGAGCGGCACGCTCGTGCCCGAGGGAGACGCCACGGGGACGCTGCCCAGCGAATCGAGGCTCTCCGCGGTCCGCTCGTCGAACCGCACGGCCAGCGAGAAGCGGCGCTGGCCCTCGAACACGGTGCCTACGACCTTGCCCGCGCGGGCAGCCTCGACGGTGTCGAGCACGTCCCTGACAGAGATGCCGTAGCGGGCACAGCGGTCGCGGTCCACGGTGACCCGGACAGTCGGAAGGCCAGTGGTCTGCTCGAGGCGCACGTCCGCGGCACCGGGCACGGCCGTCACGACCTGGGCGATCTCCCGTCCTTTCCTCGCGAGAACGTCCAGGTCGTCGCCGAAGAGCTTGACCGCGACGTCAGAGCGCGCGCCTGCGATCAGCTCGTTGAAGCGCATCTCGATGGGCTGCGTGAACGCGAGGCCGTTGCCCGGCGCTTCCCGGCGGAGAGCCTCTTCGATCTTCTCGATCAGCTCCCCCTTGCTCCGGACAGTCCACTCGGACTTGGGCTTCAGCATGATGAAGCCGTCGGAGAGCTCGATGCCCATGACGTCGGTCGCGATCTCGGGGCTGCCCGACCGGTTCACGAAGGTCTTGACCTCGGGGAAGCGCATCACGATCCGCTCCACACGCGTGCTGGCCGCAACTGTCTCGGAGAGCGCGACCGAAGGCAGCCGGAACGTCTGGAGAAGGATGTCCCCCTCGTCGAGGCGCGGGATGAACTCGGCACCGAGGCGCGTGGCGACGATTCCGGCCAGGACCAGGACCGCGACCGCGGGGGCCAAGACGAAGGCGCGGTGCGCGAAGCAGGAGTCGAGCAGGCGCAGGTACGTCGATCGCAGGAGCTCGACGAAGCGAGGCTCGTGCTCGATTGATCCGGGCTTCAGGAACAGCGAAGCCAGCACGGGAATGAGCGTCAGCGTGAGAACGATGGAGCCCACGAGCGCGAACACGACCGTGAGCGCCATGGGCTTGAACATCTTCCCTTCGATGCCGCCGAGGGTCAGGATAGGCAGGTAGACGAGGACGATGATCCCCACCCCGAAGGCGACGGGACGCACGACCTCGTGGGCAGCCTCTGCGGTGAGCTGGCGAACGGTCTTCCCGCGCCCTTCGGGCTCGGCCAGGCGGCGAACCACGTTCTCGACCAGCACCACGGCGCCGTCGACGATCAGCCCGAAGTCGATGGCGCCGAGGCTCATGAGGTTGGCGGAGATGCGGGACTGCGCCATGCCGGTGAAGGCGAAGAGCATCGACAGCGGGATGGCCGTCGCCACGATGAGGCCGGCGCGGAAGCTGCCGAGAAAGGCGAAGAGTACCGCCACCACCAACAGGCCGCCCTCCGCCAGGTTGATCGCGACCGTGCGGATGACGCGCCGGATCAGGTCCTCACGGTCGTAGAAGGGCACGATGCGGACGCCCTTGGGCAGGCTGGGCTGGAGCTCATCCACGGCGGCCCGGACCCGGCCGGCGACAGCCAGGGCGTTCTCGCCTGCAAGCATCTGGGCCATCCCCACGACGGTTTCGCCCTTCCCGTCGGCGGTGGCGGCGCCGATGCGGAGCATGGCTCCTTCGCGCACCTCGGCAATGCTCCCCACAGTCACCGGCGTGCCTTCGGGGCCGGCCTTCAGCACCAGCTTGCGGAGATCGGCCATGTCGCGGACCAGACCCTCGCCCCGGATCACGTATTGCTCGCGGTTTCGCTCGATGTAGCCGCCGCCAGAGTTGCCGCTGCCGCGCTCCACAGCCTCGAACACTTCCTTGAGCGACAGGCCGTACGCGACGAGCTTGGCCGGGTCCACGAGCACCTGGTACTGCTTGGGCAATCCGCCCCAGACGTTGACCTCGGTGACGCCGGGCACGGCCCGCAGCCGTGGCGCGATGTCCCAGTCGAGCAGGGTGCGCCGCTCCATGGCCGAGAGCCCGCCGCCCTGCACTGTGAACATGAAGACTTCGCCGAGGCCGGTGGAGACCGGGCCCATCTCGGGGTTGCCGAAACCCGGCGGGATGGCCTCGCGAGCCTGACCGAGCCGCTCGTTGACGAGCTGGCGGGCGAAGTAGACGTTCACGTCGTCCTGGAAGACGATCGTGACCGCCGACAGCCCATAGCGCGAGACCGAGCGGATCTCCGAGAGGTTGGGCAGCCCGTTCATGGCGGCCTCGATCGGATAGGTGACGAACTGCTCCATTTCTGCCGGGCCAAGGGCGGGCGACTTCGTGAGCACCTGCACCTGGACGTTGGTCACGTCCGGCACGGCGTCGATGGGAAGCCGGGTCAGGGCGAAGCCTCCCCCGAGCACGACCAGCGCGGCTAGGATCAGCACCAGCGGACGGTTGTCGAGGCTCCAGTCGACGAGGCGGGTGAGCATCACTCCTGCTCCGCCAGCGTGGCCTTGGCGAACTCCGACTTGACCACGAAGCTCCCCTCGGTCACGACGACGTCGCTGGCCTTCACCCCGGAGTAGATCTCGGTGAAGCCCTCGAAGCTGTGGCCTGTCTCCACGATCCGGCGGCCGTAGACGCCCGGCTCGGTCTGGAGGAAGACCGTGGTCCGATCCTCGAGCGTCTGCAGCGCCGACTGAGGGACGGCGAGGACTGTCTCTCCCTCGTAGGACTGCGGTACGTCGAGCTGTGCCCTGACGAACATCCCGGGCCGCAGCTTCTCACCGGGGTTTCGGACGCTCGCGCGCACTTTGACGGAGCGGGTCGCCGGGTCCACGACGCTGCCCAGGAAGTCGACCTTTCCCTTGAGCGCCTCCTGCGGGTAGGCCTCCGAGCGAAGCGTGACTTCGACTCCCTCACGGAGCAGCGCGAGGTCCTTCTCGTAGGCCTGCATGAAGACCCATACCGTCGAAAGGTCGGCCAGAGTGAGCAGCGGCTGGAGGGCCTCGAAGAGTGTCCCTGGAGTCACCTTGCGCTCGATGACTCGGCCGGCGAAGGGCGCGCGCACCGCCAGGGTCGCGCCGTCTTCGGGATCGTGCGAGGCGCCGCCCGATTCCACCCGGGCCCGCATCCGGTCGACCTGCTCCTGGCTTTCGCCCAGAAGGTGGAGCGTGCGCTCGGCGGCCTCGGCCGCCGCCTTCTTCAAGAGGTAGTCACCCTCCCGGGACTGGAATTCACCGGTGCTGATCGCCTTGACCTCGACCAGAGTCTTTGCGCGCTCGTAGGCCGGGCTGGCGACGCGCAGGAAGGAGAGTTCGCGGACCAACTCCTCGCGGGCGCGTCCGAGGTCCACGCTCTCGATCGTGACGAGGACGTCGCCCTTGGCGACGCGGGCACCAAGGTCGACCGGAATCGAGACCACACGCCCGCGGACGTTGGCGCCGACCTGGAGCAGCTTGTTCTCGTCGTGGCCGACCGTGCCGTTGAGCACGAGAAGGTGCGCGAGGTTGACCGGTTTGACGGTCCACGTCCCGATGCCGGCCTCGGCGATGGCGGCCGAGGTCAGGCGAACTGTCTGGGGCATGCCCTCGTGGTGCCCGTCGCCGGCTTCGCCCTTGAGCTCCACGGCGGCCGCCTTCGAGCCTGCGACGGAGTCGGGGGTTTTGCGGCCACAGGCCGGCGCGGTCACGCCGACGAGGAAGAGTGCGGACAGCGCTCGAATGGCTCTCATGCTCATCTCCCGGGATTGAAGTCGGGGCCGACCAGGCGCTGGACTTCGGCCAGCGCGAGGGCCAGGGCCAGCCGCGACGCCACGGCCTCGCGCTGCGTCTCGCGGAACGTGCGTTGGGCGTCGAGAAGGTCGAGAAGCGAAGTCTCGCCTTCCTGGTAGCTGAGGCGCGCCAGCTCGAGGCTGCGACTCGCGGCGGGAAGGATGTCGCGGTCGAGCATCTCGGCCTGGGTGGCGGCCACGTCCAGATCCTGCCGTGTGCGCTCGAGGGCGGCGCTCAGATCCAGGAGCATCCGCTGGGCCCCGGCCGAGGCCAGCGAGGCGGCGGCCGTCGCGCGCGCAATCTCTCCGCGGTTGGCGTTCCAGAGGGGGACGCGGACGCCCACAGAGAACCCGTTCGCGTCCTTGTCAAGTTCCTTGTTGCGGAACCAGGTGAGGTCGAGGTCGGGAATTCGGGCTCGTCGAGACGCGGACAAAAGGGCGGCGTCGCGGTCAGCCGCTGCTCGGGCGGCTGCCAGGCGCGGGTTGGACCGCGCCAGGCGCTCGTGAAGGTCGGCCGCACCCGTCGGGGGAATCGATAGCGGCAGTTCACCCTTGAGTTCGAGGGGCCGCGGCAGCGGCTCGACCGCAAAGGTCCGCAGAATCTCCTCCCCGGCTTCGGCGTCGCGCCCCAGCGAGCGCAGCGTGCGCTGCTGCCGGAGCCACTCCACCTGGGCCTTGATGCGGTCGACCTCGCGCGCCTCGCCCAGCTCGGCGCGCTTCGCGGTCAGGTCCCGGAGCCCGAGCGCGTCGGCTTCGGCCGCGCGCGCGATCGCGACGGCGGCGCGCGCGTAAACGAGCCGTGCGAAGGTCATCCGGGCCTCCACCTCGAGATCCCAGCGCGTGCGCGTTCCCTCCGCGCGCAGGCCATCTGCAGTGCGGTCGCCGGCTCGGCCGTTCGCCTTGAACGTGCCGGGCCACGGGATCGTCTGAGAGATGGAAAACCCCGTTTCGCTGGAGCCCGAGCTCGGGTTTTCGGGAAGGCTCGCTCGGTTCCACGAGAACGCCACGGTCGGGTCTGCGATCTGGCGGACGGCCTTGCGTTCGGCGGTTGCGGCTGTCTCGAACGCAGTCACCTGGCGGGCGCCCGGATGAGAGCGGAGCACCAGCTGAACAAAGGCTTCGACGTCGAGCGGTTCCTCAGCGCGAGCGCTGGAGGCGACAACGACGAACGCGACGGTGGCAGCGGCTGTCAGGAACGCACGGCGATGGAACGAGAGCAAGACACTTCCTCCACCTGAGGCTGGGGACTATCGGCGAAGGCGAGCGCGCACGGAGGCGCGCCCGCCGTCTCGGCTAAGCGACGGGCTTAGGCGCGCGCGAGGGGAGGATGGTCGATGACGGGACGGACGCCCTCCGGCCGGCGCTTGGCCACGGGGGCGTCGACGGAATCGAGGCGTTCCGGCCCGGGCGGAAGGACGACCGCACCCGCGACGACCGGGCGGGAGCAGCAGAAGCAATCGGGGACGCAGACGTCGGCGCAGGGCTCGTTCGCCGCAGCCGGGACGGCTCCCCGAAGCGTGGTGGCGGAGGGCGCGCCGAAGCCGGAAGAATCGCACGCCGTATCGGCGACGAGGTCAGCGCAAATGACGGTCAGCAGCAGGCAGGCGGCGACCCGCAGGGCTACGGAAAAGCCGCGACGCGCTACCCGACTACGCTTCATCGCCGGACACGATAGCACGGGCGCCGTCGCCGCAGCCGACCAGGCCTTCCTCGACTGGCATGTTCAAGGCCGATGAGGGGCCACGCCAACGGAGGGCCCCTGGCTTCTCACGCTCCATCCCTTCGCGGCCGGCCGGAGCTAAGTCTGACTGCTGATCACGGCGTCGTCGGCCAGTTCAGGATCGCGTCGACCGCGCTGACCGCTATCGGGTGGTAGCCGGGGCGCGCTTTTTCGTAGATCTGGCGCGCGAAGTCGTGGCTCTTCGGATTTGCGTCGAGGGCCTGGTAGAGCGGCCGCAGGAACTTACGGCGGCCGACGCTCGTCAGGAACTGCTCGATGGCGGGGAACGCGGGCTCGTAGCTTGCCGCGACGGCGTGCTCGAACCAGGCAAACAGCACCTCCGAGTTGCCACGCGCGGTGAAGCCGAAGCCGCGATCGAGAGCCTCCATCTGGGCGGGGCTCAATGGCTTGGGTAAGGCAGCCAGGAAGTCGAGCCACTCCACAGTCAGCCACGCGGGCTGGATGGCTTTCGTCGAGCCTCTCTTGACGAAGGCCGCGGCGGCGGAGCGCGTGTTCTCGAAGCGCCGCGAGCGCGGCACGACGAGATTGTCCGGGATGCCGCGCCCGTAGACCCACTGCTCGACCTCGAGCCCCTCCCAGGTTGCGGGCTCGTCCTCGAAGAGCCCGGCCCGCAGCAGTTCCAGAAAGCGGCCGGTGGTCATGCTGTGAAAGGCGTTGTCCGAGAAATAGCCGCGCAAGAAGGCGTCGAGCCGCTCGCGGCCAAAGTGTTTCTCGATCACGCGCAGGAAGCTCGCGCCCTTTTCGTAGGCGACGTTGCCGGCGTGGTCAGGATCCCGGCCGAGCAGATCCTCGACGAGCTGCGTGTCGCCCGGCGCGCTCCCCTCGACGCTCTGGCGCAGCTTGCGGATCTGCAGCAGCACCTGCATCGTGGCGAGGTCCTTGCCGTACAGCCGCTCGACGATGCGATTCTCGAAGTAGGTCGTGAAGCCCTCGTTCAGCCAGAAATCTGGCCAGCTGGCGTTGGTCACCAGATTGCCGGACCAGGAGTGGGCGAGTTCGTGCGCCATCACGTCCACGAGGCTGCGGTCGCCCGCGAGGATGGTGGGCGTCGCGAACGTCAGGCGCGGATTCTCCATGCCGCCAAAAGGAAAGCTGGGCGGCAGCACGATGCTGTCCCAGCGCCCCCAGGCGTACGGGCCATACAGCGCTTCGGCCGCCTCGACCATCTTCTCGACGTCCCGGAACTCGCTCGCAGCACGCGCCAGGACCGCGGGCTCGGCGTAGACGCCCGTCCGCGCGCCCAGCGACTCGAAGCCGAGCTCGCCGGCGGCCAGCGCCATCAGGTAGGGGGGAATCGGCTGCGCCATCCGGAACCGGAAGATGCCCTGCTCCGGCTCGTGGACGAGGTGCTCGGCGGACATCACGACGCGAATGCCTGGCGGCGCGTGGATCACGGCGTCGTAGGTGACGCGCGTGCCGGGGCTATCGGCGCACGGGATCCAGGAGCGCGCGTGCACCGCCTGCGACTGCGTGAACAGAAACGGCAGCTTGCCCGAGCTGGTCTGTTGTGGGGTCAGCCACTGCAGGGCCGAGGCGCCCGGGCTCGTCTCGTATTCCACGCGCAGCTTCGCCGGCCTGGTTCCGCCCAGGTCGATGCGCAGCCGTCTGCCAAGAAACGGCACCGGCGCCTCGAGCGTGAAGCCCAGATCGCGGCCCGAGCTTGGATCGACGACGCGCGCGATCGCCAGCTCGCTGCTGTCGAGGTCGAGATACGCGGGCGCCAGGCCCTCGGCATAGGCGAGCGTCAGCTCGTTCGTGCCCCGGATGCGCCTGGCCGCGAAGTCGAGCGTCAAGTCGAGGGAGAGATGCGTCGGCCACACCGCGTTCAGGCTGGCGAGGGTGTGGACGTCGACCGGGGGCAAGGGCAGCGCCTTGGGCAGGTGAATGTAGAAGAGCTGGCTGTCTTCGGACTTGCCGCGCGCCGCGAACTCGTTGTCGTTGCCGACCACGATGGTGTTGGCATCCAGGATCGCGAGGCCCTCGATCTTCTCGGGCAGATCGGGGACGAGCGCGCTCAGGTCCGCCACGAGCGTCTTGCGGACGAAGCCGATGCCGCTCGCCGCCAGCGCCTCTGGTGTGCCGATCTCCAGCTCGCGTCCGGCCGCCAGCGGATCGTCGAGCAGGTTGGTGGCCTTCGAGAGATCGAGCAGATAGACGCGCGCCCGGGCATCGGTGCGCTCGACCATCAGCAGGCTCTGCTCGTTCACCCAGGCGGCGTCGCCGATCTTCACCTCGGACTGCTTCGTCTCCTGGTACGCCTCGGCGGCCTCCGTCACCAGCACATAGCCCCCGACCAGCTTGCCGCTCGCCGTATCCACGACCGCGAGCCGGATCACGCGCGAACCACCGCTGGCCGCGACCACGGGGTGCAGCAGCGGGCTCTGGACCAGCGCAAACAGCTTCGCTCCGTCGCGGGAGATGGCGAGCGCTTCGAAGCCGCGATTCTTCTGCCGGAAGTGCAGCGCCTTCGGCAGCGTCTCGAGCAGCGGATAGCCCGTGGCCGGGATGCGGGAGCCTTCGGGAACGTAGCGCGCCAGAACCTGACCGTCCGCGGCCACGTGCACCAGGCTCGGGCCGTATTCCTCAGCCAGCCAGAACGTGCCGTCGGGGGCGCGGACCACGGCCTCGGCATCGATGCCATTCGGATCGCAGGCGAGGCGTGTCTGTGCGGCTCCATCCCACGGCGTTTCGTCGATCTCCGGGCGATTGGGCAGACCCGACAGCGGTCCGCCGTCCTTCGTGCGCAGGTACAGGGTCTTGTCGATGCGGATCTCGCCGCTGCCGCGGTCGACGCGCACGCGGAAGATGGCGGGAGCGTAGCCCGGCGTGCTGAAGGTCGCGCGCCACTCGCCGTTCACCAACCGGCCGTCGTTGGGACCGCGGTCGACGCTGGCCCAGAAGGCGTCGGGGGGATCGTTCGGGACGCGGTAGAGGCCGGAAAAGATCGAGCCGACGCGGGTCGTGTCGCCCGGCGGAATCGAGCCCGGGAAGACCGGGTCTTGCAAGGAGGCGAGCGTCGGCGGGTTGCGAAAGCGCGCCCGCAGCAGGAGCTGCGGCGTGTCTTCGGCGAAGCCGAGCGGCGCCACGGCGAGCGCCAGGGCCAGCATGACGCCACGCCCCGGCTTCACGCCTGCGTGCCCCCGACCGTGATCTCCGACACCAGCAGGGTCGGCAGGCCGACGCCCACAGGTACGCTCTGGCCGGCCTTGCCACAGACGCCGATGCCTTCATCGAGCGCCAGGTCGTGGCCGATGCGCGTGACCTTGGTGAGGATGTCGGGGCCGTCGCCGATGAGCATGGCGCCCACCACGGGCGGGCCGATCCGGCCATCCTCGATCAGATAGGCCTCGGTCGCCGAAAACACGAACTTGCCGCTCGTGATGTCCACCTGCCCGCCGCCGAAGCTCTTGGCGTAGAGTCCGCGTTTCACCGAGCGCAGGATGTCCTGTGGATCGTCATGGCCGGCGAGCATGAAGGTGTTGGTCATGCGCGGGATCGGGATCGAGGCGTAGCTCTGGCGGCGTCCGTTGCCGGTGACCGCTGCCTTCATCAGGCCGCTGTTGAGGCGATCCTGCAGATAGCCGCGCAGGATCCCGTCCTCGATCAGCACCGTGCGGCCGGGCACGTTGCCCTCGTCGTCGACGTTCAGGCTCCCGCGCCGGTTCGGGATCGTGCCGTCGTCGATGACGCTCACGCCCGGCGCCGCCACGCGCTCGCCGATGCGGCCCGCGAAGGCGGAAGTGCCCTTGCGGTTGAAGTCGCCCTCGAGGCCATGCCCGACGGCCTCGTGCAGCAGAATCCCCGGCCAGCCCGGGCCGAGCACCACCGGCATCGTGCCCGCGGGCGCTTCTTTAGCCGAGAGCAGCGTGATCGCCAGGCGCGCCGCTTCGCGCGCGAAGTACTCCGGCGGTTTGGCTTCGAAGAACTCAGGCCCGATCCGGCCGCCGCCTCCCGCCGAGCCTTCCCGGCGCACGCCCTTGTCCCCGGCTATCACCGCGACGCGGATCGAGAACAGAGGCTGCACGTCCTCGACCAGGATGCCCGCGGAGTTGGCGATCCGCACCCGCTTGGTCTCGTCGGCGAGCGAGACGATCACCTTGTCGATGCGCGGGTCGAAGCCCCGGGCGGCTCGATCGGCGCGCTCCACGATCGCGATGCGGTCGGTCAGGCCCAGCACGCCCACGGTGGATTCGCCGTAGCGGCGCTCGACCGGGGCCGGCGAGACAGGCTCCGGAGGCAGCGTCCTGGAATCCGAGGCGATGTGCGCCGCCGTCCTGGCGGCGCGCGCCATGGTCGGCCACGACAGATCGTCGGTATAGGCGTAACCCGTGCGCTCGCCAGCGATCACCCGCACACCGAGCCCACAAGTGACGCCAGCCGAGGCGGTGCGGATGATGCCTTCCTCGAGCAGGATCGAGGAGGTCTGGTGGTGTTGAAAATAGAGATCGGCGAAGTTCCCGCCTCGCCCCAGGGCGAGGGCCAGCAGCTTCTCCATCTCCGCTACCTGAACGTCGGCAGGCTGGCGTGAGCGGTCGTCGAGCACTGCCACGCTCATTCCCAGACCAGGCGGTTCTCGTAGATGTCGCCGCTCTCTGACAGCAGCCGGACATTCAGGATCCAGGAGGATACGTCGTCTTCCCAGGCGTCCGTGTGCGTCGCGACCAAGGCGCGTTGGTTGGGCAGCACCTCGACCGGGTTCCACGCGAGAGTGACCACGGAATCCTTGTCGTTCACGATGCGGTGGACGCTCACATTGCTGACCTTGATGTTCTTCTTCTTCTTCTTCGACTGGTTCCGCAAGTAGATGCTCACGGTGTAGCCGTCGCCGGGCTTCAGGTGGCCGGCCGGGCTGTCGAGTTCCGCGCGGCCCGGCACGTATGCGGCTCGCTTCACGTTCATCTTCTCGACATCCTCGAAGCCGTCCATCCGCTTGAGCCTGCCCTCGGCCCCTTCCGACGAGGAAATATCGGGAACCAGCGTCCTGATCAGGCCCAGCCGCGTCGTCGCCGCACGCGCCTTGCCCTTGAGAGCGCTCCCGTTGCCGGGATCGAGCGCCAGCGCGTCGGCGAAGCGCGCGCCAGCCTCGTCGAGTTTGCCCTCGGAGAAGGCGCTCTCGCCCGCGGCGACGAGGCTCGCGACGCGCGCGTGATCGATGCTCGGAGCGACGACCGGCGCCAGCGTCGCAGGCGCGACGGTTGCTTCGGGCGCCTGCGGGGCCGGGGCCTTGGTAATGGGCGGCGGCGTCGCCGCCGCCGGCAGCGGCGTGCTGAGTGCCGGCGCAGGCGTTGGCGCGAGGCGCGGAGGCGGGGGGGCTGTCGGGGCCATCGTCGGCGCTGGCTCGGGCGTCCGGCTCCCGCCGCCGCAGGCCGCAGCCGTCACGAGGGCGGCCAGCCAAGCCAAGTCTCGAAGCGTACGTGACAGTCTTGCCATTACGGTCGATCTTACATCGTGGGAGGCCAAGCCTTGCTCTATGCGCTCTGGTTGCGGCCGGCCTGTTTGGCGCGGTAGAGAGCCTTGTCGGCCTCGCGGATCAGCCCGCCGGGGCTGTCGACGCGATCGGAAGGGTAAGTCGCCGCCCCCACGCTGATCGTGACGCGCAACTCGCGAGGCCCCACCCGGAACGGGTGCTCGGCGATGGCCTCGCGTAGTCGTTCGGCGGTCTGCATCGCGTCCTCGCGGTTGGTATGGGGCAGGATCGCCACGAACTCCTCGCCGCCGTAACGCCCCAGCGAATCCACGACACGCAGCGTGTCTTTGAGAATCCGCGACACCTCGCGCAGGACGAAGTCGCCGGCCTGATGGCCATGCTCGTCGTTTACCAATTTGAAGTGGTCGATGTCGATCATCAGCACGCTCACGCCGCCTTCGTAGCGGCCGACGCGCCCGAACTCGTGCGCCACTTGCTCCATGCTGTGGCGGTGGTTGAACAGGCCGGTCAGGCTGTCGCGGATCGAGAGGCTGCGCACCTTCTCGAACAGCCTGCTGTTCTCCATGACCATCTTGGCCTGGGTCGCGGCCGTGGCGAGGAACGCCTCGGTGTCGCCGGCGAGTCGCGCGGCGGCCTTGCCGCCGAAGGCGAGCAGACCCCGCAGCTCGCCGCCCGTCTTCACCGGGTAGGCCGCGAAGCCGCCCAGCGTCGTTTCTTCGGGCCCGCTGCTGTCGTGGCTGAACAGGCGCGCCTGGACCTTGGTGAACGCAGCGCCGACCCGCTCGCGGGCGACCGCTTCCATGAGACGCGCCTTGGCCTCTTCGATCACGTTCGGGCTGGCCGGGCGATGCAGCAGCAGGAACACATCGAGATCGTCATCGCCCACGAAGGCCATTGCGCCGATCGTGAAGTCGACGACGTGCGCGAGGATGCCCATCACGGAGGTGAAGGTCTCGTCGAAGTGGACCAGGCTCTTGGTGACCCCGCCGATCTCCGACAGGATCGTGGTTTCGAACAGCCTGCGGTCGAGCAGCTCGTTCACGCGCGAGAGCGCATCGACACTCGTGCCGCGGGCCGCGCCCCGCGGCCGCGAGGCCTCGGGTGAGGCCACGATCTGCTTGACCAGTTCCAGGATGCCTTGCGGGTCGGCGTCCTTCGTGACGTAGTGATCGGCCCCGGTCTCGAGCCCCCAGAAGCGGTCGCCGGCCTGGTCCTTGCTGGTCAGGATCACGACCGGGATTGACTTGGTGAGTGCTTCCGCCTTGAGCAGCCGGCAGGCCTGATAGCCGTTCATGCGCGGCATCATCACGTCGAGGATGATCAGGTTCACGTCCTCGGCAAAGGCCTTCTCCACTGCTTCGAGGCCGTCCTTGGCGGTCACCACCGAAAAGCCCGCGGACTCGAGCAGCTTCTCGATCATCCGCAGGACGAGCGGGCTGTCGTCGGCGACGAGGATTTTAGGGGTGCTCAGGGAGCCTCCGGCCACGCTGCGTTAGAATCGTGGTACGAAGGCGGGATTCTAGCACGCGCCGTCGCGGTCTCCCGCCCCGGGCCGAGCCGCCTCCGGTTGAACATTCTGGCCCCGCGTTCGTCCTGATCTGGATAGCGACTCGGCAAGGCCCACGAAGGAACCTCTATGGCATCCCGCAAGACCCGGATCCTGATCGGCGCCGGGGCTGTCGTCGTGCTGGGCGCGATCGTTGGCTACTTCGTCACGCGGGACAACCGCAACAGAATCCTGGTCCAGACCCAGAAGGTGGTGCGCCGCGACCTGACGTCGGTCGTGTCGGCCTCGGGCGAGGTCAAGCCCAAGCGCTACGTGAACGTCGCCGCCAACGTCTCCGGCCGGATCACCAGGCTGCACGTGCACGAGGGCGACCGGGTGCGGCAGGGCCAGTTGCTCGCCAGGATCGACTCCACGCGCTTCGCCGCCGACGAACGGCAGTCCCAGGCGGCCGTCCAGTCGGCGCGTTCAGACCTCGATCGCTCCCGGGCCGATCTCGAGGTCGCCCGGCTGGCCTTCGGGCGCACCCAGCAGATGTACGAGGAGAAGCTGGTCTCCGAGCAGGCCTTCGACCAGGCGAAGGCCGACTTCGCGATGCGCTCGGCGGCGGTTGCTTCGCTCAAGGGCCGCATCGCCCAGCTCGAGGCCGCCCTCGAGTCCTCGAGCGACAATCTCGAGAAGACCGCCGTGATCGCACCCATGGATGGCGTCGTGACGAGCCTGGTGAAGGAGGAGGGCGAGGTAGTGATCGGGGCGCAGAGCTTCCAGCCCACGGTGATCATGACCGTCGGCGATCTCTCGGTGATGGAGACCGAAGTGCTCGTGGACGAGACCGACATCCGCAACGTCGCGCTCGGACAGGCTGCTACGGTTCGCGTCGATGCCCTGGATCGGCTCGAGATCAAAGGCGAGGTGACCGAGATCGGTGCTTCGGCGATCCCGCGTGGCGCCACCTCGACGGGCGGGGCCTCGGCGACAAACGCCGGCAACCAGGCAAAGGACTTCAAGGTCGTGGTGACGCTCGCAAACCCTCCAGCTTCGCTCCGGCCGGGGCTGAACGCGACGGCCGACATCGTGACCGCCCACAGGAGCGGCGTGCTGGCGGTGCCGATCCAGGCCGTGGTGGTGCGCCAGCTGGACAAGCATGGGAAGGTCGTGGACCCTGATGCGCCGGCGACCCCCGGCGCCGAGAACGAGGCGCTCAAAGCCGCCCCACGCCGGGACGTTCAGGAGAGAGAAGGGGTGTTCCTGGCGACCGCCGGCGAGGCGCTTTTTCGCCCCGTGACGACCGGCATCCTGGGCGATACGGAGATCGAGATCTCCGAAGGACTGAAGGAAGGCGAGGAGATCGTGACTGGATCCTACAAGACGCTGCGGACGCTCAAAGACAAGGCGCGGTTGAAGATCGAAACCGAGAAGGAGAAGCGCTCGTGAGCGCGGAAACCGTCGCCGCGCCAGCGGGAGCGCTGATCCTGGCCGAGGACCTATGGCGCACCTACACGATGGGCGCCGAGGAGATCCACGCATTGCGCGGGGTGTCGTTCTCGATCCAGCCCAACGAGTACCTGGCGATCATGGGGCCCTCGGGCTCGGGCAAGTCGACGCTGATGAACCTGATCGGCTGTCTCGATACTCCGACCGCGGGCTCATACCGGCTCAACCAGCGCGAAGTGTCGAATCTCGATGACGACGAGTTGGCATCGATTCGTAACCGCGAGATCGGCTTCGTGTTCCAGACCTTCAACCTGCTGCCGCGGGCCTCGGCGCTCCACAACGTCGAGCTGCCCCTGGTGTATGCGGGGATGGCGAAGCAGGAGCGTCTCGCCCAGGCGCGGCGCGCCCTGGAGATGGTCGACCTGGGCCCGCGCATGTCGCACAAGCCCAACGAGCTCTCCGGCGGCCAGCGTCAGCGCGTGGCGATCGCCCGCGCGCTGGTGATGGGGCCGTCGATCCTGCTGGCCGACGAGCCCACCGGCAACCTCGACACCGCCACCGGCAACGAGATCATGGGGCTCTTCGAGAAGCTGCACCACGACGGCAACACGATCATCGTGGTGACCCACGAGCGCGACGTCGCCGAGCACGCGAATCGTGTCATCCACATCCGGGACGGGCAAATCGAGAGCGACGAGAAGAAGTAGCGCGGCGCATGCCGTTTTCTGAGGCTGTACGGCTGGCGCTGTCCTCGCTGCGGGCGAGCAAGCTGCGTTCGTTTCTCACCGTGCTCGGGATCCTGATCGGGGTCTCCTCGGTGATCGCGGTCGTGGCGATCATCGATGGTCTCGACGGCTACATCGCCGAGCGCGTGCTGGAGCTGGGGACCCGCAGCTTCTCGGTCCAGAAGATGCCCGACGTCATCACGAGCGCCAGCGAATGGGTCGAGATGCAGAAGCGCAGGGACGTCACGATGCAGGATGTCGAGGCGGTGCAGCGCGCCTGCGGGCTGTGCAGCGAGGTGGGCGCGATGATCGCCACCACCCGCGACGCGAAGTACGGCCGCACGCTGCAGCGCGACGTGCGGGTGATGGGCATCACCGAGAACTACAGTCGCATCGGCTCGATCCGCGACCTGCTGGCCGGCCGCCCCCTGATCAGCGAGGACGTCGAGAACGCGAGGAGCGCCGTGGTGATCGGCGCCGACCTGATGGATGCCTTCTTCGGCAGCATGGAGCCGCTCGGGCGCGAGATCACGATCGACAGCCGGCCGTACCGGGTGGTGGGCGTCGCCGAGCGCAAGGGCAGCGTCTTCGGCGAGAGCCAGGACAACTTCGTATGGATGCCGATCACGCTGTACCGCAAGTACTACGGCTCGCGCCGTTCCATCGTGATCCAGGCCGAGGCGCAGTCGATGGCGGTCTTCGACGAGGCCCAGGACCAGGCGCGCGTGGCGCTGCGCGTGCGGCGCCACCTCGATTACGCCGACCCCGACGGCTTCAGCGTCGAGACGGGGGAGAGCGTCCTCGAGTTGTGGAAGTCGGCGACCCAGGGCATCTACATCGCGACGATCCTGGTCACGGCGATCAGCCTGATGGTCGGCGGGGTGGTGGTGATGAACATCATGCTGGTCTCGGTCACCGAGCGCACCACGGAGATCGGCGTCCGCAAGGCGCTGGGCGCCAAGCGCCGCGACATCATGCGGCAGTTCCTGGTGGAGGCGGTGATCCTCTCGGCCTTCGGCGGCGCGCTGGGCGTGCTGGGCGCGCTCGCCTTCGCCAAGGGCCTCGGCGCGGTGCTCGGAAACATCATGTCGGCTGATTTCGTGGCGCCGGTTCGCTTCTGGGCCGTGCTGCTGGCCGTCGCCGTATCGAGCCTGGTCGGCCTGGTGGCCGGGCTGTATCCCGCGAGCCGCGCGGCGTCTCTCGACCCCGTGACCGCGCTGCGGGCGGAGTAGCCGTGGCGAGCGCCCTGCGCGGGCTGTCGCGGCGCGTGGCGGCGCGTTTTCCGGTGTTGTTCGCGATGCGCGAGGCCGTGGCCCTGGGTCTCAGCGCGATTCGCGCCTACAAGCTGCGCGCGGGGCTCACCATCCTCGGCGTCGTGATGGGCATCATGACGGTGATCGGGATGAGCTCGGTGGTCGCGGGGCTCAACGTCTCGATGGCCCGGCAGATCGAGGGCTTCGGGTCGTCGGTGATCTTCGTGCGGCCGGCGAACCCCGGCGAGCACCTCTCCGAGGAGGAGCGCCGCAAGCGCAAGGGCATCACGCTGCGCGAGGTGAGGGCGATCCAGGAACGCGCAGCGGCGGTCGCCGCCATCTCGCCCATGGAGCCGCTCTTCGGCAACGTGATCAAGTACGGCAACGAGAGCATCCGCGACGCCTCGATCTTCGGCACCAGCGAAGCCTATGCGACGGTCCACGACATCTACATGGCGAGGGGCCGCTTCCTCAGCGAGCTCGACGTCTCGCGCGGCAGCCGGGTCGTCGTGCTCGGCTCCGACATCGCCGACGCGCTGTTTCCATACATCGATCCGCTGGACAAGGAAGTGCAGATCGACGGCCGGCGCTTCCACGTGATCGGCGTGATGGAGCGCAAGGGCAAGTTCCTGTGGCTCAACCGCGACAACTTCATCGCCGTGCCGCTCGGCTCGGTGCAGAAGAAGGACGAACGCTTCGACTTCATCATTGCCGACGTGAAGTCGGTCTCGCCCGAGAGGCTGGAGACCGCGGTCGAGCAGGTGCGCGAGGCGATGCGCCGCGAGCGCAAGCTGCGCTTCTGGCAGGCCGACAACTTCGGCGTCTTCACGCAGGACACGCTGACCGACCTGTACCGCAACATCACCGGCGGCATCTACATGGTGATGATCGCGATTTCGTCGATTGGGCTGCTGGTCGGCGGCGTGGGGGTGATGAACATCATGCTGGTCTCGGTCACCGAGCGGACCCGCGAAATCGGCGTGCGCAAGGCGCTGGGCGCGAAGCGGCGCGACATCCTGGCGCAATTCCTGACCGAGGCGATGACGCTCACCGGCGTCGGCGGCATCCTGGGCGTCGCGGCGGGCGGCGCCATCGCCTGGCTCGTGAACGCCTTCTCGCCGTTTCCGGCGGTGCTCCAGCCGACCTGGGTGATCCTGGCGCTGGGGACCGCGGTCGGCGTCGGGCTGGTGTTCGGGCTGTGGCCCGCCGCCAAGGCCGCACGTCTGGATCCGATCACTGCGCTTCGGTATGAGTAGCCGGGGGGTGCTGAAAGTAAAGCACCCCCCGGCGCGCTTTGCGCTGCCCCCCAAGCCGCTCGCGCGGGAGTGAATCCCGCGCTCGCTGCGGGGCTCTACCCGCGCCCTCCTGTCGCGGATGCTTCTGAGGGCGGCGGCGCCTTGCCCGCCTGCGCGAGCTGGGCTAGAATCCTCGTCTTCTCGCCTGCGCCCCTAGCTCAGCTGGATAGAGCAACAGACTACGAATCTGTAGGTCGCCCGTTCGAATCGGGCGGGGCGCACCATTTCTACCCAAGCGGGCCGCTACGGATTCGATGTTGCCCCGATCGGGGCGTGATCCAACTTCGGCCCGTGCGAGCAACGTGCGAGCGTGCTCGGGTCGGGGCCTCGCCGATCACGTGCAAGCGAGCGGTAGAACTTCTTCCCTGCGAGTGTCATCGTGAAATCCTTGCCGCGGACATTCGTGGGTCAAGCCGGGTCGGGGACGCTGACCTTGCATGGGAAGCGAATGATCACCCAAGCCATGTATTCGAAGGGAGTGAGCTTCCTTTACGCTGCCGTGCTCTTGGAGCGGCACGGAGGCTACCAGTCCGTCGTCCTTCACTTGCTGTGTCAGGGTGCGGAGATCGTGCTCAAGGCCGT
>JAQBHI010000049.1:0-105978 GCA_032127875.1 Acidobacteriota bacterium
GGTGGCCAGCCTCGCGCCGGGACGGATACGTGCCCTCGATCAGGCGCTGCGAGTGGCGTTGGCATTGGCCTGACCCGCGTGCGTGGATCACGCGACCTTTGTCTGGCGGAGGGCCGCTGGCTCGGCGATGAGACCAAGAGAGTGGCATTCACGAGGTCACGGGTTCGATCCCCGTCAGCTCCACCAACTCCAGAAACAACTTAGCAGGCGAAGGCGAGATCGTCCGTGCCGTTCTTCGTGCTCTCCGCTCCGAGCGGGCAGCGCCGGCCTCTACCTCACCGCCGCCTCTCACGTCGTGCACTTCGACCGCTGGTGGAACCCGGCGGTCGAGACACAGGCCACGGACCGCGCCTTTTGCATCGGCCAACTGAAGAACGTGCTCGTCCCCCAGTTCGTCTGCCGCGGCACGCTCGAGGACAAGATCGACGTCCGCGGCAAAGTCGACCGCTGGATCGGCGCTCATGGGGTGGATCACCACCCGATGTCGGCCGGAGCTCCTGCGTCAGACCAGCATGCCGCCGGCCAGGGCCACGAGCAGCGTGCCCCCGGCCAGCGCAAGGGCGTGGCGCGGCGTGGTCGTCCGGCTCACCGTCAGAAGCGATGGCAGGTTGATGGCCGGGCCGGCAATCAAGAGCGCCACCGCAGCCCCCGGCGGCGCACCGGCGGCCAGCAAGCCGAGCGCCAGCGGTATCTCGGCAAAGGTCGGCAGCGCGATCGGCACGCTCACGAGGGCGACGAGCACGACGATCGCAACCCGGAAGGGCACCTCCCGCAGCCGGGAGACCGGCACGACCTCGACGAGCAGCGACGAGGCCAGCACGCCGGCGAAAATAAACGGCAGCGTCGTGCGCGCCAGGCGCCAGGCCTCACCGCTGAACGCGACGAGAACCTCGCCGAGTCCTCTGGGCGGCACGGCCTCGAGCGCGCACGCCGTGGGAGCGGCCTGGGCGGCCGGAAGACAACGCGCCGCTAGCAGGCTCACGCCGAAGACGAGCACCACGGCCATGGCAAGGCGCACCCAGGCGACGTCGGCCGTGAACAGCAGGAAGGTCAGAACAAGCGCCGCGGGGTTCAGCGAGGGCGAGGCGAGCATCAACGCCGCGGCCGGCCCGGCCCGCCGGGTGCGCTCCTGCACCGCGGCGAACACCGGCGCGATGCAGCACGAGCACAGCATCAGGGGCGCGCCCGCGAGCCCGCCGACCAGCTGTGAGCGTAGCGGCGAGCCGCCCAGCAGACGCGCCACCCAGGCCGAGGGCACTACGGCACGGACCGCCGCACCGATGAGGATCCCGAAGACCAGGGCGGGCCAGACGATCGCGAGGTAGTTCGCCGTGCGCAGTAATGGGAGGATCGCGGCGGATTGCCCTGCCATCGCGAGCGCCTCCGAGCGAGGCGCCAAGGCATGGCTCGCCTGGACCCTCGCGATTGTCTCGAGCGAGCCGCTGGCCTTGTAGGTCACCAGGGCGGCCACCAGGCCGGAGAAGACCAGCGCCCCAACGACCCAGGGAGAAACGAGCGGCGGCTTGGTACCAGCGTCGTCGTCGTGCATCGGCATCCGCGCTCCTCGACGAAAACGGCTCTCGCCGCGTGGGGCCAGTGCGCGGCGCCTGAGGCCGGGCACGTCGCTCTCCCGAGGTGCTTAGTATATTCTGGCGCGGTCGATTCGATGCCCATGCCCGACATCGAGGAGCTCGTCCGGATCATCCGTGAAGCCCGGCAGCGAAGCTTCGACCTCGTATCCGACCTGAGGCCCGAGCAGCTCATGGGCCCGCGCCTCGCGATCGTGAACCCGCTGCACTGGGAGATCGGCCACGTCGCCTGGTTCCAGGAGCTTTGGGTGCTGCGTCACGGGCTCCGAGAGCGGCCCCTCCGCGAGGACGGGGACGCGCTCTGGGACTCGAGCGCAATTCCCCACGACACCCGCTGGGACCTGCCGCTCCCCTCGATGGCAGAGACGAAAGCCTACATGTGCGAGGTGCGCGACCGGGTCGTCGATCGGCTCTCGAATCGATCCCCGGACCCGAAGCTGCTCTACCTGGCGCTCTACACGGCCCTACACGAGGACATGCACGACGAGGCGTTCACGTACACGCGGCAGACGCTCGGCTATCCCGCGCCGCATCTCAACGATACCGAGAGCGGCATCGGGGAGGGAGGCGGCGCGTGCGCGGGCGACGCGGAGGTCCCGGGAGGGACGTTCCCGCTCGGGGCCGCTGCCGACGAGCTGTTCGTGTTCGACAACGAGAAGTGGGCGCATCCCGTGGACCTTTCGCCGTTCGCGATCGGGCGAGCTGCGGTCACGCAGCGGGAGTTCGCGGGCTTCGTCGACGACGCGGGCTACCGGCGGCCGGAGCTGTGGGGCGAACCCGGTTGGGCGTGGCGATCGAGCGTGAACGCCGAGCACCCGTGCTACTGGCGACGCACAGGGGCCGGGTGGCAGCGCCGCCACTTCGACCGCTGGGTCCCCCTCGAGCCCGACAAGCCCGTGATCCACGTGAGCTGGCACGAGGCGCAGGCCTATTGCCGCTGGGCCGCCCGGCGGCTGCCGACGGAGGCTGAGTGGGAGGCCGCGGCTTCCCTCGAGCCAGGCTCGGGCGGCGGCTTCGCCCCCCGTAAACGCCGCTTCCCTTGGGGCGACGACCCGCCCGCAGCCGAGCGCGCCAACCTCGACGCGCGGGCGATGGGCTGCGTCGACGTGGGCGCGTTTCCGGCAGGCGACAGCGCGTGGGGCTGCCGTCAGATGCTCGGCAACGTGTGGGAGTGGACCGCCGACGACTTCCTGCCCTACCCCGGCTTCGTGCCGGACATGTACCTCGATTACTCGGAGCCGTGGTTCCGGACGCACAAGGTGCTGCGCGGGGGCTGCTGGGTCACGCGCTCGCGCCTGCTCCGCAACACCTGGCGCAACTACTACACGCCCGATCGTCGCGACGTGTGGGTGGGTTTTCGCACCTGCGCGCTTGCGCGATGAGGATTCATCTCGTGAGCCCAGCGCCAGGCGGGTCCTGGACAGGGAACCGCGTGACCGCGCTGCGCTGGGCCCGGATCCTGAGGGCGCTCGGCCACCGAGTGACGCTTGCGCGCGAGTACGATGGCGAACGCTGCGACCTGCTCGTCGCGCTTCACGCGCGCAAGAGCTTTCCCTCGATCGCTCGCTTCCG
Source organism: Acidobacteriota bacterium (assembly GCA_032127875.1). Taxonomy (GTDB): domain Bacteria; phylum Acidobacteriota; class Vicinamibacteria; order Fen-336; family Fen-336; genus CADEEV01. The sequence continues at coordinate 3,162 of JAQBHI010000049.1, forward strand.
GCGCGAGCGACCCGACGCGCCCCTCGTCGTCGCGCTCACCGGGACCGATCTCTACCACGACATCCGGCACTCGGACCGCGCGCGGCGGTCGCTCGAGCTGGCCTCGCGCCTGATCGTGCTTCAGCCGCTGGGACTGCGGCAGCTAGAGGCGCGACTGCGGCCCAAGGCCCGGGTCCTGCGCCAGTCGGCGACGGCGCCGGCCGCGCGTGTCGCTCCGCGGAGCGATGCCTTCGGGGTATGCGTGCTCGCCCATCTTCGGGCCGTCAAGGACCCGCTTCGCGCCGCCTTTGCCGCACGCCTGCTGCCCCGTTCCTCGCGCGTCCTCATCCTCCACCTGGGCGCGGCGCTCGACGCGGGGCTGGCGAAGCGGGCGCGTGCCGCGGAGACGGCGTGCGCGCGCTACCGCTGGCTCGGGGACGTCCCGCGCGCAAGAGCGCAGCGCGTCCTGGCCGGCTCGCGGCTGCTCGTTCTGACGTCGCGGCTCGAGGGTGGGGCCAATGTCGTCTCCGAGGCCCTGGCGGCATCGGTGCCGGTTCTGTGTTCGCGGATTCCCGGCTCGATCGGGATCCTGGGGCCGGGCTATCCCGGATACTTCAAGGTGGGCGACACGCCCGCTCTGGCACGTCTGCTCCGGCGCGCCGAAACCGACGCGGCCTTCTATGCAGGACTACGGCGATGCTGTCGTCGCCTCCGCCCGCTCGTGGACCCGGCGCGCGAGCGGCGGGCCTGGCGGTCGATGCTGCGCGACCTCGACCCGGGCGGCCAGGTCGCGGGGGCCAACCGGAATCAGTGCTGAGCAATGGCGCCCAGCCTCGCCGCGGTCTACCCTTGGCCTCGCGTACCCGGATCGAGCACACGCCACGGTCGCCACGACCCGGAGGTGTCTTATCGAACACCAACTTCGCGATCCAGCCGGGCATCGGCATTGACTTCAGGCTGGGCGAGACGGCGTTCCTGCGACTCGGTGGAGATTAGCGTCGGATCTCCGGCGAACACGGCCGCAACCCCACGAAGGAGTTCCGCGCGCACGCGGGCCTCGTGTTCGGGTTCGGCCGCTGACTCAGCCCTCGAGGACGCCCGCCGCGCGCTCGTAGTCGTCGGGCCGGACGTGGATGATGTAGCCGAAGCCGCCTCCGCCGTCGGTCACGCCGCCGGACGAGAACACGTTGATGCGAGCCTCCGCCAGCTTGCCATGGATCTCGGCGAACGCGCCGAGCTTGTCGTCGCCCGTGATCAGGAACGCGTGTTGCGGCCCGGTCGGCGACAGGCCCGCCTGGGAGACGCTCCTCAGGAAGGCCGCGGTCTCCGCCGGGAACAACATGAGCTGGGTCGTCTCGCCGCCAAGCGGCACCGCGTTGAACGCCAAGAGGTCGACGCCCTGCTCGGCGAGCAGCGAGAGCAGGCGATAGCACTCGCCGGGCTGGTCCCTCACCATGACGTAGTAGTACTGCGCACGGCGGATGCGGGCGGCGATCGGAGCCTCCTCGGAAGTGCGAGCGCCGTGAGCGTAGCACGAACGCCGCGTCCGAGGTCGAACGAGGAATTCACGCTCTCGCTGCTGTCGAACGTCTACGAGACGCTGGTCGATCTCGACGGCGGGCTCGGCTAACGATAAAAACGAAGGAGCGGCTCCGGCAACGGGACGAGGACGCGCGCGCGCTGACGCCCCGCGTCATTCGACGTCTCGCCAGCCGCGTTGCTAGGGGTTCCGGACGCAGTCGAGCGTCAGCGGGATGCGGCCTCCCGCCTCCACCATCTCGAAGTCGCGCGGGCGGATCGCCTGCAGGTCGCGAGGCTCCATCAGGCCCGCCCACTTGCTGCGCGTGAAGCGATCGCTGCGCGCGGTCAGCGCCACCTGGCCGCCGTCGGCGAGCAGCATGCCGTAGCGCTGCATCGCCCGCGCCACGCTGCGCGCGGCCGGGTTCGGCAACCTATCCATCGGGAAGTCGGCCCGCAGTCGCAGCCGGGAACCGTAGGGCGGCGCGTCCGCCGGACCGCGCGTGGCGGGCGTTGCGTGCGTGGCCGGGTGCACGTACTCGCCGCGACGAATCCGGTCGTTCGGAAGGATGAAGCGGATCGCATGCTCGACGCTGCCGGCCGCGACCTCGTCGGCATCGAAGAGCAGCGGCGCCATCGGATAGCCCGCCGCGTCGGCGCTCGTGCACTGTTCGCCGCGCCCGCTCGGCGGATACACGCGGTCCATGCGCCAGACGGCCAGACAGCCGCCGCGGAACGTGTCGCCGCGCACGTCCGCGCGCCACATCTCGAATAGCAGCTGGCGCGATCGGTCGACCACGAGCAGGTGGCAGTCGCCGTCGCTCCGGCACGCGTAGCCGTCCTCGCCCTCGAGCGCCCCGCCCGCGGGAAGCGGCACGGCGTCGAGATCGCAATCGGGGGTGAAGTGGTCCTCGGTGGGCATGAAGCTGCGGCGGGGCGTATCCGCGGTCGCCTCGAGCACCTCGATCGAGAAGTCGATCTGCAAACGGCCGAGGCCAAAGCCTTCGCGATCGAGATACGCGATGACGCGGGGCGACTCACCGTCCAGGGGCGCGCCCGACACGTCCCGATACCAGACGGCGTCCGCCGGGAAATAGCGTTCTCCGGTGGCGGCAGGCGCCGGAGGCAATGTCGGCGTGCTCGAAGCAGGGGCGGGAGCCGAAACATCCGCCGAGCCCCCGCAAGCGACGGATCCGAGCGCCAGCAAGGCCGCAGCGAAGCGCATGACGTGTCTTGCGCGCTTGCCGTCGCCGAGCGCCGTGACCGCGGACACACCGGTCATTCGGCGTAGCCCAAAGTTCGCCCGGTCCAGCTTTCGCAAGAGGCCCGGCCAGGCCAGCGCGCCACCCAGGCCCTTGGTCACTGCCGCTACGCTAGCCTTGACCCCGGCCACGATTCGCGGATCGACCTCGATCAGCTCTCCGCCGGCTTGGGCGCGCAACTGGATCTCGCAGGCGCGCTGCAGGATGAACATGCCCAGGAAAGCGTCCGCGATCGTCGGGCCGACCGTCAGCAGGCCGTGGTTGCGCAGCATCAGGAAGCTGTTGGCGCCGAGGTCGCGCTGCAAGCGCGGCTTCTCGTCGTCGCGCAACGCGATCCCCTCGTAGTCGTGGTAGCCCAAGGCAGCGAGCACCACCGTCGCCTGCTGGGAGACGGGCAAGAGTCCAGCACGCTGCGCCGAGACCGCGACGCCGGCGACGCTGTGGGTGTGCAGCACGCAGGCCACGTCCGGCCGCGCCTCGTGGATGGCGCTGTGGATCACGAAACCCGCGGGGTTCACCGGGAAGGGATTTTCGAGCAGCTTGCGGCAATCGCGGTCGACTTTCACGAGACTCGAGGCCGTGATCTCCTCGAAGAGAACTCCGTAGGGATTGATCAGGAAGTGATGATCGGCGCCGGGGATGCGCGCCGAAATGTGCGTGAACACGAGGTCGTCCCAGCCGAAGAGCGCCACCAGCCGGTAGCAGGCCGCGAGATCGACGCGCAGCGCCCACTCCGCCGGATCGACCCTTGGCTTCACGCTCTCGATCGTCGCCAGGCTCGTCATGACTTCGCCTTGGAAGGAAAAGGCTTGCCGTTCCTCCCCCAACCCTCCCATCACCCATACGAAGGCTCTGGCGTGCTCCGGAAGTTACTGGCCACGATGTGACGTCTCAGCCGTGAAGCATTGTCCTTCGGGCCGGCGCGCGGAACGTCGGCCCGAAGGGTCTAGTTCGCCTTCCTGACCCGATTGAGCATCACCGGTTGGGAGGCGAAGTTCTCCAGCTCCAGGACGTCCTTCTGCTTGTTCCAGGTGATCTTGGTCATCACGGAGGCGCGTCCCTCTCCCTCGTCGTTCCTGTCGAGATGCAGCTCGATCAGGGTGAACGGATAGTCCGTCGTGCGCGACCGGTTCGCCACCTCCCGGAAGCTCATCCTCCGGTCGGTGGCCAGGAAGATCCGGCGTCCTCCGTCATCTCCCTTCAACTCACGAGCGTACTGGAGGTCCCAACCGAGCTGGCCGGGGATGTTGATCCGGCCCACCGGCGGCTTGACCTTCTGCAGCTCGTGGAGCAGTGCGTCCTGCCCTTTCTCGGTGAAGGCCTTGATCAGGCGGCCCCGTTCGGCATCCGAGGACAAGCGGTTGATGACGATGTCCACGGTGGCGGTGGTGCCGGTCGCGATGTCGCTGAGATTGACCGCGAACGCGGTGAAGCGCTCTGGCTCCTGCGCCGCCGCCTGGGCGCCGAGCGCCAGGGTCAAGGCCGCCGGCGCGAGCATGCCTCTGATCATGTGCATGTGATGACCTCCTTCGGAAGGACCCATCCCACGGTATCAGCACTGCCCCCGGGGCGGCAATGCTAGGCCCGGCCGACCCAGGAAGTCGAGCCGAGTTTGAGGCGGTGTCCACCCGCCCGGACGTCGACCTCACGGCGTGGCGACTGAACCGCCCCCTGGGTGTAGCGAAACGTGATGATGTGACGCTGAGAGACGGCTCGTCGCAACTCACGCAGTGCGGTCTTCACCTCGCGTGCGCTTCACAGTGCCGGCGGAGGCGCTGGTGCTGCCCGAGGGCGGCGCCGCGGCCGGTCTCGTCGTCGATCATTAGAACTGCCAGGCTGAGGCCGCGCTGCCCGCGGGCGTGATCGCGGAACTCCAAAAGACCTTCAGACGGCCTGAACCACAAGCCCCGTAACGGCCGTCCTTGGCCGCCAGGTACGGATCGGCTATCATTCTGCGGCATGTCTGGCGCCGATGCTCCCGCGCCCGAAACAGACTTGCCTGCCGGGCCGAGCGGCAGCGTGGACGACCAGCTACCCCCCGCCCTCCCGGTTCCACCGTTGCCTGACCGGTTCGGACGCTACGAGGTCCGCGAACTAGTCGGCCAGGGTTCGATGGGCCGGGTCTATCGCGCCTTCGACCCTCTGGCGCAACGCATCGTGGCCATCAAGACGCTGAAGCTGGAATACGTCACGAGCGCACAGGCCGAGGAATACTCGAAACGGTTCCGGCGCGAGGCTCAGGCTGCCGGCAACCTGGGGCATCCCGGCATCGTGACCGTGTTCGACGTGGGCGACGATTACTTCGTGATGGAGCATCTCGAGGGCCTCACGCTCCAGACGGCGCTCCAGCACAAGGGCCGGTTCGAGGTCTCCGAGGCGCTGAGCATCCTGGAGCCGATCGCCGAAGGCCTCGACTACGCGCACGTCAAGGGGGTCATCCATCGCGACATCAAGCCCTCCAACGTGATGCTGTTGCCCGACGGGCGTCCCAAAATCATGGACTTCGGCGTTGCTCACTTCACCTCGAGCGTGCTGACTTCTGCGGGCACCATCCTGGGATCGCCCGCGTACATGGCACCGGAGCAGATCGCGAGCGGCCAGGCCTCGGCTCGCACCGACCTGTTCGCCCTGGCCGTGATGGCCTACGAGATGCTGGCTGGCAGGAAGCCGTTCGAAGCCGAAGCCGTCACCACGGTCATCTTTCAAATCGTCAACCACGAGCCCCCGCGACTGACGTCCCTGCAGCCTTCCTTGCCCGTGCGCTACGACGAGGTCTTCCGCCGAGCACTGGCCAAGGACCCCAGCGTCCGCTTCTCGAGCGCCACAGCCTTCGTCGCGGCGTTGGGCCGTCGCAACCGCGACACGGCGGTTGCCGGCCGTGGCGCGGGCGCTCTTGCGACCGGACCGGGCGCGGAGACGCAAGATCTCGGTACGGCGGCGAGCGCGCGGCGGCGCTGGCCTTTGTGGCAGGAGTCGCTTCGCAGGTCCTGGCCGGTGATGGTGTTCGCCGCGCTCGTCGCGGTCGGTGGCGCCCTGATGCTGCGCGACCGGCTTCCACTCGGGGCCAGCGCGGCCCTCGAGGTCGCCTCCGACCCCCTCGGCGCGGAGGTGACCGTAGACGGCGTCGAGCGAGGCCGCTCGCCGCTCACCTTGGCCGGGATCACGCCCGGCCCTCACATCGTGGGCGTACGCCTCGCGGGATATTCTTCCGCCGAGTTGCGCGTCGACCTGCCCGCGGGGCGAAACCCGGTGCCGTTGCGCTTCGCACTGACGCCTGTCTCCGGGCTGCTTCAGGTCCGCTCGGAACCGTCTGGGGCGACGGTGGAAGTGGACGGCAAGCCCGCCGGTCTCACACCGCTCGAAGAGCTATCGCTGCCCGCCGGCCTCCATCGCGTCGAAGTCAGTTACAAGGGATACCGTGCCTGGTCCCAGGACCTCGAAGCGAGGGCGGGTGAGGTAGTGCCGGTGCTGGTCCGGCTGCAAGCGGCTCGCGGGAGCACCGCGGCCGATCTCCGTGGGCTCGGGTGGGTTCGCCAGGGAGATGTCGTGAGCGCGGGACCGGGCGTGACGCCGCCGCGCCGCCTGTCGGGAGAGCCGGCGCCTTATCCCAAACAAGCGCGTGCGGTGGCGCTCCAGGGGGTGGTGGCCGTCGAGCTGACGATCAACCTGCGCGGCGAGCCGGAGGACGTCAAGGTCGTCGAGTCGGCGGGCGACGTCCTGGACCGCGCGGTGGTGGCGGCCATCCGCAGCTGGCGCTACGCGCCTGCGGAAAAGAACGGTGTCAAGGTCCGCATGCGGATCCAGGAACGCCAGCGGTTCGAGGGCGGCCGCTAGAGTACTCCGCCGGGGAGGATTGTGCGGCGCCGAGCGGGGGAGGACCCGGGGTCGTGCCCAGGTCCGCGGACGGACTATCGCCACCGCCCACGAGGCCCCAGGGGCAAGACGCGATGCGACGCGACGCGACGACAAGGGCAGTCCAGCGGCGTGCCGCACGAACGAAGGCGAGGACGTCCTCGGCCGCCGCTTGGAGGTCGGCGGCGGCGCAGCTCGACAAGCACTATCACGAGGCACGCATCAACAGCGGGGATCGCATCGTGTTTCGAGTCGAGGCGGGCACCGTATTCGTCGTCGATGTCGCCTTCTGGCCGGCCGTTTTGTCGAGAGGCCGTAGGCTCTCTCAGTTGGAGAACGCGCAGACCGCGAAGGCTCGCAGCACGTTCGATCCTGGCAAGACCAACCTGTTGAAGTCTCGGACGAACCCAATTCAGCAACGGCCCCCCTGAGGACCCGAGGGTCCGGGGATTCCCTGCGGACCCGGCAGGGGCCTGGTTACCTAGTGTGCCTTTCCGCGAAGCTACCCAGCAGCTCGGAATAGCCCTCGACGAAGCCGTACCCGCGCAAGCCCACTCCGCCCAGCTCATGTCCCTCCCCGTCAAAGATGCGGAACGACACGGGCCTGGAGGCCTTCCGAAGCTCGGTCAGACGCGCGACGCATCGGGCGGTGGGGACGACCACATCTTCCGACCCGTACACATAGAGCGTCGGCGTGGTCAGACGCTCCAGGAATGGCGCAGGGTCATAGCTGATGTCCTGGACATATGCGGCGCTGACCGGCCTCAGCTCGCCGGGCAGCCGGGAAGCGTCCCGGTCCGCCCATTGCGCGAGAATCGCCTCCAACGCCTTTCGCTCATCAGGATTCGGAGCGATGTAGTAGGCCCAGAGCCGTTGGAGTACGCCCGCCTGTTTCCTGGCGTCGCTCTCACTCACCTTGTCCTCGAGCATCTCGTTGTAGGTCTCCCACGCGACGGTCTCGCGCCAGGACAGGGACGGACCGGACTTGTTGATCACGAAGGCGATGTCACCCGCTCGCTCCGTGATCTCGGGCGTGAGCCATCCGGACTCACTGGCGCCGACCAGCCCGACTCGCGCGGCGTCGATCTCCTGCCGCTGTCGGAGCAGCGCGACTGCCGCCACTGCATCTTCGATGAAGTCCGCGTACGTTGCCGAGGCGTGATCGCCTCCCGACCGACCCGCGCCCCGCTTGTCATAGAGCAGGACCGCCATGCCGCGCTCGAGGAAGATGTTCGCGTGCATGCGGTAGGCGAGGCTCCGCGTTGCCCGTTCGGCACCGTGCAGCAGCACGACACCCGGCACCCTGGCTGTTGTTCCTCGAGGGAACACGAGCGATCCACTGAGTTGGACTCCATCGCGGCTCACGATCGTCACTTCCCGAGCGCTTCCCGAGTACCTGGCGCATCCGCCGACAGTGAGCGTCAGAAGCAGTAAAGCCATCACTCGCCGCAGTTGGATCATGTACTCCTTTACGCACCGGGTCCCTTATCAGTTCCAGTCAAGAAAAAGGCGCCCCTGCTATCATCCCGCTCGTGGGCGAGCAGAGGTCGAAGAGACGACAGGCATTTCCATCTGAACGATAGGCCATGGGACGTGGCTCCGCCGTCGCTGACCCACTGCATGGTGGTGGCCACCAGCCATTTGGCCCCGGCGGGGGGCGCCGGCTCCGGTCGAATGGAGGACAAAGTGCTACTGGCTCGAGGAAGCGTTCTTTCAGTCAACGTCGGCTGCACTCGGGAGTTTGACTACCAGGGAAAAGCCGCCGCAAGCGCGATCTGGAAATCACCCGTTGCGGGTCGGGTCGCAGCTCGCGGTGTGAATCTCGATGGCGACGACCAAGCCGATCGAAAGGCGCACGGCGGTCTGGCCAAGGCCGTCTACGCGTACGCGATCGAGGATTCGCGCTGGTGGGGGGAGCGGCTCGGTCGCACCCTGGGATACGGGGAGTTCGGTCAGAATCTCGACCTCGAAGGCATCGACGTCACGAATGCGGTCGTTGGAGAGCGCTGGGAAGTCGGCAGTGCCGTGTTCGAGGTGTCGGAGCCGCGGATGCCTTGCTGGAGGCTCGCGGTGCGCATGCGCGAGCCGCAGTTCCCGCGCCGTTTCACGGAGGCGGGACGGCCGGGGACCTACCTCCGCATCGCTGGGGAGGGCGCCGTCGGCGTTGGGGACGAAGTACGAGTGGTCGACCGGCCAGAGCACGCCCTGACCATCGGCGATGTCTTTCGGATCTTCACGAGGGACCGGGGTGAGGTGGGTCGGCTGCTCGAAGTGCCCCAGATGTCTCCCGCCTGGAAGGACTGGGCTCAGCGGCTACTCGAAGAGCGCAAGACGCCCGGTGCCGATACCAACCCGGGCTGTTGCTAGAGGAGGTTGAGATGCCCGAGACTTTCGACGCGATCGTGATCGGCACAGGACAGGCGGGTCCGTCATTGACCGGGCGGCTCGCCGCTGCGGGGATGAAGATCGCGGTGATCGAACGCCACAAGTTCGGCGGGACCTGCGTCAACACCGGCTGCATCCCCACGAAGACCCTCGTGGCCAGCGCCCGCGCCGCCTACATGGCGCGCCGCGCCGGCGACTTCGGCGTCGAGATCGACGGCAGCATCGGCGTCGACATGAAGAAGGTGAAGGCCCGGAAGGACGGCGTGGCCGGCGCCTCCAACCGGGGCGTCGAGGCCTGGCTGAAGGGGATGGACAACGTCACGGTCGTCGAGGGTCACGCCCGATTCGTGGCGCCCCACGAGGTCAGTGTCGACGGCCGTCGCCTGGCCGCGGGCAAGATCTTCATCAACGTCGGCGCCCGAGCCCGGGTGCCCAGGCTGCCGGGGATCGAAGACGTCGACTTCCTCACCAACTCCAGCTTGATGGAGGTAGACTTCCTTCCCGAGCATCTCGTCATCGTCGGGGGCAGCTACGTCGGCCTCGAGTTCGCCCAGATGTACCGGCGATTCGGGAGTCGCGTGACCGTCGTGGAGATGGCGCCCCGGCTGATCGGCCGCGAGGATGAAGACGTCTCCGCAGCCGTAAAGGAGATTCTGGAGGCCGAGGGAGTCGAGATTCGCCTCGGCGCCGATTGTGTGCGCGTCGAGAAGCGTGGGACCGGCGTCGCCGTGGGCGTCCAGTGCGCAGCGGGCGCACCCGAGATCGCAGGCTCGCACTTGCTGTTCGCGACCGGGCGCGTGCCGAACACCCAGGACCTGGGCCTCGGCGCAGCGGGCGTCGAGCTGGACGAGCGGGGCCTGATCCCCGTGGACGACCAGCTGCGGACGAGCGTCCCGGGGATCTGGGCCCTCGGGGAGTGCAACGGCCGCGGCGCCTTCACCCACACCGCCTACAACGATTTCGAGATCGTGGCCGCGAATCTCCTCGACGGCGATCCGCGCCGCGTCACGGACCGCATCGTCACCTATGGGCTCTTCATCGATCCTCCGCTCGGGCGCGCCGGCATGACCGAGTCCGAGGTGCGTCGATCGGGTCGAGCGGCGCTCGTGGCGCAGCGGCCGATGTCCAGGGTTGCGCGGGCCAAGGAGAAGAGCGAAACCCAGGGGTTCATGAAGGTGCTCGTCGACGCGCAGACGAAGCGTTTCCTGGGAGCCATGGTGCTCGGCATCGGCGGCGACGAAATCATTCACTCGATCCTCGACGTGATGTACGCCGATGCGCCCTGCACGGTGGTCCAGAGGGCGGTGCACATCCATCCGACGGTGAGCGAGCTGATCCCGACGATGTTGGCCGAGTTGAAGCCGCTCGTGTAGCGCGAGCTTCGAGTGCAGAATGTATCGAACGGTGAAGGTCTTGCGACCCGAGGCGGCGACACGTACGCCGAATCCGCGTAGCCCGATGTCCGAGTACTCGGTCCGCTCTTCGCCGGGTGCGGGACGGAGCGACTCGAGCTTCCGCATGTTGAAGACAACCTCGTTGGCGCCCTTGCTCCTCAAGTCCCCTGGCCTCCCTCCCGTCAGCTCCACCAGCTCCAGTCATCCATTCCGCGAACCGCTCCTGCACCGAGCGTCGCCCGGGGCTTGGCGACTCAGCGGGACGCTGCTGCTCCTGCTGCTCGCCGGACGGGTGGGCGCGAACGGGGCGGACGCGCCGACCACGGCTTCCAGGCCGGACACTCGCTACGTCGCCTCGCTGGCTGGCGCCTGGGGCACGACCAAGCTGTTGGGCGGCGCGACCGACCCGGATCGCGGATCGACGCAGTTCCAGCTCGGCTGGCGAAAGACCCTCAGACAACGCCCCGGCTTGCTGCTCGAGTACGCGCTCGAGGTCGTTCCAATCGAACTGGCGTTCGGAACGCGAGTTGCCGCAAGCCGCTCGGCACAACGCATCGCGACCGTGTACGGAGCGGGCCTGGACCCGCTGGGCCTCGAAGCACACTTCGGCCAAGGCCGCCTGCGCCCCTATGCCGCGCTGCGGACCGGATTCCGCGTCTTCGCACGGCAGGTGCCGACGCCGCGCGGGACGCACTTCAACTTCGTCTTCGACGCCGGTGCAGGCCTGGAGTGGCGCCTCCGGAGCGAGCGCTGGGTGTTCGCCGCGGTCGAGTTGCATCACTTGTCCAACGGCGGCCTGGGAGAGGCGAACCCGAGCCTGAATCTGGTCGCGCTACGAGCCGGCCTGGCGCTGCGCCGCTGAGGATGAGGCTCGCAGCCCTGGCCGCTGCGGCGGCCCTAGTCACCGCGGCGATCAGCGTGGTGCTGCCCCGCCTCGGAGGGCGTGGGGACTCGGGTCCGACCGCCGATCCCGCTCAGGTGGCCGGGGCCGCTCGAAGCGGACCGACCGAGGCGTCGGCAGATGCGCTCCCCGGCGCGACCCCCATGCCCGCTGACCTCCTGGTTGAACTCCACGCGAAGTGGCGCGCTCGCGCGCCGTCTTATCGGCCGCGTACGCGCCACCTTCGCGCGGACGGATCGCCCAGGTACACGAACCGGCTGTTTCTGGAGTCGAGCCCCTATCTGTTGCAGCACGCCCACAACCCTGTGAACTGGTATCCGTGGGGCGACGAGGCCTTCGACACAGCGCGCCGGCTGGGCAGACCCGTGCTGCTCTCGGTCGGCTACTCGACGTGCCACTGGTGCCACGTCATGGAGGAGGAGTCCTTCGACGACGAGGAGATCGCCCGTTACATCAACGAGAACTACGTGATCGTCAAGGTGGACCGCGAGGAGCGGCCCGACATCGACGCGATCTACATGAGCGCCGTGCAGGCGCTGACCGGGAGCGGCGGATGGCCCATGACCGTCTGGCTGACTCCCGACCGAAAGCCGTTCTTCGGGGGCACCTACTTTCCCGCTCGCGACGGCGATCGCGGCGCCGTGATCGGCTTCCTCACGCTGCTGCACAAGCTCAAGGAAGCCTACGTGCTCCAAGCCGACAAGGTGAGCGAAAGCTCCGTTCGCCTGACCCAGGCCATTCGCCAGAGACTCGCCCCCGACCCGGGAAGGAAGATGCTGCCGGACGCGCGCGTGCTGGAGGAAGCGGCTGCGTACTATCGCTCCCGATACGATTCGGCTCACGGTGGGCTCGCGGGCGCTCCAAAGTTCCCGAGCAGCCTGCCGGTGCGCTTCCTGCTGCGGTACCACAGGCGAACCCGGGATGCTGGAATCCTGCGCATGGCCAGTGAGACGCTCCAGGGCATGGCGGCAGGAGGGATCCACGACCAGGTCGGCGGCGGCTTCCACCGCTACTCGACCGACGCGCAGTGGCTGGTGCCGCACTTCGAGAAGATGCTCTACGACAATGCCCTGCTGGCGACCACCTACCTGGAGGGCTATCAGGCCACTGGAAACGAGGCTTTCGCGCGGCTGACCCGAGACATCCTGCGCTACATCGAGCGCGACATGACGTCGCCCCAGGGAGCCTTCTACTCTGCGACCGACGCGGACAGCGCCACGCCGGACGGACGCCGGGCGGAGGGCTGGTTCTTCACCTGGACGCCCGAGGAGATCCGGGCAGCCGTTGGCACGCAGCGAGCACAGAGCGTGGAGGCCTACTACGCGGTCACGGCCACCGGCACTTTCGAAGGACGGAACATTCTGCATGCGCCGCGGCCGTTTGCAGCGGTGGCACTTGCACTCGGCCTGCCGCCGGTGAGGGTTCAGAGCGTGGTGGAGGAGTCCAGGGAGCTACTCTACGCTGCCCGGGCCAAGCGACCCCCGCCACTGCGTGACGAAAAGATCCTGGCCGCCTGGAACGGGCTCATGATCGGCGCCTACGCCCGCGCGGCGCTCGTCCTCGGCGACGAGCGATACGCGCAGGCGGCGCAGCGCGCCGCGGATTTCGTCCTGACGAAGATGCGCAGGGACGGCCGGCTACAGCGCAGCTACAAGGACGGCCAGGCACGCCACGACGGCTATCTCGACGACTACGCCTTCCTGATCGCCGGCCTGCTCGACCTCTACGAGTCGACCGGCGTCCCGCGCTGGCTCCGCGAGGCGATTGCGCTCGACGCTATCCTGGAGAGGCTCTACGAGGACGAGCAGCAAGGCGGCTTTTTCATGACCAGCGCCGACCACGAGTCGCTGCTGGCCCGCGAGAAACCAGCCTACGACGGGGCGGAGCCCTCGGGAAACTCGGTCCAGGCCTTGAACCTGCTCCGACTCCACGAGTTCACCACGGACGATCGCTACCGGCAGCGGGCGGAGCGCGCCTTGGAGGCCTTCGGCGAGCGGATGGCGCAGGCTCCGGCAGCCCTCTCCGAAATGCTGCTGGCCGCCGACTTCCGACTCGACACTCCCAAGCAAGTGGTGATCGTCGCTCCCGCGTCACGCAAGCAGGCGGAGCCCCTGCTGGCGAAGCTGCGCGCCAGCTTCCTGCCCAATCGGGTGCTGAGTGTAGCTGTGGAGGGCGAGGACCTGGCCGCGCAATCGCAACTGGTCCCGCTGCTGCAGGACAAGCGAAGCCGCCACGGCCAGGCGACGGCCTACGTTTGCGAGCGGCGCGTGTGCCGGCTGCCCACGACGGACCCCGAGGTGTTTGCGCAGCAGCTCCGCAAAGCGGATGCGCTGACCGCGGTCGAGGCGCCAGGATCACGCTGAGCAGCTTTGCCTCAGCTGAACCCGAGCCTCAGGCTCGAGCGCCTTGCAAGGCGAGTTGCCCACACGCCCCGGCGATGTCGGCGCCACGCGGCCAACGCACCATCGATTTCACTCGCCGCGCGTGTAGCTGTTGCTGAAAGCGCAGCGTGGCGCCTCGCGAGGGCGCCACGTAGGGGCTATCGGAAAAGCCGTTGTGCGGGATCAGGTTGACCTGCGCCCGCAGGCCGCGCAGCAGTCCGGCCAGGCGCCGCGCGTCGTCGTGGCTGTCGTTGACGCCTGCCAGAAGCAGGTACTCGACGAAGTACCGGCGCCCCGGACGACCAGCGCCATCCTCCCGCAGCAAGTCGAGCAACGCCTCGATCGGCCATTGCCGGTTGTGCGGCATCACGCGCGTGCGTATTGCATCGGTAGTGGCGTTCAAGGACAGCGCGAGGTTTGCCTCGCTCTCAGCGAGAAAGCGCTTCATGCCCGGTAGCACGCCCGCGGTCGAGACCGTTACGTGGCGGCGCGAGAGGCCGGGGAAGGTGTCCGTGAGGGCGCGCACCGCCGCCAGCACCTCGTCCAGATTGTCGAGCGGCTCCCCCATGCCCATGAACACGACGTTGCGCGGCGGGCACTCCGGAATCGCTGCGGCGGCGACCAGGTACTGCGCCACGATCTCGCCCGCACGCAGGTTGCGGCCGAATCCCAGACGCGCTGTAGCGCAGAAGTCGCAGCGACGCGTGCAGCCGGCCTGGGACGAGACACAGACAGTGCTGCGTCCTTGTCCCGGAATCAGCACGGTTTCGACCGTGGCGGCGTCGAATCGCAGCGCCAGCTTGAGCGTGCGGTCCACGCTGGTGGCGCGCGAAAGCTCTCGCCAAGCAGGGAAAAAAGCCTTCGCTCGGACCAAATCCCAGGCTGCCTGCGCGACGCCCGCGACGCGCGCGGGCAGCGTGCCCGGCCGCCCTTCGATCAGGAAGCGACGCAGCGCGATGGCCCGCGTGCGACTCTCGAGCAGTGCCTCGAGGTCGTCGACCGTCGCGGCCAGCAGATCGAGCGTTCTACTTCACCTCGTCGTAGACCAAATTGAGTTGCAGCGGCTCCTTGAGGTCCTGGTTTTCGAACAGGATCCCGTAGACGATCTGGCGGCGCGAGGGCACCAGCGTGAGAACGTCGACGATTCGGGTTTTTTCCTCACCCAGTTCCTCGACGATGAGCCGGCCCCCTTCGAAGCGGCTCTTACACTTGAGCTTGTGGCCGCGGCGGTCGTTGCGCACGTGGTCTCGGCCGAAATAGAAGATGCGTACCTCATCCTCGCCGTGGATGATCTTGATCTCCTTCGCCGTCTGCTCGATCTTCAGCTCCTGAAGCGACCTCACGCGATCGAGCAGGAACTCCCGGAGCCGCACGCGATCGACCTCGCTGCCATCCGTCGAGCGCGGCACCAGCCGCTGCAATTCGCCCTGGCCGCCACCCCTGAGCTGAGCGGAGCCCGCGGCCGCTTCGACCTTGGCAGCCGCGTCGTCGCTGAGCTTGGGGTTGAGCGTGAAGCTGCCCGAGAAGTCCGGGGTGCTCTGGGCGAGCGCGGAAACGGCCGCAATCACGCCGATGGCCAGGGTAAGGCGCATCGCTTGGTCAAGCGCGCCTGCGGACCTCCTAGCCACCGCCGCCGACCTTTCGCGAGGCTGTGACCTTCTGGAAGCCGCGGGTGTTCTGCATGCCACCCTTCCACGGCTGACGAGTACTGTGGCGGGCCGCGGCTGGCACGGCCTTCGCCGTCTCGGCGGGTAGCGAAGCGGGAGCAGTGGTGGGCTCGGCCTTGGCGGCGTCTGCGCGCACTTCGCGCGCCTTCGCCTCGTCCGGACCCAGGTGACAGGCCTTGTACTTCTTCTCCGATCCGCAATGGCAAGGGTCGTTGCGTCCCAGCGTAGATGGCATGACCTCTGACTTTACTACGACTTCGCGCGCCTTGTCCGCGGCGGGGGGGCGGACGCTAGCGGGGCCGGCGGGTGAGGCCGACCACGAGGCCGGCGCCAAAGAGCAGGCCCTCGTAAGCCGCAAAGACCGTGCGCGTCCTGTTGCCCAACTCCGGCTCCCCCAGCAGGTGCGCGAGCGGCGCGAGGCCGACCTGTGAGCCCTGGAACGAGCGCGCCATGAGGTCGAGGCTGACGCCCCCCAGCCGGCCGCCGCTGAGGCTCAGGCCGATGCAGGCAAGGCAGCAGCTGACGGCCGTGGCCAGCACCACCCGAAGTCGCGCGGAGCCCGACGGCGCCGCCATGCCGCCGCCACGTCGCGGCGTCGACAGCGCATAGCCGAGGCCCGCCGCAGCCCCAATGACGAGACCTTCGAAGCCACCACCCACTGCCGAGAGGTCGTGGCCGAAGACACCCTCGAGAGTCCAGCGGCCCAGCGTATGCGAGAGCGCGCCCACAGCCCCCCCGCCCAGCGCGCCCAGCGCCACCAGGGCGAGCGCCCGCATCGAGCGAGCCAGGGCTTCTGCAGCGGCGAGACCCGCGCCCACTCCCCCGGCACCGACGCCGCCGATTCCCGCACCCACGACGAGCAGGGGCACGAGCACGGTCTTCGCCGGCCCATCGGGCGTCGCGCACAACAGCAGTCCACCCATCAGGCCGCCGAGCGCTCCGGCGGTCGCACCACCGACGGCGGCCGAGGCCCAACGCTCGCGAGCCTGCACCGCCGCAAGGCGCAGCCGGAGCGCGACGAGGGCCAGGGTCGCGGCCACGCCGCCCGGCGCCCCGAACAGCGGCACGGCACCGGCGCCCGCCACGTCCCAGCGCGTGTCACGGAGCAAGGCGCGAGCCGCGGGGTGTCCGTGCCTGCGGTCGAGCAGCCGTAGCGCCTCGTCGGTGCCGAGCCCATGCAGCGTCTCGGCAGCTTCGCGACGTTCCTCGTCGGGGGCACTCGAGAGCAGCAGCGCCAGGGGCGCCTCGAACGCCTCGCCGGCGGCTCTCGTGTCCGCCACAGCCGTGGCGAGCGCGCTGGGAAGCGGCCCCTGGTCCGGTTCCAGGGCGACGGCGGCATGCACGAACTGGTAGCCGTGGCGGGACACGGTGCGGATGAAGCTCGGCTCGCGCGAGACATCGCCGAGCGCCCGGCGCAGCGTGCGCACCGCCTGACTGAGCGCGCCATCGGAGACGACTACGTCGCTCCACACGCGGTTCATGATCTCGCGGCGGTGAACAGCCTCGTGCCGGCGCTCGAGCAGCAGCAGGAGCAGATCGAGGTAGCGGGGGATCAGCGGCACTTCCCTTTCCGTGCGCAGCAGGATCCTGTGACGAGGTGAGACTACGAAGTCCCCGAACAGGTAGCGCGGCCCCACGGATGGGGACACTACTAGAAGATGCTGAGCTTCAGGTAGCGCTTGGGCTGCTTGCGGATGTCCTCGGTGAGCCGCTTCATCTCCAGGATCGTCTGGTTCAGGTTGACGACCGCCTCGTTGGCGCTCACGTAAAGCGTCTCGTCTTTCGAGAGCCGGCCCAGCGTACCCTCGCCTTTCTCGAGGCGGGCGAGGATCGTCTCGGTGGACTTGCCCGAGCGCTCCAGGGAATCGGCCAGCGTGTCGAGTTTCCGGGTGATCGTTTCGAGCCGTTTCGTCGCCTGCTCGAGTTCCGGGCCCGCCGTCGCCTTCTCGACGCTGCCCGCCGTCTTGCGCAGGCTGGCGACGAGTGCGGACAGCTCCGTCTTCTGCTCCTTCGCCAGAGAACCGAGGTCCTTGAGCAGCGCATTCATCTCGCTGCTGCTCGACTCCAGGTTCGCGATGGTCTGGTCCGAGAGCAGCGTCTGCATGCGCGTGAGCACCTTCTGCGACTCGCCGGAGAGTTTGCTCACCTCCTCGAAAGGACCGCCGCCCATGGCGCCAGGCAAGTTCGCGCCGCCGCGCAGGAAGCCGTCGCCGTTGCCTGGGACCACGTCCGCAACCATCCCGCCCAGCAGGCCGCTCGACTTGAGCTCGACGTGGGAGTCGGCCGGGATCTTGTACTCGCCCTCGATCTCGAGCCGCACTGCGACGCCATCGTTCGCGATCCGGAATCCCTGGATGCGCCCGATGTTCACGCCCCGCATCTGCGCCGGATCGCCCTTCCGGATGCCGCCCGCGTTGGGGACGACGGTCGTGACGATGTAGCGGCCACGGAACAAGGCGGCATCGGTGAGCGTGAACAGCGCGGTCAGCACCGCCCCGATGCCCAGGATCACGAAGATGCCGACCCGAATCTCGCGGCTTGTTCCGCGCGACGGCGGAAGCACTTGGCTCACGGCTCCTCCATGATCGCGAGAGCGGCGGCGGCGGCCGCCTGCCGGTCCGCGAAAGCGCGCACCAGAGGGTCGTCGCTGGCGCGGAACTCGTCTGGCTTGCCGACGAAACGCAACCGCCCGTGATCGAGCAGGGCGACCCGGTCAGAGATGACGAGCGCCCCTTCGATGTCGTGGGTCACCACGATCGAGGTGACGCCCCGATGCTCGGCGATCTCGGTGATCAGGTGGTCGACCGTGGCCGTGTTCACAGGATCGAGCCCCGTCACCGGCTCATCGTAGAGCAGGATCTGCGGCTCGCCCACGATCGCCCGAGCCAGGCCTACGCGTTTCCTCATCCCTCCCGAGAGCTCGGCCGGCAGCTTGTTAAGGACCAGCACGGGATCGAGGTTGACCTCCTCGAGGGCCCGGCTCACGCGCGCCAGAGCCTCCTCGGGCCCAAGCGCACGGGCGTCGCCCTCGCGCAGGCCCATCGACACGTTCTCGTATACGCTCATCGAATCGAACAGTGCCGCGTACTGGAAGACGTAGCCGACTTTCTTGCGGATCTCGTGCAGCCTGTGGCGACCCGTGCCGTAAACCGACTCCCCGTCGATCAAGACGTCGCCCTGGTCGGGGACGATCAGGCCGATCGTCGTCTTGAGCAGCACGCTCTTGCCCGTCCCCGACGGACCGACGATGGCGAGCGTCTCGCCGGTCTCGACCATGAGGTCGACGCCAGCGAGGACCGGCACGTCGAAGGCCTTGTGGACGTTGATGAACTCGATCATCAGTTGAGGAACAGCGGTGGAAACAACGCGTCCAGCACCAGCACCGTGATGATCATGATCACGACCGAAGTGGTCGTGGCCCGGCCTACACCTTCGGCCCCACCTCGCGTCAGGAAGCCCATGTGCGTCGAGACGAGCGGGATGATGAAGCCGAAGACCGTGGCTTTCATCAGCGAGTAGAACAGGTCCCAGTTGTGCCAGAACAGCCGGGCGCCGTAGAGAAACGACTCGCCACCCAGGCCGACAGTCATGCGGGCGGAGACGAGGCCGGCGAAGAGGCCGACGGTGTTGGCGATGCCGACCAGCAGCGGCATGGTGATGGTGCCAGCGATCAGGCGGGGCGCCGCGAGAACGCTCACAGGATCGCGCCCGAGCGAGAGCAGTGCGTCGATCTGTTCGGAAACCTGCATCGTGCCGATCTCGGCGGTGATGCGCGCGCCGACGCGGCCGATGATCACGAACGCCGTCATCACGGGCCCCAGCTCCAGCACGACACTCGAAGCGACGACGCTGCCGAGTACGTAGAGCGGAATCGAGCCCGTGAACTGGTAGCCGCCCTGCTGCGAGGTGACGATCCCCGAGAGGATGGCGGTCACCATTACCAGGGGCAGGCTGCCGACTCCCATCTCCAGCACCTGGTCGAGCAGGTCGCGCAGCGCAACCCGGCCGGTGAGGGTCGCCCGCGCCACGCGCCAGGCGAGGATGCCGAGGCCGCCGGTGAAGCGCACGGCGGCTTCAGCGGCCCGGCCGATCGCGCCCAACGCCCGCGGCAAGGGTCCTCTCAGCGGCCTGCCCCGAAGGGCGCGGGCACGAATGACGTCTCGAGAACGTCCACGACGCCATTCACTGGAGGGTCCCAGCGCAGGCTGCTCGGCTCCGTGGCCAGCAGGATTCGAAGCGTCCGCGTCTCGGCAGCCGCGGGCTCGGCCGGCCTCCGACAGCCGGTGAGCAGCGTCGCGGTCAGAGACAGGGCTTTCGCGCGGGCCGTCATGAATCCGGACAGGCTATGCTGCCAGAGCGGTCCGGGTCAACTGCTATACTTCGATTCTGCGCCGGTAACGTCCCGCTGGCCCGCGCCTCAATCATGAGCCCCGAGACCCCGAAGCGCCTGGGCCGCTACGAGCTCCACGAGGAGATCGGGCGGGGGATGATGGGCGTCGTGTATCGCGCCACCGACCCCGAGTTACATCGGACGCTGGCGCTCAAGACCGTGCAGCTGGCCTGGGCGATCACAGACGAAGACCGCGAGTTGTTCGAGAGACGTTTCCTGACCGAGGCGCGCGTGGCGGCCGGCCTCTCGCATCCGGGCATCGTGGTCGTCCACGACGTCGGCCGCGATCCCGTGAGCGGAACCGTCTACATCGCTCTCGAGTTTCTCGAAGGCAGAACGCTCGGCGAGCTCAGCGCGAGCGGGACACCGCTCCAGTGGCGCGAGGCGCTCCGCATCGGCGCGCGCGTGGCCGAGGCCCTGCAGCACGCGCACGACAGGGGCGTGGTGCACCGCGACGTGAAGCCCGCGAACGTGATGGTGCTGAGGTCGGGCGAGCCGAAGATCATGGACTTCGGTATCGCCAAGGTGCCGGCCTCCCAGGTCACCGCAGCCGGCGAGTTCTTCGGCACGCCATCCTACATGTCTCCGGAGCAGGCCGCTGCCGACACGGTCGACGGTCGCAGCGATCTGTTCTCGCTGGGCGCCGTCATCTACCTGCTCCTCACGGGCCGACGCGCCTTCGACGCGCAGGGCGTCGCCGCCATCCTCGCGCGGGTGGCGAGCCAGGATCCGCCACCGCCCTCGCAGCTGGCGCCGGATCTGCCGCCCGACGTGGACTACGTCGTGCGACGCGCGCTCGCAAAGGATCCGGCCCACCGCTATGCCGACTGCCGCAGCCTCGCGGAGGATCTGAACGACATTCTCGAGGGCCGGGCGGCCCGGCATCGCGCAGCCTGGAGCGAGCCGCCGCGGGCCGAAGGAACGCTGGCTTCGAAGATAGAGGCAGGGACCGCGGACCCCCGGACCGCGTTGCGCCCCACGCTGCCCAGAGCGGCGGCGACGCTGCGCTCGGACCCGAAAAAGCGACTGTGGGCGATCAGTCTGGTCGGGCTGAGCCTGCTAGCCATCACCTATCTCTCTGCAAGAAAAAACCTTGTGGCAAAAACGGCGGCGAATCAGCCGAGCCCGAGCCGGCTTGGGGAAGCGGAACCATCGCCGACCCGGACCTCGGCGACGGCGCGGCCCTCGACCGAAGAATCGACGTTCGGCTCGCTGTGGCCGCCCAAGATCAGGTTCCTGCCGGCGCCGGCGCATCTGCAGTTCGAACTGGAGCACGGACTAAGGCGCGGCACGCTCAAGGTCTTCGTCGACGACACGCTAACCCTCGAACGCAACCTGGGCGCGCCGATCCGAAAGAGGATCCTCTTCTACAAGGTCCGCAAGCAGGTGCTCCGGGAGACGCTCGACCTCAAGCCGGGAGAGCACCTGGTGCGGGTCCAGGTTGCCGATGGCGGGGACGTCTGGAGCGAGCGGATCTTCGGGCTCTTCGAGGGGGACAAGACCCGTCGCCTGGTCGCGAAGTTCGGCGGCATCATCGGCAAGGAACTCGATCTGGCTTGGGGCACCCCGCCGCCGTGAGCGTCGTATCGCTGCGTGCGCTTCACAAGCGCTATGGCGATAGCGTCGTCCTCGATGGCTTCGACCTCGAGGTCGGACGAGGACAGGTCGTGGCCCTGCTAGGCTTGAGCGGCGCAGGCAAGACGACCGCACTCAAGACCATCAACCGCCTGGTCGAGCCCGACTCCGGCGCTGTCGAAGTGCTCGGCCGCGAAGCCCGACGCTGGGAGCCGGTGGAGTTGCGCCGTCGCGTAGGCTGGGTGATCCAGGAGGCCGGGCTGCTTCCGCACATGAGCGCCCTGGACAACGCCGGCCTGGTCCTGCGCCTGCTCGGCTGGCCTGCCGCGCGGCGCCGCGCACGGGCGCGGGACGTGCTCACGCTGGTCGGTCTCAGCCCCGATCGCCAGGGGGCGCTGCTGCCGCGTCAACTCTCCTCTGGAGAGCGCCAGCGAGTCGGCCTAGCCCGAGCCCTCGCCTGCGAACCTCCGCTGTTGCTGATGGACGAGCCCTTCGGCGCCCTCGATCCGCTCACGCGCCGGCGGCTACAGGACGAGTTTCGTGCCCTCCAGCGCCGCCTGGGTACCAGCGTCGTGCTCGTCACCCACGACCTGCCTGAGGCGCTCCGACTCGGCGACCAGGTCGTCGTCATGAACCGGGGCAAGGTGGCCCAACTCGGGGCGCCCGATGTGATTCGCGGCGCGCCGAGCCCCGGCTTCGTGGCGGATCTGGTCGCGGCCGCGCTGGGGAGCGGCTGCTGAGCTTCGCTGCCTTCCTCGTGGAGCGGCGAGCCGAACTGCTCGCCTTGCTCGGTCAACATGTCGTGCTGGTGCTGACCGCGACGGGAATCGCAGCCCTGATCGGCCTGCCGCTGGGCCTCGTGCTCACGCGACACGAACGTCTGGCCCGTTATGCCCTCGGCGTGACGAGCCTGCTTCAGACCATCCCCAGCCTCGCGCTTTTCGGCTTCCTGATCCCTCTGCCCCTGGTCGGTGGAATCGGGCCACGAACGGCGATCGTGGCGCTCGTGCTCTACGCCCTGCTGCCGATCGTGCGAAACACCTACACCGGCATCCGGCAGGTGGATCCCGTGCTGGTCGAGGCCGTCACCGGCCTCGGCATGAGCTCCTGGCAGCGCCTGAGCCTGCTCGAGATCCCCCTGGCGCTGCCCGTGATACTGGCGGGGCTGCGCCTCGCCACGGTCGTCAGCGTGGGCACCGCAACCATCGCGGCCGCGATCGGCGGCGGCGGGCTCGGCACGTACGTGTTCCGCGGCATCGCCACCGTCGACACGCGGCTGCTCCTGGCGGGCGCCATTCCGACGGCGCTGCTGGCCCTGTTCGCGGACGCCCTGCTCGGCGCGGTGGAACGCTCGCGTCGCCCCGGGCGCGCCATGCTGTTGCTCGTGGCCGCGATGTTGGTGGGCCTGGCGCTCCTGCGGGGCGCGGGGAGCGGCGGCAGCGGGAGCATCGTGATCGGGTCGAAGAACTTCACCGAACAGGTGCTGCTCGGTGAGATTCTCGCGGCTCGCCTCGAGCAACGTGGCTTCCAGGTCGATCGGCGCCTGAACCTGGGCGGCACGACACTGTGTCACGAGGCGATCCGTACCGGCGCGATCGACGCCTACGTCGAGTATTCGGGCACGGCACTCACCGACGTGCTCAAGCAGCCGGCGACCGCGGACCCGGCCAGGGCGCTCGGAATCGTCCGCGCCCGCTACGGGGACCTGGGCTTGCTGGTGGGCTCGCCGCTGGGCTTCAACAACACGTTCGCCCTCGTGGTTCGCCCCGAGGACGCTGCGGCAGGCCTGGGTCGCATCTCCGACCTGGCGAGCCGGGCGGGTTCGCTGCGCGTGGCGCTGTTCGGTGAGTTCCTGGAGCGCGCGGATGGCCTGCCAGGGCTCCAGCGGGCTTATGGCTTCAGGCTCGGAGTGCGTCCCGTCGAAATGGACCTGGGCCTGCTCTACACGGCGCTCGAGAAGCGCCAGGTGGACCTGGTCGTGGGCAGCGCCACGGACGGGCTGATCGCGGCCCGTGGCTTCGTCGTGCTCGAAGACGACCGGGCCTACTTCCCGCCCTACGACGCGGTCTGCATCATGAACGCCCGGAGCGTCGCCCGCCACCCCGGCCTGGAGGCGGCGGTGGCGTCACTGGCGGGGCGCATCGACGCCGCGACCATGCGGCAACTCAACTACGCGGTCGATGGAGAGCACCGGGCGGCTGCCGCGGTGGCACGCGAGTTTGTGGGCGGCCTCCGATAGCCTCAGCCCTTTGGCGCCCCGAGCTCGACGCGCGACAACTCGTCGTAGAGGTAAACCGCCGACTTCATGCACTTCAGCCAGTCGCCAAGATGGAGGCTCTCGTTCTCCGAATGCGCGTTGCACTTCGGGTCTTCGACACCCATCAGCAGGCACGGCGCCCCACCCAGCAGCGTGGCGAAGGGCCCCACGAAGCCGATCGACCCGCCGGCGCCGATCATCGCGGTTTCCTTGCCAAAGCCTGCCTTGAGCGCGCGCCGAGCGGCTTCGAAGGCCGGGCCCTCGGGATCGGTCGTCCACCAGGGCGTGACGGCTTTGCGGCTCGTAGTCACCCTCACCTTGGCGCCGTTGGGCACTTTGCGGGTCAGCCGCTTCTTGAGCAGGGCCGCTGCCTTGTTACCGTCGATGTTGGGCACCGTGCGTAGCGACAAGCGCGCCCGCGCCGCGTCGATGATCTGGTTCGACGAGCCCTGGAACGCTCGCGCCTCGAGAGCGATGATCGTGAGCGACGGCCGCGTCCAGAGCTTCTCGTAGACCGAGTAGCCCTTCTCGCCGGCCAGCGTCATGCCCTTCATCATGGAGGCTTCCTTCTTGAACTTCGCCTCGACGAACGGCAGCGCGCGGATCCGGCCGAGCTGCTTTTTCGAGGGCTTCGCCACCATCTTGTAGAGACCCGGGATGTCGAGCGAGCCGTCGTCCTTGGTGAGACCCGCGATCATCTTGCACAGGATCTGGACGGGGTCCGGGACGGGGCCGCCCCACATCCCGCTGTGGATCGGATGCTCGAGACCCTGGACCTCGACGTCCACCTGGCAGATGCCGCGAAGCTGATAGGTCAGCGCCGGGACACCGGTGTCGAAGTTGGCCGTGTCCGAGAGCACGATGAAGTCGGCGGCCATCATGCCACGGTACTTTTGAAGGAAGCTGTCGAGGTTCCCCGAGCCGATTTCCTCCTCGCCCTCGATGACGAACTTCACGTTGCAAGGCAAGCTGCCCGAGGACTTGAGATAGCACGCGACCGCAGCGACGTGGGCCATCACGCCAGCCTTGTCGTCGGCCGTGCCGCGGCCGTAAAGGCGTCCACCGCGCTCGCTGGGCTCGAATGGCGGTGTGATCCATTTCTCGGGACGGCCTGGCGGCTGCACGTCGTGGTGGCCATAGAGCAGGATCGTCGGGGCGCCGGGCTTGTGGAGCCAGTCGCCGTAGACGTAAGGATGCACACCCGGGATCGCGAGCACCTGCACGTTCTCGACGCCCGCCTGCCGGAGCGCCTCGGCCGTGGCTTCGGCCGAGCGCTGCAATGCCTCGGGCGGATAGCCGTCAGCAGAGACGCCAGGGATGCGCGAGAGCTCGGTGAGCGTCGCCTTGAAGCGCCCGTAGTTCGCGCTCAAGTGGTCGAGAGCGGCCTTCACGTTCCCGTTCGCCTGGCTCATGTCTCCTCCTGGTCGGTCCCACCGCGAGACTTCGGGCCCCGCAGTCTAGAACAGGTCGGCCACCCGAGGGAACCCAAGCTGGCCTAGCTTCCGCGATCGAGGCGCCTCCGCTATAGTGGAGGAGTCGAGGGGGGCGCATGGCCGAAGCGCGTGGGATGTCGATCGACGGCGAGTGGACGGGGGCCGCAAACAGCCTCGACGTGATCGACAAGTACAGCGGCGAGGTGATCGGCAGCGTCCCGGTGGCTTCACTGGAAGACGTGGCGCGGGCCACCAAGGCTGCCCGCGCGGCATTCGCTATCTGGGGCGAGACCCCGGCTTGGAGGCGCTCGCAGATCCTGCACAAGACCGCCGAAGGCCTGTACGCGCGCCAAGATGATATCGCCGAGACCATTGCCCGCGAGGCCGGCAAGGCCTGGAAATACGCCGTGGCCGAGGTGCTGCGCTCGGTCGAGACGTTCACGTTCGCGGCGGAGGAAGCCAAGCAGATCCACGGTGAGACGATCCCGATGGACGCCTCGGCCTTCGGCGAGAAGCGCATCGGCTTCTACCTGCGCACGCCGATGGGCGTGGTGGCCGCCATCACGCCCTTCAACTTCCCGCTGAACCTGGTGGCCCACAAGGTGGCGCCCGCGCTCGCGGCGGGCAACACCATCGTCCTGAAACCTGCCCATGAGACCGCCCTCACGGCCGTCAAGCTCGGCGAGGTACTCGAGGCCGCCGGGCTACCGAAGGGCGTCCTCAACATCGTCCACGGCGAGGGCCGCATCGTCGGCGAGGCGCTGGTGCGCGACCCGATCCCGGCCAAGCTGTCGTTCACGGGCAGCCCGCCCGTCGGCGCGCACATCATGGCCGTCGCGGGCCTGAAACGCGTCACGCTCGAGCTGGGCAACAATTCCGGCACGATCATCGAGCCCGATGCCGAACTCGACAAGGCCGTGCCGCGCTGTGTCGTCTCCTCGTTCGCGAACTCGGGCCAGGTCTGCATCAGCCTGCAGCGCCTCTACGTCCACGAGCAGATCGCTGAGGAGTTCACCGCCCGCTTCGTCGAGGCCACGGCCGCCCTCAAGGTCGGCAACCCTCTCGACAAGGACTGCGACGTGGGGCCGATGATCACCGAGGTGGCGGCGGCGCGGGCCGAACAGTGGATCAAGGACGCCGTCGCGGAGGGCGCGCGCGCGCTGATCGGCGGCCGGCGCGAGGGTCGCATGCTCTGGCCCACGGTCCTGGTCGGCACGCGTCCGGAGATGAAGGTGATGTGCGAGGAAGCCTTTGCGCCGCTCGTCTCGATCGTGACCTATCGCGATTTCGACGAGGCGCTGCGCCTGCTGAACGACTCGCCCTACGGCCTGCAGGCGGGCATCTACACCCAGGACATCCGCAAGGCCTTTGCGGCCATACAAAGAGTCGACGTGGGCGGCATGATGGTGAACGACACATCGATCTTCCGCGTCGACCAGATGCCGTACGGCGGCAACAAGCTGAGCGGGATCGGCCGTGAAGGCGTCAAGTTCGCCATCGAGGAGATGACGAACCTGCGGATGGTCTGCTTCAACCTCGGATAGGCTCACGCTCGTTGGCCTCACCGCGCCTTCGTGGTGCGCTCCGGATCCTCCTTCTCGCCACGGGGCATTTCGCCTGCTCCGGCCGCTGGTCTGGTCCGCCCGACATTCTGATCGTCAGCGTCGACACGCTCAGGGCCGATCACGTCGGCGCCTACGGTCATGCGGCCGCGCGCACGCCCAACATCGACGCTCTGGCTCGCCAGGGCACGCTGTTTCGCCAGGCGACCACCCCGTTTCCACGCACGACGCCGGGACTTGCCTCGCTGCTCACGGGCCTGTGGGCGCACCACCACGGCTCGCGCGAGGTGGGCCGCAGCATGGACGACGTGCCAACCCTCGGTTCGGTGCTCGCGGCGAGCGGCTACGAGGCCCGCGGCATCAGCGCGAACGGCTCGGCGGGGCGTTCCCAGGGCCTCGACCGGGGCTTTGCGCCGTTCGTCGACGCGGCGGACTTCAAGGGCTGGCGAGCCGAGAACACTACCGCGCGCGCGCTCACGCTGCTCGCCACGGCGAATCGCGAGAAGCCGCTGCTGTTCTGGGTTCACTACCTCGATCCCCACTATCCCTACGAGCCGCCCAGGGGCTTCAAGGATCAGCCGCCCGGGGACGAGTGCCACAAGCTGCTGGCGATGCGTCTGCACCATCAGATTTCAGTCGGGCAGCTTCACAACGACTGGCGCTCGGCCGCGACCCGGGCGCTTCCCGACTGCCGCGGCCTCTACGACGCCGAGGTGGCGTACGTCGATGTCGAAATCGGCAAGCTGGTCGCAGCCTGGCGCAAGGCCCGGGGGCGAGGCACGCTCGTCGTCTTCACGTCCGATCACGGAGAGCACTTCGGCGAGGACCGCGTCTTCTACGAGCACGGCCCGAGCGTGCACGATGCGGGGTTGCGCGTGCCGCTGATCATCGGCGGGGTCGGAGCGCGGGGACGCGTCGACCAAGCTGTGGCGCGCCTCGAGGACGTGATGCCCACGCTGCTGTCGCTGGCCCGCGTGCCGCGCGAAGACTGGCCGGCGATGGACGGCGTCGATCTCTCAGGGCGCCTCGCCGGCTCCGGTGCTGGCGACGGCGGCCCGGCCGCGGCCTTCGCCGAGAGCGGCGCGGACCTGCTCGTCGAGTCGTACCACCGGCTGCGTTCGGGGCCGAGCTTCAGCGAACACTGCGTGAACGGCGCTCGCTTCTCGCTTTGCGAGGGCGGGGAGCGCGGCCAAGGCCTCTACGACCACGACCTCGATCCGGCCCGCGAGCACGACGTAAGCGCGCGTCACCCGGAGGAACTCGCAAGGCTGCGCACACTCGCTGAGCGATGGCCCCTGAACGAAACGCGCCAGCGGACGATCCGGACGGCACGCTTCAAGCTGGTCGAGGTTCCCGCGGAGGCCGGCTACGACACGCGTCTCTACGATCTCGCGGCGGACCCCGGCGAGACGCGGAACGTGATCGCGGACCACGAGGCGCTCGCCGCCCGCCTGCACGCAGCCCTCGATGCTTGGGCCGCGCGAACTCCGGGCCAGGGAGCCGGGACACACACGCCGGAGCAGGTCGAGACGTTACGGGCCCTCGGCTACGTGGAGTGAGCCAGCCTCAGCCGACGTAGCCGAGGGCTCTCAGGTTCTCCTGCTGTTCCGGGCCGAGGACCGCGGCCTGGGCCTCGCCCGCCTCGCCCGAGGTGACCGCCAGGATCCACCGGAACAGACGCAGCCGATACGCTGCGACTCGAAGCGGATCGCGCGTGACCAGATTCTGCGTCTCGCCGGGATCGGTGGCGCGGTCGTAGAACTCGGCCGATCCGCGCGCGCTGTCGAACAGCAGTTTGTAGCCAGGGCGAAGAAGACGCGGCGCGCGGGCGAACGGCGGTAGGCCGTGGCCTCGAAGACGCGAAAGGCTGCGATGGGCCAGCGCTGGTACCAGGGTCGGGAGCCGAGATCCTCGAGCTCGATCTCGCGCGTGAAGAAGTGCAACGTTTCGCGGGTGTCGCCCTCGAACAGCTCCCGCAGGCCGCGCGCGGCCCGTGACGTCGCGCGTGAAGAGGTCCTGGACACGCTGCCAGTAGTCCTCCTTCGCCGCTGCGGCTTCGGGCCTCCGCCCGAAGGCGGAGGTCCCGCGGCCGAGGCGCGTCCCCAGCTCGTCGAGGCGCTGCTTGAGGTCCACCGTCTCAGTGCACCCACAGGATGTCGTAACGCAGGATCGTCACGTCGGCCCGGGCCGGAACCAGCTCTTTCGCCTCGAAGCGAGCGGGGTCTACGGCGGCCAGGGCCTGAAGTTGCGATTCGATCTCGGCGATTTCGATCTTGAGGCCTTCGACCCGCGCCTCCGCATTGTTCTCCATGCGGTTCTTGGTGAGCACTGTAGACGCACCCGAGACGGTGCGCTTGCGCCCGGTCAAGAGGCCGATGTTCGAGAGGATGGCCGAGCCGATCGCGACCCACTTCTCGCTCTTGCGGCCCGTCAGGTTCTGCTCTTCGGTCGCAAGCTCGCGGCGCTTCTTGTCGAGGCGTTCGGCCAGCCTCTGCGCAGCGCCGCCGCCCCCGGCGGCCGCCAGGCGTTCGGCGAAGGCGTCGGCACGCTCCCGTGGTTTCGAGGTCTGCTTCGAGAGCGGATCGAAGAAGAGCGTCACGGCCAGCTTGCCAGGCAGGCGATCCCTCAGCGCCTTTTCGACAGCCTTGGCTCCGGCTCCGGCTAACCAGTCGGGCAGCGCGGAATACTGCAGGCCGGGCGGGGGCTCGACTGAGACCCTCGTCTCCTCGACATCCAGCGGCTCCGCGTCCAGAACCTCGGCCGGAGAGCCATCGACGAGCGGCCAGGCGCGTGTCGCGATGGCTTCCCCCGCGTCCTTGTAGCGCACCGCGTGCTTCACGAGCAGGTGCGGCGTGGCGCGAGCCGCGTCGTACTTCGCGAAATACAGATGGCGGAAGGGCGCGGGAAGCACCGGCGCGTTGCTCGCTGCCGCGGCGCGAGCCGGAGCGGCCGCGTCCGGTTGGGTCCTGCCCTCCATCAGACGGGCGATCTCGTCGCGCGTCAGGGGACCGCGCAGGTACGACATCGCCCAGCGCGACTCGAGCAGGCACGGCGCCGAGCGATGTACGTCGTGGAGCAGGAACACGCGCTTCCTCGTCCCGTCCATCAGCTCGTCGATAGCCGACGGCTCGAGGCCCGAACTCTGCAGGCCTTCGCGAAGTCGCGCGCGGTCCTGTGTGGTCTGCAGCGTGCCGACGAGCCACGTGCCCATGTTGGCCAGACCCTTGTAGTCGAGGTCCACCGGGTTCTGTGTGGCGAGAACGACGCCCACGCCCTGGGCCCGGGCCTGTTTCAGGAGCGTGAGCAACGGCCGCTTGGTCGGCGGATTGGCCGGGTGCGGCGGAAAATAGCCGAAGATCTCGTCCATGTAGACGACGGCCCGCAGCTCGCTGGTACCGCCCTGGCGGCGCATCCAGGTCTTCACCTTGTCCAGCACCAGCGCCGTGACGAAGAGTCGCTCGGCCTCGGAGAGATGAGCGGTGTGCAGCACCGACAGGCGCGGCTTGCCGTCCGGCGTCCACAGCATCCGCTGGATGTCGAGTGGCTCGCCGCGGCGCCACACCTCGAAGGATGGCGAGGCGAGCAGGTTATTGAGCGCGAGCATCAGGGCCTGCCGCTCCCTGCGCGGGTAGACGCTCTCGAGGGGCAGGGCGCCGAGTCGGTCAAAGGGAGGATCCGCGATGCCGGTGATCAGCGACTCGAGTGCCAGCCCCTTGCCCGAGCGCCAGGCGTTTTCGATCAGCGTCGAGAGCAGGATCAGCTCGCGGGACTGCAGCGGATCGGCCTCGATGCCGATCAGCCCGAGCAGACCGGTGACGATGCCGGCGATCTCGTCGCGCAGCTCTTCGGCCGCCTCCTCGAAGGAAGCGTCCGGCGCCTCCAGCGACCCGAGCACGTTGAGCGGGACGCCCGACGTCGAGCCGGGCGTGTAGATCACGGCATCGCGCGCGGCCTCGAGCGCAGCGATATCGGTTCCCGCGAGGCCCCAGGCCTGGAGGCCCTGCTTCCAGCCCGCGGCGACGTCGGCGGCGGTCTTACCCTCGCGCTTGGCAGTCTCGGCGTCGATCCACGGCTCGAACGATTCGGCGTCCAGCTTCTCGAATAGCAACAGCAGGTTGCCGAGGTCGCCCTTGGGATCGATGGCCAGCACGGGGATTCCCTTGAGCAACAGTTCCTCGATGAGGTCGACGGCGAGGCCCGTCTTTCCGGAGCCCGTCATGCCCACGATGAAGGCGTGGGTGAGCAGGTCCCGCGATTCGAGTTCCAGGCGCTCTCCGGGCCTGCCGGAAGCGTCCGCCCCACGTCCCAGATACAGGCCACTCGCCATACGCCGAGTATAATCGTGGGGATGGAGTCGAGCACTATTGGTGGTCCGTGGCCGCCCTCAAGCTACGAGTCCGCGACGCGCTGCCTCACGCGGAACTGAAGCGGTTTCACGTCAAGCGTCCGGCCCTGCACCTCGCCTATACCGCGCGGCAGTTTGGAATCATCGCCGTGTGCAGCTATGCGCTCTAGCAGAACACTTGAACCGCGCACGCCACACCAACTGGGATCTGGCGGCCTCGGGCGCCTCGGCGAGCGCGACGCAAGCCGTCGCCTCGAATTAGGGCTCCCCCCAGCCGCTACGCGCCGGAGTCAATCGGGCGCTCCGCCGCCAGCTTCGCTCAGTCGAATTTCACGAAGCCGGGGTTAAGGCGTGTCTCTGGATCATGGGCCTTCTTGAGCCGCGCGAACTGCTCCCAGTGCGGGCCGAAGTGCTAACGCCACTGCTGCGGGCTGAACGTGATGTATCCCGACAAGTAGCGCTTGCCTCCCATCGCGACCGAGAGCTCGCTTGCCGCTTCGAGGCGCGGGCGAAATTGATCCCAGAACTTCGGCGGGACTGCTGGCAGGATGCCGAAACCGATCAGGTACTCTTCTTCCGGGTGCATGAAGAGCTTCACCTCCGAAACCGACCGGCGCGCGGGCCACAGCAGGACATGGCCGCCGACGTTCACGCCCGGCGACAGATCGGGCAGGATCGCATCCAGGTATTCGGCCGCCGTCGAATAAGGAAGCACCACTTCCATCCAGGGATGGAGGTGCTCCCAGGTGCCGAGCTTCTTCCAGACATCGAAGACGGGCACCAGCCGATTCGCGAACTCGTGGGTCGGCAGATCGTCCACGTGCAGCTTCGTGTAGGGCCTCAGGCCCTCGAGCAACTTTTCCTCGTCGGGCGGCGCCTCGGCGTCGAACTCGACCGTCAGGTGGAAGGGAAAGAACCAACGCGCGAAGGGTTGCCGCACGCCGCCGACCCATTTGAGGCCCTGCGGGCACGGGGCGCACCAGGATTCCATGTAGTCCCACTTGCCCGACTCCATCGCGAGCTTCGCATCGCCCATGAAGCGCCGCGCGTCGTCGTAAAGCAGATAGTAGGTGCGGGTCAAGGGCTTCGCGCGGCGCAACCGCAGTTTCGCCTTCAGGATGATCGCGATCTGGCCGAGGCCGGACAGCACTCCCCAGAACAGTTCGGCCTTCTCCTGACGCGAGCAGCGGTGCACGGCTCCGTCGACCGTGGCCACTTCCAGTTCCTCGACGTTGTCGGCCTGGGCTCCGAACTTGAAGGAGGCGATCCCGATGCCGGCAATCGACAGGGTGCCCCCGACCGCAACCGAAAGGTTGTTGGTGAGCACCGGCGGAATCAGCCCAAGCCGCCAGGTGCGAGCGACGACGTCGCGCCAGATGGCTCCCGGCTCGACGCTCACCGTCTTGCGGGCCTCGTCGACCTCCAGGATCCGTCCCATCGCCTTCATGTCGAGCAGAATCCCGCCCCGGTTGATCGCTAGCTCGGACTGTGAGTGCGCGTTGCCGCGAGTCGAGACCGTGAGGCCATGGCGCTTCGCATAGGCCAGCGTCTCGATCACGTCGTGCGCTGAAACCGGCTTGACGACCAGGCGTGGCCGCCATTGGTGGATGTGTCCGAAGTTCGTGAGGAACTCGTCATGGGCCTGGGGCCCAGGCAGCACGACGCCCTCGAGCTTCGCGCGCAGTTCCTCGACCTCGGCCGGCGGCAGCCCCTCGTCGCCCAGCTCGGGGGGCGCCACTCCCGCCGGCCTGACCTCGGCGGCGCCTGAGGCCGCCCTCTCGACGGTCTCGCGCAAGCCCTGCTCGACCTTGCCTTTCATGAAGGAAAGCGGGGCTTTCAGGATCACACAGGTGTGAATCTCGCCGGGCCGCATTTCGATGCGGCCGTCGGCGCCCATCCCCACCAGCCGGAGCACGTCACCCTCCCAGAAGCGTTTGATACGGCCGCCGGGCAGCCTTGTCGCGATCTCCGACGCGATGCTGGCCTTGATCTCCGCGACACTTCGCGAGGTGGCGAGCGTGAACTCGATGTCAGCCAAGGCCAGCCTAGCCGCGCTTGTCGAGTGGGACGTAGGCGCGCCTGGGAGAGCCCAGGTACACCTGGCGGGGCCGGGCGATCTTCTGCTCCTGGTCGAGGAGCATCTCTTCCCACTGCGAGAGCCAGCCCACCGTGCGCGGGATCGCGAAGAGCACTGGAAACATGTCGACCGGGAAACCCATCGCCTGGTAGATGAGCCCTGAGTAGAAGTCGACGTTGGGATACAGCTTGCGCCTGATGAAGTACTCGTCCTGGAGTGCGATGCGTTCGAGCTCGAGGGCGATGTCGAGGAGCGGATTGCGGCCGGTGACCTCGAAGACCTGGTCGGCGGACTGCTTGATGTATTTCGCGCGCGGGTCGTAGTTCTTGTAGACGCGGTGGCCGAAGCCCATCAGCCGTACTTCGCCACCGCTCTGCTTCACTTCCTTGATGAACGCCGGCACCTTGGCCTTGGAGCCGATCTCCTGCAGCATCCGGAGCACCTGCTCGTTGGCCCCGCCGTGGAGCGGTCCATACAGAGCGGCGATCGCCGCGGCCGTTGACGAATACGGGTCCGACTCCGACGACCCGACGCCTCGCATCGCCGAGGTCGAGCAGTTCTGCTCGTGGTCGGCGTGCAGAATGAACAGGACCTCGAGGGCCCGCTCTAGGACGGGGTCCACCTTGAACTTCACCTCGGTCATCTTGAACATCATCTGCAGGAAGTTCCCGCAGTAGCCGAAGTCGTTGTCGGGATAGGCGATCGGCATGCCGATGGTGTGGCGATGCGCGAAGGCGGCGAGCGTCGGCATCTTCGCGATCAAGCGCACGATCTGCCGGCGCCGGTTGGCGGGATCCTGGATGTGCTTGGCCTCAGGATAGAAGGTCGAAAGCCCCGCGACCATGGACATCAGCATGCCCATCGGGTGCGCGTCGTAGCGGAACGCGCCCATCAATGCCTTGACGTTCTCGTGGATGATCGTGTGGTGGGTGATGTCGTCGGCCCAGGCGTCGTACTGCGGCCGGGACGGCAACTCGCCGTTCAGTAGCAGGTACGCGGTCTCGAGGTAGTTGCTGCGCTGCGCCAGCTCTTCGATCGGGTAGCCGCGGTAGTTGAGGATGCCCTTGTCGCCATCGATGAAGGTGATCCGGCTGCGGCACGAAGCAGTGTTGGTGAAAGCCGGGTCGTAGGTCATGAGCCCGAAGTCGTCGTCGCCGATCTTGATCTTGCGCAGGTCGAGGGCCTTGATCGTCCCGTGCTCGATCGGGAGCTCGTAACTCTTGCCCGTGCGGTTGTCGGTGACGGTCAGCGAGTTATTGCTCATCGACGCCTCGGGCCTCCAGTGACTCCCGCGACGGACACTAGCACCGGGCTCGACGACGGGTCAAGGAGCAGCTCACCGAAGAGAATCCATCGTCTTGCAATGCGGTCGGGCGGGGTATATCAAGGGCGGGACTCGTCGAAGGCGCCGCCGACCCCTCGGGGCGCGAGAGAGGGAAACGGAACATGCGGCAGCGGCTCCTGGTGATCACCCTCTCGTTGGCGTGGCCCTCGGTCGCGGCCGCCCAAGCCCTTGCGCCGAAACCGCTCGAGCGCGCGACGGCCGCGGATCTGGAGGGCGGCGCGAAGGCATACGCGACGTACTGCGCGCGCTGCCACGGGTTCGACGGTACGGGAGGGATGGGGCCTCCCCTCGCCCGCCCGAGGCTGACGCGCGCCGCCGACGAGGCGGCGATCATCGGCATCCTCGTGGACGGCATCCCGGGCACGGCCATGATGGCGGCCTGGTCGCTCTCCGAACGCGAGATCAGGCAGGTCGCGGCCTACGTCAGTGCCCTCGGGCGGCGACCCACAGAGGCCCTTCCCGGCGATCCGGCCCTCGGGCGGGCCGTCTATTCCCGAGTCGGCTGCGCCAGCTGTCACATCGCCCACGGCGAAGGGTCGGGCCTCGGGCCTGAGCTCACCGACGTGGGCCGACTGCGCGGGGCCGAATATCTGCGCGAATCACTCCTCGATCCTGGCGCGGCGCGCCCGGAACGTGCGGTGCCCTACGAGCCCTACGCCTACCCGGCCTACGTGGTCGTGCGTGCGCAGCCGCAGGCCGGGCCCCAGGTCACCGGAGTGCGCGTCAATGAGGACGCGTTTACCATCCAGATCCGTGACCCGCAGGGGCGGGTGCATTCCTTCCGCAAGGCGGACCTGCAAGGCTTGCTGCCGGAGCCGGGGACGAGCCTCATGCCGAGCTACCGCGACACGCTGAGAGGCGACGACCTGAACCACCTCGTGGCGTACCTGATGACGCTGCGGGTCGAGCGATGACCGCCTCCCGACTCTGGGCGCTCGCCCTCGCCGCACTGCTCGGACCCATCGCGGCGGCGGCACAGGTTCCCTACGAGCGCCTTCGCGCCGCCCGGACGGAGCCCGGCTCGTGGCTCACCTACTCGGGCAGCTACGACGGGCACCGCTTCTCTCCGCTCGCGGAGATCACGCCCGCCAACGTCGCCCGGCTTCGGCCAGCGTGGGTGTACCAGGTGCAGGAGCCGGGGCCGGTCCAGGCGACACCGGTCGTCGCCGATGGCGTCTTGTACGTCACCGAGGCCAAGAGCCGGGTCGCCGCGCTCGACCTGCGCACCGGACGCACCCTCTGGCGTTACGAGCCCGAGATCCCCAAAGACGTGCGCGTGATCGGATTTGGACCGACCAACCGGGGCGTCGCCCTGCTCGACGACCGGGTGTACGTGGGCACGCTCGCCGCGAACCTCGTCGCGCTCGACGCCGCGTCCGGCGTGGTGCGCTGGGACGTCCAGGTGGCGGACAACGCCCTCGGCTATGCGATCACCACGGCGCCGCTGGCCATAGACGGCAAGATCATCATTGGCGTGAGCGGCGGCGAAGCAGGCATCCGCGGCTCCCTGGACGCCTACGACGCGAAGACCGGCAAGCGCGCGTGGCGCTTCTACACGGTGCCGGGGCCAGGCGAGCCGGGGCACGAGAGTTGGGGCGGCGAGAGCTGGAAGACCGGCGGTGCACCCACCTGGTTGACCGGCACCTACGACCCCGGGCTCAACCTGCTCTACGTTGGCGTCGGCAACCCGGCGCCCGACTGGAACGGCGACGATCGCCCCGGAGACAACCTGTACAGCTGTTCGTTCGTGGCCCTCGACGCCACCACGGGCGTGCTGCGCTGGCACTTCCAGTTCACGCCCCACGACACGCACGACTGGGACGCGAACCAGATCCCGGTGCTCGTCGATGCGGTCATGGACGGGCGTCCTCGCAAGCTCGTGGTGACCGCCAACCGCAACGGCTTCTACTACGTGCTCGACCGCACCACGGGCGAGTACCTGCGCGGCACGGCGTACGCGAAGCAGACCTGGGCCCGTGGCCTCGACCCGCGCGGCCGGCCCGTCGTGATCCCGGGCCAGGAGCCCTCCGAGAAGGGCACTCTGGTGTGGCCCAGTCTGCAGGGCGCCACCAACTGGTTCAGCCCCGCGTTCGACGCGGGGCGCCAGTTGTTCTTCGTGCCGGTACGAGAGATGGGCTCGAAGTATTTCAAGACCGAAGCCCTCTACGAGCCCGGCAAGCCGTTCATGGGCGGCGGCGAAGTCGTGGAGGCCGGCGACGAGGTGTACGGTGCCGTCCGCGCCCTGGACGTCCTGACGGGCGAGCGACGGTGGGAGCACCGGCTGCTTTCGCCTCTGTGGGCGGGCGTGATGGCCACGGCGGGCGGCCTGGTCTTCGGCAGCACCACGGAAGGCAACGTGTACGCGCTCGATGCGGCCACGGGCCGGCCCTTGTGGGATTTCCAGACGGGCGGCAGTTGCTCGGCCAACCCGATCTCGTTCCTGCTCGATGGCCGACAACACGTCGCCGTTGCCTGCGGGCAAGCACTGTTCGTCTTTGGGCTGCCCTGAACAAGCGGCGAGACCCAACGCCTTCGGCCGACCTCCAGGCTCAGTTCGGTCAGATTGACATCTATCTCTTCGATCAGATTCTACGCGGGCGCATCACGCCGGACATGCGTGTGCTCGACGCGGGGTGCGGCTCGGGCCGCAATCTCGTCTATCTGCTGCGGTCGCGCCATGACGTCTCGGCGACCGACGCGTCACCCGCCGCCATTGCCGCGGTGCGCCGTCTCGCCGCCACTCTCGCACCGCATCTGCCCCCGGAGAACTTCCGTACGGAGCCGGTGGAGCGCATGTCGTTCCCGGACGCGTTCGCCGACGTCGTCATCAGCAGCGCCGTCCTCCACTTCGCGAGCGATGACGTGCAGTTCGAGGCGATGCTGCACGAGATGTGGCGCGTCCTCGCGCCTGGCGGGTTCCTGTTCGCCCGCTTGGCCTCCACCATCGGCATGGAGCGGCGCGTGAGGCACATCGAGGGACGGCGGTTTCACCTGCCCGACGGCAGCGAACGCTACCTGGTCGACGAAACCATGCTGGCCGACCTCGCCCGACGCCTCGGCGGCGATCTGCTGGACCCGCTCAAGACCACCGTGGTACAGGATCAACGCGCGATGACCACTTGGGTGCTCCGCAAGTAACCAGATGCGACCATGCGGTCTCGGAAACTGCCGGTCCACAAGCCCCAGCTGCGGCGTGAACGGCAAGGAGCGAACGGCGAAAGCGGACAGATCACTCGTCAAAAAACAACGGTCAAATCACTTGTCAACGACAGCAGCCGACGCGCCGGAGGCGGGACGCAGGCTGCGGTACAGGACGATCATCTCCGCGGGCCGGCCCGCCCCCACGACCCTCCCCTGGTCCAGGACGATGAGACGATCGCAGAGCGCTTCGAGCAGTGTCGTCTCGTGGCTCACGAACAAGGCCGTGTCGCCACGCTGGCGCCGGCGCTTCAGCTCCGCCAGGCAACGCTCCCGAAAGGCCTCGTCGCCGACAGCCAGCGCCTCGTCGATCAGCAGGATGGGCGCCTCGGCGCGCAGCGCGACCGTGAAGGCGAGCCGCATCTTCATGCCCGTGGAGAGGTTCTCGAGACGTGCGTCCGTGAAGCGTTCGAGACCGGCCCCCGCCACGATCTCCGCCGCCTCCGCCACCAGCTTTCGGCGGGGGATGCCGAGTACCACCCCGTACAGCAGCACGTTGTCCAGAACGCTCAATGTCCCGTGAAATCCCACCCCCAGCTCCAGGATTGGAGCCACGCGTCCACTGACGACCACCGACCCGGCAGTGGGCGGGTAGATGCCCGCCACGATCCGGATCAGCGTCGATTTGCCCGAGCCGTTCTTGCCGAGCACGCCGACGAACTCGCCACCTTCGACGCGCAGCGAGACGTCACTGAGGGCGTAGAGCGTCTCGTAGGTGAAGCGGCCCTCGACGAGCCAGCGGCTGAAGCTGCGGCGCCTCTGGTGCGGGATACGGAACAGCTTCGACAGCCCCGTGACCTCGATCACAGCGTCTCCGGGATCAGCCGCTGACGCCGCACGAACGCGTACAGGCCGAGTGCGAACACCCCCACGCAGAACACCACCGTGAGCACGATGAAGCGCGTGGCCGGGAAGAAGCTGGCGGTCAGGAACCAGCGGATCAGAAAAAGACAGCGCGCGATGGGGTTCAGGTACAACACTTCAGCCATGGCGTCGGAGTGAACGGGATAGACGACCGGCGTCAACCAGAAAAGCGCCTGAAGAGCCGTGTGCCAAATGAGACCCGTGTCGCGAAAATCGACGTAGGCGAGGGCAACCAAGAAACCGATCCCCGCCGCCAGCAGGCCGAGGCACATGATCGGCAGGATCGCCAAGGGTGCGAGCGGCGACAACACGCCCCCGACCGCGAGGACCAGCACCAGCAGCAGGCTGTTGATGGCGAGGGTGATGAATGTGGAGAACATGCCCGAGGCGACCACCACTACGGCGGGCAGGGGCACCGCCTTCAGGATTCCCGTCTTGCGGGTGAGCGCATCGAGCCCCGAGAACGTGCAGTCCTGGAAGAACGTCCAGAACACGACCCCCACGAGAACGTAGATCTCGAAGCCCCGACCGCCGATACCCAGGATCTTGCGGAAGACGGTGAGGTAAATCCCCAGCATCACCAGCGGGCTCAACAGGCCCCAGGCATAGCCCAGGGCCGAGTCGTTGTATTTGAGGCGGAAATCGCTGACCGCCACCTCGCGCACGATGTCGAGAAGGCGCGCGCGATCACGCCAGGGATGCATACAGGGACTCCATCGCGCGGGCGTACTGAGCGCGCGTGTATCGTACCGCCACGCGGCTGCGTCCGGCCGCTGCCAGCCGATCTCGTAACTCCCGGTCGCCGAGCAAACGCACGACCGCCTTCGCCAGCGAGGCCGGGTCGCCGGTCCGGAAATGAAGGCCGCTGCGCCCGTCTTCCACGATCTCGGCAGGCCCCCCGGAGTCCGACACGGCCACGGCGACGCCCGCAGCCATGGCTTCGACGACGACGAGTCCAAACGGCTCCCGGAGCGAGGGGCAGACCACCACGTCGCAGGCGGCCATCACCGCGGCGATGTCCGGAACGAAGCCGGTGACGTGCACGCTCGCCTCGAGGCCGAGCTTCTGCCGCAGCCTCAGGACGCCGTCCCTGACCCGGCTCACGTGGGGCAGCACGCCGGCATTCAGAGCCCCTCCAACGATCGCGAAGGCCACCTCGGGGAGGCTCGTCTGGATCTCGCGCGCTGCCAGGAGGAAGGTTGCGTGGCCCTTCATCGCGTCGAAGCGGGCGAACATCGCGACGAGCGGCACGGCCTCGGGGATGCCCAGGCGGAGCCGCACCGCGCGCGACCCCTCGCTGGGAGCGGCGGGATCGATCCCGACCGGGACCACCTGCGTGCGGGCGGTCAGCTCCGGTGCAAACGCCGCGATTTCGGCGCGCTGCGCCTCCGAGAAGGCAAGCACCCGGGCCACAAGGCGGCGTGCCGCCATC
Source organism: Acidobacteriota bacterium (assembly GCA_032127875.1). GTDB lineage: Bacteria > Acidobacteriota > Vicinamibacteria > Fen-336 > Fen-336 > CADEEV01. Next base: position 42,979 of record JAQBHI010000049.1, read on the forward strand.
CGCCACACAAAGCGTCGCGGCGCCTCGCCAAGATAGTTCACCTGGTAGACGAGCCTCGCTCCCGCGCGAGCAGCAGGAACGGCGAGCAGCAGCCCGAGCGGATCGGACACATGCAAGAGATGGACGCCTCGCTCCAGCACCAGCTTCCGGAGCCGAAGAGCGACCCGCGCGTGGCGAAGCCACACCCAGGGGGCCGCCAGGTGCCAAAGCGAGCGAGCCGAAAACCGGATCACGAGGGACTCGACGCCGGCCTCGCGCAAGCTGGCCACGAGCGGGCCATCGCTCGCGAGCACCACGAGAGGTCGAAACCGCGAGGTGTCGAGGCCGGCGAGCAGATGCAGCAGGGCGTTCTCGGCCCCGCCCAGTTCCGCGTACAGGTTCAGGTAGAGCACCGACATTGTTTCGCGGGGGCTCGCGCTCTCGTTCATCGGAGCATGCAGTCCGGGCACCCGCCCGAGTCTATACAGCCTCGGACGAGGCTGGCCACACCCGGCGGACGATACGCTCACGGTGGCCGGTCACCGCGACCGCGGCCACATAGCCTGGGCCGACAGGCAGGTCCGCTACTGCCAGACTCGTGATGCGCCGAAAGCCAGGGGGCCAGTCTTCGATCCCGACCTCGATCTTGTCCAGCCCATGCCCGATCCCCACGCCCAGCGCCTTCAGGCAGGCTTCCTTGCGGACCCAGCAGCGAAAGAAGGCTGTGGCCCGAGCTGTTTCTGGAAGGGCACGAAGCGCTTCCGCCTCTTTCGTGGCGAAGAAACGGTTGGCGATCGCCGTACTGTCACGGCCTGCGCAGACCCTCTCGATGTCCACTCCCGGCTCGTCGCGGCAGGTGAATGCGAGCAGGGCCCGGTCACCCGAGTGAGAGACGTTGAAGCAAAGCTCGCCGGCGCCAGTCCTGTCCAGGACCGGCTTCCCGTGCGGCCCCTGCGCAAACAAAATGGACTGAGCCGAGGCTCCGAGGTAGCGGGCGAGAAGCGCGCGGAGCGCGCCGCGCACGACCACGAAGCGTCGGCGCGGTTCGTCGGACCGAAACGCCGCGGCTCGTTCCAGCTCGTCAACCGAGAGGCGAGCCGCGGCAGCTGCGGCGACATCGCCCAGGGCCACATCCCAGACGTGTACATCGCGTCCCTCGGGCCGGGCGAGGCCGCTCACGCGGAGGCTCCCAGGCCGGCGAGGAGAGCCTCGATCCGGGTGGCCACGGCGTCGACCGCTGGCTCCTGCAACAACTCCGCGTGGCCCGCGCCGATTCGTTCGACGCGGACGCCGCCTCGCGTCAGCCGGCGCAGCGCGTGCTCGGCCTCCTCAGCTGCCTCCGGTGGACCCTGGCCTGCAAGGAACAGCGCGAGACGAGCTTCGACGGGGCGGGGCCGGTAGCGGCGCAGCGCGCGCCGATTCGCTTGCATCAGGGGCGCTTCCACTGGCGAAATGGGCGGCCCTGGCTCGTTGCGGTGCAGCCGATTCGCGAGCGCGCTGAGAGCGACCCTGAGACGATCCTGCGGCCGGCGCCGGGCACCCAGGGGCAGCGGCGGTGGATCGAGCAGGACCAACAGGCTCACCTCCTGTCCGCCATGTTCGAGTTGGCGCGCCATCTCCAGAGCTACGGCGGACCCCATGCAGAATCCCCCCAGCAGATACGGCCCCAGTGGCTGGCGTCGCTGCAGGGCACGGACGTAGTGAGCGGCGAGACCTGGCACGTCGGTGAGGGGCGGCTCAGCGCCGTCGAAGCCAGGCGCCTGCAGGCCGAAGAATGGCCGGCCCTCGAGTCGGCTGGCCAGTTTGGAAAGAAACATCACGCCCCCGCCCAGCCCGTGGACGAAGAAGAGAGGCTGGCCTGCGCCACGCGCCCGCAGTGGCACGAGCGGGCCCCACGCAGCACCTTCGGTCGTGCCGACGTGTTCGGCGAGCGCCCCGGCGCTGGGCGCGTCGAAGAGCACGCTGACCGGGAGGCTCACGCCGAGACGTTCGTGGAGCCTCGCCATCAGCTGCGCCGCCGCAACCGAGTCTCCTCCGAGCTCGAAGAAGTCGTCCTCTGCCGAGACACGCTGTACGCCAAGTACGTTCGCGAGCTGCTCGGCTATCGCCCGCTCCAACACCGACGCGGTTGAAGACGCGGCCGACTCGGGGCCCGCTTGCACGGCAGGGCGAGCGTCGCTCGTCAAGCCCAGCATCGCCGCGAGTCCGTTGCGCGGCACTTTACCCGAGGCATTCCGCGGCAGCGCGTCCCGGAAGACGATTTTCGACGGCACCTTGACCGCCGCAAGACGTGCCGCGACGAAGGCCCGCAAGGTCGCCGCCACGACGGCAGCACTCGGACGCAAGACCACGACGGCAGCCAGATCCTCCCCGAGGCGAGGATGGGCCACTCCGAAGGCGGCGGCTTCGGCCACGTCGGGGTGCGCAAGCAGCGCCTCGTCGACCTCGCCTGGCGAGATCTTCTCTCCACCGCGATTCACCTGCTCCTTGAGCCGGCCAGTGATCCAGAGGTCGCCATCGGCATCGAGCCGCCCAAGGTCCCCCGTCCGGAGCCAGTGCCCGAAAAAGGCTCCGCTCGTAGCTTCTGGATCCCCGTCGTAGCCGGCCATCACGCCCGGCCCCTCGACCACGATCTCGCCGACCAAGCCCGTCGGCAAAGGCCGGCCGGAGGCGTCGACGATCGCTAGCGAGGGCCCGACGGATCGGCCTACGCTACCGGGCTTGCGGCCCGCGTGCTTTTCGGTCACTGCGGTGACGAGCCCGGCCTCGGTGAGGGCGTAAGCCTCCAGGACCGGCACGCCGAAAAGGGCCTCTACGCGTTCCTTTAGCGAGCTCGGCAGGGGGGCAGCTGCGGAGCGCACGAAACGCAGCGGCGCGCGATGGCGCAGCTCTTCGGGGTCGCCGGCACGATCCAGGATCGCCTGGTAAACGGCCGGTGAGGCGCCGAAATAGGTGGGCATCGCCTCTTGAAACCAGCGGCGGAAACGCTCGGCGGCGAAGCCCGGTGACACGAAGATGCTGCTTCCCGAAACGAGTGGGAACGCGAGAGTGTGGTAGAGAGCGGCCAGATGGAAGAGCGGCGAGACCGTGAAGCCCCTGTCGTCAGCCGTTAGCCCCCACACGCGGCAGGCGTCCCTGCCGGCTCCGCAGAACTGAGCATGCGTGATCCGCACGCGCCGCGGCTCACCGGCCGTGCCGGACGTGCACAACACGAAGGCGGCGTCGGCCGGCGACGCGGCCGACACCGCGGCGAGACCACCTGGATCACCTCGCCCATGCAGGTCGAAGAGACCCGCAGGCCCGCTCGGGCGCGATTCGAGCTCGAGCACTTCAATCCCGAGCTCGCGCGCCGCCGCAGCCGCCGGCACGCTGCTGCGCTGGGGCACGGCGATGGCACGGGCGCCCAGGCCGCTCAAGACCTGGCGGGCTTCGTGAAGCGGCAGCCCGATGGGAAGGGGCGCCGCGATGGCCACAGCGGTGACCGACAGAAGGGCTGTGACGGTCGCTGCCTCGTCCGGAAGCGCCAGCGCAATCCGGTCTTCTCGACCAAAGCCCCGCCCAGCCAGCAGGCCGGACACCCTCTCGACGTGACCTGCCAGCTCGCCGTAGGTGAGAGGCGGTTGGCTCGGGGCCCTCAGGGCCTCGGCACGCGGCCGCTCGCGCGCGTGCTGCTCCAGAAGCCGAACGAGGGTGTTCCCGTACATCCGCGTTCAGTCTACGCGGGCGGCGAGCGGCGGTGCAACGACCGCGCGGCTGAGCTGCCGCTACTAGAATGAGAGCGCGTGAGCCCGCTCCTTCGGCCCGAGCAACGACAGCATCTCGTCGCGCGCAGCTACCGCGTGCTCTCGGCTACGGTCGGTGGAGGGCCCGCACGGCGAATTGCCCGCCTGCACCCGGCCCTCGACGAGGAAGCGGCCTATCAAGGCTGGCGCCGGGCGCAGAGGCAGGTCGCAATCGACTCCCCCACCCCGGCCCCGCCTCAGAATAGACCCCTCATCAGCGTCGTCATGCCGATCTTCGACGCGCCGGAGCGATTCCTGCGTGAGGCGATCGGGTCGCTGATCGAGCAGTCGTACCCGGAATGGGAGCTGTGTGCGGCCGACGGCGGCCCGGGCGGATCCGCTGGGAGCCGCGTCCTGCAGGAGTGGGCCCGGGTGGATCGTCGCGTCCGCGTCGTCGCGGTCGGCGAGAACCGCGGCATCGCCGGCAACTCGAACGCGGCCCTTCGAATGGCACGCGGCGAGTTCGTCGCCCTGCTGGATCAGGACGACCTGCTGGAGCCCGACGCACTTCTGGCCCTGGTCGCGAGGCTCGACGAGGAACCGGGGCTCGACCTCCTCTACTCCGACACGGACAACGTGACGCCCTGGGGCGACCTCTACGCTCCCTTCTTCAAGCCAGACTGGTCCCCGGAACTACTCCTCTCCGCAAACTATCTCGCGCACCTGACTCTCGTGCGGCGCTCCGCGCTCGAGGCTGTCGGCAGCTTCGACCAGAGCCTGGACGGCGCTCAGGACTGGGACCTGCTGCTGCGCGTCACCAAGAAGACCTCTCGGATTGCCCACGTGCCTCGGATCCTCTACCACTGGCGGTCGCTCCCGACCTCGTGCGCCTCGAGCCTGGATGCCAAACCCTATGCCCGCGAGGCGCAGCGGCGGGCGGTACAGGCTCACCTGGCAAGGGGCGGTCTCGCCGCCAGCGTGGAAGTCGCCGCGACCGGCCGGGTGCGGGTCGAACTACAGATGAAGGAACTGCCGAGCGTCACGCTCGTCCTGGCCAAGGGCGTCGCGCGCGCCCACGCCATGAGCTTCGCGGCCAGCGGCTTTCGCGGCCTCGACGTCGCCGAGCACGCGCGAGACGCGCGGGGCGAAGTGCTGGTGATCTGGGATCCCGGTTTCGAGCCCGACGACGAGGCCTGGGCCCGTGACCTCGCTGCCTGGGCGCTCGACCCCGAGATTGGCGCCGCAGGGGGGCTGGCGGTGGACAAGGACGGCCGCGTGGATTCCATCGGCTACGTGGCGAACGAGGGTATCGCCACGCCCGTTTTCGCCGGTGCTCAGGCCGATGCATGGACGCCCCTGGGTAGAGCGGACTGGTACCGCAACCTGCTGGCGCCGTCGCCGCGCGCGTTTGCCACACGGCGGGAGATCTGCGAGCGCCTGGGCAGCCTGGAGGCATCACCGCAAGGGATCCTGGACTATGGAGTGAGATTGCGACGCGCCGGGCTGCGCACCATGGTCGTGCCGACGGCCCGGCTGGTTCGCTGTGGGCCGGCGAGCGCGTTGCCTGCGGTGCGCGGGGACTCCCTCGCGGGAACCGACCCTTGCTTCAACCCCAACCTCGCGCCGTCGTCGACGCTGCCTCGCCCTCGCGAAGACTAGGCAATCACCGGCGGCAGGTCGCCGATCGGCAGTCCCGCCAACTCGCGCAGCGCGCGCGCCACCTCGATGCGGACCATGCGCTTGCGCCAGGCGTACACGAGGTCCGCGTTGTCGAGGGGCTTCGCTGGCTTGTAGGCAATGCCGGCAGCCATCTCGATCGCTTCGGCGTCGAGAATGCGGCCTTGCAGGAAGCTCTCGGCCCCCGTCGCCTCGACGGGATGGGTGTGCACAGCGCCGAGAACGATGCGCGATTCTTCCACGACGCTGCCCGGCCCCAGCCTGACTGCGGCGGCGACACCGACGATCGGGAAATCGATCGAGCCGCGACGCCGGAGCTTGCGATAGGTCGCCTTCCAGCCGGCGCAGTCCGGCACGTGAATCTGCGTCAGGATTTCCTCGGGTCGCTTGGTGAGGTAGTGGATGCCGTCCGGGCCGTAGAGCGCGCTCACGGGAATGCGGCGCTCGCCGCTGGTACCGACCAGAGTCACTTCGGCGCCGAGCGTGATCATCACCGGCGCCGTGTCGGAGGACGAAAGCGCCCAGCAGATCGACGAGCCCGGGGCAACCAGGCAGATGTCGCCATCCTTCTTCATGCAATAGCCGATCGAGGCGCGCCAGAACTCAGACTGGTTGTAGTAGTTGCAGCGCGTGTCGACGCACAGGTTGCCGCCGATGGTGCCGGCGTTGCGCAGCGGCGGCGAAGAAACCAGGCCTGCCGAGCGTGCGATCGACGGCCAGCGGCTTCGGATCGCCGGATGCTCCGCGACGGCCGTGAGCGTCGCCAGCGCCCCCAGCTGGAGGCCGCCGTTGGCGTGGATCGCGCCCGCGCCCTCGAGTTTGCGAACACTGACGAGAAGCTTTGGCGTGAACTGCTTCCGCTTCATGTTCGGGTAGAGATCGGTGCCGCCCGCAACGACCATCGCATCGGGACCGTGGTCGGCCAGGATCTGCGCTGCCTCGCGCGCCGTCTTCGGGGCGACGAAGCGAAACGCCGGCAGTCTCATCATCGGCGCGCCCCCTGGCCGGAGAATTCGGGAGCGACCGAGCTGGCGCCGCGATGACCCTCGGGGACAGGCGCGGTGGCCGGATCGAGAGCCTCTACCGCGACGCTTTCCGGGTATTCGAAGCGCGGCAGCTGCGGGGCGCGATAGCGGCCCTCGAGCGCGGCCACGATTTTCTCCGGTGTGATGGGCACCTCGTCCACGCGCGCGCCGAGCGCTTCGTAGATCGCGTTCGCCACGGCGGGGATCACCGGAAGCAGCGGCCCCTGGCCACACTCCTTGGCGCCATACGGCCCTTCCGGATCCAGGGTCTCGACCAGGATCGAGTCGACCGGCGGCATCTCGAGCGTGGTGGGGCTCTTGTAGTCGAGCATCGACGGGATCTTGTGCAGGCCCTTGCGAAAGACCTGCTCTTCCATCAGCGCCTCGCCAAGCGCCATGTAGACGGAGCCCTCGATCTGGCCCAGCACCAGCATCGGGTTCAGGGACCGGCCGATGTCGTGCGCGATCCACACCTTGTCCACGCGGACGATGCCGGTCTCTTTGTCGGCCGAGAGCTCCACGGCCGCGGCGGAGTAGGAATATGTCGGCGTCGGGCCCACACCCGAGCCCTTCCATTTCGCGACGCTCCTGGGCGCCTTGTACGAGCCCACGGACCCGAGCGTGCCGTGCGCGGACTCGGCGAGCACGACGGCCTCCGCGAAACAGAGCGAGCGGCCTGGGTCGGCGGCGTCGAAGATGCGGCGTCCGCTCGCCCGCAGGCGGCCGACGGAAAGCTCGAGCTTGCTCGCTGCGGCCTCGAAGATCAGCTTACGCAGCTTGCGCGCGGCCTGGATCGCCGCGTTGCCGGTCATCAGCGTGACGCGCGACGAGTAGGAACCGAGGTCCACGGGCGTCAGGTCGGTGTCGGCGGTCACGACGCGAATGTCCTCGAACCCGATGCCAAGCTCCTCGGCCACGATGTAGGCGAGGATCGAATCGGAGCCCTGGCCGATGTCCGTCGAACCGCAGAACACCGTGACGCCGCCGCCGCGATCCACTTTGATCTGCACGCCCGACTGCGGCATGGCGTTCCAGTAGATCGGCAGGCCAGCGCCCGTCAGGTACGCGGACGCCGCGATCGCGAGGCCCCTGCCGGGCCCGAGCTTACCGTGCTTCTCTCGATAGCCGCTCTTCTCGATGACTCGCTCCAAACAGGCCTTGAGCCCGATCGTGCGCACGTACATGTGGTTGGCAGTGACCGTGTACGGCTCGAGGCAGTTGTCGATCCGCCACTGCGCCGGCTCGAGGCCCAGATCCTCACAGAACTTGTCGATGTGGCATTCGAGAGCAAAGCGTGGCTGAGGCGTTCCGTGGCCACGCTTGGGTCCGCAGGGCGGCTTGTTGGTGAAGACGCGGACGCCCTCGAAGCGATAGCGCGGGATCCTGTAGGTCACCGTCTGCAGCGCGCCGGTGTAGTAGAGACTCGCGACGCCATAACTGCCATACGCGCCGCCGTCGAGGGCCGTCTTGAAGTGCATCGCCGTGATCGTGCCGTCCTTCTTGAGGCCGGTCCTCACCCACATCTTCACGGGATGGCGTCCGCGATGGCAGTAGAAGACCTCCTCTCGCGTCAGCGTCAGTTTCACCGGCCGGCCCGTCTTCATCGAGAGCTTGCAGGCCACGATCTCGTGGCCGAACGGGTCGCTCTTGCCGCCAAAGCCGCCGCCGTTCGGGCAAGCAATCACGCGCAGCTGCGAGGGCGGCAGCTCGAGCACCTTGGCCGCCGCGCGGTGCACGTAGTGCGGCGTCTGGGTCGAGGACCACAGCGTCAGCTTCCCGTCCGCGCCCGCCGCGGCGACGCACGCGTGCTGCTCCATCGGCAAATGCGTGTTGCCCTCGAAGTAGAAGTTGTCCTCGCGAACGTGCTCGGCCTCGGCAAAGCCCGCTTCGACGTTGCCGAAGTCGAAAGACACCTCCTTGTGGACGTTGCCGCGCGGGCCGTACTCGTGGATCCGCGCCTCCCGAATTTGAGGGGATGCGGCTTCCAAGGCCCCCCCGCCGGCTAACGCCTCATCAATAGACATGAACGCCGGCAGCAGCTCGTACTCGACTTCGATCAGCCCGCAGGCGGCCTCGGCGGTCTCCTCGTCGATCGCCGCGACCGCCGCGACCGGATCCCCGACGAAGCGGACCTTGTCGATGCACAGCGCGTGCTCGTCCTGGCTGACCGGCAGGATGCCGAAGGGAATCGGCAGCTCGCTGCCCACGAGCGTTGCGAGGACGCCATTCAGCGCTGCGGCCCTCGAGACGTCGACGCGCTTGATCCTGGCATGGGGATGGGGGGAGCGCAGCAGCTTCGCGAAGGTCATGCGCGGCAGCACCAGGTCGTCGGCGAACACGGTCTGGCCGGTGACCTTAGCCGCGGCGTCGACCTTGAGCAGCGACCGGCCGATCACGCTCAGCGGCTCGCCCGCCTCGCCGGGCGTGGGAATTCGCGGATCAGCCACGGCTGACGCCGTCTTCGAGCCCGACCGTCTCCAGCGCCACCGGCAAGGGCGGATCCTCGCCACGCATCCGCGCCGCAGCCAACTCGACCGCCTCGAAGATCTTCAGATACCCGGTACAGCGACACAGGTTCCCGGCCAGCGCTTCGGCGATCTCGGCACGATCGGCTTCAGGCTTCTTGCGGAGCAGCGCCTCGGCCGTGAGCAGAAAGCCCGGCGTGCAATAGCCGCACTGCGCCGCGCCCAGGTCCGCGAACGCCTGCTGCAAAGGGTGCAGGGTCGCGCCATCGGCCATCGCTTCGACCGTGCGGATCTCGTGACCCTCGCACTCCACCGGCAGGCTCAGGCAGGACAGGATCGGCTTGCCGTCGACGAGCACCGTGCACGTGCCGCACTCCCCAAGCTCACAGCCGTGCTTCGTGCCCATCAGACCCAGCTCTTCGCGAATCACCTCGAGCAGGGTGTGGTGCACCGGCGCCAAGCACTCCCGCTCTTCGCCGTTGACCCTCAGCCGGATCCGCTGTTTCTCCACCTCAACCGCTCCTGATGCTGCCTTTGAACGCCCGGTCAAACCCGGATTATAGCGCCCGGCACGAGCCCAGCAAACCGCTATACTGCCCGGCCTTGGTTCCCCGCGAGGCCGACCGCCGCCAGACCGCCCTCGTCGTGGCGTTGGGGATCGCCCTCTGGGCTCCCCGCCTGGTCCTGCAGTTCGCGCCACCGGCGCCCTACGACGAGGGCAACACGGTGGTGGCGGCCTGGCGCGTACTCGAGGGGGAGCGGCTGTATCGCGACGTCTGGCAGATGCACCCTCCGGGAACGGCCTGGAGCCTGGCCTTGGCATTCCGCCTGCTGGGAACGACGCTCTTCACCGAGCGCCTGGTCAAGGCCGCCCTCGCGGGCATCGCTCTCGGCCTGCTCCACCGCTTCGCGCGGCGGATGGCGGGGCCGTGGCTCGCGGCGAGCGCGGTCGTCGCGGGAGCGCTGCTTCCGCCGGCAACCCCGTTCCTGCGTCCCAACGATCCGGCGTTCGTCGCGAGCCTTGCGGCCAGCGCGCTGGTGCTGGCGCGGGACCGCCTAGGTCGCTGGGGATCGCCGGCGATCGGAGCGCTCCTGGGCCTGACCGCGGCCTATCGGCTGGACTTCGGCGCCGGTTCCGCGCTGGCGATCGCGGCGTTCCTGGTAGCGCGGGGCGAGGCGCGCCGTCTTCTCGCCGTGATCCCGGGCGCCGCCATTGCGCCCGCGGCCGGCGCTGCGGCACTCCTGCTCCAGGGAGTGGCCGGCTCTGCGTGGGAACAGATGTTCGTGTTTCCAGCTACGGCCTACCCCGCTCAGCGCGGCATGCCGCTGTACGACCCTGCTGTGGTCCTGCTGCCCCTGGCGCTGTGCGGCGCGGCGCTCCTCGCAGCCTGGGCCGGGAGGCGCCACGATCGCGTCCGCCACGAGGCGCTGCTCCTGACGGGCTGCCTGGGACTGGGCTACCTCGGGTACGCGCTGGTGCGCCCTGACTTGGAGCATACGCTCCCGGCGCGGGTGCTGGGCCTGCTGGCCGGGACCGGGCTTGTGTCGGCAGCAAAGGGTATCGTTCCGGTCACCTCGCGCCGGCTGCTCCAGGCCGTGGCCGTGGCCGCGTCCTGCGGCGTCGTCGCGCCGGCGCTGCCGACGCTCGTGGAGACCGCGCGGCTGGGACTGATGCTGCTCCGGCCGGTAGCCCGGGAGCCGCAGTGGGCGAGAGCGGGCCCGCTGCTCCGCGTCGACACCGACGCGGCGGCAATGGCCCGACTTGTCGCCGAGCGCACCCGTCCGGGCGAGCGGATCTTCGTGGGCAACGAGCGCCACGATCGCATCCTTGTCAACCACGTGCTCCTCTACTTCCTCGCAGATCGGCCGTCGGTGACGCGCTACTACAACCTCCACCCCGGTCTAGCCACCCGCGCCGACATCCAGGAGGAGATCGTCGAGGCCATCGAACGGCAGGCTGTCCGGATCGTCGTGCTCTGGAGCGCTCCGCTTTGGGACGAACCCAACGCAACCGCGCGGCCGGCCGCCGGTACGCTCGACGCGGCTCTCCGCTCCCACTTCGAAGCGCGGGAGACGCGAGGCCGCTACACGCTCTGGGAGCGCTCGTCTGCCGGACCCGGCGCTGTCAACACCAGGACGGCCAGCGGCGCCAGATGAATCAGCACGCGTTCGAAGGAGAGCAGCACCTGGAGGACGCCCTTCCAGGGCGAGGCGACGTAGATCAGGAAGACGACCGCCAGGTACGCCGGCGGCACGAGGCGCCGGTCGCTGATCGGACCGCAACGTGCGCGCTGCCTGAGGGCCCACAACCCGGCCATCCCCCACCAGAACAGGCCGGAGCGCTGGGGGTGCAGCAGCGCGATCCGCAGCATCTCCGCCAGGACCATGGGGGCGCGGGGCGCCCCAGTGGCGAGCGCGTCGGGCGTGAGCCGCGTGAGATAGCGCTCGTCGAAGCCCGGGGGCAGCGTCGCCCGGACCAGCAGCCAGGGGACGACGACGGCAGCGCACACGGCGAACATCGTGAGGGCCGGCCGCAGCCGACGACGCGACGCGCTGCCCTGGATCCAGGCCGACACGGCGAGCAGCAGGCCGAGGACGATGCCCTCGTTCTTCGAGAGGACAGCGCCCGCGGCCAGCAGGCCCGCGAGCGGCACGGCGCCAGCCTCGAGGGCGAGGGCCGAGCCCGCGACGTACGAGGCCAGCATCGTGTCGGCCACGCCCGCGTCCGCTCCACCCTCCTCGGAGAAGAGCAAGGTGGGCATGAGCAGCACCGCCAGGGCCAGCCCCCGCCCTGTCCGCGAGTCGCGCCGCGGCAGTTCCGCGAGCAGTAGGGCGCCCAGCGCCAGGTAGAACAGCAGGGGCACCGCGCGCATCACTGGCTCCGACGGCGGGCCGAACGCCGCTGCCGTCGCCTCCAGCGTCGGCAGCAGGGGCGGGTACTGCGGATGCGGCAGCGGGAAGCCGAGGTCGCGGTGTTCCGGGCTCGGGTAGCTCGAGGCCGCGTGGATCACCCGCGCGTGGAGCCACCACAGCGTCCGGCCGTCCACGGAGGCCATCGGGACCGTGGCGACGTTGCGCACCATCGCTGCGACCATGAGCAGCCAGACGAGCAGGCCGATGCGCTCGATCAGCGTCCAACCAGGGACGGCTTCCCGCGGACGCTCGCGCAGCCGCCACAGCCAGTGCAGCCCCAGCGGCGCGCCCAGGCCCAACAGCAGCACGCTCGCGTGGCGCATCGGCACGCCGACTTGCGACGCGGCGAGCAGCAGCACGGCGACGCCGAGTCCACCCAGCAGGAACGCCGCCGCGACTCGAGCCGTCCGCGGGACGGGCCAGGCGCTTCGCCTGAGGAACTGCCCCCCCACGCCAAGGCAGGCCGCGACCAGCAGCAGGAGGCCACTCATGGCGACCCGAATGGGCGCGGTGCAAAAGCTCCGCGCTCGCAGGAGAGCTGCAGCCAGCGCACGTCCGGCCGCGACGCCGCGAGCAGCGCCGCGGCCGCCGCAGAGCAGCGCGGGGCGTGCGCGACGTAGACCCGCCGGGGGAACAGGTAGGACGCAGCGAACCCGTCCGCGAAGTCGAAGAAGCGTCCCGTCCGCAGGACCAGCAGGGCGCCGGCGTCGCCCGAGCTGCGCTGGAAAGCCTCGATTGCCCGGTAGTCCGGCTCCGAGCTGTGCCGGCCGTAAACGTGCAGACGCCGCTCCGCGAAACCCAGTCCCGCCAGCTCGGCCTCGCGAAGGCCGTCGCGCACCAGCCGCACCGGCGCGAGGGCGATCGAATACAGGAGGAGCAGCGCAACCAGCCGCCGGCGCCAGGTCTCGCTGGCGGACTCGTCGTCGCGTTGGCCGGTGACGGCCCGAGCCAGGAACACGCCGCGTGCCGAGGCCAGCGCCCATGCGCCGGTGGCCACGACCGCCGCCGGGCCGCAGAGGGAGTGCAGGATCCGAGTCTGCACCGCCAGCTCGGCCCGAAACACCGCGCCGTGGATGGGGAGGCGCAGGTAGAGCCACTGGATCACCGCAACGAACGCGTCTGGCGACAGCAGCGCCGCGCCGAAGAACGGCGCCGCGAACGCCACCAGCCAGGCGTTCGCGAGCCAAGGGCTGCGCTCGCAGCGGCCGGTCATGGCAGGAGCCGCCGGCTGAGCAGGGACGCGGCGACGAACTCGCCGGTCACGCGGTGGCCGCGGGCGTTCCAGTGGATGCCGCTCGAGAAGTACGCTCCGCCGAGCAAGCCCCGATCGGCAGCGCGCAGGGCGACACTGGGATCGATCAGCGGCAGATCCGCCTTGGCCGCAATGGAGACCAGACGCCGGCGCACCGAGGCGGGGTCGGCATCAGCGTCGGACCATCCGTAGCGTTGGCAGGCGATGCGCCAGTTGCGGTCCGCGACCTCTACGCGGTCCGGCACGTAAACGACGGCGAAACGGGCGCCATCGGCGACGACCTCGTCGCGCATCAGGGCCAGCAGACGCGCGGTGCGCTCCCACGCTTCCTCCACGAACTGCGGCGGCCGCCGCTCGAACACCCGCCGCTCGTCAGGCGGCGCGTGCTTCCGAAGCGGCGGCCCGGCGCCCAGGCGCGAGAGCAGGCCGTGGACCCACGGGGCGCCCTCCCCCAGCCGGGAACGCGCGAAGGCGCGCAGGTCCGACGCCGCCCCTTCGTCGTTGCCGATGTCCGGCGGGGCCCTGATCGCCACTCTGGGCACGGGCACGCCGCGCAGGACCAGGGCGCCCGCTTCCGCGACGAAGTAAGGCTTGCGACCGCGCCAGTAGTTGTCGCGTGCGTTGTGCACGACGTCATTGCCAAAGAAGAAGAGCAGCACGAGACCCGGGTGCAGCGAGCGGCCCAGCGTCCGATACAGCAGCAGCTCCTGGTCCGAGGCGTAGCCGGCCACGCCGCCATTCACAACCTCGGCGCGTCGGCCCGCCCGCAGCAACTGCTCCTCGAGCACGCGGGCTACGCCGAGGGGTTCTGGAATGGCCCACCCCTCCACGAACGAGTCGCCCAGCGCGAGGACGCGGAGCGTGCCGGGAGCCGGCCGCTCGGTACGATCGCGGTCCCGGAGGCCAGCGGCGTTGATCGCGATATCGGCGTCGCCCTCGGGGAAGCCGACCCGCTCCCGGACACCGGGACGATGAGACCAGCCGAGCAGCGCGTCGTGCCGAAAGTAGGCCGACAGCGGCGCGCCTCGGTGATTGAGGTGATAGCGGATCCGCAGGGCGACATCGACCACGAGCAGCGCGACCAGGACGCTGACGAAGGCGAGCGCGAGCTCCGCGCGCCCGACCCGTCGCGAGCGTTCAGCGATGGCCGAGGGCCCGCCTGAGGCCGGCATCGATGTCCAAGGGAGCGTAGCCGCACTCCGCCCGGAAGCTCGCGTGGTCGAGCGTGGCGTCCTGCAACAAGCCGGCGAGTGACTCGGGCGTCAGGAACGAGCCGGGCAGCCGGGCTGCGACGCCGGCGATCGCTTTCAGCAGGCCCACGGGGACGCGGAACTGGACCCGGCGCAGGCCGAGCTGTGCGCAAATGCGGCGGCACAGCTCGTCGAAGAGCACGACCGTCGCGCCCGAGACGGCATACGTGCGCCGGGCGGCGCGCGAGTCGTCGAGCACCCGCTCGATTGCGTCCACGACGTCGCCAATCCAGACGGGCTGCAGGCGGGCGCTGCCGGAGCCGAGGATTGGCGTGACCAGCGGGACGCGGCGCAACAGGCGCACCAACTGGGCGAAGTGCAGCCCGCCGTCGGGGCCGTATACCATCGTGGGCCGCAGGATCGTGTAGTCGAGCCCCGAGTCGATCACCAGGCGCTCGGCTTCGGCCTTGGAGCGCCCGTAACAGTTCTTCTGCGCGTACACTGCAGACACCGCCGACAGGTACACGAATCGGCCAACGCCCCAGCCGCGCGCCGCGGCCAGCAGATGGCGGGTCCCCTCGACGTTGATGGCCTGGATACGATCGGCCGGGTTGGGCAGCATCAGGGCCGCGGCGTGCACGACCGTGGACACGCCGCTGCCCAAAGGGACGAGGGCCGGCGCGTCGAGCAGGTCGGCCCGCACCTCCTCGACCCCGGGCCCCGAGGCATGCGCAGGATCCCTCGGCAGCACCAGGCAGCGCACCGGAGTGCCCCGGGTCCGCAGCCGTTCCAGCAAGTGGCGACCCACGTAGCCCGTGGCGCCAGTGAGGAAGATCACGACGCGGGCTCGATCCGACCGGCGAGGAAACGGGCGCCGGCGGCGGGGCTACTCGGCAATCTGCTGGGCCAAATAGTTCTCGATGCCGATCTCCTCGATCTGGTGGAGCTGCGCTTCGAGCCAGTCGATGTGCTCCTCCTCGCTCTTCAGGATTTCTTCGAGGAGCGAACGGCTGCCGTTGTCGCTCCTTTCGGCACTGAGGGCGATGCCGGCGTTGAGTCGCTTCACGGCGTCGTATTCGAGCTGCAGGTCGAACTCATGCTGCTCCTTGACGTCCTTGCCGACCTGCACCTTCATGTACTTCTGCATGTTCGGCTGACCATCGAAGTAGAGGATGCGGTCGATCACGAGTTGAGCGTGCTTCATCTCCCCGAGGGATTCCTTGTAGGTGTACTCGGCCAGACGCTTGTAGCGCCAGTTCTCTCGCATCCGGGCGTGAATGAAGTACTGGTTGATCGCCGTCAACTCGGCGCACAGCACGTCCCCCAGAACCGCGATGACGTCAGCATTCCCTTTCACGACTCACCTCCGCCGAAAGACCTGGCCAGGATTCTAGTCCGAACGGCGAGGCTTTTTTTCTGGGAGAAGGCTAGCGCCGCGGGGCGAGGTAGGCCTTGAGATCCGGGAGGCAGGCGGTGCACGTCTGGCCACACCCGGTGCGCTTGCCCAGATCCTCGAGACTGAGCTGCTCGCACGCCAGTTTTTCGGCGATCTCTTCGAAGCGCATGTCGGAGCACTCGCAACGAGTCATCGGGGGCGGCGACCAGAGCAGCTTGACGAACGCGGCCATACGCCAAAATCCTACTGAAACTGAATTTCAAATTCAAGTCGGCCCCGAACCGAAGGTGCGTGCGGGTGCTAGAATCGGCGCATCGTGCCCGAGGCCTTCGACATCACCTGCCCGTGCTGCTCGGCCCTGCTCAAGGTCGACCCCGAGACCGGAGCGATCGTCTGGGTCGAGCAGAAGAAGGCTCCGGCCAGGGACTTCGACGACCTGGTGAACCGGGTGCACTCGCAAAAGAGCCAGCTCGACGAGAAGTTCGCGCGCTCGGTCGAACAGACGAAGAACGCGAAGCAGATCCTCGAGAAGAAGTTCGAGGAGGCTCGGCGGCGTGCCGAGGCCGACCCGACCAAGCGCCCACCCAGCCCCTTCGACAACGAGTAGGCGGAGAATGCCGGAGGGCAGGGCGCTGTCGCTGTGGCTGGCTGGCCTGTGGCTGGGCCTGCTGCTGGCCTCCTGGGTTTCGGCTACAGCCAGCTTCCGCAGCGTCGATCACGTGCTCGGACCCGGGCAGCGGCCCGAGTTGGAGACGCGGCTGAGCGCGGTCGCTGCTGGCGATCGCCGCCTGGTCCTGCGCTACCTGGCGGCCGAGATCAACCGCTGGATGTTCCGGCGCTGGGGTGTCGCCCAACTGGCACTGAGCCTCGCCCTGCTCGCAGCCGCGTGGCGCGGCGGGGCGGCGCTGCGGACGATTCTGGGGTTGGCGCTCGCGATCGTCGTCGTGCAGTCGCTGGCGCTCGCACCCCCGATCGAGTCGCTGGGCCGCTCCATCGATTTCGTGCCTCGCCCGCTGCCTCCTGAGATCGCCCGCCGCTTCGGCCTGCTGCATGCCGGGTTCGTCGGCCTCGACCTCGTCAAGGCGCTGCTGCTCGCTGCGGCGGGATACCTGCTCGCGTGCCGGCCGTTCCCTTGAACTCGTGACATCCGTCTCCGTGATCGTTCCGGTCAGGGACGCGGCGGCTTTCCTGGAGCGGACGCTGCCGCCGCTGATCGCGAGCCTGCCAGAGGGCGCCGAGCTGATCGTGAGCGACGATGCGTCGGACGACGCCTCCGCGGCCGTAGCGCGGACACACGGCGCGCGTGTGGTCAGCCATCCCACTGCGACTGGCCCGGCCGCCGCCAGAAACCGCGGCGCGAACGCGGCCCTGGGCGCGATCCTGGTGTTTCTCGACGCGGATGTCCGCGTTCACACCGACACCCTCGCGCGACTCCTCGGCGCCTTCCGGGACCCCGCGATCGTGGCTGCCTTTGGTTCCTACGACGCCACGCCCGAGGCCCGTTCCTGGATCAGCCTTTACAAGAACCTGGCCCACCATTTCGTCCACCAGCGCTCGAGCGGAGAGGCCTCGACGTTCTGGGCGGGTTGCGGGGCGATCCGCGCCTCCGTCTTCCGCGCGCTGGGCGGCTTCGATGAGGCGTACCGACGGCCGTCGATCGAGGACGTGGAGCTGGGCTACCGGTTGCGCGCCCGCGGCCATCGCACCCGCCTGCTGCCTACGGCGCAGGTCACGCATCTCAAGGAATGGTCGCTCGTGAGCTGGCTGCGCGCCGATTTCGCCGACCGGGCGGTGCCTTGGGCCAGGCTACTGCGCGAGGGACGCGGCCTACCCTGCGAGCTCAACTTCACCGGGCTGGACCGGGCCGCGTCGCTGCTGGTCGCCCTCGGCTGCGCCGGCCTGCTTACCGGAGCGTTCGTCCCCCTGGCGCCGCTCAGCGGCGTGGCTGCGTTCGCACTCGCACTCGCCCTCGATGCGCGCTTTCTCGGTTTTTGCATGCAGCGAGCGGGCATTCCATTTGCGCTCGCCGCCGCCGGCCTCCAGCTGCTGCACCGCATCGCTGGCCTCATCGGGCTTCTGGTCGGCTTCGCAACGCCTGGCCCGCGCCTTGCCTCGACCCCGCCATCCACCTAAGATCGCCTGGGGCTCGTTTCCATTGGAGGTCAGCGAAGCATGAAGCGTCGATTGTTCCTTTCGTCATCCCTCATCGTCCTGGCCACGCTACCCGTCTTCGCGCATGGCGTGGCGCGCGGCGAAGCGAAGGCAACCGTGGCGGGCAAAGCCGTCTCGATCGAGTACGGGCGCCCCAGCTTGCAAGGCCGCGACGTGCTGAGCCTCGCGACGGCAGGCGAGCCGTGGCGCATGGGCGCTGACGCCGCGACCACGCTCACCACCGCAGCGGAGCTCGCCTTCGGCACCGTCGCCGTGCCCAAGGGCAGCTACATCCTGACGGCCACGAAGGACGACAAGGGCGGCTGGACGCTCAACGTCCGCGACAAGGCCGATCGCAAGAACGTGATCGCGAACGTTCCGCTCAGCTCTGCCGCTCTCACCGAGAGCGTCGATCTGTTGACGGTCGAACTCAAGGGCGAGAAGGACAAGGGCAGCTTCACGATGAGTTGGGGGACCGCGGCCTTCTCGGCAAGCTTCACGGGGAAGTAGCCGCGCCGGACTAGGGGCGCCTAGCGGTGCAGCGCCACGAACCAGGGCGCCAGCACCAGCGAGACGACGCTCATCAGCTTGATCAGGATGTTGAGCGAGGGCCCCGAGGTGTCCTTGAACGGGTCGCCCACGGTGTCGCCGACGACCGCTGCCTTGTGGGGAGCGCTGCCCTTGCCGCCGTGCGCGCCCGCCTCGATGTACTTCTTGGCGTTGTCCCAGGCGCCACCGGCGTTGGCCATGAACAGCGCCATGAGCACGCCCGTGAGCGTCGCGCCGGCCAGCAGGCCGCCGAGCGCCTCGACGTTCCAGGCGCCGATCACCACCGGCGCGATCACCGCCGTGAGGCCGGGGACGATCATCTCGCGCAGCGCGCCCTTGGTCGAGATCTCGACGCAGCGGGCGCTGTCGGGCTTGGCCGTGCCCTCCATCAGGCCCTTGATCTCGCGGAACTGCCGACGCACCTCGTCGACCATGCGCTGCGCGGCCTTCCCCACCGCCGTCATCGTCATGGCTGAAATCAGGAACGGCAGGGTGCCGCCGATGAACAGCCCTACGATCACGGTAGGTCGCATTACGTCGATCGAACGCAGACCGACCGCCGAGCCATAGGCGCTGAACAGCGCCAACGCGGTGAGTGCCGCCGAGCCGATCGCGAAACCCTTGCCGATGGCTGCGGTCGTGTTGCCGACCGCGTCCAGGCCGTCGGTGATCTTACGTACCTCCGGCCCCAGGTGGCTCATCTCGCTGATGCCCCCGGCGTTGTCGGCGATGGGGCCGTAGGCATCGACCGACATCGTCACGCCGACGGTCGCGAGCATCCCGACCGCGGCGATGCCGATGCCGTACAGACCCGCCATCTGGTAGGACGAGTAGATGCCCACGCACAGCAGCGCCATGGGCACGGCCACGGACTCCAGGCCCGTCGCGAGGCCCGCGATGATGTTGGTTGCGGCGCCGGTCTCACAGGCCTGCGCGATGCGCTGCACCGGGGAGCCCGCGGTGTAGTACTCCGTCACCAGCCCGACCAGGATCCCCGTTACCGAGCCGATCACCACGGCCCAAAAGGGCCCGAGCGGGGAGTACGGCGCGCCGGGACCGAACACGTCGAGTTGGGAAGTGATCCACCACGCGCCGATGAAGAACAGGGCGGCCGCCACGAAGGTGGTGTTGCGCAGCGCAGCCTCGATCCGGCCCTTCTCGAAGATCCGCATCGACGCGATCCCGATCAGCGAACTCACCAGCCCGACCATGATGTACAAGACCGGCAGGGCCATGGCCTCCAGCCGCCGACCGGAGAACAGCGGCTCCGTGGCGGCGATCGCGATCGTGGCCACGACAGCGCCGACATAGGATTCGAAGATGTCTGCGCCCATGCCCGCCACGTCGCCCACGTTGTCGCCCACGTTGTCGGCGATGGTCGCAGGGTTGCGCGGGTCGTCCTCCGGGATGCCGGCCTCGATCTTGCCGACCAGATCGGCGCCGACGTCGGCGGCCTTCGTGTAGATGCCGCCCCCGACGCGGGCAAACAGCGCGATCGAACTGGCGCCCATCGCGAAGCCGGAGATTATCTCGGAGAAGAGCTTGAAGGCCGCATCGTCGACGAGCGCGCGGCCGTAGGCGAGGAACACGACTCCAAGCCCGATCAGGCCGAGGGCGGCGACGGCCAGGCCCATCACCGAGCCGCCGAGGAATGCGGTGCGCAGCGCCGGCCCTTGACCGCCACTGCGCGCCGCTTCGCTGGTCCGGACATTCGCCCGGGTCGCGGCCTCCATCCCGAACAGCCCGGCCGAGATCGAGCAGGCGGCGCCACCGATGAACGCGAACGCGGCCGGCGGCGTGACGGCCCACGCCAGCAGGCCGGCGACGACCACGATGAAGGGCACCAGGATGGTGTACTCGGCGCGCAGAAACGCCATGGCGCCAGCGTGGATCTGCTCGGCCAGATCCGTCATGACGGCGTTGCCGGTCGGACGCGCGAGGATCGCACGATAGATCGAGAAGGCCGCCGCGAGACCGAGCAGACCGAGCAGCCACGAATAGCGCGAGAGCATGAGGAGGTCCAAGGTTCAGTCTCCTTCGTCCGAAAAAGGGGCTAGGTCCTGTGCTGCGGGCCGGCCGAGGCGCCAGCCTTCCGTTCCGTGTAGACCGTCCACGCGATCGGCACGACGGAGAGGAACACTACCACTAGCGCGATCTTGTCGATGTTTGCAGCGAGATCGAAGCCGGGCCAGAAGCGATGCAGCAGCGGCGGGAGCAGGTAGCCGGCCAGCACCATGCTCCACACCCAGCTGAAGGCGCCGAGCACGTTCCAGGCCGCGAACGTCCGGAACGGCATCTTCGTCACCCCGGCGACGATGGGCGCGAAGGTTCGAACGATCGGCACCCAACGCCCCGCGACGATGAAGAAAGTGCCCCAACGCTCGTAGAAGCGCTCGGTCCGCTGAAGGTAGGCCTGCTTGAAGATGGGAATGCCCAGGAAGGCCACGTCCCTCCAGGTGTAGAGCGCGCGACCAAACCAGCTGCCGAGCCAGTAGCCTACCTGGTCGCCCAGCACGCCGAAGACGGGAACGACGGTGAGCAGGAGCGGCAGCGACAGCAGCGGCCGCCCCGAAGCGCCGGGCGTGGCGGCGAAGATGCCGCAGAGCACGAGCATCGAGTCGCCCGGCAGCAGGGCGAAGAAGCCCGTCTCCGCGAAAATCACCAGGCAGATGGCCGGCAGGCCACCCGTCTGGATCAGCCACTGAATGCCCTCGGGCTTCAGCAGCCACAGCAGCTTTTCAACAAGCTCCAAGGCGGTCTTCTCCTGCGTGCCGGTTGGAAAAGTCCAGTTCGAGCCTCGAAGTCCGGCCGCGAAGCGGCGTCGCTCGCATCCCCTAGCGGATGAACAGCGGTGCGAGCACCAGCGTGATCGTCGCGAGCAGCTTGATCAGCACGTGGAGCGAAGGGCCCGCGGTGTCCTTGAAGGGATCGCCGACGGTATCGCCCACCACGGCCGCCTTGTGCGGCTCGGACTTCTTGCCGACGACGACGCCGTCCACCTTGAACTCGCCGGACTCGATGTACTTCTTGGCGTTGTCCCAGGCGCCGCCGCCGTTGTTCATGAACATGGCCATCAGGATGCCGGTGATCGTCCCGACCATCAAGAGCGCCGCCACCGCCTCGGCGCCCAGCTGACCGCCGTCCGAGAGGAACTTGAAGCTGAAGCCCACGACCACCGGGGTGAAGACGGCGAGCAGCCCGGGCAGCACCATCTCGCGCAAGGCCGCGACGGTCACGATGTCGACGCAGCGGGCATAGTCGGGCTTGGACGTCCCGGCCATGATTCCGGGGTTCTCCTTGAACTGCCGGCGTACCTCGCCGATCACGACCTGGGCCGCCTTGCCGACAGCCTTTATCGCCAGCGCGCTGAAGACGAAGACGAGCGTCGCACCGAGCAGGCCGCCGACGAAGACGGGCACGCGGGTCAGGTCGACGGCCATGTGCTCGCCGGTGATCTTTCGAACCTCGTCGAGGTAGGCGCTGAAGAGCAGGAACGCGGCGAGCGCCGCCGAGCCGATCGCGTAGCCCTTGGTCAGGGCCTTCGTCGTGTTGCCAACGGCGTCGAGGCGGTCGGTCTTGCGACGGATCTCCTCCGGCTGACTCGACATCTCGATGATGCCGCCGGCGTTGTCGGTGATCGGGCCGAAGGTGTCCATGGCGAGGATGTAGGCGCAGGGCGCGAGCATCCCCATGGTCGCAATGGCCGTGCCGTAGAGGCCCGATCCTGGCATCCCCTCGAGAGCGAGCTGGCCGCACTTGTAGGACGCCATGAGCGCGACCGAGATGACGACGACCGGGGCGGCGGTGCACTCGAGACCTACGGCGAGGCCGCTGATAATGTTGGTGGCCGGGCCTGTCCGGCTGGCCTCGGCGATGTCACGCACCGGGCGGTACTTGTATTCCGTGTAGTACTGCGTGATCCAGACGAAGGCGTAGGCCGTCAAGATGCCGATCACACCCGCGGCCAGCAGGTACGGCCGGTGGACGATGGCCTGCGACCCGTGGGCCGGCCTGAGCAGGGTGAAGACCGCGACCGCGAAGCCCCCCATGGCCAGAACGGTCGTCACGAGGTAGCCCCGATTGAGCGCGTTCATGGGATCCTCGTCCTCGCGGCACTTGACGATCATCACGCCCACGATGGTGGCGAGCAACCCAAAGGCGCGCGCCAGCAGCGGGAACAGGATGCCGCCCATGCCGAAGACCGGGAACAGCGCGATGCCGAGGATCATGGCTCCGACGTTTTCCGCCGCCGTCGACTCGAACAGATCGGCGCCGCGGCCCGCACAGTCCCCCACGTTGTCGCCGACGAGGTCCGCGATGACTGCCGGGTTCCGAGGGTCGTCCTCGGGAATGCCGGCCTCGACCTTGCCGACGAGATCGGCGCCCACGTCGGCGGCCTTCGTGTAGATGCCGCCGCCGAGCTGCGCAAACAGGGCCACGAACGAAGCGCCGAAGCCGAAGCCGACGATCTGGAGCGGGACGTGCTCGTAGTCCTGCATGCCGCCAAAGAAGTAGAAGAGCCCGCCGACACCCAGCAGGCTCATCGACACCACGGAGAGGCCCGAGACTGCGCCGGCGCGCAGGGCAGTCTGCAGCGCCTTGTTGAGGCTGGTCATGGCCGCCGCGGCGGTCCGGATGTTCGCCCGGATCGAAACGAACATGCCAATGTAGCCCGCGATGGCCGAGCACAGCGCACCCGTCAGGAAGGAGATCGTCACCTTCCAGGCCGTCCCCTGGCCCATCTCCGCGATGTTCTTGACGTCGCGGTTCACGAAATAGAAGCCGAAGATGGCCGCTGCTGCCACGATGGAAAGCAGCCCGATCGTCCTGTACTGGCGGGAGAGGAAGGCCTCGGCGCCCTCGCGGATCGCATCGGATATGAGGCGCATCTCCGGCTTGCCGGTGTCCTGTGCCAGAACGTGCTTCGCCAGCAGGGCGGCCGCGACGAGCGACAAGACGCTGATGCCCAGAACGATGGGCAGGACGCTCTCAACCATGGCAGTCACCTAAACGGCTGATCTACTCTTGAAGGGGACCGGGGCGGATAAGCCGAGCCGCCCGCCCTCGTCAAGGTCCAGCAGGCCACGCCTCAGCCCTGGCTCCCCTGGCGGAGCGGCGGATTCATTCCGGCGCGTAGCGGTCGGGGGGAGCCCGAGGGCGCGGGGGGCATGGGTCCGTACCCCCGGGTTCTTAGTGAGCTGCCGACAGTTCCTTCACCAGCCCTGTGACAAAGGCCTTGGCGTCGCCAAACAGCATCAGCGTCTTGTCGAGGTAGAACAGTTCGTTTTCGATGCCCGCAAAACCGTGGCTCATGCCGCGCTTGATGACCATCACGGTGCGGGCTTTGTCCACATCGAGGATCGGCATGCCGTAGACGGGGCTGCCCTTGTCGTGGCGCGCCGCCGGGTTCGTCACGTCGTTGGCGCCGATCACCAGTGCGACGTCGGCCTGGCCCATTTCCGGGTTCGCGTCCTCCATCTCGAGCAGCTTGTCGTACGGGACGTCCGCCTCGGCCAGCAGCACGTTCATGTGGCCAGGCATGCGCCCGGCCACTGGGTGGATCGCGTAGCGCACCTGGACGCCCTTCCTGGCGAGTGCATCGGCCAGTTCGCGAACCTTGTGCTGGGCCTGGGCCACGGCCATGCCGTAACCGGGAACGATCATCACCGAAGTTGCCGCCTCGAGTATCCCCGCGGCCTCCTCGGGGGTCGCGCTGCGCACCGTCTTCTGCTCGCCCGCCGCGGCCGTGGCCCGGACTTGGCCGAAGGCGCCGAACAGCACGTTCGTGAACGAGCGATTCATGGCCTTGCACATGATGACCGACAGGATCAGGCCCGAAGAGCCGTCGAGCGAACCCGCTATGATCAGCAGCTTGTTGTCCAGCACGAAGCCCATCGCCGCCGCGGCCAGGCCCGCGTAGGAGTTGAGCAGCGAGATCACGGTCGGCATGTCGGCGCCGCCGATCGGGATGATGAACAGCACCCCGAAGACGAGAGCCAGCGCCGCCATGGCCGGGAACAAGGCGCTCTTCGTCGGGTCGAGGACGAGCAGCACGGCGACGACGCCGGCGGCGGCGAAGATCGAGAGGTTGACCAGGTTCTGCCCGCGGTAGATGATCGGCCGCGTCGGCAAGAGTTCCTGGAGCTTGCCAAACGCCATCAGGCTCGCAGTGAAGGTGAGGAAGCCGAGCACTACCTCGAGCGCGAGTGCCGCCATCGTGAAGCGGCTGAGCTCGTGGGCGCGGAGGTAGTACTCGGCCGTGCCGACCAGTGCCGCGGCCAGAGCGCCGAAGGCGTGCGAGAGGGCCGTCCGCTGTGGCACAGCCGTCATCGGCATCATCGCCATCGGCACGCCGATCACAGTACCCAGGACGAAGGCGACCGCGATCCACCGGTAGCTGACGATTTCCGGCAGGGCGAGCGTCCCACCGATGGCGAGGGCCATGCCCAGGGCGCCGACCAGCACGCCGCGGCGGGCGGTCGCAACGGACGAGAGCCACTTGAGCGCCAGGATGAAGGCGGCGGCGGCGGCGAGGTAGACGATCTCTATGAAGCTGTGGGTCACTTCTTCCCGCCGTCACGCCTCTTGAACATGCCAACCATGCGCCATGTGATCAGGAAGCCGCCGACGACGTTGATCATCGACGCGGTCACCGCGGCGGTGCCGAGCAGCGTGCTGAGGCTCGTTTCCTGACGGCCCGCAATCACGATCGAGCCGACGACCGCGATCGCCGAGATCGCGTTCGTCAGGGACATGAGCGGGGTGTGGAGCAGGGGCGAGACGCGCTTGATGATCTCGAAGCCGATGAACGTCGCGAGCAGCAGGATGTAGAGCAGCGGGAGCAGGTCTTGCAGCGGGGTCTCCTTGGAAGTGGCCTTCGGCCTATTTATTGGCGTCCTGGCGTCGCAGCTTCGCGAGCACGCTGTGCTGACGCCCGTAGCCAAAGTAGATGGCGAAGCCGAGCGCGAGCCAGACGAACAGCCGCAGCCAGTTTTCGCTCGGGAGCGAGAACATCAGCATCAGGCAAAGCAGGATGCCCGCCACCGGAGAGAAGCTGCCCAGCGGCGCGCGGAACGGTCGCTCGGCGTTCGGGTTCGTGATGCGCATGATCAGCACGGCGCCGCACACGATAACGAACGCGAGCAGCGTGCCGATGTTCACGAGCTCAGCGAGAATGCGTAGCGGGACGAGCGCCCCGACGACGCCCACGAAGGCGCCGGTGAGGATGGTGGACTTCCAGGGCGTCCGAAACTTCTCGTGGACTGCGCCGAAGAAGCTCTCGGGCAGCAGGCCGTCGCGCGCCATCGCCAGGAACACCCGCGGCTGGCTGAGCATCATCACGAGCAGCACGGAGGTGATCCCGGCCAGCGCCCCGGCCGAGACCAGCAGCTGGATCCACGGCAGCCCGACTTGCTTGAAGGCGTCGGAAACGGGCGCGTCGATGTTGATCTTGGCATACGGCACCATCCCCGTCAGCACGGCCGACACGGCGATGTAGAGCACGGTGCACAGGACCAGCGATGCGATGATGCCGATGGGCACGTCGCGCGAAGGATTCTTCGCCTCCTCGGCATGCGTCGAGATCGAGTCGAACCCGATGTAGGCGAAGAAGATCGTGGCGGCCGCGGCCAGCATGCCGAGCGGCTCGCCGCCCTTACCCGTCTCGCCGATCACCGTGTGGCCGAACACCGCGAGGCCGGAGTAGCCAAAGGGCGCGAACGGATGCCAGTTGGCCGGGTCGACGTAAAAGGCTCCGACGCCGATCACGATGAAGACGACCGCCAGCTTGATCACGACCATCGTCGTATTGAAAGTCGCGCTCTCCTGGATGCCCTTGACCAGCACCACCGTCACGGCGAGCGCGATCAGCAGCGCAGGCAGGTCGAAGAGCGTCCCGGTGGCCGAGACCAGCCCGGTCGCCGGGTCGAAGTCGAAGGGCGCGTTGGTAAGGGCGTGCGGAACGTGGAAGTTCAAGCTGATCGCAGTGAGGACGCCCTGGACGTACTGATTTTCCAGCAGGTCCTGAAAGTAGTGGGACCAGCCGTGGGCCACCGTGGCCGAGGCGACCGCGTATTCGAGGATCAGGTCCCAGCCGATGATCCAGGCGAACAACTCGCCCAGCGTTGCATACGCATAGGTATACGCCGAGCCCGCCACGGGAGCCATGGAAGCGAACTCCGCGTAGCACAGCGCCGCGAAGATACAGGCGAGGCCGGAGACCACGAACGAGAGCATCAGGGCGGGGCCGGCCTTGTCATGAGCCGCGACGCCGGTGAGCACGAAGATGCCGGTGCCGATGATGGCGCCGACGCCGAGGCTCGTGAGTTGGACCGGGCCGAGCACCCGGCGCAGGCGATTATCGCCCTTCGCTTCCTCGAGCAGCATGCTGAGCGGCTTGCGCGCAAACAATGGACCGGACAAGGAGGCCCCCCCTTCGGGCGCCCCATACGATGCTTCCGCTCGCGCGCCGCGTCAAGCGCCCCCGCCCCGGGGCGCTTTGCTTTTTGCGCTCGCTCCCTTATTCTCCCGGCGTCCTCAATCTCGAGAATGTTGAGCTCGTCACGCTAAAGGGGTGAGCATGTCGCAGCAGAAGCAGGAGTGGGGCACGCGGCTCGGCGTTATTCTCGCCGTGTCCGGGTCCGCCGTCGGGCTTGGTAACTTCCTGCGTTTCCCGGGCCAGGCGGCCGCCAACGGCGGCGGCGCCTTCATGATCCCCTACTTCTGCGCGCTCTTGTTCCTGGGCATCCCGATCGGCTGGGCCGAGTGGACCATGGGCCGTTACGGCGGCAGGAAAGGGGTCCATTCCGCGCCTGCCGTGATGGGCATCATCGGCAAGGGCCGCCTGGCCCGCTACCTCGGCGTCGTCGGCGTGCTGATTCCGCTGGCGGTGTCGTTCTACTACACGTACATTGAGGCCTGGTGCCTGGGCTACACGTGGAGCTACCTCACCGGTGGCATCGGCGTGGTCACGAACGCCCCGGTCGCCGAGCAGACGGCGCGCGCGGCGCAGTTCTACAGCGAGCTGACCGGCCGTGAGCATGACGGTGTGCTGGCGAGCGGGTCATACCGGACGTTCGTCTTCTGGGCGATCACCTTCGGGATCAACATCTGGCTGGTCTACCGCGGTATCTCGAAGGGCATCGAGAAGTTCTGCTCGTGGGCCATGCCGGCGATGGCGGTGTGTGCGCTGATCGTGCTGGTCCGCGTGCTCACGCTGGGGACGCCCGACTCGAGCCTGCCCGACCAGAACGTGGTCAACGGGCTCGGCTACATGTGGAACCCGAACCTCGAGGCCCTCGGAAACCCGCAGACCTGGCTCGCCGCCGCCGGCCAGATCTTCTTCAGCTTGTCGGTCGGCTTCGGCGTGATCATCAATTACGCGTCCTATATGAAGAAGAAGGACGACGTCGTGCTCTCGGGCCTCACCTCCTCGGCCACGAACGAGTTGTTCGAGGTGGGCTTCGGCGGGCTCATCACGCTCACGGCCGCCTTCGTTTTCCTGGGACTTTCTGGAACGGCGGCCGCGGTGTCCGGCGGGAGTTTCGGGCTCGGCTTCACAACCCTGCCGGTCGTCTTCGCTCACATGGGAGCCTTCGGCAACGTGATCGGCGCGGTGTGGTTCTTCATGCTGTTCCTGGCAGCGATCACCAGCTCGATCTCGATGTATCAGCCTTCGCTCGCGTTCTTCGAGGAATCGCTCGGAGCGTCGCACAAGGCGGCCACCAGTCTGGTGGTCGGCGTCTGCATGATCGGCTCGTTCCTCGTGATGTACTACAGCGAGGGCGGCGTCTTCTGGAGCACCATCGACGACTGGGTCGGCACGTTCCTGATCTTCATACTGGCGATGGTCCAGATCATCTTCTTCAGCTGGGTCTTCGGCATCGAGCGCGGCTGGCGCGAAGCGCACCAGGGCGCCCAGATCCGGATCCCGGGGATCTACAAGTTCATCATGAAGTTCGTCGCGCCGATCTACCTGATCGTGGTGTTCGTCGCCTTCTGCAAGTCGAACCTGCCGGCCTGGATCCAGGCGGTCCGCGACGACCCCGCGCGGCAGGGGGCCTTGGCGCTGATTACGGCCACGACGCTTCTGCTGGTGGTGTGCACCTATCTCGGAGAGAAGCGCTGGCGCGCGGCGGGAATCGACCTGGACGGAGACAAACCGGCGGACTGAAGAAGGAGGCCGCGGACCAATGAGCGCACTGGGCTGGATTTTCCTCGCGAGCTCGCTCAGCTTCGTTTGGGGGCTGGCGGGTTGGTGCTACTACAAGATTCTCTCGGCTCCCGTAGAACCGCCGGACGAAGTGCAGCGCTTCCACGGCGCCTGAGTTCAGGGCCCCGGTTTCCCGGGGCCCCGTTCACGCAGCTTGCAGCCGCGGGCTCAGAGCTCGATGGCGGGTCCCTCGAGCGGAACTGGCCTGTCGCCTCCGGGTTGCTCGCCGTCGAGGTGCAGCCTGTTGACCACGTCGAACGCCAGCGTCTGGCGCGCGATGCTTTCGATCTTCACGCGTTCGACTGGGCTCTGGACGAACCCGGTGAGCGTCACTCGGCCGCGATCCACGATGATCCGAATCGGCGGGTTGGCCCGGTGGGCGTACTGGGCAAAGTCGAGACTGCCATAGACCTGTGCGTAGATCTCCCGCCGCAGCCGATCGTCGAAGAGCGAGAGTGACTGCACGCTGATCCGGTTATCGATGGCGAGCACGCCGGCCACCTTCGCCACGGCCGCGTCGAGATCGCTCTTCCGGTTCGGGCGGTACACGGAGCCAGCCAGCGTCACGACGCCGTTGACGACGCCCAGCTCGACGCTGTCGAAGACCCCGTAGTAGGGGTAACGCAGGATGGCGCTGCGGACGTCCTTGGTTATCTGCACGTCGGTGCGCTCTTCCGGAACCACGCGCAGGCGATTCTCGACGAGCTTGGATTCCTTGCGCGCGGAGCGCTCGGCCTCGCGGCGCGCGGCCAGCGTTGTGACCGCCCCGTCGAGGATTACGACGCCCTGCGCGGCGCTGACTTCGACCGCACCCTGGCTCACGGACTTGGACTTCGCGAGGCGCTCGAGAACGCGCTGCCTGACGTCATTGTCATCGGCTGTGGCCGGGAGCGCGGCCAGGAGGAAAATGGCGGCCGCCGCCCCCGTCATGCGATGAAGAGTGTGGTTCATGATTCCCTCTGCTCTGAGGCCAGGCCCCCTTCGGCGGCCTCTGCGCCTCACTCTGGAGCAAGTTGCTTGCCAGTGCCCGCACGACGGCAAGTGCGTGAGCCACATCGCCTTCACATCTCTTGACGAGTGCGCGCTGTCCGCGGGCGCGGACAGGCAGCGGACTTGCCGGGCGTGGGCTACAAATCAGCCAGTATTTCTTCGGGGTGGGCGGCGGCGTTGACCTTCGGGTAGGCCTTCTTCACCTTGCCGTCCGGCGCGATCAGATAGCTAATGCGCTTCGCGTGCTGGGCGGTGGCGTCGTCAGCGGCTCCATACGCCAGCCCAATGGCGCGATTCGCGTCGGATAGCAGCGGGAAGTCGAAGCCGAATTTCTGAGCAAAGACGGCCTGGTCAGGGACCGTGTCGAAGCTGACGCCCAGCACCTGCACGCCCTTGTCCCCGTACTGCCGAATCCGGTCGCGGAACCCGCAACCTTCGGCCGTTCAACCGGGCGTGTCGGCCTTCGGATAGAACCAGAGAACGACGCTCCGGCCACGATACTGGGAGAGCCGGATCAGCTTGCCCGTGTGGTCGCGCACCTCGAAATCCGGCGCCTCGGCTCCGACCTCCAGCATAGCGAGACCCCCAGCACCCGATTATACGGCGAGGCTGTCGCCGCGGGCCGACCAGCGCAGCGACCATACGCAGGCCACGTCGCCCTTGTTCTGGCAGTAACGCTCCTCGGCGCTCACGGACCCGCCGGTGAGACATTCGATGGAGCGGCGGATGTAGCCCTTGGCGGAGAGGCAGTAGATCGGATCGTTTTCGGGGTAATCGCTGAAGGAGATCTCGCCGACGCTGAAGTTGATGCGGCGATAATCGGCGCGGCCGAAGTTGTGGAAGCGCCGGTGCTCCTCGGCCATGCGCGCGAGAAAACCGTGCACGTTGATGAGCGCCGCGTGCTCTCCAAGCCAGAACGTACGCTGCTGCGCAGAAGCCTCACCCAGACGCTCGTACAGGAGTTCGTCACCCTTGCCAAACTGCGTGGCGATGGCCCGGTCCAGGCGGATCAGCGTGCCGAACGGGTACCAGGTGTTCCTGTCGACGCCTGCGAGTCGGCCACGATCCTGGGCGGGAAGCGCCTCGAGGACGCGGGCGATCGCGTCGGACCCGTGCTCCCGTTTCAAGTACTCGAAACGGGACACGACGATCTGTCCGTGCAGGTGGGGCCCCCTGAGATCCGATGGCTCGCTCATGCCGGGGCTGAAGAGCAGGATTCGTGCCCGCTCGCTATCAACGACTTACGCATGGCTCGTCGGACGGGACGGCCGACAAGCTGACATGGCCGGCTGGAAGTCGGACAGGCCCGCGGGCCTTGAGAGTTGCCCCGCCGATCCTTTACACTTAAACGATATGAGCCTGGCGGGGCGTAGGGCACTGGTGACGGGAGGCGGGCGCGGCATCGGGCGGGCCGTGGCTCGAGAACTCGCGCGCGCCGGCGTTTCGGTCGCGGTCGCGTCTCGGACGCGGGCCGAGCTCGACGCCGTCGTCGCGGAACTGCACGCCGCGAATCTCCGCGCGGCAAGCTTCACGGCCGACGTCTCCAGGGCCGAGGATGTGGCCAGCCTGGTGCGCGCCGCCGACGAGGCGCTGGGTGGTCTAGACATCCTCGTGAATGCGGCGGGCACAGCACCTTCGGCGCCGCTCGTGAAGACCTCCGACGAGCAGTGGCGGGCGGCCATCGAGACCAACCTCAGCGGCGCCTTCTATGCGATGCGCGCCGCGCTGCCTGGGATGCTGGCGGCGAGCTGGGGGCGTGTCGTGAACGTGGCCTCGATCGCGGGCAAGACTGGCTACCCCTACATCTCGGCCTACGCCGCGAGCAAACATGGCCTGCTCGGGCTCACGAAATGCGCGGCCCTCGAAGTCGCGGAGAAGGGCGTCACGGTCAACGCCGTCTGCCCCGGCTATGTCGATACGCCCATGACGGACCTGTCGATAGCCCGCATCGTCGAGAAGACCTGCCGGCCGGCCGCCGAGATTCGGCGTCGCCTCGAGGACGCAAGCCCGCAAAAGCGGCTCTACACCGCGGAGGAGGTGGCGGCGCTGGTCGTGTTCCTGTGCGGCGAGGCCGCAAGCGGCATCAACGGCCAGGCGCTTAGCGTCGATGGTGGGACGCTGGTTTGAAGCTGCAGCCCGTGAATCCTGCGAGCCTGGCGCTGGCCCGCGGCTACAGCCACGGCATGCGGGGCTCCGGCGAGGTGCTCTTCGTTGCCGGCCAGATCGGCTGGGATGCACAGGCTCGGCTGGTGTCCGACGACTTCGCGCTCCAGTTCGGCCAGGCGCTCGACAACGTCCTGGCGGTCGTGCGAGAGGCGGGCGGCAGCCCTCAATCGATCGGCCGCTTGACGATCTACGTCGTGGACAAGCGCGAGTACCTGGCGCGGGCCAAGGACGTCGGGGCGGCCTATCGGACCCGCATGGGGCGCCACTTCCCCGCGATGGCCCTCGTCGAAGTGAAGTCGCTCCTCGAGGCGGGGGCGAAGCTGGAAATCGAGGCGACGGCGCTGCTGTGAAGAACACTGACTCGCGCCTGGCACTTTCGGTCTGGGTCCGGTTGCTCAAGGCGCACGGCCTGCTGTTGCGCGAGGTGCGGCGCCGCGTGCCCGACGCGCTCACGCTGCCGCAGTTCGACGTGCTTGCGCAGCTTTATCGCAGCGACGAGGGCATGACGCCGGGCCGGCTCACCCGGGAGCTGCTGGTGACCGCGGGCAACGTCACGGGCATCGTCGAGCGGCTCGCGAGCCTCGGGCTGGTCGAGCGCCACCCGGTGCCCGAGGATCGGCGGGCTGTGCGGATCCGGCTTACGGCCAAAGGCTCTAAGCTGATGCGGCGGGCCATTCCGCGCCATCGGCGCGAGGTCGGCACGCTGTTCGCCCCGTTGGCCGAGGGCGAGCTGGCCCACCTGCGCGACCTGCTGGGTACGCTGAACCAGCGACTGGAGGAGCGCGCATGACGACGAAGGGCTTTCGTTGCCAGGAGGCGGGCGGCGTCGCGACGCTCACCCTCGACCGTCCGGACACGCTCAACTCGCTCACCTTCGAAATGTACCGCGAGCTGACCGGAGTCTTTCGCGCGCTGCCCGCCCGTCGGGAGATCCGGGCGGTGGTGCTCACCGGAGCCGGGCGCGCCTTCTGCACCGGCGGCGACGTGAAAGAGATCATCGGCGAACTGCTTCAGCACGACCACGCCCAGCTGCTGGCGTTCACGCGGCTCACGTGCGAGCTGGTGCGCGCGATGCGCGAAGCGCCACAGCCGATCGTCGCCTGCCTCAACGGTACGGTGGCGGGCGCCGGGGCCGCCTTGGCACTCGCCGCCGACTTCCGCGTCGCGGCGGACACGGCGAAGATCGCGTTCCTGTTCGTGAAGGTGGGGTTGGCCGGCGCGGACATGGGCGCTGCCTGCCTGTTGCCACGAGTGGTGGGCCTGGGCCGCGCCACCCAGCTGCTCATGACCGGCGACTTCGTCGACGCGACCGAAGCGGAGCGCATCGGCCTCTATCACCGCGTAGTGCCCAAAGACGGGCTCGACGCTGC
Source organism: Acidobacteriota bacterium (assembly GCA_032127875.1). Taxonomy (GTDB): domain Bacteria; phylum Acidobacteriota; class Vicinamibacteria; order Fen-336; family Fen-336; genus CADEEV01. The sequence continues at coordinate 76,034 of JAQBHI010000049.1, forward strand.
GACCCGGTCACTCGTGGCGCGCCTGGTGCGCGCCCCTCGCGAGGCCATCGCCGCCACCAAGGCCGCGCTCAACCACGAACTCACGCTCGCGATCGGCACAGCACTCGACCACGAGGCCGTGGTCCAGGCCGAGCTGATGACGCGTCCCGATTTCCGCGAAGGCTTCGCGGCCTTCATGGAGAAGCGACCGCCCCGCTTCGAAGGAGCCCCCGAGTGAGCGACGATCCGTTCCTCGAAAGGAAGCACGCCCTTCTCGGCGAGCGCATCCGCGCCTTCGGCGACAAGTGGCTGCGCAGCTCGGCACAGGACGAGTCGGACCCCGCCGGCCGGACGCGCCGGATCGTGACGGCGATGGCGGAAGCATCGTTCCTGCGCTACGCGGTGCCGCCCCCGCACGGGGCCATGGACCTGCGCTCGCTGGTGGTCGTGCGCGAGAACCTGGCGTACTTCTCGTCGCTCGCCGACACGGGCTTCGTCATGCAGGGCCTGGGTTCGTACCCGATCGCCCGCGTCGGCACCGAAATCCAGCGCAACACCTGGCTGCCGCCGATCGCCGGCGGCCACGTGCTCGCCGCGTTTGCGGTCACCGAGCCCGAGGCCGGCTCGGACCTGGGCGGGATTCGCACGCAGGCGGATCGCGACGGCGCGCTGTGGCGCCTCACGGGCGTCAAGAGCTACATTTCGAACGCCGGCATCGCGGGCGTCTACAGCGTACTCGCCCGCACTGGAGAGGGCTCCTCCCATTCCGGGCTCTCGATGTTCCTCGTCGATGCCGAGGCGCCGGGCCTGTCGGTGAAGATGCTGGAAGCGATGGCCCCGCATCCGCTCGGGGAACTGCGCTTCAGCAACACGCCTGCCCTGCTGCTGGGTGAGCTAGGCGAAGGCTTCGCGCTCGCAACCGCGACGCTCGAGCAGTTTCGACCTACCGTGGGCGCCGCGGCCTGCGGCCTCGCCGGTCGCGCCTTCGACGAAGCGCTGCGCCACGCCCAGGCGCGACGGCAGTTCGGCCGCAGCCTCGCTGACTTCCAGGCCACGAAGATGGCCCTCGCTGAGATGCACGTCGAGATCGAGGGGGCGCGGCTGCTCGTCCACAGGGCGGCCTGGCGGAAGGACACCGGCGCCGAGTCGATCGCCCGCGAGGGCGCCGTGGCGAAGCTCGCTGCGACCGAGATGGCCCAGCGCGTGGTGGATCGCGCCGTGCAGATCCACGGCGCTCGGGGCGTGATGCGCGGATCGACCGTGGAGCGGCTGTACCGCGAGGTGCGGGCGCTGCGCATCTACGAGGGCACGAGCGAGATCCAGAAGCTGGTGATCGCCCGCGAGCTATTGAAGGAGAGCCGATGAGCACGGACGTCGTTCGCGCGGAAGAAATGTCGGCCGAGTACCGGCAGATGATCGTGCAGCTGATGCAAAGCCAGGCCTATCGCGAGCTGGCGGCCGCCCACATGTTCGGCCACGGGCTGCGCTTCGTCCCGGACAAGTGGCTGCGCTTCATGGTCTGGCACATCCGGGAGGAAGCCGAGCACTACGAGGCGGTGGCGAAGATGTACGAACAGTTCACCGGCGAGAGCGTCGAGGCGGTGGTGCGCCAGCGCCTCGAGGGCAAGCCGATCCCGATGGCCGAGAGCTGGATGGAGCTGGCGATGGCCCAGTTCCTCTACGACCGCGGCGGCTTCTGGCAGCTCAAGGAGTACGAGGAGTGCTCGTTCGTCGCCTACCGCGCGGTGATCCAGAAGATCGTCAAGGAGGAAGCGGGCCACCAGAGCCTGGGCGAGAAGATCGTGGTCGAGCAATGCCAGTCGGGCGACTTCGAGGAGGTGAAGCAGGCGCTCTTCGAGAAGTGGCTCCGGATCGGACTGCTCTCGTTCGGACGACCCGGCACGCCCGGCAACCGCTACGCCATCGAGCAGGGCATCAAGAAGCGCGATTCGGGCGAGTGCATGAAGGACTTCGTGGCCGACATCCGGCCAGCGGTGAAGGCCGCCGGGCTGCGCTTTCCACGGCCCGCCGCGCTGCGCGTGGAACTGCCGGCCGACATCGACTGGAGCGCGTGAGATGGGACGCATCCTGGACCTGTGCGCCGAGATCGCGGCCGAGGCCGAAGAGGGGGAAGACGGCCTGGTGATCTCCCCCGACGCCTGGGACCGTTTCCGGCAGGACTGGAACGACGAGGAAATCGAGGACGCGATGGCGCTCGTCAAGGACAGCCTGCTGCAGGGCGAGCTGGCCGAGGCGGCCGACAACCTTTCAGCCCGCCTCGTCGAGGTGCTCGGCCACTATGGAACCGCCCCGGCCTTCCAGCAGGCGGTGGCCGGCGAGGCGCGCATCAGCGTCGAGACGATCGGCCAGCTGGCGCGGCGCGTCAACCGCCTGGAGGAGGTCCTCGAGCTGTTCCGCGACGGCACGCCGCCCGACCGAGCCGGCTTCGATGGTCTGCGCCGCCGCCTGGTCGATCAAGGCATCGAAGCGGAGATGGTTGGCGACGACGAGGACGCCCAAGATTGACGCTTCGATGAGCGAGGCCGGCCGGACCGCGGCGCTGCTGTTCCAACCGCTCCCGATCGGTCGCGGCGGGCTGCGCCTTCCCAACCGCATCTGGCTGCCGGCCATGGTGACGTGGCGCGGCACCGAAGACGGCTTCGTGACGCCCGCAGTGCGCGAGATCTACCTACGCTACGCCCTGGGCGGCGCGGGCATGATCGTGCTCGAGGCCACTGGTATTCGCGACGTCGCCAGCGGACCCCTGCTGCGGCTCTCCCACGACCGCTACGTTCCAGGCCTGCGGGCGCTGCGCGAGGAGATGCGCGCGGCTTCCAACTCGCTGGTGGTCCCGCAGATCATCGACTTTCTCAAGATCGCGAAGCGCAAGCCGACGCGGGAGTACATCGCCGGCATGGTGAGACGCGGGCGCCTCCCGCCCAGCGCGCTCGCCCAGAGCGATGCCGAGTTCGAGCAGAGCCTCGAGACGCAGCTTCCCGAGCCGCGTGATCGGCGTGACTTCCGTTTCGGCTACCGGCAAACCATCGAGGACCTGCCACTCTCCGAGATCCGGCAGATTCCGGGCTTCTTCGCGGCGGCCGCGCGGCGCGCCCGCCAGGCGGGCTTCGACGGCGTCGAACTGCACTTCGCCCACGCCTACACGATGGCGTCCTTTCTCTCCGTCACGAACCAGCGCGGCGACGCCTACGGCGGCAGCTTCGAGAATCGCATGCGCCTGCCGCTCGAGGTGGTCGCCACGGTGCGCGAAGAGGTCGGCCGTGATTTCCTCCTGGGCTGCCGGTATCTCGGCAGCGAGGACATCCTGGGCGAGGACGGGCGGATCCACGGCAACACGCTCGCGGATGCTCGGGCGATCGGCGTCGGGCTGAGTCGAGCCGGGCTCGACTTTCTCTCGATCTCACGTGGCGGCAAGTTCGACGATGCCAAGCAGCCACCGATCGGCGAGGCCAGCTACCCCTACACGGGCTGGAGCGGTGCTCGGTGCATCCCGCGCGACAAGCAGGATCCGTTCGGCGTCAACGTGCCGCTGGCGGCGGGGATCCGCGAAGCGGTGCGGGCCGCGGGCTTCGCAGTGCCCGTCGTTGCGGCCGGCAAGATCCACACTTTCGAGCAGGCCGAGGGCATCTTGCGCGACGGCAGTGCCGACTTGATCGGCATGGCTCGCGCCCTGCTGGCCGACCCCGACCTGCCGCGCAAATGGACGGCCGGCGCCGACGAGGCCGGCCGCGCCTGCGTGTTCTGCCCATATTGCGAGCACGAAGACCAGCACCATCGCGTCGTGACGTGCACGCTGTGGCCTAAGCCTGCGGGAAACCACCGGCTGCGCCTGACGCCAGCCGTGTGGGAGTGGGGGACGCGCTTCGATCGGCATGCCGTCTTCCACCCCGACTCCGCGCGGCTGAAGACGCGGTAGAATCGCCGCCCCCAACGATGCGGCAGCGAATCGGCGGCTTCGGGACGGTCTTGGTCGCAGGCCTTCTGGGAGTTGTGCTGTTCGCTCCAGGCGGTCGCAAGGACGCGCCGGTTCGGAAGCCGCGACTGCCCGAGTTGGACGGGCGCGAGTCACTCCCGCCGCTGCCCGAGATCTCTCCGCGCAACGCCAACTACACGATCGAAGCACGCCTCGACCCGACGACCCAGACGATCGAAGGCAGCCTGCTGCTCGACTGGCGCAACCTCGGCGACGTCCCCATGGACACGTTCCCCTTCCATCTCTACTGGAACGCCTTCCGCAACAACCTCTCGACCTCGGCCAGGGGTGAGGGCGGCCGCGCGGCGCGTTTCAAGGCGGATCGCGACTACGGCTTCAGCCACGTCAAGCGGGTCGTACTGCTTGGAGAGACCGAGCAGGATCTGACCGAGCGCGTCCGCTACGTCGCGCCCGACGACGCCAACGCCGACGACCGCACCGTTCTCGGAGTCAAGGCCTTCTCCGCCGTCGCGCCGGGCGCCACGGCCCGCTTCAGGATCGAGTGGACGGCGCGGATCCCATATGGCAGGGGCGGGCGCGCCGGTTGGGTGCACGACTACTACTTCATCGTGCAGTGGTTCCCGAAGATCGGGGTGCTTCGCAAGGACAAGTGGAACGCGCACCAGTTCCACTCCACGACCGAGTTCTTCTCGGACTATGGCAATTACGACGTCAAGCTCACGCTGCCACGTGGCTTCGTGGTCGGGGCGACGGGGATCTCGGGCGCGCCAGTGGACAACGCCGATGGCACGCAGACCCTGCGCTTCCTGCAGGACGACGTCCACGATTTCGCATGGACCGCGAGCCGGCGTTTTGTCGAGCGGCAGGGACGCTTCGAGGATGCGGGTTACCCGCCCGTGGAGATCCGCCTGCTGCTGCAACCTGAACACGCGCATCTGGCCGAGCGCTATCTCGAGGCGACCCGGGTCGCGCTTCGCAGCTACGGTGCGTGGGCCGCTGCCTACCCCTACGGGCACCTCACCGTCGTCGATCCGGCCTGGTTCTCGGCCTCGGGTGGCATGGAGTATCCGACGCTGTTCACCGGCGGGACTCACGTGCAGGCTCCGATCGAATTGCAGAGCCCGGAGTCAGTGACGGTGCACGAGGCCGGCCATCAATTCTGGTACGGGCTCGTCGGCACCAACGAGTTCGAGGAGCCCTGGCTCGACGAAGGACTGAACGATTACAGCGAAGCCAAGGCGCTCGAGCTCTTCTACGGCCCGGCGAGCTGGGGCCGGCGCTACTTCGGCGGCAAGGACGCGCGGGGACGAGCGCGCGGCCTCCCAGTGCTGGCGCCAGGCGTTTTCGTGGGTCGCGGCGAGGCGGGGCTCGCCGATCTGCGCGAGTTCGGCCGACGCGACCCGATGGCTCGAGCCTCGTGGCAGTTCGACAGCTCGGACGCGTACTACCTCAACGCCTACCGCAAGCCGGCGCTCGTCCACAAGACGCTGGAGGCGCTGGTCGGCGACGAGACGATGACGCGCATCCTGCGCACCTGGGCGAGGCGGTACCGCTTCGAGCACCCGACCACGGAGGACTTCATCGCCACCGTGAACGAAGTCAGCGGCCAGGACTGGCGCTGGTTCTTCGACGAGACGTTCTTCTCGAGCGGGCTGTGCGACTACGCGATCTCCGTCAAGGAGGAGCCGCGACGCCGCGCCACAGGCTTCAGCGACGGGCCGGCGCCGGCCCGCGCACCGATACCGGCGCCGACGCTTCCCAAGGGCGCGCCTCGGGACGGCGGTGCCGACAGCGTCGTGACCGTGCGTCGGCTGGGCGAGGTGCGCATGCCAGTCGAGATCGTGGTCGAGTTCGCGGACGGCCGCATCGCGCGCGAGAGCTGGGACGGCCGTGATCGCTGGAAGCGCTTCTCTTACGGGGGCGCCCCGAAAATCCGCCGGGCAGTGGTCGACCCCGACCACAAGCTCGCGATCGACGTGAATCCCGGCAACAACGCCTGGCGCGCGGAGACGGGGCTTGGTCGGCAGGCCGCCTTCAAGTGGTCGGCCCGCTTCTTGTTCTGGCTGCAGAACCTGCTCGAACTGCACACGGTCCTCGGATGAGAGCCGCGCTCGTGGCCGGCCTGCAAGCGGCCTGGCGCTGCCGCACGCTCGCAGCCTTGTTGCTCGCCGTCAACCTCGGCGTCGCGGGCCTGCTGGCCGTGCCTTTCGCGGCCCAGCTCGGGCGCGACCTGCGCGAGAGCGAAGCGGCGGCGCAGATGGCCCGGGGCTTCGACTTTCCCTGGTGGAGCCACTGGTCGGACCAGCAGCAGGGCTGGACGTCCGCCTTCAAGCCCGACATCTTCGGCGTGGGCTTTGCGTTCCGGAACACCGACCTGCTACTCAAGGGCGAGTTGCCGGCGCGCTTGTTCGCTCCGCCCCCGGAGGACCCGAGCGCGCCCGTGCCAAAGCCCGAGCTGGATAACGTAGTCCTGGGCCTGGGTGTCGCCTACCTGTTGCTGCAGGTGTTCTTTGCCGGAGGGATATTGGGGGCACTGCGCGGCCCCCGCGGCGGCTTCACGGTGCGCGGCTTCGCTCACGGCTGCGGCTTCTACTGCGGCCGCATGCTGCGCCTCTCGCTGCTGGCGCTGCTCGCCGACGCGCTGCTCTTCCGGCTGAGTGTGCCGGTCTCGGGCTGGGTCGCGAGCCGCGCCGCGGAGTCGGTCTCCGAGACGACGGCACTCGCCTGGTCGTATGGGCGCAGTGCGGCACTCCTGCTCGGCATCCTGCTGATCCACATGCTCGCGGGCTACGCGCGCGTGATCACGGTGCTCGAAGAGCGCAAGAGCGCCAGCCTCGCGTTCGTGTCCGCGCTCGCATTCTGCCTCGGTCGCCTTCCCGCCGCCCTCGGACACTATCTCTCGGTCGCCCTGCTCGCGACGGCGATGCTCGCGGCCTGGGCACGTCTGGACGGCGCTTTCGTTGTCACGGGCTGGGGCACACAGGCGCTCGCTTTCGCGCTCATGCAGGCCTTCGTGCTCGGGCGTATCGGGCTGCGACTGGCTCTCGCCGGCGGCCAGATGCAACTCTACCGGGGCAGCGGACCGTCGCAATGAGCGTAGGCGTCGTGCAACGCAGCGCGCAGTTCGCCCTGCTCACCGGCGCCGCTGCTGTGTCTGTCGATCGCGCTGGGGACGCGTGGCCTCGCCCACCCCGACGAGCGGCTGCATGCCGACGCCTTCCGTTACTTCGGTGTCCACGTCTGGCCGCCCGACCTCGGCTCCGATGCCCTTCACAAGCTCCGATGCCCTCCACAAGTATGATGCGTTCGGTACGAGCAAGGTCTACGCGCGCGACGTCGCCTAAGTGATCCTGGGACCGCTGGGCCGGAGCCTCGAGGGTCTGCTCGGCAGCGAGCGCCCGTGGCTCGCCGTTCGTCGCTGCCAGCAGCTCCCGAGCACGCTGCGACGGTGGCACCTGGCGAGCGCGGCGGTGGCCCTGGCGCTCTTGCGCGTGGAGCTTGCCCTGCCGCGCCTCGCACTGCACTAGAATCCGGCATCCATGCCCATCGATGGACAGGACTTCCGGCAGGCGCTCGGCCAGTTTGCAACCGGCGTCACGATCGTCACCACGCGCGACGCGGGAGGCTGGCCGATGGGGCTGACCGTCAACTCCTTCTGCTCGGTCAGCCTGGATCCGCCCCTGGTGCTGGTCTGCATCGACAACCGCTCGGAAACCCACGACGGGTTCGAGGCCTCGGGCGTCTTCGGCATCAGCGTGCTGTCTGAGGCGCAGGAGGGCTGGTCGCGGCGCTTCGGGGCGCCGGGCAGGGAGAAGTTCGAGTCGGCCGACCTCGCCGTCGGCGAGACCGGCGTGGGGCTCGTACCGGGGGCGCTCGTCCACATCGAGTGCCGAGTCGGCGCGCGGCTTCCCGGCGGCGACCATACGATCTACGTGGGCGAGGTGCTGAGACTTCAAGTGGCGCCCGGGCGGCCGCTCCTGTATCACGCGAGCGGCTACGCCAGGCTGGCAGGTTCCGGGCCTTGAGCGAATTTACCTTCCCCGAACGTTTCAACATGGCGTGGTATTTCCTCGACCGCAACGTCGAGGCGGGGCGAGGCGACAAGACCTGCCTCTACTGGCGCGACGAGGCCTACACGTACGGCGACGTGCAGGCGCACTCGAACCGGGTCGCAAACGCCCTGCGCTCGCTCGGCGTCGCAATCGAAGACCGCGTGCTGCTGATCCTGCCGGACCGGCCTGAGTTCGCCTTCGCCTGGTTCGGGGCAGCCAAGGCCGGAGCGGTGATCGCGATGGTGAACCCGCTGCTGCCCGCCGAGGACTACGCCCACTACTTCGAGTACACGCGGGCCAGGGTCGCGATCGTGGATGCGTCCACCCGGGATCGCCTGGATCCGATGCGAGAGTCGTTCCGTCACTTGAAGCATCTCGTCGTCGTCGGCGAGTGTGGCCCGCATCTTGGCTTCGACGAGCTGACCGGGCACGCCTCAGACGCCTTCACGAATGCCGACACCCATCGCGACGATCCCGCCATCTGGCTGTTCACCAGCGGTTCGACCGGCAAGCCCAAGGCCGCGGTCCACCTCCAGCAGGATCTGCCCTGGAATACCGAGCGCTACGCGAAGCAGGTGCTCGGGATCGGCGAGCATGACCTGACGCTTTCGGTGCCGAAGCTGTTCTTCGGCTACGCGACCGGGACCAACCTGCTGTTCCCGTTCGCGGTGGGCGGCGCCACCGCGCTGTTCAGCGAGCGCAGCGAGCCGGCCACGCTGTTCGACGTGATCGAGCGGTACAAGCCGACGGTGCTGACCTGCGTACCGACGATGATCGGCGGGATGCTGAACCACCCGGGCGGACAAGGGCGCGATCTCTCGTCGCTGCGGCTCGTGCTCTCCGCCGGCGAGGCCCTGCCTCCCGAACTGCACCGGCGCTGGAAGGAGAGCTTCCGTGTCGAAATCCTGGACGGCATCGGCTCCGCCGAGATGTTCCACATCTACATCTCGAACTATCCGGGCGAGGTGGTGCCGGGAAGCCTGGGCCGGCTCGTGCCCGGTTACGACGCCCGCCTGGTCGGCCCGGAAGGCGATGAGGTGGCCGAGGGCGAGTCGGGCACGTTGTGGATCAAGGGCGAGTCGGCCGCCATCCTGTATTGGCAGGCGCACGAGAAATCCAAGCAGGTGTTGCGCGGCGACTGGGTCGTCACGGGCGATCTGATGCGACGCGACCCGCAGGGGTACTTCTGGTACGAGGGCCGGTCCGACGACATGCTCAAGGTCGGCGGCATCTTCGTCTCGCCGCTGGAGGTGGAAAACTGCCTGTTGCAGCACCAGGCGGTAGCGGAATGCGCCGTGATGGGCTATAAAGACGCCGACGGACTCGTGAAACCCAAGGCCTTCGTGGTGCTCCGGCAGCGGCAGGGCGACGACGCACTCGCTCGTGAGTTGCAGGATTTCGTGAAGGGGCGCCTGGCGCCCTTCAAGTACCCGCGGGCCGTGGCCTTCGTTCCGTCGCTCCCGAAGAACGACCGTGGGAAGATCGATCGCCGCCGGCTCGAAGTCGAAGCCCCCCTGGCATGAGGTCGCTGCCCGCCTGACGCTCTAAAGGACCCCTGAAGCACTAACCGAAAGGAGAGAAGGGTCACTTCCCTTCGATGGCCATGGCCGAGAACATCGTGATGTCGGAGATGACGTGGACGGAGATCGACGAGGCGCTCAAGGAACGGCCCGTGGGGCTGCTCCCGGTGGGCGCCGTGGAAGCGCACGGCCCGCACCTGCCCGTCTCGGCCGACACCGTGATCGCTACCGAGATGGCGCGGCGCGGCGCGGAAAAGCTCAAGGAGCACGGCATCCCGTCGCTGATCCTGCCACCGGTGTTCTACACCGTCGCCGATTTCGGCGCCTCTTTCGCCGGCACCCTGAGCGTCCAGGCTGACACGGCAACGGCCCTGCTGCGCGACGTCTGCATCGCGGCCTCGAAGCGCTTCCGATGCGTGGGCCTTGCCAACATCCACCTCGAGGCGGCGCATGTCGAGTGCGTGAAGAAGGCGCTCGAGGAAGCGAACAAGGCGGGCGCGTCGGCCTGCTACGCGGATTTGACGCGCAAGCGCTGGGCCGAGCTGATGGGGCCTGTCTTCCAGCTGGGCGATCACGCCGGGGCCTGGGAGACCTCGCTGATGATGGCCGCCGCGCCGGTGATGGTGCGCGAACGCGCGCGGATCAGCCTGCCACCCCTCGATGGCCTGATGCCCGCCCTCAAGAAGGGCGCCAAGACGTTCGTCGAGGCGGGCGGCGAGGATGCCTACTTCGGCAACCCGATCGCCGCCTCCGCCGAAGACGGCGAGGCCAACCTCGAGTCGCTGGGCGAGGTGCTGTGCGTTTCGGTCATGGAGCACCTCGGGAGCAAGGCATAGCTTTCACCACGCAGATCCTGGTTCGCTTCTGCGATCTCGACCCGGCTGGGATCGCCTACTATCCGAACCTCGTCAACTTCCTGCACGTGGCCTTCGAGGACTTCTTCGCGGGCCACGTCGGGCGGCCCTATCCAGACGTCTTCCGCGAGGGCCTCGGCTTCCCCACCGTCAAGGTCGAGATGGAGTACCTGACGCCCATCCACTACGGCGACCGCGTCGATGTGCGCGTGAGTGTCGAAAAAGTCGGCCGTTCGTCGGTCCGCTTCCGGTACCAGGGCAGCGTCCTGGGCAAGCCGGTATTTCGCGCTCGGAACACCGCGGTCGTGGTGGACATGAAGACGTTCAAGCCGATGACCGTTCCGGACGACTTGCGGAGCAAGTTCCTGGAAGCGGCCGATCCTGCGCCAGCCTAGAGTTTCGCCGAACATTCCCTTCTCGCCGCTCGTCCGTCCCAGATCGGAGGAGATTGCCTTGAAGAACCTCGGTCGCATCTTGAGCCTGGCCACGCTCGTCGCGCTGCCCGTGCTTGCGGCGTCCAGCGCGGTGAACTCGACTCCGCCGAAGCCTGACTCGGACAAGCCCTGGAAGGTGGAAGAGCCCCACGGCCCGACGAAGAGCGTCTCGTTCCAGACCGACGAAGGCACCTGGCTCGCCCTCGACGTGCACCCCGATGGACGGCAACTCGTCTTCGCGATGCTCGGCGATCTATACCTGCTGCCCATCGAGGGCGGCCAGGCGAAGCGCGTCAGCAGCGGGCCGGCCTACGACGTGCAGCCGCGCTTTTCGCCAGACGGCAAGTCGATCGCATTCGCGAGCGACCGCGCTGGCATCGAGAACCTGTGGGTTTGCGACCTCGAGGGCAAGGCCGCGCGGCAGATCAGCAGTGAGATGGACCACACGGTCAGCGCTCCCGCCTGGACGCCGGATGGCGACTATCTGGTGGGCCGCAAGCGCATGACCGACCTCTCCTCGCTCGGCACCGTCGAGCTGTGGATGTGGCACACGAAGGGCGGCAAGGGCGTCCAGATCACGAAGCGCGAGGACCAGCCCGACGCAGCGGATCCCGTTTTCTCGAAGGACGGCCGCTTCCTGTATTTCTCGGCGCGCGACTCGCGCTACAAATACGACCGCAACGTCAACGAGGGCATCTGGCAGATCAAGCGGCTCGACCGGCACACCGGCCAGGTGATCGCGCTGACCGGCGAGTTCGGCGGGGCGGCGACGCCCGCCTTCTCACCCGACGGCGCCTCGATGGCGTTCGTCCGTCGGATCCGCGCGAAGACGCTGCTACAGGTGATGGATCTCCCCAGCGGCAGACTACGCACCGTAGCCCCCGACGTGCAGCGCGACAACCAGGAGGGCTTTGCGTTCCACGGCGTCTTCCCCGGCTACGCCTGGACGCCGGACGGGCGTGCCATCGTGGCCACGGCCGAGGGCAAGATCTGGCGCTGGGACGCGGCCTCGGGGCTTCGCACCGCCATCCCCTTCACGGCCTGCGTCGACCAGAAGGTCACCGACGCCGTGCGCTTTCCCCGACGCCTGAACGACGAGGCGGTGCGCGCCCGGATCCTGCGCTGGCCCGTCGAGTCGACTGAGGGCAAGCGACTGGTCTTTTCGGCCCTCGGGCACCTTTACGGTGTCGACCTGCCGAAGGGCGTTCCCCAGCGGCTCACCTCGGGCGACGACCTCGAGTACGCGCCGTCGTTTTCAAAGAGCGGTGCGAGCCTGACCTACGTGACTTGGAACGACGACTTGGGCGGGCAGGTGTGGAAGATGCCGGCCGCGGGCGGCGCAGCGACGCGCCTCACGCAGACGCCCGGCCAGTACGCGAACCCGGCCTTCTCGCCCGACGGCAGCAAGGTGGTGTTCGTGAAGGGCAGCGGAGCTACTTTCCGCGGAGGGGATCTCTCCGACGAGCTGTGGCACGAGATCACCTGGGTGAGCGCCTCGGGCGGCGAGAGCCACTACGTGATCGGCACGAAGAATCGCGGCACCAACCGGCGCATGGCGCGGCCGACGTTCTCGGCCGACGGCGAGCGTATCTGGTACGTGGAGGACGAGCCGGCGGCCAAGCCGGCAGAGCCCGGCAAGACGGTGCTGGCGTCCGTCAAGCTGGACGGGACCGATCGCCGCACGCACCTGCGCTTCAGCTTCGCCGAAGAGGCTGTCGTTTCCCCCGATGGCCGCTGGGTCGCCTTCAACGAGCTGCACAACGCCTACGTCACGGCCCTGCCCGAAACCAGCAAAGACGCGATTGACGTCGCGCTGGAGGGCGCCGCGCTGCCCCTGGGCCAGCTAACCGACGAGGGCGGCGAGTGGGTGAACTGGGCCGACGACGGCCGCACGGTGACCTGGATCTTCGGCCCGACCTACCACCGGCTCGCGCTCGACAAGGCGGTGCCGACACCGAAGCCCGGTGAGGCGGAGGCGGCCGCCGCGGCCAAGGCCGAGAAGGCGGCGAAGAAGAAGAGCGGAACAGCCACGGCCTCCAAGAAGGACGAGAAGAAGAAGCTGCCGGAATCAGACCAGGTCGAGATCGTCCTCACGGTGCCACGGGAGAAGCCCACGGCCATGGTCGCCTACACGGGCGCCCGCATCATCACGATGAAGGGTGACGACGTGATCGAGAACGGCGTGGTCGTAGTCGAGGGCAATCGCATCAAGACCGTCGGCGCCGCCGCTTCGGTCCAGGTCCCGCCGGGCGCCGGCAGCGTCGACGTCGCGGGTCGCACCATCATCCCGGGCCTCTTCGACGAGCACGCCCATCTGCACTACTCGACGCTCGACGTGTTCCCGCAACGGCCCTGGAAGTACCTTGCGAACCTGGCCTACGGGGTGACGTCGGCGCACGACCCCTCCGCGGCGACGCAGGAGGCGTTCGGCCAGGGCGAAATGGTGGAGGCGGGCCTGATGACCGGCCCCCGCATCTTCTCGACAGGCTACATCCTGTACGGAGCCGACGGTGCCGGCAAGGCCGTGGTGAAGAGCCTCGAGGATGCGCGCCACCATATCCGCCGCCTGAAGACGCTGGGCGCCTTCAGCGTGAAGTCGTACATGCAGCCGCGTCGCGAACAGCGACAGTGGATCCTGCAGGCGGCCCGCGAGGAAGCCATCATGGTCGTGCCCGAAGGCGGCGGCGATCTCGAGAGCGACATGACGATGATCCTCGACGGCCACACCAGCATCGAGCACGCGCTGCCCTTTGCCCCGCTGCAAAAGGACGTGGTCACGCTGTTCGGCCAGAGTCAGACCTCGTACACGCCGACGCTGCTCGTCGCCTACGGCGGGATCTCAGGCGACAAGTGGTTCCATCAGCACTACGACCTGTGGAAGGACGAGCGACTCGGGCGCTATGTGCCACAGTCGGTGATCGACACGCTCGGCCGGATCCGCGGCATCATGGCGACCGATCCCGCCGACTGGCATCACGTCGACGTCGCCGCGGCGGCCAAGCAGGTGATGGACGCCGGCGGCAGGGTCTGCCTGGGCGGACACGGCCAGCTGCAGGGGCTCGGTCCGCACTGGGAGATGTGGGCCTTCGTGCAAGGCGGCATGAAGCCGCTCGAGGCGTTGCGCGTCGCAACGCTGTTTCCCGCCCAGACGCTCGGCCTCGACGCCGACCTCGGCTCGATCGAGGCGGGCAAGCTCGCGGACTTCGTCGTCCTCGAGAAGAACCCCCTCGAAGACATCCACAACAGCCAGAGCGTGAGCCTGGTCGTGAAGAACGGCACGGCCTGGCGACCCGAGGAGTTGGCCCGCAAGAAGCTGGAATAGCCGGCAGCCGGGACCGGCCGCCGAAGGCTGCGGACGCGGGTCCCGCAGACCGCCGCCGTTCCCTCCTGCGAAGCAGAGGGAGCGGCGGTCGTCGCTTGAGCCAAAGAGCTCTTCCCTCCCCCCACGTGGGGAGGGATAGGCTGGGGGGTCGATGATCGAATAGCCTCCGAGCCGGGCCGCCTACCAGCGGTGATAGGCCGGGTGGTCGGGGCCGACAGCGACGAACGTGCCGCGGCACCTAGCGCAGAGCTTGCCGCCGGCCTGCAGCGTGCCCTCGACCACGGCGCGATTGCCCTCGGCCTCGACGACGCACGCGCGTAGCGAGATCGGGCCGCTGATCGGCGTCGGGCGCTTGAGCTTGATGGCGTAGTCGGCCGTGACCGTGCTGGGGAGCGCCGCCTTCGGGCCCGCGGCTCGCATCAGGTGCATCGCTGCGGCCCAGTTGCAGTGGCAGTCGAGCAGCGCACCGATGATCCCGCCGTTCAGCACGCCGGGGAATGCCTCGTGGTGCGCCTCGGGCGTCCACACGGCCACCAGCTCGTCGCCTTCGGCGAAACTGCGAATCCGCAAACCCTTCGCGTTGGCGGGGCCACAGCCGAAGCAGGTGCTCTTCGGCGCGTACTGCTCTTGCAGGCTCTCCATGAGCCCGAGATTCTAGTAGAGCTTCACGTCCATGTTGTCGGCGGCGATGTCCGTGAGGTCGACGATCGCCGCCGCGTTCACGCCGATCGCGATGGCGATCGACTCGGAGATCTCTTCGCGGCTCGCGCCGAACTTGAGCGCCTTCTTGACGTGACCCTCGAGGCAACCCTGGCATTTGGCGGCCAGGCTCGCGGCGATCGCGATCAGCTCCTTGGTCTTGCGGTCTATGACCGAGGGCTTGTAGGTCTCCTTGTAGAACTGGAAATAGATCTCGCGGAAGCGCGGATCGACCATGGTGTAAGAGCTGCTCTGCTCCGGAGGCTTGGTCGCCACCCCATTGTCCTCTTCGGGGAAGGGCACATGGTGTTTCTTGTCTTCTGGGCTCACCGGAGCTCTCCTATGCTAGACGGCGCTACGGATTCGAGCAGCGAGTTGACCGCCGCTTCGTAAGCTGCTGTACCGTCGCGGTACGCATGGCCGTGTCCTTGGCTCGTGATCACGAGCGTCTTCGCCGAAGGCCCTGCGGCCTTCGCCAGGTCCGAGGCGATCTCCGGCGGCATCCGCTCGTCGCCCGTGCCGCCGACGAAGAGCGCGGGCCGAGAGCCCAGCAGCGACGCCGCTCTCAGGACGTCGAGCCCATCGGGATCGAAACCCGCGCGGCGGCCCATCCAGAAGACCGCCACGTCCGAGGTGGGCCAGGCGGGGACGAGCCGAAGCCACCAGGCGAAGGTGCGGAACAGCGCCAGGTGATGGCGCGCCGTGTCGCGCAAGCCGCGAAAGCTGCTGTCGCAGACGAGGCCCACGATCTGCGGATCCTCGGCCGTCGCCAGGGTCGCCGCCGCGCCCCCGAACGAGATCCCCCAGGCCACCACCGGGCCCGCCAGCCGCGAGCGCGCGAAGTCGGCGGCCCCCAGCACGTCGTTGCGCTCGTGGTAGCCGAGACTGCGCACCATTCCCCCGCTCTGCCCGTGACGCCGCAGGTCGAAGAGCAGCGCGTTCCACCCCAGCTGGTTCAGGAAGGGCGCCTTCTTGACCATCTCGAGGCGCGAGCGGTTCAGGCCGTGCACCAGGACGACCGTGCCCCTCGCCGCCGGAGCCGGAACCCACCAGCCCGAAAGCGACACTCCATCGCGCGCCTTGAAGCTCACGTCCTCGGAGACGAGGCCCAGCGTCGCGGGCGTGATCCCCTGGTTCTCCGGGTCCTTCATCTGGAAGGTGCGGATCGTGAAGACGCTGGCGAGGAAGTAGGGCAGGAAGCCGAAGACGAATCCGAGCAGCGCCAACAGCAGCACGAGGAGGAGACGGCGCAGCCATTTCCTCAATCAGCCGACCCCGGGCTCACGCTCACGGGGCGATGATAGCAGGACGATCGGAGGGGAGCGTGGAAGCGGACACGACGGCCGCGTGGATGAGGCCTCTCTGGGGGCATTGGATCAGCCTCGGCGCGCCGTCACCCCGTCTCGTTTCCACGCTTCCTCCGATTTGCTCGACAACAGCTACGCTAGCCGCAGTTCCTTGTTCCGCAGGCACTTGTGAAAGCTTGTCACCGGTTTCAAGGGTAGGATCTGCAGCATGCTGCCCTCGGCAACGATGCTGATCCTGACCGGCGCGGCGACGGGGCTCGTTGGCTCGCTTCTGGGCCTGGGCGGCGGCGTTTTCCTGGTGCCGCTGCTGAGCCTCGGCCTGGGCGTCCCGATCCGCACAGCGATCGCGGCCAGCCTGATCTCGGTGATCGCGACGGCCTCCGCCTCGGCCACGGTCAGCCTCGGCCGCGGCCTCGTGAACATGCGGCTGGGCCTGGCGCTCGAAGTGGCCACCAGCATCGGCGGCCTGGCCGGCGGCCTCGCCGCGTCGCTGCTCACGCACCAGCAGCTGTTCGTCACATTTGGCGTGACGCTCGCGGTCATGGGGGTGATCATGGCGGCACGCTCGCGCAAGCGAAACGTGATCCATGACCCCGACGCTGACACCGGCCTTCTCGGCGGCCGACTCGTGGAAGGTGAGCGCACCTATACCTACCGCGTGAAGCGGCTGCGGGTCGGGCTGGCCGCCTCGCTCATCGCAGGTGCGATCTCGGGCCTGCTGGGTGTCGGGGGTGGCATCATCAAGGTCCCGGTGCTCTCGACCTTCTGTGGCATCCCGATCCGGGTAGCCGCGGCCACCAGCACCTTCATGATCGGCGTGACGGCGGCAGCCTCCTCTTTCATCTACTTCAGCCGTGGCGACGTAGCGCTGCCACTGACGGCGGCCATCGCTCTGGGTGCGCTGCCAGG
Source organism: Acidobacteriota bacterium (assembly GCA_032127875.1). Taxonomy (GTDB): domain Bacteria; phylum Acidobacteriota; class Vicinamibacteria; order Fen-336; family Fen-336; genus CADEEV01. Next base: position 93,062 of record JAQBHI010000049.1, read on the forward strand.
GAGCCTCGCCGGCGCGCAACTCTCGGAGCGGGTCGAGACCCGCTCGCTCAAGATCCTGATGGCCGTGGTGCTGCTGGTCGTCGGAACGCGCATGGGTCTCGAGGGCTTGTGAACGAGAACGCCTCCGGCCTCGACAAGACGATCGAGGTCGTGCTCATGCTGGGCCTCGCCGCGAGTGCCTTGCTGCTGGTCCTCGGCCTGAGCCTGGGCCGCTCGTCACTGCTCCAGGCGGGGGTGCTGCTCCTGATGCTGACGCCGGTCGGGCGAGTGGTGGTGGTGACGCTCGGACTCTTCCACCAGGGCGACAAGCTCTTTGGCTTCGTCTCCCTGGGGATCCTGCTGATACTGATCAGTTCCGGGATCGTGGCGCTGCGCCTGTAATGCCGCCCCATCCACTGCGAGCCGTGCTCTTCGACTGGGACGGCACGCTGGTGGACTCCGCCGCAGCCAGCCTGCGCTCCTACGTGCGGCTCTTCGCCGCGTACGGGATCGCCTATGGCAGCGGCGACTTCGAGCGAACCTACTCTCCGAACTGGCAGCGCACCTACGAGATGGTCGGCCTGCCGCGCGAGAAGTGGGACGAGGCCGACGAGCGCTGGCTCACGCTCTACGCCGACGAGGCGAACGCACTCTTGCCCGGCGCTCGGGAGACGCTCGCGCGTTTGCAGGGGGCGGGTCTCGCCCTGGGCCTGGTCACGAGCGGCAGCCGAGCCCGCGTCGAACGTGACCTGGTGCGTCTCGCCGTCGGCCGCTTTCTTGGCGCCGTGATCTGCGACGGCGACACCCCGAACCGAAAGCCGCATCCCGAGCCGCTCCAGGTGGCTCTCGCCCGTCTCGGGGTCGAACCCGCTGCGGCCGTCTACCTTGGCGACAGCCCCGAAGACATCGAGATGGCGCGCGCTGCGGGCGTCTTCGCGATCGGCATCCCCGGTGGTTTCCCGAATCAGCGGGCCCTCGAAGCATCGACACCCGATCTCCTCGCGTCGAGCCTGGACGAGGTCGTGCACGCGCTCGTTAGCTGAAAAGCCCGCTGTTTGGCGATTTCTCGCCCCGAAAGCTAGACTCGTGGGCTTGTGATGCTACCGATTGTCGACGCTGCGCCGGTCCCGATGGTCGACCTCAATGCGCAATACCAGCGGATCAGGGCCGAGGTCGACGAGGCGATCGCGCGCGTAGTCGAGAGCGCCCACTTCATCAACGGGCCCGATTGCCGGCTGTTCGAGCAGGAGTTCGCGGCCTACTGCGGGGTTTCTCAGGCCGTGGGCGTCGCAAACGGTACTGACGCCCTGATTCTGGCGCTGCGCGCCTACGGGATCGGCAGCGGGCACGAAGTCGTCACGGTTGCCAACACGTTCATCGCCACGGGCGAGGCGATCCTGCTGAACGGTGCCCGGCCCGTGTTCGTGGACGTGGACGAGGCCTCCTTCACGCTGGACCCGCGTCTGCTCGAGAAGGCGCTCACGCCTCGCACCAGATTGATCCTGCCGGTGCATCTCTACGGTCAGCCCGCGGACATGCAGCCGATCCTCGACATCGCGAAGCGCCACGGCCTGCCCGTCCTGGAAGACGCAGCCCAGGCGCACGGCGGGGCGATCGGCGGGCGGCGGGTCGGCAGCCTGGGCCACAGCGCCTGCTTCAGCTTCTATCCCGGGAAAAACCTCGGTGCGTATGGCGACGCGGGCATGGTGGTCTCGAACGATGCCGACTTCATCGCCCGGCTGAGACAGCTGGCCAACCACGGCGGTGGCGCGCACAAATACGACAACATCGTGGTCGGCACCAACAGCCGCCTCGACACGCTTCAGGCCGCGATCCTGCGCGTCAAGCTGCGCCATCTCGACACCTGGAATCGCGAGCGCCGCGAGCGCCTTGCAGCCTACACGAAGGCGCTCCACGGAACGCCCGGCCTCGTCCTCCCCGCCGAGCGACCCGGCGTCAGCTCCGCCTGGCACCTCTACTCGATTCGCGTGAAGTACGACCGCGAGGGTCTCGAGAAACAGCTGACCTCGCGAGGCATCGCCACGGCCCGCCACTACTCGAAGCCGATCCACCTGCAACCCGCGCTGGCCTCGGTCGGGGGCCGGGAAGGCGACCTGCCCGTCTCGGAAATGCTGTCCCGCGAGATCCTGCAGCTCCCGCTCTACCCGGAACTGCCCTTCGAAGCGATCACCCGCATCGCGGGCGAGATCAAGAGCTTCCTGGCCGGCTGACGGATCGCGACCGGATCTTCGACCTCGACGTCCGCCTGGAAGAGGCCGCGGCCGATGCCCACGCGACGGTCGCCCGCATTTGGCTTGTTTCCACAGGCGAACGAGCCGATCGCCCGCGGCAGGATCAGTTGATAGGAGGCAGCCGCGCCCCTCCGCGGCAAGACCAGTTCCGCCTCGGGCGCGTCGGCGACGACCTGCTTGCCGCCGCCCGTGCAATTCAAGAGTCCCCGCACTTGGTGACGGGCGGTGAGAACGATTCGCTGCGGCACGAGGCGGACGCGGTCCGCGATCACCGCGCCGTTCGCATCAAGCACCGGAGTCCGACCGGCCTCCCGGAACTCGAGCGTGAAGTCCGTCTGGTACGGGTGCTCGCCGCCGCCCTCCCAGATCATCGCCTCGACGTGCGCGGTGCCGGCCTAGAGCACGCCGACCAGCAAGACACCTGCAAGGCCCGGCGTGCGTCAGTCCTGCTTCGCCGCGGAGGCGAGCAGCCGGAGCTGGGCTTCGGCGGCTTTGCGGACTTCGAGGTGGCGGCTCTCGGCCAGGATCCGGCGCAGGTAGTCGCTGTCCTCGGTGCGGTTCATGCCGCGGACCAGGATCTGGCCGATGTGCCGGTCGCTCGAGCGGTCGCGCAGCAGACCGACGTCGCGGACCTTCTTGGCCGCTTCCTGGCGAATGAAGAAGTGGCGGTTGCTGTCGATGATCTCGAGCAGCGTCTTGTCGTCGTCGTGCGGAACCCCGAGCGATTCGATTCGAAACAGCAGTTCGTCGTCGGAGAGTGCCAGCCAGCCGTATTCCGTCGCCGCTTGCGGGCCTTGGCGCCCGGCCTGGCGCCGGCCCGGGTCGTCGTCTTCGGGCTCGCTCAGGAGGCCGTCTCCAGAAGCCGGGCGGCCCGCTCGCGAAACTCCGCGAGTACCGAATCCACGGTCCGTCGCTGCTCCGAAGTGAGCCCCTTGAAGCTGACGCCGAACGAGTGCAGGCCGCTCACGTCGGAGGCGGTGCGCACCCAGCGCGCCTCGGCCGGCAGGCGATGCTTGGCCGCGCGCGTCCGCAAACGCAACTCGAGCGTGAGCCGCTGGCCCACACGCGGCGGCGGCTCGTCGGAGTACACGCGCGCGCCGCGGACCGAGAGGTTGGTGACGTAGCCCGACAAGCGCCGCCGGCCTGCCACCACGCGGCAGGCCGCCAGATACGGCTCGATGCGCCGCGTCTTGCGCTTGTCCTTGCTCTCAGGCACGCTCCGCACCATCGGACTCGCCTCCTTCCGCGCCTTGCTCCAGCGCGGCCGCGATCCGGCCACGAACCTCGGCGATCAAGAGATCGCGGTCGTCGTAACTGTACCCTCCTGCTTCGAGCGGGTCCAGGACCCGCAGCGTGACTGTGCCGGGCCTCACACTGAAGCCGCCGCGCGGCAGCAGCTCCCGAATGCCCGAGATCGCCACCGGCAGGATCCTGCTGCCCGCCTCGGCCGCCACCACGAAGCCGCCCTTCCGGAATTCCCCAAGGCTCCCGGTCTTCGTTCGCGTGCCTTCCGGGAAGATCAAGAAGCAGTTGCCGCCTTTGAGCGACGCCACCGCCGCGCTGATCGCCGGGCGCGACTGCTCGGGATCCTTACGGTCGACTTCGATGAAGCCTGCATAACGCAGGCAGTTGCCGAAGAACGGCGTGCGGTACAGCTCGGTCTTCACGACTGCCTTGAAGTCGATGCCGAGCGTGAGCGCCACGACCGGCGCATCGAGCTGGCTGACGTGATTGGGCATCACCACGACGTTGCGGGTGTCGGCGAGGCGCTGCTTGCCAAGGACGACGAAGCGTGTGCCGGCGATGAAGAGCATGATCCTGCAGCCGAGCCGGCCGAGCCTATAGAGCAGCGCGGGTGAGCCCAGCAGCCGGGCCACGGGGTAACCGATCAGGCTCGCGAGGACGACGTAGGGAGGAATCACCGCCAGGATGAGAGCGGCCCGGATCAGGAGATCAGGACTCCCGGTTGGGCTCGGAGGCCGCGGGGGCGCCGGCCATGGCTCCGTTCAGCAGGGCCTTCAGTTCCTTGCCCATCTTGAAGTAGGGGATCTTCTTCGACGGAACGTCCACCTTCTCGCCGGTCTTGGGGTTGCGTCCCTTGCGCGGCGCCCGGTTCCGGAAGCGGAAGCTTCCGAAGCCGCGGATCTCGACCTCTGAGCCGTTCTGAAGGGCCGAGACGATGCTCTTGAGGGCCGCCTCGACGATGATCCCGGACTGAACCTGGGTGATATCGAGGCGCTTCGCCACGATGTTGATCAGGTCCGCCTTCGTCATCGCACTTCTGGAGGGCTCGTTCATCGCAGCGCTTGGCTCGCTAGGGGTCAAAAGACGAACAGAAGTCTAGCCCTGGGATCAGGCCGAAGTCAAGGCAGCGTTTGGAGTTGGACGAGGCCGACGGTGTGGTCGCCTAGGCGTCCGCCGTGCGCCGGCGCAGCCCGACCGGCTTCTGACGCACGGGCTTGGGCGCGGCTTCGAAGGTCTTGTTGAGGGCCTTCTCGACCTTTTCCTCGATGGTCTCCAGCGTCTTGCCCTCGACCTCGGCGATCTCACTCGTGATCAGGAACTTGGCGCGGTCGAGCATGCGCTTCTCACGGAACGAGAGGGCCTTCTTCTTCGAAAGGAAGGTGAGGCCCTTGAGAACGTGGGCCACCTCGAAGATGCTGCCCGTCCGCATCTTGTCCGAATTCTCCTTGAAGCGGCCCTTCCAGTTCGAATGCTGCTCGATCGTGCCGTCGCCGAGAATCGTGAAGATCTTGCGCACGTCGCTCGAGCTGATGACCGGCCGCAGGCCCACCCCGCCGGCGTTCTGCTGCGGAACCCAGACCCGCGAGTCGTTCGAAAGGATGCGCAGCTTGTAGAGGCTGATCTTGCCCGTCGGCGTCGGCCGGGTCTGGATGCTCTCGACGATGCCGATGCCGTGATTCGGGTAGATGACCTTCTCGCCGACCTGGAACTCCACGCGGACCTCTCTTTCGAGTCTTACCGATGAGCTCGGGTGGGTTTGGGTGCTTGCACGATAAAGCGCCGAGAAGGACATTGTAGCAAACGCCGCTGCGCGCGGCAAACGCAAGGGCTCAGGAATCCTGTGCGTACTCCTTGAGCACCGCGACGCACCGATCGATATCGGCCTCGTTGTTGTAGAAGTGCGTCGAGATGCGGATGCCCTGGCGCTTCTCGGTCACGAGCACGCCCTGGCGACGCAGGGCGCGGGCGCAGCCGGCGGGATCGTCGGCCTCCACGAGCGTTTCGCCCGAGCGGTGGGCGCCGCCGGGAGACAAGCAGGCGAAGCCTGCCTCGGCGAGCGACGCAGTCAGATAGGCGTTGAGTTCGAGGACGCGCTGCGCGATGTGCGGGATGCCGATGCCGAGGACGTAGTCGAGCGCCGCACCCAGTGCGAAGATCGCCCCGAAAGGTGGGCAGCCCAATTCCGCCCGTTCCGCCGAGGCAAGCACCTTGTATGCCCGGTTGTCGAACTCGAACGGATTCTCGACGCTCATCCAGCCCAGATTTCGGGGTGGACGGCGTGCCAGAAGCGCGCGGCTCATGTACACGAAGCCCGCCCCGTAGCCCGCGCACAGCCACTTGTGCCCGGCGCTGGCGAGGGCGTCGATCTGGCACTTCTTCACGTCGATCGGAAAAGCCCCGACACTCTGGCTTCCGCAGACCACGAAACTGCGACGCCCCTTTATCGCGCCGAAGGCCTCGAGATCCTGGCGGCAGCCGTTCGAGAATTGCACGTGGCTCAGGACCAGGCTCGCCGCCTTCGGCGCGTCGGCGAGCGAAAACGACTCGATGTGGAGGATGCCCTCGACCGCGGGCACGAAATGCAGGGCCGCACCGCGATGCAGCCACGGCAGCGTGACCGTCGGGAACTCGAGCTCGTCGGTGAGTACGGCCCCGTCGTCGGCCAAGAGGTCGGCGATCAGGTTCATGCCCACGGAGGTGTTGTCGACGAACGCGATCTCGTCGGGCTCAGCGCCGATCAGGCTGGCCGCCTGCACGCGTGCGTGGGCGCGGCGCGCGAGCCACAACTCCCAGGCGCGATCCCCCGACTCTTCGAGTTCCCGGTAGAACGCGCTCACCGCTTCGCGCACCGGCTTCGGCGTGGGGCTACCGGCCGCGGCGTTCAGGTAGACGTAGCGTTCGGCGGCCGGGAAGTCCTTGCGCAGCTCGTCCCAGGCAGGGGCCATTGCCGAGAGGATAGCGTAAACGGCGGCGCTGTGATCCGGTCCTTGGGGCGCGACGGCCACGGCAGACTCGCATACACTTAAGATCCGCTTCGGCCGGAGTGGCGGAATGGCAGACGCCCCGGACTCAAAATCCGGTACTTCGCAAGGAGTGTGCGGGTTCAAGTCCCGCCTCCGGCACCACTGGCGGTCGAGCAGCCGCCGGTTTCGGGGCCGCTTGGGTAGGCTAGTGGAGATCACTGCAGAACAGGTCGCCAGCGTCCTCGTGCTCTCGCCGCAGGGGCGCCTCGACAGCAACACCTCGCCCCGGCTCGAGGAGCGTGCGTTTCTGGAGATCAGCGGCGGGACCACGCGCCTGGTGGTCGACCTGTCCGCCATCGACTACATCAGCAGCGCTGGAGTGCGCGCGTTTCTCGCCGTGGCCAGAAGACTCAAGGACCCGCCTGCCCGCCTCGTGCTGTGCGGCATGGCGCCCAGCGTCAGGCAGATCTTCGATCTCGCGGGGTTCACGGCGATCTTCGCGATCGAGGGCATGCGCGACGACGCCCTGGCCCGCGCCGCCGGGCCGTGAGCGACGGCCGGCGGCTGCGCTCGCTGCTCGACGTCTCGCAGGCGATGGCGGCGGAGATCGACCTGGAGGCGCTGCTCGAGGTGATCCTGCGGCGCGCCAACGAGATCATGGAGGCCGAGCGCAGCAGCCTCTTCATCTACGAAGAGACGACACAGACGCTCTCGAACCGGATCTCGGGGGCCCTGAAGCCTGGCAGCGTGCGCGTCGCCCTGGGTGAAGGCATTGCGGGGCACGTCGCGAAGACGCAAGCGGTTCTGAACGTCCCCGACGCCTACGCCGACCCGCGCTTCAACCCGAGCTTCGACAAGGAAACGAGTTTCCGCACGCGGTCGATCCTGTGCGCGCCGATGGTCGCGCGCAACGGCCGGCTGATGGGCGTGCTGCAGGCGCTCAACAAGGCCGGGGGGGGCGCCTTCACGGGCGAAGACGAGGAGCTGTTGTTGGCTTTTGCCTCGCACGCGGCGATCGCGCTCGATCGTGCGCAACTGGTCGAGGCCTTCGTCGACAAGCAGCGCATCGAAGAAAGCCTGCGCCTCGCACACGACATCCAGATGGGGATGCTGCCCCGCAGCTTCCCGGAGCGGCCGGGTCTGCGTACGTTCGCGAGACTGCTGCCGGCGCGCTCGGTGGGCGGCGACCTCTACGATGTGGTGGACCTGGGCGATCGCGTCTTCTTCCTGGTGGGCGACGTGTCCGGCAAGGGCGTTCCCGCCGCGCTGTTCATGGCGGTGACCAGGACGCTGCTGCGCGCGAGCGTCGAGATCGAGCGCACGCCCGCCGCCGTGCTGGCCCGCGTCAACCGCGAGCTCAGCCGCGACAACGAGCGATCGATGTTCGTCACCGCTTTCGTCGGTTGCCTGGAGCTGGCCAGCGGCGAGCTCCAGTTCTCGAACGCGGGCCACAATCCCCCCTACCGGGTTGACCGTGACGGAGGGATCACCGAGGTACAAGACGCCCACGGGATGGCGATGGGGATCCTGGAAGAGTTCCCCTACACGACCGGAAGCTTGAAGCTCGACGCCGGTGACGGGCTGTTCCTCTTCACCGATGGCGTGGTCGAGGCGCTGAACCGGCCGGGCGAGCAGTTCGGGTCCGAACGTCTCATGGCCTACCTGACCGCGAGCGCGCAGTCGCCTCCCGAGGCCGTCGTGCGAGGCGTCCTTGCTTCCGTGTCGGCGTTCGTCGGCGACGCCCCCCAGTTCGACGACATCACGGTGCTCTCGCTCCGCTTCGGCGACCCTCTGAAGGCGTGATGCGGCTCAGGGCCGGGAGAGGTAGCGAGCCACCAGGATCGCGATGTCGTCCGACTGGGGCGCTTCGCCCGAAAACTCCTGAACGGCGCGCAGCGACCCTTCCACGATGCCCTGCGCTGGTGCGCCGCAGAGCGCGCGCAGGCAGGCTTCGAGCCGCGCCTCCGTGTACTGCGCTTGGCCGGGCTCCTGGGCCTCGGTGACGCCGTCGGTGTAGAGGTAGAGCGCTTCGCCGGGGTCGAGCCGCACGTGTCCCGGGGCATAGGCCTGGCCCGCCACGACACCCAAGGCCATGCCCGCGGCCTCGTCGAGGCGGAGCAGCGAGCCCTCGCTTCCGAGGACGTAAGGACGGTTGTGGCCCGCATTGGCGAAGCGGAGGTCGCCGCTGCCGAGGTCAAGGCAGGCGGCGAAGGCCGTGACGAACATCGCGCTCTCGTTGTCGCGGGCGAGCTCGCGGTTCATGGCCGTGAGCACGGCGGCAGGCGAGGCCTGCGCCTGGAGCAGGGCACGGAACAGCGTCTTCGTCACCGCCATCAGCAAGGCTGCGGGGAAACCCTTTCCCGAGACGTCGCCCACCAGCAGCCACAGGCCGCGTTCGTCCATCACGAAGTCGTAGAGATCTCCTCCCACCGCGCGGGCCGATTTCAGGGTCGCCGCCAGCTCGAACTCGGCCCGGCGCGGGAACTCCCGCGGCAGCATGGCCATCTGGACCTCGCGGGCGAGATCGAGCTCCTTTTCCAGGAGCAGATGGCGGGCCGCCTGCTCGGTCAGCGTGAGGTTGCGGATGCGCAGGGCGGCCGCCGACGCCAGGGACACCAGGAGCCCGAGGTCCTCCTCCGAGAAGCGCCGCACGTGGAGCCGGGAATTCAGCACGATCATGCCGAGGCAGCCGTCGCCGTCGAGAAGCGGAGCGGCGACCAGGCTTCGCACGCCGGCGAACTGGATACTCTCGGATCCCGCGAACCGATCGTCGACGCCGACGTCCGCCACGAGAGCCGCCATGCGTTTCTCGTTGACCTCGCGAACCAGGCTGCGTGAACACAGGAACTCGCCGACGACGTCCGGGTGGCGGCGGCTGGCCGCCGGGTAGAGTTCTCCCGAGGCTCCCTTCAGGAAGATGGCGCCCTCTTCGGGCTTCAGGTGTTCGAAGGCTCTGTCCAGGATAAGGTCGAGCAGCGCTTCGCGGGTGATGGGTTCGGCGAGGGCGCGGTGCACTTCGTTGATCAGCTCGAGCCGGCCTGTCAGCCGTCGCAGCGTCGCTTCGTCCGCGCTATTTCGCTCCCAGCTCCGCACCTGTGTCTCGAGCTCCAGCGCCGACTTGAAGATCCCCTGGATCGCCGGTGCGGACGACGCCGCGGCGGCCGTGGGCCCAATCGTCACGCGGGTCGAACCCAGCCTCAGCACGTCCCCGGGGCGCACGGGAGTTCGCCCGGAGACGGCGTGCTCGTTGAGCAGCGTCGGGTTGTGCGAGCCCAGGTCTTCCAGGATCCACTCTTCGCCCTCGGGCACGAGCCGGGCGTGCAGCCGGGACAGGAACCGATCGGGGATCACGAGGTCGGCCTTGCGCGAGCGGCCCATCACCAGGCAGGGCCCCGAACACTCACGGGAGAAGGCGACGCCCGACGGCGGCGTGACGACCAGCTGCAGTGGCGTCAAGGCGACGGGGCGTTCGCGAGCCGCGTGATCGCCAGTTCCCGTGAAGCCTCCATCTCGAAGAGCGAGACGAAGCCGGCCAGCTCGAACACCTGTCGCACGGCCGGGCCCAGCGAGCTCAGCACGATGCGGCCGGAACGCTCCTTCTGCTTCCGGGCCAGCCGCAGCAGGACGCGGAGCCCCGCGCTGCTGATGTACTCCACGGCCCGCATCTCCAGAACCAGCTTCGCCTCGCCCTGGGCCACCAGGCCGAGCAGGCTTTGCTCCAGTTTATCGGACGTGACAGCGTCGACGCGGCCGACCGGGACCACGACCACGACGTCGCCGCTTCTCTCATGGCTGATCTCCATGGTTTCCCTCAGGCCTCTTCCATGAGCTTCCTTCGGAGCCGGAGCCGGTTGCGTTCTCCGCGCCGCTCGTACTCGACGACCTCCATGAGCTTGCGCAAGAGGGCGATGCCCAGGCCGCCGACCTGTCTCTCCTCGAGGGGCAGCTCGGTGTCGGGCGTAGGGGCCTCGAGCGGATTGAACGCCGGAGCGTCGTCGACGATCAGCATCTCGATCTCCCGGCCCTGGAGCCGCAGTTCGATCTCGATCGCGGTCCCTTCGCCGCCGCCTGACAGCCCGTGGCCGACGATGTTGGACAACGTCTCGTCGAGCGCGACCTGGAAGGGCCAGACCTCGCCCTTCGAGAGCCCGTGGGCTGCCGAGAACGCCTCGAAGCGCTCCGCCGCCAGCCGAAGGCCCTCCTTCGAGCCCGGCACGCGCATTCTCTCGCAGGCTTCCATCATGGGACGGCGAACCTGCTGGATAGTAACCCGGCCGTGGTTGCGGCGCCGCCGCGCCGTGATAGCCTCCTATCAACTTTTGGATCCGCGACGTGTATTTATGGTCGATGGGGGGGACGACAACGAGTTCGTCGACCGGTGCCTTCATGGCGACCTCGAGGCCTTCGCGCCCCTCGTGGCCCGGTACCAGAGGCCGCTCTACAACGTGGCCCTGCGCATGGTCAGGGATCGCGAAGATGCACGCGACATCACGCAGACCGCATTCGTCAAGGCCTGGGAGAAGCTCGGAAGCTTCGACCCTAAGCGCCGCTTCTTCAGTTGGATCTATAGGATCGCGCTCAACGAGTGCCTCAACTTCGTCTCGCGACGCCCGCGGGAGCAGCCCCTCCAGACGGAACTGCCCTCGGCCGACGATCCGCATCGGAGCGCCGAGGCGAACGAGCTCGCCGCGCAAGTCCAGGAGGCGCTCATGACCCTGCCTACGGACTACCGTCAAGTCGTGATCCTGCGGCACTTTCTGGGCCTGTCCTACGAGGAGATCAGCGCGACGCTGCTGATCCCCGAGAAGAAGGTCCGGTCCCGGCTCTATACGGCGCGCCAGCGACTGGCTGAGATCCTCCGGAGGCCGACGCCATGACCCAGAACGAGGACGCCTTCGATCTGATGCATCGCGAGATCGACGGGGAGAACACGTCGGAGCAGTCCGCTGAGCTCCAGCGCCGAATGGTCGAGGATACGCAGTTCCGCGCGGGATACGAGAAGCTCCAGACGCTGTCGGTTACCTTGGAGGCCATCGGCCAGGAAGAGCCGGCGGCGGAGCTCGTCAAGGACGTGATGCGCGCCCTTCGCGTGCGTGGGGAAGGTCGCGGCCGGTGGCTCGAGACCTGGCGCTCCGCCTTCGCAAAGCGGCCGGCCTTTGCGTACGGCTTGAGCCTGGCGGCCGGGATCGTGTTGGGCGCTCTCGGGTTCGGCGCCCTTGACCCTTCCGCGCTCAGCATCCGCGACGAAGCCGCCGTCGCAACGATTCTTCCCCCCGGCCGCCTGGGTACGTTCCGCGAGGTCGACCGGCAGCAGCTCGCCTCCGCGGGCCTGCGGGGCGAGGCGGTGGCCCGGAGAGGCGCTCAGACGGTTCAGGCCGAGGTTCGCGTCGAATCCCGCCAGCCCGTCCTGATCACGCTCGAGTTCGACGCCAGAGTCTTGTCGCCGCTGGGTTTCGGAAGGACCGTGGCGGCGGAGGGCGACGTCGTGCTCGAGCCGGGCCGGGTCCGAATCGCCCACTCGGGTGCGGGCACGTATCAGGTGTTCCTGGGCGCGAAGAGCCCAGGATCTGCGCCTCTGACGCTCAGAGTCGCAGGGGAGGGTATCCTGATCGAGCGAAGGCTCGGGACAGGCGGCGAATAATCGCCAACTATTGCGGGCTGCGGCGTGTACTTGGAGCCAGAAGCCCAAGAAGGGTCGAGTGAGCGAAATGAACGCGACTCACGAAGGAGGGAACAATGGGTAGTAAGCGGATCCTGTTGGCCGTAGCAGCGGTCGCGGCAATCGCCCTCGGCTACTTTGCCGTCAAGGGCTGGCCCCCGGTCGAGTTCGGAGCCGAGGCGACGGTCGGCGCCGCGAAGCGCTACCAGTCCGAACAGATCCAGAAAGAGGACGTGGTCCTGAAGGACGCGGAGCTCCAGGAGGTGCTGCAGAGCGAGGTGTTCCACAGACTCGTCAACGATCCCCAGGCCCGCAACGCGATCCAGAGCGAGGCCTTCAAACAAGCCATGGCCAGCGACGCGGTGCGGCAGGCCCTGTCGAGCGATGCCGTCCGTCAGGCGCTCAGCAGCGAGGCCATGAAGAGCGCCCTCGCGAGCGATGCCGTCCGTCAGGCGCTCAGTAGCGACGCCATGAAGAGCGCCCTCGCGAGCGATGCCGTCCGTCAGGCGCTCAGCAGCGACGCCATGAAGAGCGCCCTCTCCAACGACGCCTTCCGCCAGGCGCTCGCCAGCGAGGTCACCAGGGACGCCCTCGCCAATGACGCCGTCCGCCAGGCGCTCAGCAGCGAGGCCACGAAGAGCGCGCTGTCGAGCGAGGCCGCGCGCAACGCGCTCAGCAACGAGGCCGCGAAGAGCGCACTCGCCAGCGAGGCCATGAGGAACGCCCTCGCGAGCGATGCCGTCCGTCAGGCGCTCAGCAGCGACGCCATGAAGAGCGCCCTCTCCAACGACGCCTTCCGCCAGGCGCTCGCCAGCGAGG
>JAQBHI010000050.1:0-28030 GCA_032127875.1 Acidobacteriota bacterium
CGATCCTAGGCTCCGCGTCGCCCTGGCGCGAGTGGGTGCCGGCGGCGCAAGCGTTGCTGCATTCCTTCGGAATCTATCGCACGGACTGCCACTCGCGGATCGCGTCGACCGGGTAGAGCAACATCACGATGTCCGATGCCACCACCCAGGCGGCCGCCCACCACCGGGACACCCGGGACGCCACCACGAAGCCGAGGACGCAGAACAGCGAGTCGAACGAGGAATCGCTCGCTGCGTACGTGCTTCGCGTGCGGGAGCGGGCCTACGGCTGGCCGGGCGGGATCTCCCCAAGCCGGCCCGACCCGCTCGCCCCGCCTCCCCGGAAGACCGAAGGGAGCGCGAGCTGATAGACGAGGTCGACTGGGTCCCCGCCCTGACGGCTCTGGCCGCGGGTCTCGTGGGCGGAGCGATCATCGCGTGGCGTGTGTATCGCTCCGGGCACGCCCCGAACTCCGTCGGCCGTCTGGGAGCGCGCGACCTGGAGGCCAGGAGTGAAGCGCTTCTCCGGCAACTGCGCGAGCTGAGCGACGCCGCGGAAAAGCGCACTCCCGAACAGTTGGCGCGCGAGCGCTACGCCCTCGAGCTGGAAGCGGCACGCGCCTTGCGCGGGCGGGCGCAGGCCCGGCCTGAGGAGAGCAGCGGCGCCTCCCCGGTCGTGTCCGCGGCGTCATCGGAAGACCGGCCGGCCTTGCGCGGCTTCCTTTGGGGAACCGGGACCATGGCCTCGCTGGGCCTGCTCTTGTTTCTGCTGAGCCGCTCGACCCATGAACGGCGCGAGGGCGGGACGGCGACGGGCAACCTGCCAGGCGAGGAGCAGCAAGCCCCGCCGGCGGATTCCGAGTTGGCTGGACTCGAAGCCGCGGTGTCGCGGGCGCCGGAGGATATCGATGCCCGCATCGCCCTGGCCCGCGGCTATCTCGCGCGGCAGAACATGATGGCGGTATGGAACGAGACGCAGGCCGTCCTCGAGCGCTCGCCCGGGGAGCCGCGAGCGCTCAGCTACCAGGCGCTGGTGCGCCTGGCCATGGGCCAGGGTGAGGTGGCCACTCAAATGCTGAAACGAGCGCTCGCCGACCGCCCGGACTTCAGCGAAGGCTACTTGCACCTGGCGATCGTCTACCTGCGCACGGGAAAGACTCGCGAAGCCGAGGCGACCATCGATCGAGCGGCTCGGCTGTTCCCCGAAGAAGGGAGCAAGCTCCGGGAGATCTGGGTACGGATCCGTAGCGAGGCGCCGAAGGAAGCGTTGGCGGAGGTGCGCGACCCGCACGCCGGTATCGCTCCGCCTCCGGGCGTGGATGCGGCGCGCTCGACCTCCATGTCGGCGCCGCTGTCGGCGGCAGGTCACGAAGGCACTGGCGTGCATGGCACGATCGACCTCGATCCTGCGCTCGCGGGCCGACTCCAGGGCGGCATCCTCTTCGTGATGCTCCGTCCCGAGGGCTTCGGCGCGGGTCCGCCGCTCGCCGCGAAGCGGATTCCGGTTTCCTCGTTCCCCGTGACCTTCGACGTAGGCCCCGCCGACTCGATGACCGGTGAAACGCTGCCCGACGCCGTGCTTCTCCAGGCTCGGCTCGACTCCGACGGCGATCCCACGACGCGGGATCGAGCTGATCCGGTGGCGCAGCTCGACCGAGTCAAGAACGGCTCCCGCGGAGTTACCCTGACCCTCGCGCGCCCGGCGCCATGACCCCGCCAGGCAAGAAGGCGGAGCAGCGTCGCGCCGCAGCGCCGGCAGCGGGCCCGACCGCGCCGGCGCCCTCCGCGGGCTCGCTCGCCGGGCTCGTCGCGCTCGGCGCCGCGGCTTCGCTCCTGGCCCTCTTCCTCTGGACCGAGTTGCTGGCGAGCCGCACCGGCGGCGGCGCCGCCTTCTGTGGGCTCGGTGACGCGGCGGATTGCACGGCGCTCTGGGATGCGCCGTTCGCGGCGGCGGTGCACCGGTACAGCGGGCTGCCCCTCGCGGCATGGGGACTCGTCTGGGGACTGGCTGCGTTCGTGCTACCGCTCCTGGCACTCTGGCACGCCGCAGAGGGCCGGCCGCAACCGGCCCTCGTCTCGGCCACCCGCGTCGTCGCCGCCGCTGGAGTGCTCGCGGTGCTCGGGCTGTTCGGGGTGTCCGCGGTCGCGCGCACGCTCTGCGCCGGCTGCTTCGGTGTCTACGTGATCGTGGCCGGCTACGCGGGGATCGCGCTTTACGGCTGGAAGGGTCTCGCGCGGGAGCGGGCATGGCGGGGCGCGGCGCTGGCCGCCGGCGCCAGCCTCGGCGCCGCGCTGCTCCTGCTCTACGCGGGCCTGCACACCCCGAAGAACGCTGCCGTCGAAGGGCGCCAATCGGTGGCGTCGGCGCCCGCCGTCGAACTCGGCACCGGCGACGCCGAGCGCGACCGCTACCTCGCCGAGTTCATCGAGTCCCTTGCTCCGCCGCTGCGACAGAGCCTCGCCGACTCCCTGGGCATCCTGGCGGCATCCCCCGCGGTCCCGCTCGCCCGGCCGCGCCAACTCCTGGGCGCGGCGCAAGCGGCGGTTCGCATCACGGAATGGTCGGACGTGCTCTGCGACCACTGCGCGAACCTCCACGAGACGCTCAGCGACCTCCTGAAGCGAATGCCTCCCGGAAGCTTCGGCGTCGACTCACGCCAGTTTCCGCTCGACGGCGCTTGCAACCCGCTCATGGCGCCGCGCGAGGGCGCTTCGGTGCGCTGCCTGGCGGCCCGGGCCAGGATCTGCGTCCAGGGGCCGCGCGCCTGGGACTTCGCGGGCGAGCTCTTCGCTCAACGCAAGGACCTGACCCCGGCGAAGGTCTTTGCCCTGGCCGCTCCCTACATGCCCAGGGAGCAGCTCGAGGCCTGCGTGGCCAGCGAGCCCACGCGGCACGCGCTTGCCGAGGACATTCGACTGGCCAGCGCCTACGACCCCGAAGGCACCCCGATCGTGGCGGTCGACGGGCGCCGCGGGACGAGCTTCGGTCCGTTTCTCTACGCGATGATCCTCACCGGCGGAGAGGCCCGCCATCCGGCATTTCGGGCGCTGCCGCCTCCGAACCCCGAGGCCCACATCCATTGAGTCACGCCCGAGGTGGTGGCCAGGTGATCCTGTGCGTTGCACAATGAAGCGCCCGCCCCCGAAGGGAAACGGGGACAAGGGGCAGGAGGACGATTAGCCCTACGCGACTTTGCGTCCACGTCGCCGGCAAGCTGGACCGCGACATCGCCAGCAGCCTCAGCCGATACGCTGGTCGAGGCGAGCCAGCGCGAGGTGCGGGGCCAGCGGGACGCTGACGCCCGTCTCCAGGATCGACAAGTCCTCGGCGCCGATGCGGACGACCGGTGCGTCAACGTCCTTCGCTAGCCGCCGGACGTACAGCGGCAGGGCGGGCTGCCGAGGCGTCTCGCCGCACGCGACGACCACCAGCCCGCGGAGGCGGCGCAGCCACGCGCGCAGTTTCTCATCCTGGGCCGTGATGCGGCTCATGTCCCAGTCCCAGTCGCCGAACATCAGCACGCTCGGGCGCGCCAGCGCGCCGCAGCCAGGACAGCTCGGAAACGGAGGCCGCGCGCGCAGCGTGGCCATCTCCACGCTGGGAGCGTCCGCCGCCGGGAAGGGCGGCTTGCCGCACTCGCGCGTGCACTGGAGCCACTCGATGCTGCCGCAGCATTCGACCACGCGCTCCGCATCGAACCCGGCCCGCTGGAACTCGCCGTCCACACAGGAAGCAACCACGAACCCGCCTCCCGGCATCAGGGAGCGCCAGCGTGCGAGGATTTCGAAGCCCGCATGCAGCGGCCGGGTGCGCGCGATCTCCAGGCGGCGAGCGTAGAAGCCCCAGGCCAGCGCCGGGTCCAGTGCAAAGCGCTCCGGCCGCGCCAGGTCGTCGAAGCCAAAGCCCAGGGTCTCGCAGGCGGGGAATGCCGTCCAGAAGCTGCGCTCGTCGCGGTAGTCCGGCCATCCGAATCCAACATTCAAGCCAGAACCCGCGGCGATCAACAAGCAGGTCGCGGAGCCGATCAGTTCGGCGGCCCGCTCCAGGCGCGTTTCCAGGCCAGCGGGATCGTGCTGCGATGACGGGGCGGGTGGCGTCACCGGCCCGGCTACCGGGCCCGCCAGCGAGGCTCGGATCTGCGCGGCGGCTGCCTCGAGCGCGCTGTCGCCGCGCTCACGATGCGTCTCAATCAGCCCGTCGTAGGTACGCTGCAGGGCCTCACGGTCGCCCAGGGCGTTGTAGATGACGCCGAGGCGCAGCAGGCTCCGCACGTGCGGTCCTCGCCTCAGAAGCTGCTCGAGCAGCTCCGCCGCGCGTTGCGCGTCCCCGCGTTCCACGAGCCGATCGAGCACGCCCGCCAGCTCGTCGAGAGCGCGGTCGGCGTCGCCCTCCTCGGCGGCGAGCAAGGCCAGGCGCGCCTGCAGCTCGTCGTCCTGCGGCTCGCGCGCCAGCAGCCCGGCGTATAGCTGCCGCGCCTCGTCGAAGCGGTGGAGTGCCGCGTAGCACTGGCCGAGGCCCAGCGCCACACTCGCCTCTGCCTTGGGCTCGGCCAGGGCCTCGTAGAGTCGCGCTGCCTCTTGCCACCGCTCGCCCTGGCGGTAGGCGTCGGCGAGCGCGGCACGCACTGCGCGGTCCGCAGGTGCGAGGGCGTGGGCCCGTTCCAGGGCCTCGCGCGCCTCGCCCGGGCGGCCCTGATCGGCGCTGGCCTCGGCCAGCGACAGGTAGTGCGCAGCCCCCTTGGCGGCATCGCCGCGCTGTTCGTAGAGGCGGGCCAGCGTGCGTCGGGCGTCGAGGTCGCCGTCCACGCCGACGAGCCGCTCCAGCGCCTCGAGCGCCCGCGCATCGCCACGGCGCAGGCCCTCTTCCGCGATCTTCAAGTAGAGCCGCTTCGCCTCCACCCCGTAGCCCAGCTCCACGTGCAGGTTCGCGACGCGTAGCTGCGCGTCCGTGTCGGTCGGGTCCTTGCGGGAGGCCTTGCGGAGCACCGCCACCGCCTTGTGGAGAAAGCCCTCCTCCCGATAGCGTAGAGCGGCATCGGCCCAGCTCCGTACGGCCTTGCGCGTACGTCCCAGCTTCTCGTAGAGGTCGCCGACGCGATTCTGCACGTCGCCTCCGCCCGGCGCGAGATCGAGGAACTGGAGCCAGCACTGCAGCGCCGGCTCGAGCCGGCCGGCGCGCTCGTGGGCGACGGCCACCCTGCGAAGCCCCTCGCGGCTCGTCGTCTTTCGCTTTGCCATCGCCGTAGCCTACACGACGACCGCTGCCCCTCGAGTGTGCGCCTTGGCTTCCGGCGCGGCCCCCCCCCCAAATTGCGTAGCTTGGAATTCAGTCTCCAGGAGTCCACTTGACCGTCGGGCACGGACGTACCTAGAATTCGTCGCAGACATCCAGGCCTAGTTGATCTGCGAAGGCGGCCACCAACCCGAGCTCTGGCAGGAGGTTTCGATGCCCTCACGACGCGGCGTACTGGTAATCGCAGGGCTGGCCGTGGCTTGCGCCGGGCCGGCACAGGGCCAGGAGAAGCTGGCGTTCCTGATCCCGACGCTGTTCGGGCCAAGCGGGCTAACGGTAAACAGCGAGGCGCGGCTGCCGTCTGGGGAAACCCATTCCTCCCACTTCAACAGCTCCTTCCAGACGAGCTTCTCGCCCTTCAACGCCGCCCTGGCCTCGAGGCTCGCCTCGGTTCCCCTGCCAGCGCCGGCTTCCGGCTTCACCTACACGTTCGACCCGGCGCTGGGCGTGTTCAACCGCTCGACCCGCAGCTTCGGGCCGCTGGTGGCCGACCGCGCCGAGACCATCGGCAAGAACCGCGCCTCGATCGGGATCGCCTACCAGCGCTTCAGCTTCGACACCCTGGACGGGATCGGGCTCGGCAACATTCCAACGGTCTTCACCCACGACAACCCCGCCGCGGGCGGGCGCGACGACGTGGTCACGGCGCAAAGCGCGATTACCGCCGAGATCTCCCAGTTCACCACCTACGTTAGCCTCGGCCTCTCCGATCGCATCGACGTGTCCGTCGCGTTGCCGCTGGTCAGCGCCGAACTCGCCGTGTCGTCGCGCGCCACGGTGCAGCGCATCGGAACAGTGAATCCCGCCATCCACTTCTTCTTCGAGCCCGGAGGAGACACCTTCGGCGAGCAGGAGACGTTCCAGAAATCGGGTCATGCGACGGGCGTCGGGGATGTGGCCCTCCGCTTGAAGGCCTCCGTCGCACGGCGCCCGACGCTCGGCATCGCGGTCGGCCTGGAAAGCCGTCTGCCCACCGGCGACGAAGAGAACCTGCTCGGCGCCGGCGCCTTCGCGCTCAGGCCTTTCGTGGTGATCTCGTCCCCGCGTGGTGCCTTCTCGCCGCACATCAATGCAGCCTACCAGTGGAATGGCAAGAGCCTGCTCGGCGGCAACGTGGTGTTGGGTGAGAAGCAGGACCTGCCTGACGAAGCCGTGCTCGCGCTGGGCGCCGACATCGGCGTCAGCAAGAAGCTGACGGTCGCTCTGGACGTGGTCGGCCGTCGCGTGATCGACGGGGAGCAGGTAGCGAGGGACACCTTCACGGCCCTGGACGGCCGCTCCCGGTTTCCGAGCGTGCGCTTCACCAGGGGGTCCTACAGCGTGATCGACGGAGCGGTCGGGCTCAAGGCCAACCCGGGGGGCGGGCTGCTGCTCGATCTGAACATTCTCTTCAAGCTCAACGACGAGGGTCTGCGCGATCGCGTCACGCCGCTGCTCGGCATCGAGTACAGCTTCTGAGCGCCCTGCGTTCCTACTGACCGATCTCGGCGATCACCCAGCCGGCGTTGCTCCTGACGAGTTGCAGCACCTGGCGCACTGGTGGGACAACCTGCCCGGAAACGCGTCCGGTGCGGGTCACGCGCACGCTGGCCTTGTCGCCGTCGAAGGAGATCGCATCGACGCGGTACTCCACCTCTTGCGAAGAGACGTTTTGAAAGGCGTCCCTCAACCTGCGTTCGTCCTCGGCCGTGAGGTTGGGCCGCAGGCTCTTGTAGAGGGCCAGATCCTTCTCCTCGATCGAACGCCCCAGGCTCGCGACGAGCTGGCGCACGCTGGCCTCGTCGTTCGGCGTCGGCCTGGGCGCCGCCGTGGGCGGTGGCGCCGCCACGACGGTCGCGAGTGGCGTGGGAGCGAGCGTCGGCAGCGGCGTGCTCGGTGCAACGACTGCGGCCGTCGTCGGTGGCGGGGCCGCGGGCGGAGTCGGACTCGAGGCCAGCTGCTGTGCGTCCCGCCGCGAGATCTCGTAGGCGCGCTGCGCCTCGGCGAAGCGCTGCGCGGCCTCGGTATACTGTTTCGCGCGGTACGCCGACTCCGCGCGCCCGGCCAGAGTCGCCGCTTCGGCGTAGCTGCGAAGTGAGCTGGCGCCGGCGCGGCGTGCGATCTCGGCTGCGCGACTCATCTCCTTCGAGGCCGCGTCCGCCTCGGGCTTGAAGCGGCCGGCGAGTTGCGCCGACAGCTCCGCAGCCACGGGGTGTTTTGGCATCAAGGCGAGCACCCGTGCGAGCGCTTTGCTGGCCGCGTCCAGGTCGCCGCTTTGCGCCGCCTGGCGGGCTGCGTCGGCGAATCGCTCGACTTCGTCGAGCGATGCACGGGCACGGCGGGTGATGTCCGCCGCCTCGCCGTTGCCCGGATCCAGTTGAAGCGCCTTCGCGGCCGCGGCGACCGCCCCTTCCAGGTCCTTGAACTCGAGGCTGCGGCGCGCCCCATCGAGTTGTGCCTCGACGGCCACGCTGACGAGCGCCTTGGTCTGGTTATCCCCCGGGGCCGGCGTCGGGGTTTGCGACCGCCCCACCAGAAACACGCCGCCAGCCAGGATCACGAGCGCGATCGCCCCGGCGCCGATGTACAGCGCGGCTCGGGACGGCGCGGCTGAGGTCGCCGGTCCGCGCGCCGGGCCCTCGGCCCGCAACGCCTTTCCTGCTGGGGCCTCCAGCTTCGCGCCGCTCCTGGTTCCTCGACGGACCGAGGGAAGTGAGCCGGTGCTTCCGCGCGTCGCGGGCAGCGAGCCCGACTGGCCGGCTGCGCCGCGCGGCGGCGCCGGCAGCGTGGGTGTAATGGTCATCGGGTCGATCCGCGTTGCCGTGGCTGCCGTCTCGCCGGGCCTCTGGATGATGGTGCGGGTCTGGCGCAGCGCGGCTACCGCCGCTGCTTCCTCGAGCGAGCCGTCGAGAACCCGGCGACACAATTCGAGGGCCTCGCGCATTTCGCTTGCGTCCCGGTAGCGTAGCTCGGGCTCCTTGGCCAGAGACTTCCCGACGAATATCGCGAGGATGGCGGGCAGATCCGGGCAGTACTCGGCCAGGGGCATCGGATCCGTGTCGGTAACCTTGTACAAGACGGCATGCATCGAATCGGCTTCGAAGGCGCGCCGTCCGCCGATCACCTCGTAGAACACGGCGCCCAGGGCGAAGACGTCCGAGGACGGTCCCACCCGCTCGCCGCGCACCTGCTCGGGGGACATGTAGTTCGGCGTACCCATCACCGTCCCGGCGCGGGTCAGCTCGGACTCGCCGAAGCGGGCCAGGCCAAAGTCCATGACGTTGACGTGACCGCTCGCCTGGACGTGGATGTTGGCCGGCTTGAGGTCGCGGTGGATCACGCCCGCGGCGTGGGCGTAGGCAACCCCGTCCAGGATCTGCTCCATGACCGCCAGCTTGTCGTCGAGTGTCGCAAGCCCGCCGCGCCTGAGCAGGACCTTCAGGTCTTCGCCCTCGAGGAGCTCCATGGCCATGAAGAAGCGTCCCGCATCTTCGCCAAACTCGTGGAGCGTGACCACGTTCGGGTGGTTGAGGCGGGCGGCGGACTTGGCCTCCCTCAGAAAGCGCTGACCAAGGTCCGGATCCTGAAGCAGGGCCCCCGACATGGTCTTGATCGCGACAA
This sequence comes from Acidobacteriota bacterium, assembly GCA_032127875.1. GTDB lineage: Bacteria > Acidobacteriota > Vicinamibacteria > Fen-336 > Fen-336 > CADEEV01. The sequence goes on from JAQBHI010000050.1 coordinate 8,873, forward strand.
AGCGGTCGAGCACCGTGTCCCGGGCCTTGTACACCTCGCCCATGGCGCCCTGCCCGATCTTGGCGATGATTTCGTATTTCCCGATGCGGTCGGCGGGACCGGGCGACCGGGCGATTTCCTCTCCGGGCATACGCCCGCGAATCATAGCACCGAGACCGGCGCGATGCGCCGATGCGGGCCCAGCTTCGTGCCTGCGGTCCTTGGTATCCTTGGCGGCGTGTCCCCCTGCCAGCGGCCGCGGCTCGCTTTGACCGTCGGCGATCCGGCGGGCATCGGCCCCGAGGTGGTGCTGCGGGCGCTGGCCGCGCCAGATCGTCCCGACGCCGAGGCCGTCGTCTACGGCCCGCTGCTGGCGCTGCTGGACCGGGCGCGCCGCTTCGGCCTGCCATCTCCCCAGGATCTGGGGGTCCGCGTCGTCGACGTGCCGGCCGAGGGCGAAGTGGCCCTGGGGCGCACCTGTGCGGCTGCGGGCCACGCCGCCGCCCGCTCCGTGCTACGCGCCGTTCAGGAAGCGCTGGCTGGACGCGTGCAGGCGCTGGTCACGGCGCCGCTCAACAAGGAGTCGCTGCACGCTGCGGGCTACCCGTGGCTCGGCCACACGGAGTTGCTCGCAGAGGCCGCGGGCACGCCCGATGTCGCGATGCTGTTCGTCGGCGGCGGCTTGCGCGTGGCGCTGCTCACCATCCACCGCTCGCTCCGCTCAGTCCCCGATGCGGTCACCGGCGAAGAGGTGCGCCGCGTGGTGCGCCTGGTGCATCGTGAGCTGCCGTATTTTGGTGCGGCGTCGCGCCGGATCGGCCTGTGCGGGCTGAACCCGCACGCCGGCGAGGGCGGCTTGTTCGGACGCGAGGAGATCGAGGTGCTGCAGCCGGCGGTGGCAGCCCTGCGAGGCGAGGGCATCGAGGTTTCCGGACCGCATCCGGCCGACACCCTGTTCGTGCGAGCGCAGAGAGGCGAGTTCGACGCGGTGATCGCGGCCTATCACGATCAGGGCCTGGTGCCGGTCAAGCTCGCGGGCTTCGGCCACGCGGTGAACGTGACGCTGGGCCTGCCTTTTGTCCGCACTTCCGTCGATCACGGCACGGGCTTCGACATCGTGGCCGCAGGCACGGCCGACGCCAGCAGCATGCTCGAGGCCATGCGGGTCGCGGTCCAACTGGCCCACGCCCGTTAGCGAGTCGCCGCTGGTTGGACAGCCCGCCGAGGGGCCCGCGAGTCGTGGGTCAGGCGCGTGCGAGACGGACGCTCAGCCGCACTTCGCCGAGCCCGATCACGTCGCCGTCGGCGAGCACGTGCGGCTGCTCGATCTCGGCGCCATTCACTTGGGTCCGGTTGGCGGCGCCCAGGTCCTCGACGGACAGGCGCATTCGGTCCGCGCTCAGCGTGAGCGCGGCGTGGCGCGGTGACACCGTCGAGTGGTCGATCCGGAAGCTGGCCGAGGCGCCCTGCCCCAGCTCGTAGCGGCCGGGCTCGCTCAGGGTGAAGCTGAACGGCTCGCCCGTGAGGCGGGCGCTGCGGATCGGCCCCGCTGCGGACGTGGGAGCCGGCGCCGCCGGCCCGGCCTTGGCCGCCCGGGCCTGTTTCGGCACAGAGGCCTCCCGTTCGCGATCCAGCTCTGGGGGGCGAACGCCGGCCACGGCGGCGGCGATGCCGGCAAGTTCCTCCGGGTTCCATTCGAAGCGCGTCTTCCATTCGGCGGAAAAGCGCGGCGCGTCCTCCTTGGCGGCCAGCGTGGGCGCTCGAAAGACCCCGGAGCCTGTGACCTCGCCCTGCTCGATGACGACCTTGAACTTCGCGACCCCGGCCAGGTCCACCGTGTCGTTCTCCCACAATACGGCGGTCCGCACCCGGGCGCCGTTGACGAACGTGCCGTTCGACGAGGAGAGGTCCTCGATGAGCAGTTGCTCCGAAGAGCGTTCGATCCGCGCGTGCACCTTCGAGACCGCAGTCTCGCTGGCGACCACGTTGCAAGCGACGGATCGGCCGAGCGTGAACTCACCGACCGGGATCTCGTGGATGGCGCCATCGGATTCGACGAGCGCAGCGCGCAGGATGCCCTTGCGGACCATCGCCGCCGCCTCGGGGTCGCGCAGCACGAAAACGACGTCGGCGTTGCGGCCGAGGCCGATGACGTCGAGATGGTTGAGGCTTTCCCGGGCGATGCGTTCGCCGTTGAGGAAAGTGCCGTTGGTGCTCTTGAGGTCCTCGATCCACCAGCCCTTGCCGTTCCACAGGATGCGGGCGTGCTCACGCGACACCCCATCCAGGGGGATGGCGACGGCGGCTTCATCGTCGCGCCCGAGCAGGGCCCCCGTGGCCGCCACGACGAAGCGCGACGGTCGACCCTTGCGCAAGCGGGCCCGGATCTCGGCCTTCATCGGCGGTGGCGGAATCTCCACCGCAGCCGCAGTTGCCTTGGCCTCGGACGGCTTGGACGCGGCCTTGCCGGCGCGCGCGGGCGGAGGATTGGCCATCAGGGCACGGCCTTTGGATGGAAGAGGTGGCACTCACGGCAGTCCTGACGCGCCTGAAACGGCTTGTGGCACTCACGGCAGCTCGAGATGCCCCTGAAATTGAGATCCTTCGAAGCCTTGCTGGCCTCGATACCCTGATGGCAGCGCCCGCAGTCAGCCTGCAGCAGGTGCGGCTCGTGAACGAAGCGGGCGCGCACCAGCACGGGCCGCGCTGCCCGCACCGGCGCCAGCGCGCCGGCGGACAGCACGTGGCACTTGGTGCAGGCGGCGGCCAGGATCACGGCCGTCTCGCGCCGTCGCTGGCGCCCCTCCGGCCCCAGCGGCGTCACGCTGGTGACTGAAGCGAGCGACGCGAGTCGACTGCGAGCGGCGTCCAGCGCACGCTCGAGTTCGCGGCGCTCGCCCTCGAGCAGCGCCTCGCGTGGGGGGGAAACGCCTTGCGCCCGCAGCTTCTGTTCGTCGCGAACCCTCGCCAGGGCAGCCTGCCGCTGATCGCGGACGCGGCCCAAGAGGGCGGCGGTGTCGTCTCCAGGGACGAGCGCCACGATCCGGCGCCGCAGATCCTCGGTGCGCGGCTTGAGGGTTGCATCGGCGGCCTCGACAGCCTCCAGCAAGGACAGAAGCTCCTGACGCCGCGCCCCGAATTCGCCGGCGGGCAGCGGGCCAGGCGCGGCATCGGGAGCGACCGCGGCCTGGGCCAGCTTCGACACTTCCTCCGCGCTGCCCGCATCCCCGACCGCACGCATTCCGGCTTCGATTTCCCGGAGCCGCGCGGCGCCGGCATTGGCGTCGCCTGCGTTCGGAAGCGCGGCCAGGCGCTGTGCGGCCCCCTGCTTCTCGCGCTCGAGCGCGGCGGCGCGCTGCTCCAGCCCCGTCCTGTCCAGAGAGGCCAACGGCATGCAAGCAGCCAGGCGCCGCTCGAGGGTCGCGATGCGCGCCTCGAGGCGTGCGCGCTCGCCCGCGAAGGCCTCGGGATCGCTCTCCGCCCGCAGCTTGTCCAGGTTGAACAGGATCCAGGGGTCGCGATGGCCGACGCTGTGGCGAGCGATCTTGCCCCGGTTGAGCTCGAACTCCTCGGGTTTGAGCAGGCCCGCTCCCGGGACCTCGCGGGCGCGCAGCGCCTCGAGGTCCACCACCTCGCTCAGCGGCACCGGGTCGACGCTTCCCAGCGAGCCCTGCTTGGCGTGGCAACCGAGGCAGTGGCGGTCGAAGCTGACGGGCTCGAGGTCGCGGCCGCTCTTGGCATGGCAGGCAGCGCAGCTCTGCGCGGAGAGGGTGAGCCCCTGCTTTTTCATCACTTCTTCGATGTGCTTCTGATGTCCAAAGTTCAGCCCCGGGGCCTCCTTCGTCGAGGCGCGCAGGACGGCGAACTCCGGATGAGCCGTCAGCTTCCCGAAGTGGCATCGCGCACATTGGACGTCCCGCACCGCGCTCAGCGATGTGCGCAGGCCACGATGCTCCACGTGGCAGCGCGCGCAAACGACGTCTGGCGCGGCGGCCGCCTTGCGCGCGTCGCCGCTGCCAGACAGCACGTGGGCGCCGGCGGTCAAACGGCCCGCGGATGCAGGATCGTGGCAGCGCTGACAACGCACGTTGGAAGCACCCTGGCGAATGGTGTGGCATTGCTCGCACTTCGCTTCGATGCTGGCGTGGCCGCTGGTCAGCGAGCCCGGTGAGAGTGCCCCGCGTTCTCCAACCAGGTAGGAGCCGAGCAGTAGCAGCGCCAGCGCGGCGCCGGCGACCGCGGAGGGCTGCAGATACCCCCAGCGCTGTCGCAGCGGCGGGTAGCGCTCCGAACGGTTTGGCGTGCCCCAGCTCGGCTTGCGAGCCATCAGTAGAGGACCCAGGCCAGGATGTGGATGACGAGCAGACTCATCAGCAGCGCCGCCGGGGGGACGTGCAGGATCAGCCAGTGGCGCAAGATGCCCTGCAGGGTGTGGTGCACGTCCAGGTCCATCTTTTCCATGCGGATCGTCATGAGGTCGGTGACGATCTCCTTCTCCTCGAGATCGACGAAGCCGGCCATGCGCCGAAACGGCTGCAGGGCTCGCTCGCGGCCGGCGCGCACGTCGAGCACGAATGCCCACGAGGGCTCGATGCGGGTCAGGTGCGTGCGCACCTCGGAGCGATAGAACCGCTCCAGCGCCTCGCTCGCGTTCGCGACCAGCGCGTCGGCCTCGTTCATGAGGTGTTCCGCGAGGGCGGGGATCCGTTCGTAGAGGGCCTCCACCTTCAGTCCCTCCGCCATCACGACGGGCAGCCATTTCTGCAGCCACACTCCCGCCAGGCCGCTCAACGTCGTCCAGCCCGACAGCAGCAGCAGCGCCCAACCCATGAGGCCCCCGGGAAGCCTGAAACCGGCGTGCGCCAAGACGGCCAGAAACGCCAGCGCCCCCAGGTAGACGTGGAACTGCAGCCAGCGACGGGCGGTGCCCAGGGGCCGCGCGCGTGAGCGCCGATACGGATAGACCATCTCGAACACGAAGAACAAGGAGGCGAGGATCCCGAAAGCCAGGCCGAGTCCACGGCCCGGGCTCCAGGCCCTGAGCCACGCGCCGACGGCGTAGCCGGCGAGCATGACGAACGCCGCCGCCGCGGCGATCCCGAGGTTTCGTGGCTGCTTGGGCCGCAGCGCGCCCGCAAGGTTCATGGCCGGAGCCTCAAGTGAGCGTCGAGGTCACGCGGTCGAGGTCCTTGAAGGAGATCCTCACCGCCGAGCCGTGAGGGCACATCTGCACGCACGCCGGGCCTTCCGGCCGCGTCAGGCACAAATCACATTTGGTCGCGATCTCGATCGGCTTGCCGTCGGGCCGTTTCTCTTCTTCCTTTTCGACCATGACGATGTTGCCCCACGGACAGCGATTCGCGCAGTTGCCGCAGCCGATGCACGTCGGGGGGTCGATGGTCACTTCCAGTGTCCCGACCTGGCGGGTGATGGCGCCCGTCGGGCAGTCGATCATGCACACCGGGTCCGTGCACTGATAGCAGGCGGTGGGCACCAGCCAGCGGTGGTACTTCTGGCCTTCGCGGATGAAGCGGGGTTCTCCGCCGTGCGCGTCCGCGCAGCCCCGCACGCACTCGTCGCAGCGCGTGCAGGTCGAGAGGTCGATGAGCAGGACGCTCTCGCCGTGGATCAGCCCCGTTTCCATCGCCATCTGCACATACTCGGAGGAGTTGGGATGGCGCTTCACCTGGCCGCGCGTCTTGAGCCGGGCCACCGCTTCCGTCCACAGCTGTTCTTCGAGCGCAGGATAGGCGGCGGTGACGGCGCGGAACATGTCGCGCGAGAGCTTGGCGACCTCGACGTGCTCGAGGGCCTGGAGGGTAAAGGGCCAGGCCTCCTCCAGCAGCAGCGCGGATTCGCCCGCGAAATCACCCTTGCGCAGATAGGTCAGGGCCAGCTCCGAGGCGCCCGCCCGCACCGCGACCTTGACGTAGCCGCCGATCACCAGCAAGAACGCATCCGCAGCCGAGCCCTCCTCGACGATCACCTGTCCCGGATCGAAGGAGACGAGCTCCGCTTGTCTCTTCACGTCTTCCAGGAAGGCGTCATCCAGCTGCGCGAACAGCGGCACCATCCGCAACTGACGGGCGAGGATTCGCTGGCGGTAGCGTTCGTCCACGCTCTTCTTGAAGTCCTTGGAAGAGGCGAGCAGCATGCGCAGGCCGGGGAGCCGGATCTGCAGCACCCGGAGACGGGTCAGGGCCCGCACGCTGGCGGAGACGGGATAGCGTGACAGGGCGCCGATCTCGCCGAACAACTCTCCACGACCCAGGCTCTGGTTGCCACGCGTGAGGTCGGCAGGCGGCGCTGCCAGCATCACGGTGCCCGACAGGCCGGCCGATCCGCGGCCGATGTACTTCTCGACGTCCGGTCGCGCGCCCGGGCGCTGGGCTGCGGGGACGTGGGCGCCGCCGCGCAGCTTGGGCCTCGCCTCGCTCTCGCCGGTCAGGATGACCTCCGCCGCGCCGTCGACCACGAAGTAGGCGGAATCACTGTATTCGCCCTCGCGGAGCACGAGGTCGCCTTCGTCGTAGAGCACCAGGTGGATGTAGCGCCGCACCTTCTCGATCACCTTCGGGCGCGCCTTTTCCGGGATGCCCGCGAACAGCGCCTGCTGAGCCAGCATCTCCGCTTCCGCAGGCACCATCAACTGCAGGCGCCGCTCCAGGCGCTCGCGTAGCTGGGCTCGATCGAGGGGGCTGCTCATGGTCGGCGCAGCGCCTCCAGCGCCAGGGCGATCGCCTCGTCCTGCAGGCGCAGCAACTCTCCGTCGGCCCCCTTGAAGTCCCTGGGCGCCGACGCGGGCGGGAGCGCGGGCAGCTTCGTTCCCAGCCGCAGGACGCGGGCCAGCAGGAGTGCCGCTCCACCACGGGCTTCCGCGACCCGCGCCGTGGCTGAACGGGGTCCCGCCGGCGCAGCCTCGGCTGGCGGCGCAGCCAGGGCGGCCGACTCAGTCGCGACGATGGTCGGCGTGACGGCGAGGTCCTCCGCAAGCGAGGGCGCGGGCGTCGTCCGCGTCGGGCGGGCGCGCCGACTGGGCGCAGCTACCATTGTCGTGCCGGCGGCGGCGGTCGGCGCCGCGGCAATGGGCTCGGGCACGTAGTCTTCCGGCAAGGCGCGGATGGGTGCGTTCCAGTCCCAGGGTGCGGCGGCGGCGCCCGTGGGCTCCGCCGGCTGCGGCGTGACGGCCGTCGTCGCAGCGCTCGCTCTTGCGGCCGACTTCGGCGCTGGCGCCGCGCCCGCCGGAGCCGCGGCAGGCGGTGCGGCGGCGGCACGGGCTGCCGCCGGACCCATGGCTGCCTTGCCGGCAGCGGTGACTGCAGCGTAGTCGTAGCTGGTCGCCCAGTGCAGGACGCGCTTCAACCCCTCCCCGACGTCGAATGCCACGCCCGACGGATGACCCGCTGCCAGCAGCCGCTGGTCCGTCGTGAGATGGCACGTGATGCAGGCCTTCGCGATGGCGGGCGGCTTGCCCTTGAGATCCCGCAGGCCGAGACCGACGGCCTTGGCGTACGAGCCCTTGACCTGATGCTGCTCGAGGTAGCCGGCCGCCGGCCCGTGGCAACTCTCGCACGACACTCCGGCGTTGGCGTCGCCGCGGAAGACGGTGCTGTGGCAGTTCACGCACGAACCCTTGATGTCGTAGGCGTCGGCCAGGCCCACGGCCTTGGCGTAGCCGGCCGCCTTGGGCGCATCGAGTTGTTTGCGCGTGTTGTAGTGCGCCTTGTCCTTGAACAGAGCCGGTTCTTCGCGCTGCCAGCGCGCGGCCTGACGATCATGGTCGTGGCAGGTGGTGCATTTCGAGGGGCCCACCACGCCCTGCGCGCGCGCGCCGACCGGCGCGGCCGCAATCGCGGTCGCGAGAAGGAGCGCGCGGGGAGAGGGCCAAATCACGCGCGCGCCGAGCTGGAGTCGGGCGGACATGCGGGCGCAACGGACTGTGTTCGAAGCTCCGGGGCATGTCAACTTCGATCTTCAGAAGCGTGTTGGGCGAGGCCAGGCTCTGCGACGGAAATTGTTGACGCCTCACAGCCGGAGCAGCTAGAGTGCGTCGCGACACCAGACAATCGGAGGTTGCGATCTCCCGAAACAGTCGTCGCGTTGCGCGTCCGCGCCGCGCGATCCGGGTCGTCGGGTTGGCGGCCCTGCTCGCCGGCGCTGCGCGCCTCGCGCCCGCCGCCGACGAAATCCTCACGGCAGACGAGGTCTCGCGCATTCTCTCGCAGGCGGCAGCCGGCGCGGCCAGCGTCGGGCTCGACGCGCAGATCGCCGTTGTCGACGCGGAGGGACGCTTGCTCGGGCTGCTGCGCATGGACGGGGCCCCGTCCATGACGCGCTTCCAGCCTGTCGAGGGCGCGAACGGGCTCGGCCTGTCCAGCGTCGACACCGGCGTCGCCGCCTTCGCCAAGGCGGCCAGCGGGACACTGCTCTCGAGCGGCGGCAATGCCTTCTCCACGCGCACCGCGAGCTTCATCGTCCAGGAACACTTCCCGCCCGGCATCGATTTCACGCCCGGAGGACCGCTCTTCGGCGTGCAGTTCTCCAGCCTGCTCTGTAGCGACGTCAACCCGGTCTCGCCGCTCGGCCTGGCCGCAGACCCCGGCGGGTTCCCGCTCTACAAGAACGGGCGACTGGTGGGCGGCATCGGGGTGGAAGGCGACGGCGAATACGCCCTGGACCGCCGCCCCGACCTCGTCGACGTGGCGCCTGAGGAGCAGGCGGCGCTTTCCGGCCAGCGCGGCTTCGCCCCCCCCGAACTGATCCGGGCCGACCGCATCCTCGCCGATGGAATCCGGCTCGCCTATGCCGACGTCGCTGGCGCCGAGGCCGTGGGCGCCCGTCCCGGCCTGATCGTCTCCGGCCCGCGCGCGGGCGGACCCTCGAAGCGCTTCGACGTGAGCTTGGGCGGCGTGGCCGGACAGGCCGACCCGCGCTATCCCACGCGCGCCGGTCAGGTGCTGACTCGGGGCGAGGTCGAGCAGATCCTGACGCAGGCCGCGCAGCAGACGCTGCGCACGCGCGCCGCCATCCGCCAGCCGCTGGGCAGCTCCGCGCGCGTCTCCATGGCAGTCGTGGACCTGGACGGCAGCGTGCTCGGGTTCTTCCAGAGCCCCGACGCGCCGCGCTTCGGGGTCGACGTCTCCGTGCAGAAGGGACGCACGGCGCTGTTCTTCAGCAGCCCCGACGCGGGCGCGTCGCTTGGGCGCCTCGGCCTCGGCCACTACCTGCGCGACGGGTTGCCCCTCGACGGCAGTGTGGCCTACAGCTCGCGCGCGATCGGTTTTTTGTCCCAGCCACTCTTCCCGCCCGGCATCCTGGAGACGGCCGAGGGGACGTTCTCGCAGCCGCTCGGCGCCTGGAGCGTGTTCAACACCGGGCTGCAGCTCGACCTGGTCAGGGCTGGCCTGCTGACGAGCAACTGCGTCGAGGGCGAGCCGCGGCTGCGCAACGGGATCACGATCTTCCCGGGCGGCCTCCCGCTGTACAAGGGCGGACGTTTGGTCGGCGCCCTCGGCGTGAGTGGCGACGGCGTCGACCAGGACGACCTCGTTGCCTCGGCGGGCTCGGTCGGGTTCGAGGCTCCGCCCGAGCGGCGATCCGATCAGCTCGTGGTGCGCGGCGTACGCCTGCCATATGTGAAGCTGCCGCGGCATCCGGAGCTGTAGTGCTTCCTAGCATTCTCAAGCTCGCTTCAGCCGTCGCAGTACTGCTGGCCTTGGCGCTGGCCGCTCACGCCGATGACGTGCTCGTCCTCAAGGATGGCCGTCGCATCGCCGTGCGGCGGCTGGCGCGCCGCGAGGGGCAGGTTCTGTTTGAAACAACGCGCGGAGAGCGCTTTGCCGTTCCCGAGGGGCAGGTGGTCTCCCCGCCCCTCGACACCATCCCGCAAGCGGACGCACCGCCTTCGGAGCCGGCTGCCACCGAGCAGACCCTCGTACTCAAGGACGGGCGCCACATCGCCGTGCGGCGACTGGGCCGCCGCGATGGTCTGGTCCTGTTCGAGACCACGCGCGGCGAGGCCTTCTCCGTACGCGAGGACCAGGTGGTCTCACCGCCGCTCCAGTCCATCGCGATCGTGGGAGCGACGCCGCCAGCGGCCGGCGAGGTCCGGGAGCAGACGCTCGTCCTCAAGGACGGCCGACGCCTCCAGGTCCTGAGGCTGGCCCGGCGGGGCGGCCTTGTGCTGTTCCAGACGCCAGGCGGCGACGGGTTTTCCGTAACCGAAGACCAGGTCGTCTCGCCGCCGATCGCAGCGATCCCGTCGCTCGACGCACCCCCGCCAACGCGCGTCGCTCCACCGGCTCCGGTGCCCGAGCCGACCCCCGAGGCTCCGCCTGCATCCGAGCTTCCTCCCGTACCGGAGGCCCCGCCCGCGGCGCCGGCCGGACCGCCCCTTCCCTCCGAAGACGAATTCGTGCCCGTGCGCTCCCGCTGGGCCCTGCCCTTTCCCAACGACCCGCGCTGGCCGCGCGGCCGGCTGCTCGATCCCTACAACCAGAACGTCCTGAAGGGCGACAAGCCGGTCGCGGGAGACACGCTGTTCCTGGTCCTGACCGGCACGCTGGAGTCGCCCTTCGAGGCGCGCCGGCTTCCCGTCGGCAGCGGTGTGAGCGCCGAGCGCACCGGCAGTTCGGAGTTCTTCGGCAGTGGCGGGCAGTTTTTCACGTCGCCTCGCGCCAGCGTCTCCGCCGAGCTGTTCAAGGGCCAGACGGCCTTCCGGCCCAAGAGCTTCGCGCTCAAGGCCACCGGCGTCTTCAACCTCAACTACCTGCGCGCGGGCGAGCTTAACGTCGTGCACATCGACCCACGCGAGGGGCGCACGCGCCGGCGCCAGGACGTGGCCCTGGAGGAGGCGTTCGCCGAGCTCAAGCTCGCCGATCTGTCGCCGTACTACGACGCCGTCTCCGTGCGCGCCGGCATCCAGCCCTTCGTCTCCGATTTCCGCGGCTTCATTTTCAGCGACGTGAACCTGGGCGCACGGCTGTTCGGCAACGCCGCAAACAACCGCTGGAGCTACAACCTCGCGGGCTTCGACCTGCTGGAGAAGGACACCAACAGCGAGCTCAACAGCTTCGAGAAGCGCGACCAGCGCGTCTACATCGCCAACGTCTTCCACCAGGACAGCTTCACGAAGGGTTACACGCTGTCGCTGAGCTACCACCGCAGCGAGGATCGCGCCTCGAAGGAGTTCCATTACGACAAGAACGACTTCCTGGTGCGACCGGCGCGCATCGGCACGCCGCGGCTGCACGACGTGACCGCCAACTACGTCGGCCTGGCCGGCGACGGCCACCTGGGCCGCATCAACGTCTCGCACTCCACGTACTTTGCCTTCGGCACTGACGAGGACCATGGCCTGGGCGGGCGACAAGCGATCCGGGCAGGCATGGTGGCACTGGAGGCGTCGATCGACAAGGACTGGACGCGCTTCAAGGCGACGGGCTTCTTCGCGACCGGCGACGACGACGCTCTGGACGGGACTGCGCGCGGGTTCACGTCGATCTACGACAACAGCAACTTCGCAGGCGGGCTCTTCAGCTTCTGGTCGCGCTCGGGGATCGCGCTCACCCAGACGGCCGTGCTGCTGAAGGCGCCGGGCAGCCTGCTCCCCGACCTGCGCTCGAACAAGTTCGAGGGACAGGCCAACTTCGTGAACCCGGGCCTGATCCTGGCGGGAGTCGGCCTGGATGCCGACCTGACCCCGAAGCTGCGCGGGATCCTGAGCGCCAACTATCTGCGCTTTCACAGGACGGGCGCCCTGGACCTGCTGTTGTTCCAGCCTGGCATCCGCAAGAGTATCGGGGTGGACCTGGGTGCGGGCTTCGTCTATCGCCCGCTGTTGAACGAAAACGTGTTGATCACGGCGGGCGTCACGGGGCTGCTGCCGGGACCCGCCTTCGAGGATCTGTTCACGTCGACGTGCGCTGCGGGCCCGTGTGGAGCGAGCAACAAGAAGCTCTTCAACGCGTTTGCCGTGGTCAAGCTGACGTACTGACGGGGAGGGACCTGAGGGATGGCCGAAAGATCGACGCGACGCAGGGCGGCACTCTTCGCGGCCGCCCTCCTCGCGGCCATCACGGTCGTCGCGGTCCGTCCCGGCCTGGCACAGTCACCGGCCGGGTTGTCCTCGCAGACCCAGGAGCAGGCGGACGCCAAGAGCACCGGCTGCATGAGCTGCCACGTCAGTACGGATCAGAAAACGATGCACGCGTCGAGCTCCGTCCGCCTGGGTTGCACAGATTGCCACGGCGGCGACTCGCGGGTGCGGGTGGCTGGGACCGCGGGCTCGGCGGAGTACCGGTTGGCGCAGGAAAAGGCCCACGTTCTCCCCGAAAACCGCGAGCTCTGGCGCAGCTCGGCGAATCCCGAGCGCGCCTACACCGCACTCCTCGCGGAGGACGTCGCCTTCGTGCGCTTCATCAACCCCGGCGACCTGCGCGCGGCGCCGCAGGCGTGTGGCGCGTGTCACGCCAAGGAAGTGGGCGCCGTTTCCAAGAGCCTGATGACCCACGGAGCCATGCTCTACGGAGCCGCCCTCTACAACAACGGCGTGTTGCCCGGCAAAGACCCGATCATCGGCGAGAGCTACGGGCCGGACGGGCAGCCGCGCATCGTCAAGACGCTGCCCCCGCCGACCCCGTTCGAGACACTGAAGAAAGGCGTGCTCGAGGCTCTCGTTCCGCTGGTGCGCTGGGAGTTGGGCATGCCTGGCAACCCCTTCCGGGTCTTCGAACGCGGAGGCCGCCGCCGCCTCGAGGTCGCGCTGCCCGATCCGTTCGAAGAGCCGGGCAAGCCGGACAAGGGCCTCTCACCGCGCGGTTTCGGCACCCTCAACCGTACCGACCCGGTGATCCTGGGCGCGCAGAAGACGCGGCTGCTCGATCCGCTGCTCTCGATGCTCGGGACGAACGACCACCCCGGCGACTTCCGCTCCAGCGGCTGCACGGCCTGCCACGTGGTGTACGCGAACGATCGCTCGCCCGCCCACAGTGGCCCCTACGCGGCCTTCGGCAACCGCGGCCTCACGCAGTCCGCGGACCAGACCATCCCGCGCGACGAGCCGGGCCATCCGCTCAAGCACGCCTTCACGCGTTCGATCCCCTCCAGCCAGTGCATGACCTGTCATATGCACCCGGGCACGAGCATGGTGGCCACCTACATGGGCTACACCTGGTGGGACAACGAGGCCGACGCCGAGTACATGTACCCGAAGCAGCCGAAGCAGCTCTCCGCCGCCGAGCGCGTCGCCATCGAGCGCGCCAACCCCGAGGGTGCGGCGGTGCGCGGCCTGTGGTCTGATCGCGAATTCCTGAGCGAGCTTTCCGGACTGAACGGCAAGCTCGACAAAACGCAGTTCGCCGACTTCCACGGCCACGGCTGGGTGTATCGCGCCGTCTACAAGCGGGACCGCGAGGGCCGGTTGCTCGACGAATCCGGCAAGACCGTCGAGGACGCGGATCCCGAGAAGTTCAAGAAGGCGGTCCACCTCCAGGACATCCACCTGCAGAAGGGCATGCACTGTGTCGACTGCCACTTCAAGCAGGACGTCCACGGCAACGGCAAGCTCTACGGTGAGCCCCGCGCTGCGGTGGAGATCGACTGCATCGACTGCCACGGCACGATCTCCGGGCCCGCCACCTTGATCACCTCGGGTCCCGCCTCCGCGGGCGCCGACCTGACCGCGCTCAGCACGCCCTGGGGCGCGCCTCGCTTCACTAGCCGCCGCGGCAAGGTCACCCAGCGCAGCATGGTCGACGAGGCCGTGCAGTGGGAGGTGCCGCAGGTGGTCGACGCCGTCACGCCGGGTAACCCGCGTTACAGCGAGGCGGCACGCCTGGCCAAGACCATGCAGCTCGACGGCTCCACCTGGGGTGATGCCAGCGCGGACGCGCAGCAGCTCGCCCACTCCAACGCGAAGATGAGCTGCTTTGCCTGCCACTCGGCCTGGACCACGAGCTGCTTCGGCTGCCATCTCTCGCAGAAGGCCAACCAGAAGCAACCCAACCTTCACAACGAGGGCGGCGTGAGCCGCAACTGGATCTCCTACAACTTCCAGACGCTACGCGACGACATCTACTTCCTGGCCAGGGACGGCACCGTCAGCGGCAACCGCGTCTCGCCTGCGCGCTCCGCCTGCGCGGTGGTCGTCTCGTCACAGAACCAGAACCGCGAGTGGATCTACTCGCAGCAGCAGACCACCTCCGCGGGCGGCTTCGCCGGCACCGCTTTCTCGACATACGTGCCGCACACGGTCCGAGCGAAGGAGACCCGCGGCTGCACGGAATGCCACGTGGCGCGCAGCGGCGACAACAACGCCTGGATGGCCTCTCTGCTGATGCAGGGCACGGGCATGATGAATTTCATCGGCCGCTACGCCTACGTGGGCGAGGAGCGGCACGGCTTCGAGGCGGTCGCGGTGAGTGAGCGCGAGGAGCCGCAGGCGATCATCGGCAGCAGATTGCATGAACTCGCCTATCCGTCCGAGTGGAAGGCCCACCGCGCCGCCGGCGGGCGCCTCAAGGAGGCTTACCACCACGGCGGCGACGTGCGCTCGCTTCAGCTCCGCGGCGAATACCTGTTCGCCGCCGGGGGCGACGGCCTGCGCATCTACGACGTCGCCCAGGTCGACCAGAAGGGCTTCTCCGAGCGCATCGTGAGTGCGCCCGTTTCCCCGCTCGGCCAGCGCCTGTACGTGAAGACGAAGGATGCCACCTCCGTGGCCCTGCCCGCGACCACCACCATCGACGCGCAGCGCCAGGTGCTGCCGGAGAACCAGGAGCAGAAGGTCCACCCGCTGTACGACTACGCGTTCGTCACCGACCGTGAGGAGGGGCTGGTCGTGGTCGGACCGCTGCACACCCTGCTCGACGGCGAGCCGCGCAACAACTTCGTGCGTCGCGCGGCCACCTTCAATCCGGAAGGGGCGCTGAACGGCGCCACATCGGCCGCCATCGCCGGCACCACGGCCTTCGTGACGACGCCGCGCGGCCTGCTGGTCCTCGACCTGGAGGACCCGGTGCGCCCGCGCCTGGTCGGCCAGTTGGGCGCGCCCCTCCACGATCCCCATGCCGTGGCCGTTCAGTTCCGCTACGCCTTCGTGCTCGACGTCGAGGGCCTGAAGGTCGTGGACGTGACGACGCCCGAGCAGCCGCGCGTCGTGGAGGGGGCGCGTGTCGCCCTCCCGCGCGCTCATGGTCTGTACCTAGCCCGCACCTACGCCTACGTGGCGGCCGGCCCACAAGGCCTAGCCATCGTCGACATCAAGCTCCCGGAGCGGCCGCGCCTGGACCAGACCTTCAGCGCGGGGGGCCTGCTCGACGACGCCCACGACGTCAAGATCGGCGCCACCAATGGGAGCATCTTCGCGTACGTGGCCGACGGCAAGAACGGGCTGCGCGTGATCGACGTGATCTCGGCCAACGATACGCCCGGCGCCTACGGGTTCAGTCCGCGGCCGACGCCACGACTGGTAGCCACCTACAAGACACACGGTCCCGCGGTGGCGTTGTCGCGCGGCGTGGATCGCGACAGGGCAGTGGACGAGCGCGGAAACCAGATCGGCGTCTTCGGGCGGCGCGGCGCCCGACCCCTGAGCGGCGAGGAGCAACGCCGCATGTATCTGCGCGACGGCAAATTGTTTACGGTGACCGACGCCCCGCCCGGGCCGGCTACGGGAGCGGGGACGACGGACGCCCGGAACGACCCCTCGCGGCGCTGAGTCGCCAGGGGGGCGCTCCTAGCGTCGCTCGCGGACGGCCTGCTGGGTGTCGCGGTCGATGTCGCGCCGCTTGATGGTTTCGCGCTTGTCGTGGGATTTCTTGCCGCGCGCGAGGCCGATCTCCAATTTGACGCGGCCGTTCTTGAAATAGGCGCGCAGCGGCACGAGGGTCAGCCCGCGCTCGGCAGCCTTGCCCCCGAGCTTGAGGATCTCGCGCTTGTGCAGCAACAGCTTGCGCACGCGGTTCTCGGGATGATTCTGCAGGTTGCCGTGCTTGTAGGGGCCCACGAAGCCGCCCACCCAGAACAACTCGCCTCCCTTGAACTCGACGTAAGAGTCGCGGAAGTTGAGGCTGCCGTCCCGGATCGACTTCACCTCGGTGCCGACGAGGCTCACGCCGGCCTCGGCCCGCTCGAGGATCTCGTAGTTGAAGAACGCCTTCCGGTTGGTGGCCAGGGTGGTTTCGCCCTCGGCCTCCCGCTTCTTCACGCCCGCTCCATGCAGTTTCGCCATCTTAGCTTAGACTTCAGGCGCGCCCATGCCTCGCCTCCGCCCGCGGGCGGGCGCCATGGGGGCCGCCGTCCTCTTGGCGCTCGCGGTGGTCCTCTTCCTCCAACTCGTGGCCGTCAGCCCGAATGCACAGCCGTCCCACGGAACGGAAGGGGCCTTTGCGACGGGCCTGTACGATCGCGAGATCGTGCCCGGCCGCGGGCCGCAGCGCTGGACCACGCAGCGCGGCGTGTTCCGCTTCGAACGCCTCCCGGCCGGGCCCGCGTCGCTCGAAGTGCGGGTGCGGGGCCAGCGCACGCCGCTCTCGATCCGCGCGAACGGGATTGCGGTCGGCGTGATCCCGGAGGGTCGCTTCGTCGGCCGCTACGCTCTGCCCGAGGGCCCGGACCACGGGCGTGTCGTGGTCGAGATCATCACGCCGGGTTTTCCAGGAGACGGCGGCGCGCGACGCGGCGCCCTCGTCGATCGTGTGCGGGTGCTGATAGTCCCCCCATCGTTCCCCCCGGCGCGCACGCTGGCGGCCTTCGTGATCCCGGCGGCGGCGATTGCGGGCGCGGCGCTGAGCGCGGGTCTTGCGCCGGCTGTCGCGTCGCTCGTGGCGGGCGGCGTCTCGGTTGCTCAGGCGCTCGCGCTTTCGACCGATGGCTTGCTGTACTCGCCGTACGCGGTCGCGCTTGCGTGGCTGCTGGTGCTGGCGGCGCTGGCCGCGTGCTTCGCCGCCCGTGGCTTCGAGCGGGTCTTGCCGGGCTCGGGCACCGGCGCCTTCGGGGCATTGCTGCTGGCGCTCGTGGTGCACGGTGTCGCGGCTACGTCGCCGGTGATGGTTTCGAGCGACGTGGTGTTCCATGCGAACCGGTTGCGCGACGCGGCCGGCGGCGAGCTGTTTCCGACCAGCGTCACACAGCACGCCCTGCCGTTTCGGATCCCCTACGGGGTCTCCTTCTACGCGCTGCTCGTGCCGCTCGCGTGGCTGGGCCTCGATCGGGTGAGCCTCGTGAGCGCCGGCGCAGGCCTGGCCGGAGTCGTCGCGGCCGCCGCCGCATTCGGCCTGCTGGCGCGCCGCGACGTTCGCCACGCAACGGCCACGGTAGTGGCGCTGCAGCTGCTGCCCGGCGGCTTCACGATCTACTCCTACGGCAATTTGTCGAACGCCTTCGGCCAGGCCGTCACGCTGCTGTTCTTCTGCTGGTGGAGCGGCGGAGCCCCCGGCGGGTTCGTCGTGGGCGGGCTGCTCTTCGCCGTCGCCGGTATCAGCCACTTGTCCAGCCTGATCGTGCTGACGGTTCTCGCGGCGGCGCTCGTGCTGGCTGGCGGCGCGAAGCTGCGCGCCGATAAGGCGCGGCTCAGGGGGCTCGCCCTGGGCGGCGGCCTGGTGCTGGCCTATTTCTCGCGCTTTGCCGGCCTCGTGCTCTCCCAGATTCCGCGGCTGTTCGAGGGCGGGGGCCAGGGCCGTGCCGGCTCGCGGGGGCCCTGGGACGCGCTGGGCTACCAGCTCGACGGCGTTCCGGCGCAGTTTGGATGGCCGGCGATCGTATTCGCGCTGGTCGGGTTGCTGGTCTGGCGGCGAAGGGGTCGCTGGCGAGAGGGTGGCGTCGAGCGCGATTTGACGGCCTATCTGGCGGCTGTGGCGCTGATGGCCGTGCCGGCCGTCGTCTCACCGCTCGAGGTGCGCTACCTTTACGCGCTGGGCCTGCCGGTCGCGGCGCTGGCGGCTTCCGGGTTCCTGGAACTGCGTGCGCGCGGGAGGCTGCTGGGGTCGATGGCCTGGCTGTCATGCGCCGCGCAGTTCGGCCTCGCCGCCTACGTCGTTTCCGACTGCGTGCTGTTTCGCTATCGCCCGTAACAACGTTTGACATGCGCGTTGCAGGACCTGACAACTCCGGCGGCCCGCGGTGGTAGATTTCCGCCAGATGAAAAGCGCGTCGGAACTGGTTTCGGCCACACCCGATTCACGCGGCAAACTCATCTCCATCTTCGTCGGCGCCGTGCTCTTGCCCTCGATCGCGCTCTCGGTTCTGACCTTCAACTCCGTCCCGAAGCACGCCGAGAGCCTGCGCATCGGCATGCTGAATCAGGCCGAGAAGGTCCTGAAGTGGGTGGAGAAGGATCTCGAGATGGCGGCCCAGGGCAAGGCCCTCGACGCCGCGCGGATCGTCGGGACGGAGCGGCTGCTGGTGGGTCACGATGCGGAGATCCAGCGGGCGCTCGAACAGGCCGGCCTCGGCAAGGTGTTCGTGAGCCTGCGCCTCCAGGCCTCATCGCCCATCGCGGGTCTTGCGGCGCTGATCGAGACCCGCCAGCGCGACGTGGACATCCTGCGCGACGCGCTCACCGCCTCCGAGCTGCCCTCCTCGGGTGTCGAGGGCGACGATTCACTGCCGCTCACGGCTCCCGGCGGCGAGCGCATCGGCGTGCTGCGCTTTCGCTATGCCTGCGAGTTCGCGCATCGCAACCTGATTCGCCACTTCTTCGAGCGAGACTTCGACAACCCGAACCGTGCCTGGGTGATCCGCGTCAGCGAGAGCGCTCACTCCGGAGGCCACGCCGTGATCTATGAGAATGCGCCGACCCCCAACGATCGCTTCGAGGTCAAGCGGCTGATGGCGGCGCCCTCGTTCCGCGGCTTGAAGCTCGAGATGCGCTACAAGGACCACTCGATCGAGGAGGACGTGCGGCGGTGGGCGCTGGGCAAGATGGCGCTGATCGGCTTCATCGACGTGATTCTCGGCGCGGGACTGTTCCTCGTCTACAGCAACGTGCGGCGTGAGCTGCATCTGTCGCGTCTCAAGAGCGACTTCGTCGCGAACGTGAGCCACGAGCTCAAGACGCCGATCGGGGCGCTCGGGATCCTCGCCGAGACCATCCATGCCCAGGTGGCCGATCCCGAGGTCGCGTCCCTCGTGGACCGACTCGTCGACGAAGCCGAGCGGCTCGGCCGGATCGTCGACGAC